>CAVYAN010000015.1:0-9170 GCA_963766075.1 uncultured cyanobacterium | reverse complement strand
CATTGCGCCAATTCCAAGGCATTATCAACATGGCGCTGTACCCGTAGGGAGAGGGTTTCCAAGCCTTGCAACAACAGAAACGCATTGAAGGGACTGAGGCTCGGGCCTAAATCCCGCAGCCCCTCCACGCGGGCTCTAATGATAAAGGCAATGTTGCCGAAGGGACCCTGCGGACCAAACACCTCTTGAAACTTTAATCCGTGGTAGCCAGGAGAGGGTTCTGTAAACACGGGAAACTTGCCGTTGCCCCAATCGAATTTACCGGAATCGACAATGACGCCACCAATGGATGTCCCATGCCCGCCAATCCATTTCGTGGCCGATTGCACCACGATATCGGCTCCGTATTCAATCGGGCGGGCCAAATATCCGGCAGCACCAAAGGTATTATCAACAATCAGCGGAATGCCGTGTTCATGGGCAATGTGGGCCAGCGCGGCAAAGTCAGGGACGTTGAACTGGGGATTGCCAATGGTTTCTACGTACAGGGCCTTGGTGCGATCGTCGATCGCCCGGCGAAAATTTTCCGCCTCATCTCCTTCGACAAACTTGACATCAATGCCCAATCGCGGGAATGTCACCTTGAATTGGTTATAGGTGCCGCCATACAAAAAGCTGGTTGAAACAATGTTGTCCCCCGCCTGGGCAATGTTCGTAATGGCTAAAAGCTGTGCCGCCTGCCCACTGGCGGTGGCCAGAGCGGCCACCCCTCCTTCCAGGGCCGCCACCCGTTTCTCAAAGACATCCGTGGTCGGGTTCATGATGCGGGTGTAGATGTTGCCAAATTCCTGGAGGGCAAATAACCGCGCCCCATGATCGGCATCATCAAATACGTAGGACGTGGTTTGGTAAATCGGGACAGCGCGGGCATTGGTTCCGGGAGCTGGTTCTTGGCCGGCATGAACTTGCAGTGTTTCAAAACGGTGTGAATTCGTCATAGTGTTTTGTCCAAAGCGTGTTATCTAGAGCGTATTATCCAGAATCCTATGCAGCTAACGGTTTATGACTCCAACCGCGATTACTCCAACCGCGATCGCGGTTGGAGTAACCAAACTCCCAGCGCGCTGCCAGCAAGGGCACTAACAATCCAGACCCAACCATGCAAACTGGTAGACGCGATTCCACCCAAAAACGCACTGACATTACAGCCAGCGGCCAAAAATGCACCATAGCCCATAATCAGGCCACCGCCTAGGCGACGGGTCACCAACGGCACAGTGAAGTGCCCTTGGGCGACTAACCGCCCCGCTAAAGCCGCAGCCAGAGCCGCCCCTAAAATAATGCCAAGATTCATCACTGAACTAACATCGGCAAAAATGCCTTGGCTGAGAATCTGTTGGGCGGGTTCACTCCCCCAGAATGGACTAGAGGATGAGTCCCAACCCAACGAGATGGCGCTGTGGGCGGCCCATAGCGCAAAGCCCCAGGTAATCCGCCAGGGCTGTCCCGACAGGATCAGGGTCAACCCGCTGAGCACAGCCAAGCCGATCGCCCCCGACCAGAGTGGCCAAGGACCGTACAGCAGGGAACCCCAAAAGCCAGATCCAGAATCCGAGATGGGTATTTCCAACGCGGCCTGCCGCTGCCTTGCCGTTTCCCGGAGGCTCCACCACCGTAACGCCATCGCGAGGAAGCCCAAGAGTGCCAGTTGGACAATAACGGCCATCGGCCAACCGATCACCGTCCCCAACACAATCGGCTCGCCCGTGGGTAACCCAACCCAAAGTTGACGGGTAAGACTGGCCCAGAATGCCCCTATGGAAAAAGTGACCAAGGTCAGCAGCATGGTAATGCTCCCTCCCCCGAGGGTGTAGAGCGTGCCACACCCGCAGGCTCCACCCAACTGCATGCCAATACCAAATACAAAAGCCCCGATCGCTCCGGGTACGCCGATCGGCGCGATCGCGCCCTCGACAGGTTGTCCCCAAATAGATCCCCACGCTAGAACAGGCGCAAACAGAAGCGTGGCAGATCGCGAGCATGATCAATTGAGCGTAAATACCCCGCGCCTGTCGCTGTACCAGGAGTTGGCGATAAGCAGAGGCAAAGCCGAAACTAGCCTGGTACAACGTCAGGCCCAGTAACCCTCCGATCAGAAATAGACAACTCTGTCGCCAACCATATTGGCTCAGCGCGATCGCCCCAAGGGTGAACAGGAACAGCGCGATCGCCGCGATCCACCATTGGGAATGCAATCGATTGGTAAACATGTTAGCAATGGGTAGAGCCTCTGAAGTTTTATTCATGGGAATCGGTCAAGCCTGGATGTGGTCAACCCTGGATATATAGTGTTTGCCAGCTAGACAGCACTATTTTGTAACTGTTTATGCCTGGAATTTTGAGTGGAAGATGCAGATTACTTTTTGACGGGAGGCTTGGGTGGAGCCGGAGGCAATTTACAAGCTACCAAACTACTCTGGGAAGAGCCTGCCAAACTACTGGGCGAGACCATCCCCATAGCAAACAGCACAATCAAACTGAGCAACAGTGAACGAGTCAGATTCATAAACACACCTAAGAGCGAATATCAGAGGTCAACGTCTTTTCAGGACCTGTCGCCACCGGCAAGTCAGTGGTGCTGTACTCGGTCCAGGATCCTTCATAAATTCGGACTTTGGGATAGCCCAATAAATGCTTCAGCACCACGTATTGCAAGGTCGCTTCTCTGCCGGTACTGCAACTCACGATGATATCATCGCTGGGCTTAATCCCCCGTTCTGCTAATAATTTACGAATCGCATCCAACGACTTGAGCTTGTGGGGATTTTTCAAATCTTCCTGTGCATTATTAGCCTCCGTAAAGGTGGGCCAAGGGATATTCCGCGCACCGGGAATGTGGCCATTGCGTACCCAAATATCCCGCTCGCCCCTGAACAATTCTGGTGGGCGAGGATCGATAAAGACAATACCGGGCTTCCCGATCAATTGCTTCACCTGATCCAGCGACACCCGAATCGCTGAATTATCGTTCACGGTGAACTGTCCAGCCTTGTAGCGCGGAAAGATTTTTGTTGTCGGTTGTCCCGCAGCCTTGTATCCTGCGTACCCCCCATCTAAAACGTAAACATCTTTGACGCCCGATCGCTCCAACAAATAGGCCACCATGGTTGCACCCAGGACATCAGTACCGTTGGAATACACCAAAACCTGGCTATTCGTAGAGACACCGGCTTGGGCAAAGAGGCTACCGATTTTAGCCTTATCCCAATACTGTACGGGCAATACTCCATTAGGACCGCGAAACACTGTGTCCGCAATGTTCACCGCACCGGGCAAGTGATCTGAAATATATTCCAGCGGAGAGGTACGCAGATCAAGGACTCGGAGATTGGGATTTTTGGCGTTGGCACTGACCCAATTCGGAGAGACAAATTGAATCGTCGTTTTTGGGGAGGCCGCAAAGGACGACAAGGCCAGCGACGGTATCAGAACAAGTGCGGCAACTAACGCGGCTAAAACAAGCAAAACTCGAGATTTTTTCAGCCTTTGCAGCGATCGCATCATACTTAACTCCTGTGCAATTAACTACTAAATCTTGATCGACAAACCGTGGTTTTGGGTTGAACATAGACTGCCACAGACACACTTGGCAAATCAAGACCGTCAGCATGCTAAATCGCTAATTAACCATTGAAAATATGGCAGGATCTGCATTGGATATCGTGATGTCACCAGCCATCTTGATCGGTTTCTCGCCAGACCTCTAACCCTAGGTCATTGATATATCCCAACGCGTTGAGGACATGATCTTCCGTGCCACGTAGCTCTAAGTCAAACCAGCCATCACCACTAGCGTTGGCACCCAGAATCGCGGCTGTAATATTGACTGTCACCTGATACTCAGAAACCAGTTGGGAAATCACCGGTTCCTGGTGGAACTGCTTAGGAATTCGCATGCGAACCCGCCGTTGAGTCAATCGATTGTCTTCAGTCATTACGGCTTCTCATCACTAATGCACTTTTTTAAGATGTCCACCCGTTCTCCGCTCGATAATTTCCTTCACCACCAAGGTCACTACCGCTAACAGAGCCAATAGAACAGCGGCAGCATAGGCCGCTTCAGTTTCATAGCCCTTATAGGCCTCTTCTACATACAGAGGTAAGCTTTGTGTCTTACCTGCGATATTTCCGGATACCACGGAAACTGCACCAAATTCGCCCATGGCTCTCGCATTGGTTAAGAGAATACCGTAGAGCAAGCCCCACCGAATATTAGGCACTGTCACCCGCCAAAAGGTTTGCCAGGGATTCGCCCCCAGAGTATAAGCGGCTTCTTCTTGATCAAAGCCCTCCTCTTCTAAAACTGGAATCACCTCGCGGGCGACAAAGGGCATGCTGACAAACATGGTTGCGAGCAACATTGCAGGGAAGGCAAACACAATATTGATTCCATGATCTTGTAGCCAACCGCCAAACCAACCGTTGCGCCCGTATAACAGCACAATCATTAACCCTGCAACCACCGGGGAGATAGCAAATGGTAAGTCCACAATGCTCAGTAGCAAGGTCCGGCCACGAAAACGTTTGCGGGCGAGCGCCCAAGCCGTAGCTAATCCGAAGATCGTATTCAGGGGCACGGCGATTGCAGCTAGCCCCAACGTCATCTTCACGGCATGCTGGAAATTGGGTTCCCTAAGATTATGCAAAAACGGACCCACACCCTTGTGAAATGCCTGATAAAAGACGTTGGCCGCAGGAATGTAAAGTACTAGACCTAAAAAGAGAAGTGCGATCGTAATCAAGATCGGCGGAACCCAACTTTTCTTTTCGGAACCCACGTTGTGAGGCGGAATATCCAGCGTTTCCATTGCTGCTCCAATCCCATGCTCAGTCATACCGTTTGCCCCATGCTTGAATGAAGTTAATCACGAGTAGCATCACCAGTGAAATCAGCAAGAGCACCATGCCGATCACCGTGGCCCCCGTATAGTCATATTGTTCGAGACGCTGGAAAATCAAGATCGGCGCAATCAGGTCTTTGAAGGGCGTGTTAGACGAAACAATCACCGTTGAGCCATACTCACCCACAGCCCGAGAGAACCCTAACGCAATCCCCGTTAAAATAGCGGGAAGCAGGGGCGGTAACAGCACCCGCCAGAACGTTTGCCATGAAGAAGCGCCCAAGGACCAAGCTGCTTCTTCCGTATCTTTTTCCATTTGCATTAGTACAGGTTGTACGGTCCTAACGACAAAGGGCAATGAGATAAACATCATGGCAATGCCCACGCCTAACCGAGTGAAGGCAATTTTGATCCCCAACGGGGCAAATAAGGAGCCAATCCAGCCGTTTTCGCTATAAACCGTGGCCAAGGTCAACCCAGCAACTGCTGTGGGTAAAGCGAATGGCAGATCAATAGAAGCGTCAATGATGCGCTTAAAGGGGAAATCATATCGCACCAGCACCCAGGCAATCAAAACGCCAAATAACCCATCAATTAACGATGCTGCCAGGGAAGTTGTAAAGGTAACATCATAGGTGGCGATCGCAATGGGGCTACTAGCAATTCGCCAGAACTCGGCTGGCCCCAGGGCCGTAGCTTTCAAAAACATGGCCGCTGTGGGCAAAAACAGCATAAACACCAGATAGCCCAGCATAATTCGCCAGGTCCACGGCATATGAATCAGGGAGTGCAAAAATACTTTCCAGGGCGAATCACCCAGAGAACGAGGCGAGGAGACAGAAGAAGCCATTGATTTATCCACCCATTGTGAATAACTTGTGAGTAAATTATTCTTGTAAACTTAGTCTTGCAACTGAACTTAGTCTTGCAACTGTTTTAACTGCTTTGCAACGGTTGCGTTACAACTGTTTTGAAACTGCATTATCACTAGCTTTTTACCAACTTTTTGGAGGATTTTCTGTTAAAAAACCGATCCAACTTAATGAACTAAAGTCAATGATTCTTGATCCGTTAGTGATGCGGGGGCGGCTGGGCAAGCTTGGCTCACCCAGCCGCCAGCCATAGAAGGCATGAAAAGGGAAAGAAGTTACTTAATTTGAGCGCGCACTTGATCAAATGCACCGCCATCCTCAAAAGCCTTTTGGGCTTCCTTCCAGCCACCATATTCATCGATCTTGCCGAGTTGCTTCACAGCGGGAAACTGGTCAACAAATTCTTTGTCCTTACCTAAATCGCCCAGAGGACGGAAACCAACCTTAGCAAACTCCCGCTGTGCCTCTGGTGTAAACAGATATTCGACAAAGGCTTGGGCCGCTTCCCGAGTGCCGTGCTTATCCACATTCTTATCGACCACAGCAACGGGCGTGTCAATCGAAATATTAATTTCAGGAACTACGAAGTCGAGCTTTTCACCCTTCTGCTTCGCCAGGATGACTTCGTTCTCATAGTTCACTAGCGCATCGCCCTGACCCTGTTTAGCAAAGGCATCGGTGGATTCCCGCGCATCTTTAGCGAGAACGGCCACGTTTTTGAAGGCTTTCGTGACAAATTCTAGGGCCTTGGCATCATCAGCGCCAGTTTTTTTAGCGTAATTCCAAAGGGCGTAATAATTCCAGCGGGCACCCCCCGAAGTTTTGGGATCAGCAGTAATCCATTTGACACCCTCTTTGGTTAAGTCAGCGAAGGTCTTAATGCCCTTGGGATTACCCTCGCGGGTGATGATGGCCGCCACCGTTTCACCCACAATGCCATTGTTAGGCAGCTTCGTCCAAGTTTCATTAACAAGACCAGCCTTTACTAGCTTGTTGACATCCGCCCCGATCGCCAAATGCACCACATCGGCTTCCAGCCCATCAATCACAGCTCTGGTTTGAGAACCCGAACCCCCATAACTCTGCTTAAAGGTAACGTTCTGTCCCTTTTCTGCTTTCCACTTTTCCACAAACTTAGGAATGATGGCATCATGTGCTGCTTTGGGAACGGCATAGCCCACTAGGGTCAGTTCCACGTCTTG
This sequence comes from uncultured cyanobacterium, assembly GCA_963766075.1. GTDB lineage: Bacteria > Cyanobacteriota > Cyanobacteriia > Leptolyngbyales > Leptolyngbyaceae > CAVYAN01. Next base: position 2,255 of record CAVYAN010000015.1, on the reverse strand, counting down.
CTTCGACGCCGATGCGGGACTGGCTCCTCCGGTTGGACTCGCTGTGGTTGAAGGGGTATTGCCACCGGAGCAAGCGGCAACAACCAGACTCAATACAGCGCCAATCAGGAATAGTGAAACAAAGCCTTTCAGCGAATTGAACCTGAGGCGGGAGGACGTGCTGTCTACAAAGCGTCCCCAGCGACCCAGGAGCGAATGCCATCGATTCATGCGAAACTCTCCTCGAGCAATCTACGATAAGTCGGTAGGAATACAGACCTATTTGACAGAACTGATAGTACCGCGGAGGCGAAGAAAATGCAAGAAAAAATCCCCAGCATCTTGATAGGCTAACTGGGGATTTATGAGAGATTGGACAAAAGTGGTGGTCCCATGGGCATAAATGACGGCTATCGACGATACCTAGGGATGGTCAATCTAGGGATGGTCAATAACGCGTGGGTGATGTGAGACTGCCACAGGGGCTGGCTCTCTAGCCATCCTGTTGCAGTTGCGGCGAACTTCGCTTTGAAAATCCCCAGCTAAACAGCAGGGCCATGATCATCAAGACTGTCCAATCTGGTGGCAAATAGTCGGGCAAACAGGCTTTAAATAGCAAGCGGAGTCCTATGCCCAGCACTGTGAGGTAGGCAGCATCTTGCAGATGGGTGAACGTTGCCAATAATTGAATAAACATACCGGCCATTATGCGCAGCATCACAATCCCAATCAGGCATCCAGTCAAAACCAGCCCAATCTGATCCGAGAGGGCAACCGCCGCCGTAACGCTGTCGATGGAAAACGCCAAGCATTCAATTTATGAATACGGAGTAACTCATTCAATCAGTAGCTGAGAAGAAAATTCAAACGGAATGGCAAACACGTAGTAAAGGACACCCACACCGAGTGCTAACACGGTGGCGCTAAACAAAAAGACTAAAGGATCGGCGGGTTGATAGGTGTCTTTTTCAATGCTGTCGCGCACTAAGAAATAATGCTGGATGGATAGAAAAAGCGTCAAGAGGCCAGCCAGAGCAAACAGTAATCCCAGTTTCCAACCATTTCCCGGTAAAACCGATGCAGGCCGTGCGATCTGAAGCCGCACAATGATGACGCCAAATCCAATTAAAGCGATCGCGCTACGCATCCAGGATTGATAGGTGCGTTCATTGGCCAGGTGATCCCGAATCAGAGGGGAACTGAGGGGGATTGACCGTGGAGAGCGTGGTTTTGAGCTTGGCATAAATTCTATGACTGTGGCTGAGTTACAGCGACCCATTAATCATTAATGGGTGCATTGGGGATTTGGCGATCGATCATGCCTTGTGTCAAATTCGGTACATTCCAGGCATCACCGGGTTTGTACACTTGGGCGGGAGTTAGGCTCAGGGACCATTCCGGGCTACCCGGAGCACTGCCCGGAGTGGACATCACCATCAACTGGCTACCATCAACCGTTGTTGCGGCCAGGGGACTCGGCGGTTGCCCCTCGGCAGGCGCTAGGCCAGCCACCGTGACCTCTGCCGGAACATAGACCCCATCACAATCCCATTCATCGTCAGTTGCTTGACCGTTGGCTAAATAGTACATCGCGCTGGGTGCTTGACCCATGGGAAAGCGCTTTTTGAGGTTTTTACCCTTACCGTAGATGGCTAAGGTATGACCCGTGAAGTTGAAACATTGTCCCCAGGTTTCCCCAGTTTCCAGGGCATATTTCTGCATTTGTAAAGTGATGATCTGGCTCTGAGCGGCCTGTCTTTCCTCTGGCGTGGAATTTTGCATGTCCTGTGCCATTAAGTCATTCAGCTGTTGCGTGACTTGAATATACTCGGGGTTTTGCAGGACTTGTGCAACGCTGGGTTCAGCTAAGGAGGGAGCAGCGATCGCCAAATTGACAAGCATCATGAGTGCTACGAGTAGAATTTTGAGTCTGTTCATGGTGATTTTCCTTTTAATGACTAGAGTACCGATTGTTCGGAGAGAAACAGCCAGCCGGATAGGGCTTATCTGGGATGGGGCAAGGTTTCCGGTTGAGGTAGGATCGTCGCCGATCGCTCGATAATTTGCCGCACCAGGGAAATTACCCAACACCCGCTAATCATCAGGGTAAGGACCGCTAAACCCCGATCTTCTAGGGTGTGGCTATCCATCAGAATTAAAACTCCCAGGCCAACTAAGACAAAGGGCACTAACTGGCCGCCATAGCGGGTTAGGGTTTCGGCGATTGCAGGCACTTGCGTTAAGCGATCGGCAGTAAAGCACCACACTGCCACTAA
>CAVYAN010000014.1:0-11019 GCA_963766075.1 uncultured cyanobacterium | reverse complement strand
GACTGAATTAAATGTTCCAACATTTACGCCATTAATGAGTCAATTACACCAATGAATCCATTATTCTTGTGGTGGCTCAGTTGTCAAGCCCACCAGCGAAAGCTCTATCCAATAGCTCAGTTTCTAAAAACCATCAATTTCCTGCTATTTCATGCGATTTTACCCTACCAGGCCGAGATCGAGCGCGATATTGAACTCTCCCACTATGGGCTGGGCGTCGTGATTCATGCCAATGTTAAAATCGGGCATCGTGTAAGAATCTATCAGCACGTTACCCTCGCTACAGAAACATGGATTGGTTCCGAGCACAAAATTTTCGTTGAAGATGATGTAGTGATTGGAGCGGGAGCCGTGGTAGTGGGAAGAGGCAATCGAAGTTTGACCATTGGGACAGGAGCGAAAATTGGGGCGAATGCCGTTGTCACCAAGGATGTCTTACCAGGGCAAACTGTTGTGGGCGTTCCGGCTCGCCCTATTTAGTTCCATCGACAATTCCATTGCCCCCTTTAGCAGGAGCTTTATTGTGATTAAGCGGTTCATCGTGGAGGGCATTCTATACTTAGCAAATCATGGGGTCAATCGCCTACCTTCCCACAGAGTTCGTCTGTGGTTCTATCGTCATATTCTGGGATTTAAGATTGGCCGGGGAAGTTTTGTTTTGATGCAAACTTGTTTTGATGCTCGCAAAAACTATCACATGGGAAATAATTCAGTCATTAACCCAAAATGTCGGATTGATACCCGAGGCAGAGTATCAATTGGCGATAATGTTTCGATTTCTGCTGAAGTCTGTATTCTGACGGCTGATCATGATCTTCAGTGTCCGGATTTTACAGGGCGGGAGCGACCCGTTGTGATTGAAGACTATGTTTTCATTGGCACCCGAGCCATGGTATTACCTGGCATTACGATTGGTAAGGGGGCAGCCGTTGCCGCAGGAGCCATCGTTACTCACGATGTCCTCCCCTTTACGATTGTGGCTGGGGTACCTGCTAAGCCGATTGGAACTCGCTGCCGCGATCTAACCTATACCCTTCATTACGACAGATTATTGAACTAAACGGCTGATTAAACTAAAAAAATGGCATTAAGGATCGGTCCACAGCCTCAATCTGGCATCGGGCGTAACCGCTGAAGACCCTCCGCAAAGATTTGGGCTTGTGTTTTAAGATTATGAGCTTGATACCAGGTATGGGCAGCATGGGCAATCGCCTGTCCCTCCTCCAAGTCCAAGACAAGTTTCCCATCTGCGAGCCAATAGTGCACGCATCCGCCAAGCCATTCGCTTGAACGACGGCATCCGTAGCCACAATGGGAATCACCCCATGTGCACAATAAGCGGCAAAAATTCCCGACTTTCCTAAATAAGCCGTCGGATAATTTAAGAAACCTGCGATCGCCGTGCCCAGCACCTGACTAATTTCCTGGGCCGATTGTATCCCCAAAGCATGAATCGGAATACCCGTCAGGAATTCTAAAGGCTGGTCGAGAGGCGGACCAATATCGAGAATCTCTTGAATCTTGAGGGTCTCACAGACGGCAGCTAACGCCCTGTGCGATCGCTGATACACCCGTAACCGCGTCCCCTTGCCACCAAATATCACCAAGCGAAGGGAACGTTTACTCAAGGGCAAGGGCTCCCGGACTTCCCCAATATTAGAAAAAATGGGCAAGGTTGAAACCTGTTGAGGCTGATGACGACTGAAACGACAAATTTTTGTGGCGTAGTTTTGGCAATTGGTCAGACAGATCTCACTCAGCCGCATTAATCGGACTGCCAACCGCTTTTGGGGGATGGATGTGAACAGAACGCTACTCCACAGCGGTTCCGTAGCATAAAGTTCGTGAAACATCGTAACTAACCGCCCCCCTGCCGCACACCAGCGTTCTAGCGCCTGCACCAGCCAAACAGGACACCCCCGTGGGGCATACCCATGGCCAACATAGTGTAGCAATAGCACAGCAGGCGGAGACGGCAACACCGCTTCCAGCGCGGCAGTTGATCGCTGGGCGACAGCAGTGGCCTGGAACCACTCCCCCCGCGACTTCCCGCTCCAACTGGGATCACCCACCAGAAAATGCGTCTGCCAGCCCTGGTCTTGATAGATTTGCTGAGCCAGGTAAAAGCCATAGTCACCTAGACCATCTACAGCCGGGGGCAGTCTGGGCACAAGGACAAACAGGGGGGACAAATGCGACATGGATGTGAATTGAGGGATAACGTTCAAGGTCAGTAGAATCAACCAGTGGGGTAGAAGGTTAGGATATTCTACGCTCACTGATCCGCAGTTTCACGGGTGGTGTGAACGGCCAAGCCTAAGGCATGATGAGGGCGAGTTCCGTAAATTCTAATGGATCACCATCACAGCATTCCCCATTTGCGGAATTTACGACCATTATTCCACGCAGAGAGTGCAGTCATCAAAGTTCATTATCCTCTAGAACCATTCTTTCAATAACTACCGTAGTTTTTCTGACTGTGCTTAGGATCTCCTCAATCAGTAGTAGTCCGAGTCAATTCCCATTCCTAAAGTATTTTCCGAATCCTTTCTGAACATCAACTTTATGAAATTGTCTTCCCTGCTCGATCCCATCTATATAGCACGCCGCAGTGCCTACAAGTTCTACGAGATAACGCATCCTGATGCCCCATGGCTTGCTCAGGGAGCTATCCAGTACTGCGATCACCACCTCACCCGTGATCATGTCGGCCTAGAGTGGGGCAGTGGCCGCAGCACCGCATGGTTCGGATCCCGGCTCAAGTCCCTACTCAGCATTGAGTACAATGCCGACTGGCAAAAGCAGGTGGCCGCGCAATTGCACCAGAAACACCTGACCCATGTCGAATGTCGGTATATTGCCCTTGAGCATCCTCCCAGCCAGCCTACTGTTCCCCACTATGCCCCAACCCCCGCCTACGTACAGGCGATCGCCGACTTTGCCGACAGTTCACTGGATTTTGTCGTGGTCGATGGGCATTATCGGCAAGCCTGTGTTCTAGCAGCATTAACTAAACTCAAGCCAGGAGGCTTGCTGTTAGTAGACAACACGAACCGCTTGCCCATCCCCGAATGGGGAGTGCCAGCAGATTGGCCCATGGTGCATCAAAGTCGCAATGTCATGACGGAAACAACTATCTGGCAAAAGCCATCCGCCCCCCAGCCTGGATCCACCCCGCCAGAGTAGACCCCGCCGAGCAGACCCAATTTCTCCCATCTATGCCCTCGCTCCTATTTCTCCAAATCCTATGGCACCTCCCCGCAAGCTCCTCTCCATCGGTCATTCCTATGTCGTCGGTATGAATCGACGATTAGCCAACGAAATCAACCGCCTAGGGCAAGGAAATTGGGATGTGACAGTCGTTGCCCCCACATTAATGCGGGGCGATTTACGCCCTCAGTACTGGCATCAAGAACCTGAGGACAGGTGCCCTATGCACCCAGTTCCTGTCTACTTTAGTCAAATCATCCACATCATGACCTACGGTCGCCCACTGCGATCCATCTTGCAGCAGCCCTGGGATTTGGTGCACTGTTGGGAAGAACCCTATATTTTCGCGGGAGGGCAGATTGCCGGTTGGTTACCACGCTCCATTCCCCTCGTCTATCGCACAGCCCAAAGCCACAACAAGCACTATCCGCCCCCCTTCAATTGGATTGAACAGTTTGCCATGGGGCGATCCTCCGGCTGGATTTGCAGCGGCCAGACCGTTGCCGATGCCCTCATATCGCGACCGGGTTATGCGCGCCCCATGCAACTGATTCCCCTGGGGGTTGATGTCGATCGCTTTGCGCCATCGCCCACCGCAAAACAAACCATTCGGCAGACCCTGGAGTGGGCAGATGCCGGACCGCCCGTCGTGGGATATCTGGGTAGATTTGTTGAAGCAAAGGGACTGCGCTTACTCATGCAGGCACTGGATCGGGTCACGGAACCCTGGCGGGCTTTACTCGTGGGTACTGGCCCCATGGAGGCAACCCTACGAGCTTGGGCGGCGCGCTATCCCGATCAGGTGCGGATTTGTACAGATGTTCAACATCGTCAGGTCCCACAGTATCTCAATGCAATGGACATGCTCTGTGCACCCAGCCAAACCACTAAAAACTGGCGCGAACAGTTTGGTCGCATGTTAATTGAAGCCTTTGCCTGTGGTGTGCCGGTCATTGGCAGTAGTAGCGGCGAAATTCCTTACGTCATCGGGGACGCTGGAATTGTCGTCGATGAGCGAGACGAGGTGGCTTGGGCAGAGGCCATTGCAACGCTACTGAGCAGTCCAAACCGACGCACCGAACTGGCTGAACGGGGGCAATGTCGGGTCCATGAACGCTATACCTGGACAACGGTGGCCAAGCAACATTTAGAGTTCTTTGAGACTATTGTGACCCAAAAATTCCAGCCCCAGGGTAGCCCAACTCTTTAAAATTCTGATCCCGATTCCATCCACGGGGGCAACGTTTGAATCACGACTGATTAAACGACCGAATCAATTCTAAAAATGAATGATTCAAATTGATTTTTTGACAGACGAAGAACTTATTTCACTCCCCCATCAACCCACTTCGTAAGTTTATGTCACCCCCTCGTAAGCTACTTTCGATTGGTCGTTCTTATATTGTGGGTCTCAACCGCCGTTTAGCCAACGAAATGGCTCGACTGGGGCAAGACCAGTGGGACGTAACCGTAGTCTCTCCAGAGTTTTTCCAGGGAGATCTGCGTCCATTACGGTTGCAGATAGAACCCGAAGATATTTGCCAAATCACCGGAGTACCCGTATTTTTGGGTCAACTGAGTCAGCCTCCTCATGTCATGACCTATGGTGGGCAACTGCGCCAAATTCTGCGAAACGGTTGGGACTTGGTTCATTGCTGGGAAGAACCTTACATCTTTTCCGGAGGACAAATTGCTTGGTGGATGCCTCCAGAACATCCCCCTCGTTTACTTCACCTTCCAAAACAACAACAAACACTACCCGCCACCGTTTAATTGGATTGAGCGGTATGCCATGGATCGGGCAACCGGATGGATTTGTTCCGGCCAAACCGTAGTTGAGGCATTGGCAGATCGCCCCGGTTACAACCGTCCCATGCGACTCATTCCCTTTGGGGTGGATACGAGCTATTTTGCGCCAAACATAGCAGCCAGAAAAACAATTCGAGACCACCTGGAGTGGGCCGATTCTAATATTCCAGTCGTGGGGTATTTAGGCCGATTTGTTCCAGAAAAGGGGTTGAATTTACTGATGCGATCGCTGGATCGGGTCACAGAACCGTGGCGGGCCTTGTTTGTGGGAACTGGCCCATTGGAAGGTCCGTTACGTCAGTGGGCAACCCGCTATCCGAGCCGGGTGCGCATTTGTACAGAAGTGCACCATCACCAAGTCTCAGAGTATTTAAATGCTATGGATCTGCTCTGCGCACCGAGCCAAACCGCCAAACACTGGCGCGAACAGTTTGGCCGCATGTTGATCGAAGCCTTTGCCTGTGGCCTGCCGGTGATTGGCAGTAACAGTGGCGAGATTCCCTATGTGATTGGGGAGGCTGGAGTTGTAGTCAATGAGCGGGATGAAGATGCTTGGGTACAAGCCATTTCAAGGCTACTCAGCAGTCCTACGCAACGGGTAGAACTTTCCCAGCGGGGACTGCACCAAGCCCACTCCCGGTATGCCTGGACCCCGGTCGCGCGGCAATATTTAGAATTTTTTGAATCCCTGTTAGCCGGGGAACGCTCTCCCAGATCCTGTGAATCCCATGCCCTCTGAAACAAACCCAATGCGTCTGGCTGTGCTGTGTGACTATCCCGAGGAGGGTTGGCTCAGTATGGATCTGTGCGCCCAAATGCTGCTGGATCAGATGCTCCAGGAAAATTGGCTCAGAAAAACTAGGGAGGAGTGGTACTCCCAACGCATTTGTCCACAGTTTCAGTACCGGTTGACTCAGGTCCCCGGATTGGGGCGGACAGCCTGGAATGGCGATCGCCTAATCAACCGCTTTTGGGATTATCCCCGCCATGTGCGGCAGCAGGTCGCTACAAAATTTGATCGGTTCCATGTATGTGACCATACCTACGCCCAACTCGTCCATGAGTTGCCCCCAGAACGAACCGGAGTTTATTGCCACGATATTGATGCATTTCGGTCTTTACTGGAGCCTGCACGGGAACCACGGCCCCGCTGGTATCGCACCATGGCCCAGCGCATTCTAGACGGCCTGCAAAAAGCGGCGGTGGTGTTTTATTCCACCACTATCGTGCGGCAGCAAATTGAGCATTATCAATTGATTGAATCCAGTCGATTAGTCCACGCCCCCTTGGGCGTTGCCCCAGAATTTACGCCAGACGCGATCGCCCCAGAAGAGGCTCAGGCCCTTTTCAGCACCCTCGGCAATCACCCGTTCCTACTGCATGTGGGCAGTTGTATCCCCCGCAAACGGATAGATATTTTACTAGAGGTTTTTGGCCAATTACGCCGCCACCATCCCACACTGCGCCTTGTGAAAGTGAGCGGCACCTGGACACCGGAACAACAGCAGCAGATTGATCGCTTAGATCTGCGATCGCACATTGACCACTGGCAGGGACTCTCGCGCAGAGCGATCGCCGCGCTATATCGACAGGCCAAAGCCCTAGTCCTCACAAGCGAGGCCGAGGGCTTTGGCCTACCCCTGCTAGAAGCCTTGGCCTGTGGAGCAACCGCTGTCGTCAGTGATATCCCCGTGCTGCGGGAGGTGGCAGGCACAGCGGCGCTCTACTGCCCCCTCAACAACCATGACCATTGGGTCCACACACTTCATTCGGTGCTAACCAACGGTGACACCGCGCCGCCGCACTCCCACCGCTTGGCCCAAGCCGAAAAATATAACTGGAAAGCCCACACCGCCGCGATTACCCACGCCTATCGTCAACTGGGAGCCTAAATCCGATGAAGCTACTATTTTTGAATGCTGTGGGTGAAATCGGTGGAGCCGAGCGCATGTTGCTAACCTGGCTAGCAACTCTGCGATCGACCAATCCGACCCTGCACCTCACACTGCTCATTACCGGCTCAGGCCCCCTCGCAGCAGCCGCCCAACAACTTGGAGTAGAAGTTTGGCTATTGCCTTTGCCCACAACCATTGGCCAAATCGGCGATAGCCAATTTAAATCGCATGCTCAGGCAAGGCCCATCCACACCCTCCATAAACTCCAGGTGCTCGGCAACATCACCGCACAGATCCCTGCCCTTTGGCACTACCTAGGGCACTTGCGCCAAGCCATTCAACAAATTCAGCCCGATTTGATTCATTCCAACAGCATTAAAACCCATCTTTTAATGGCATTGCTGCACCAAACCGCATTAGCCCCAATCCATACTCCAGTGATTTGGCATATCCATGACTTTTATCAATCCCGTCCCTGGGTGGCCAAAATCCTAACCTGGGCGAAACACTTCGCTACCGAAGCGATCTCGATTTCCTACGCCGTGGCCAAGGATGCCGAAAGCATCCTACATCCTCTGCCGATCCGGGTCATTTACAACGCGATCGACACGCAACAATTCGTCCCAGCACCTTTGCCCAGGCACAACCCCCATCCTTTACGGATTGGCTTAGTTGCCACCTTTGCGCGGTGGAAGGGGCATCAGGTTTTTCTGGAGGCCGCAGCCCAGATTGTGCAGCAGATTGGGGCGAGCGATCTCGCGCTGCAATTTTGGATTGTCGGTGGGCCAATTTATGCCACTCCAGGCTCGGAAATATCCCAGTCAAAATTGCAGGCCCAGATCAATCAGCTTCACTTGGAAAGCTATGTAGAATTCCTGGGGTTCCAGGCGGATATGGTGCCGATCTACCAGAGTCTTGATATCGTTGTCCATGCCAGCACCGAACCTGAACCTTTTGGGTTAGTCATCGTGGAAGCCATGGCCTGTGGCAAGCCCGTGATTGTGTCCAAATCCGGGGAGCAGCAGAGCTCTTCACGCCAGGGCAAGATGCGATTGGCGTGCCTCCAGGAGATGTCATAGCCTTAGCTCAAGCCCTACTCCAGTTGATCCATCAACCCCAAACCTGCCAGACGTTAGGAATAAATGCCCGACAAACAGCGGTAAACGGTACGGGTGCGATCGCTTGAATTCTCAATTATTAGCCACCTACGGCAAGCTATCAGCGTATTAATTCGGTGATCAACACATAAAACGAATTGATTTTTCCACGGAAAACACAATGAATACTCTGATATCCATTTGCATTCCTACCTATCGACGTCCCGATCTACTTCAGCAGGCCGTTGAATCATGCCTTGCCCAAACATATCAAGATTTTGAAATTATTATTTCCGATGATTCAAAAGACGATTTAACAGAACAGAAGATTCAGAGCTTCACGACCCATAAAACCATACGATATTATCGAAATCGACCATCGCTTGGGCAAGCCAATAACGTGAATAGTTTATTTGATTTAGCTCAGGGAGACAGGCTCATACTTTTACATGATGACGATCTTCTATTACCGGATGCATTAGAAAAATTATCTAAATCCTGGGAATTAGAACCAAAATTAACAGCCTGCTTCGGCAAGCAATATCTTATAAACTTACAAGGAGACATACTAGAGGCAAGTTCTCAAGAATTAAATCGATCCTACTGTAGAATCGCAAAATATGCGGGGCTTCAAACGTCTGCCCTCTGGTCAGCCTTAGTCGGACAATTTCCAAACGACGGTTACATGGTTCTAACAAAAGCCGCTCAATCTGTGCATTATAGAGATACGCCTGATGTCGGTGATTCTTGCGACTACGATTTTGGGTTACGGTTAGCCACCCAGTATGAAAGTTTTTATTTTTTTGATGAATTTACTGCTAAGTATCGATTAACTCCCGAATCAAATTCAAGGAATAATAATCATTCGAACCTTACATACGGCCTAATAGAATCTTTAGCCCTGCCCCAAGAGCTTGAAACCACCCGTATGGAAAAATTACATCAATTTGCCTGTCCTGCAGTCACACGATGGTTAAGCGTTGGGAACAAATCTGAGGCGTTTAAGATATTCACATCGAAGTACTATTCACTTTCAAATAAGATGACTCTAAAAGGAATAGCACACGCTATTTTATTACTGTGCCCCAACGCAATATTACACCTTATTTTTCAGAACTATTCGATCAAGCAAGAACACAAACGGCCATCAAACAGGTATCAATAAGTCTCAATAGATCCTAACGAAAAGTACTGCACTCAAGCTCAGAAATAGGTCATTCACCACGGTTGAGATCGCCGCAGAGCAATCCTAATCATCATCGCAATAGACCTAACGGTTATATATCACCTAGGCCATCCTTAGAGACAGAACAAGAGTCTCTCTCCATTGGGATAGATTGTGTGTATCGCCTACGGTAGCAACGATCGCCGCATGGTTGCCGTTTTCATCGTTGAAAGCTGCGGCTGCGGCAGAGCCACCCACAACCATCGACTCACAGTGCCTAACCAAAGAGTACTCCCAATGACCCAAATCCAGCCGTAGGGCATACCCAGCAGAATCATTGCCCAAGTTCCCACCCAGAGCATCAGCCGATGGATGAAGTTGACCGTCTCCGGATGGGACAGACCCACATTGAGCAAGCGATGATGCAGGTGGCGCTTATCCGGGTAGAAGGGGGATTTCCCAGCCCAGAGGCGACCCAGAATCACCCAAGTCATGTCCAGAATGGGCACGGCCAAAACTAAATAGGGCACCGCCGCAACCGTGAAAATAGGGCTTTCCATGCAGGTTAAGGCCGCGATCGCCGCCACGCTAAACCCAAAAAAATATGCACCGCCATCGCCCATAAAGAGTTGGGCCGGGTGCCGATTATAGTACAGAAACCCAAGGGTAGAACCCAGAACAGCGATCGCAAACAGGGTGGGAAGCGGCTGTCCCGATTGCCAGCCGATCACGGCAAACAGTGCCGCCGCGATCGCGACAGCCCCCAGCAGCCAAACCATCCAAACCATCCATCCAGTTGATGGCATTCGTTAGTCCAACAATCCACACCACAGTAATCGGTAAACTCAGAATTCCTAAATCTAGCGTCCCTAGAAAAGGCATCGGTAAGTAATCCACCCGAATATTCAGATGCCAAGCTAGTATGGAGAACAGCATTTGGGCAATCAATCGTGGCAATGGCGGAATATTAAAAATGTCATCAAAGATACCAATTACAAAGAATCCACTACTGCCAGCTAAAAATCCCAAAAAGACTTTTGAATTAGAGCTTAAATCAGGAGAAAGTATGCTTAAAACGCATAAAACTAGAATTGTACTCAGACAAATTCCAACGCCACCAATTCGGACCATTGGGCGCTGATGCACCTTGCGTTTATCCGGGCGATCCGTACAGCCAAAATATAGCCCAAACTTCTGCACCAAGGGAGTACAGAGGAACGTTCCACAAGCTGTCACCAAACCAATAATGATGAGAATGCCCATACTTTGCTCGGGTTACTTGGACAGAATGATTGCCTGTGGGCATAAGACCCACAGGCATCAAGAAAATGCAGCCAACTTATTATGAACAGACGACTTTAAAGACTTTCTATGGAGTTTCACGGAATCTAGAACCAGACTATTGCCTACCTTCATCTGCTCTTTGGTATTCGTTCGCATTTCGGCCAACTCCCCGAGTTTATGTCGTTCAGCGGAACATCAATTCAAAACACCTAAGCCCATTGGCCCACGTCTCTGCGTGATTTCTGGGGGATAAAGGGCAATTTTGAGAAAATCTCTACCCAGAATACGGTATTGTACGGAGGGAAATTTCACTGAAGAATCCGTAGAGTCATCCGTGTTACTCCTTATCACTTGAGTTGATATTGCCCCATGCATCTGCTTCGCGATCGCACCCGGATTGCTCAAGCCTGCCATCACCCACCCTATTTACTGATCGCCCTGGGTACGGACTGATTACTCTGCACCTGGGGCTCTCTTGGTGTTTACTGGGGAGTATAGAAGGTAATGTTTATAGACGTGTGGATTGATCGCTAGATGCACAGTCCAACAATCCGATTAA
>CAVYAN010000013.1:0-66996 GCA_963766075.1 uncultured cyanobacterium | reverse complement strand
GTTATGTAGCCTACAGTTAAGTCCTCTGCTGATTGGAAACCGGAGTAAGCTGACACTACAGGAATCCAGTACATCCCATCCCGGCTTTGCCACGCAGTCAATTAAATTGCGAGTCAGGATCAAGTCCACAATCAACTCTTTTTCATGCCTCGGGTTTTCCATGCGATAAATTCTCCATGACAGCAAATCAACCCATGACTTGCATGAACCCGCCCGCAGAATGACGGAATTGCAAGCCTGCTCGAAAGATGCTGAGCTAAAAAAACCGTGACCAGCAGCTTTTGTAACCCTTTATCTGTAAACCTTTAGAAAAGACTGAAGATCTATGAATAGCTCAACTTGCATTAATCTACGGTATATCGGTCGGATTACAGTATTTAACTATTAAGACTATGTCACAGCTCGCAGTAGGAAGCAAGCAACAACGGATACAAAATGTAGACAAACCTATGAATTCCAAATTAAAACTTCTGTCCGGCCTAATATCTCGTGCTTTAAAATTGGATGTGCAAAGATAATAACCATTTAAATATATATCTTTACTGATTAACTGGGGTTTTCAGGAGCCAGTCTGGTGGCTCTAACTCCACTAGGCATTCGGACAGTTGTTCACCTGCATTATTTCAAGAGTCTAGATAGAATCTCGTTGTGAGAAGAAATAAGTCTATAAGAAAATAAAAGCGATTCTTGTTTTTAGGGGGCATCCATAACGTCGAACACTGACAGGTTCATTTACGCAGACTCAAAAAGCCTGGTTCACCCAAATGGGGTATTTGGCCTACAGCTATTCAATGCTCAGCAGCAGGATCGCCACAAAGCAAGAGCACCCCATGTATTACATCTAGATGGTTTGGTGTAGGGCTAATTTAGCGATGTTGGAGGGAACCGTCACCGTGCTCGAAGCCTATCGGTAAGCGTAAAAATTTTCAACTCAGCCTATTGCGTTGCGGCGATGACTATGTGATAGTTCTAATCGATGAAACATCTAAATCCCTATCTGTTTACCGTAGATTACAGGTTTCCCTCTTTATGAACAATCATTCTCTGCCTTCGCATCGGTCGTCTTCCAAAGCAAAGCAGCCAGTCACTGCGGCTCTTCTGGATCGTGTCCTGCAGCCCTTCCGACAAGCCTCAACTCGTAGCCGTGTCTTGATGGTTGCCGTTGGGTTTGGGTTAAGTGCAGTGGTTCCTGTCTCTGCAGCAGTTGGACCATCCCTGCAAGAGCAGCAAGAACGCCCGACCCTGCCCAAGCAGCAATTAGTAAGCCAGAAAAAAACCGTTGAACTGACTCTGGTTTCCTACGCCGTCACCAAAGATGCCTTCTCTAAGATTATTCCCCTCTTTCAAGAAAAATGGAAGCGGGAAAAAGGGCAGGAGGTCAAATTCAATGAAAGTTATGGTGGTTCTGGTACCCAAACCCGTGCAGTCATTGATGGCTTAGAAGCTGATGTAACCGTGCTGGCATTGGCTCTGGATACGGGCAGATTGCAAAAAGCAGGTTTGATCAATTCTGGGTGGGAGAAAGAACTGCCCAATGAGTCAATTGTGACGCGATTGGTGGTAGCGCTGGTGACTCGTGCTGGCAACCCCAAGGGCATTAAAGGCTGGTCAGACTTGCTCAAGCCCGATGTGACCGTAATCAATGCAAACCCCAAAACTTCTGGTGTTGCCCGTTGGAATTTTCTGGCACTGTGGTCCTCAGTGATTCAAACGGGTGGTGGTGAAGATAAGGCCAAAGACTTTGTGGCTCAGGTTTACAAAAACACTCCTATACTCGCCAAAGATGCTCGGGAAGCAAGCGACATCTTCTACAAAAAGGGGCAAGGAGATGTGTTGTTGAACTACGAAAATGAAGTGGTTTTGGCAGCCCAGAAGGGAGAAACGGGCTTTTTCACCGTTATTCCCCAAGCAAACATTTCCATCGATAGCCCGGTTGCTGTTGTGGATAAATACGTGGACAAGCATGGCACTCGCGAAATCTCTGAAGCATTTGCCAAGTTTTTGTTTACCCCAGAAGCACAACGGGAATTTGCCAAGGTGGGGTTCCGCCCTGTCGATTTTGATGTGCGTCGGGAGTTTGCCCGCAAGTTTTCCTCCATCAGAAGCCTCTATACGGTTAAAAACTTTGGTGGTTGGGATGCAGTCCAGTCCAAGTTTTTTGCAGACAGTGCGGTGTTTGACCAAATCTACTCGCCTAAACGCTAGAACAGCGACCTACAGCCATAGCCTTGTTGGTTAGGACGGAGTGCGGGGGGAGTGTAAAAAGCTCCCTCTGCATAAGGGATTTCCAAATAAATCATCATCCCAACCCCGCAATTCAGGATGCCAGTGGGGAATTCAAGAGAAAAATACCTTTGGACATTCATCGGCGATCGCTCGAACCCGCGCCGGACTGGAAGTCGGCGCTCTTAGAGCGAAGTCCACTAGAAGTGGACTACAAGATCCGGGGCTCTTCTTGACTTCGCCCTGAGAGCGCCGAATTTCATTCTGGCGCGGAGAATGCGATCGCCGATCACGCTCAAATCGCGCGTTCATTTTCTGGTTCCCATTCGCCACCGGTATCCTTCATTCGTGGCACGACCAGTAAATACGCCACCCATTCTCGACCGACAAATTCCCGGTCGAACATCGAAGCCGCACGTTCTCGCCAAAAATCGTAAAAATTCATTGAGCAGTTCAATGCGCTGTTAGATATTGGAATTCCCGCGTTGATCGAGCATCAGCAACACCACCGAAAGGAAACGCCAAAGCACTATTCCGTGTGGTCTACCGATGAAACTGGTTGGACAGAATTGGGAGATTAGCCAGTTTTCAGGCAATGAGTTCTATTGCCTGAAAACAGGCTAACGTTAATGTCAGTTCGATGAGAAGGCTATCGAATTAACGTCACGTTAACCATGGCGTTGCTGAATCGAAGTATGAATATATATAAGTTGCAACTTATGTTGCAAGTTCCCTCCCCCCCCCAATGCTGGGGGACTTTGAGAAATCTAGCTCCCCAGCATTGGGAAACTGGGGAGCAAATTCATATCTTAATTCGGCAACGCCGTTAACCATGACGACTAAAAGCGGAAGGTTGTCCGAATCACGCCGACGAGGATGTTGTCATTGTTGCTATTGCCTTCTGGATTAAAGACCGCAAATAACCCCGGTGTGATGGAAATATTTTCGCTGACGCGAAAGCGGTAAAACGCTTCCAATTGGTAAGAGGCGGTGTCATCGCGGCGGCGAGGCGTTGCTGCTGTCGCTACGGCTGGACCAAAGCTACTACCGGTTACCCTCGGGGCTTGCCCAAAAACGATGCCAGCCAGGTTACCCTTTTGGAAGAGATCGGGGAACGCCAAACCGATTGACCAACTCCGAATATCGGCTTGGTCGCCTCTGTTAACGTTAGCTCCCACTGTTTCTTCTGCGATCGCCTTGGTATACAAGCCCCAACCCGAGATTGCAAAGCCAGGAGTGATCCGGTAGCTTGCCTGAATCCCAAAGTTGTTTGCCGTGGTGGGAACACCGCGAGGGGTTGAGCCCGTGTTACCTACGCCAGCCCCAAAGGGTGAATTGGCAAAGGCAGTACCATAAGCACCGGAAACCGCCACATCATTTTCCGCACCACTGTAGTAAGCATTGGCATAGGTCAAGCCAATGCTCAGGTCTTTATTGGGCTGAAACGCCAATTGCGCGAGCACTGCATTGGTGCCATTAAACAGACCCCGCTTATCATTGGGGTCAGAGGCTCTACGCGCGAGGTAGCCAGCGGATAGGGTAAACGCCTTGCCCAATTTGAGATTGGCGCTAACGCCTGCTCCCGTATTGCTGCCAGAACCTGTATTGCTTGCCCGGTAAATGGGCGAAAAGCGACTGAAGCGAGAAACCGAGCCTGAGCCTGGGTTCTCAAAGTAAGGGCTGAAGGTATTGAAGTTACTGAAAAATTCTCCACCGATCGCGTCAACAGTAACGTTTAGTTTATCCCCAACAGGAAAGGAATAGTATGCCTTGCCCAATTGCACAGCATTAGCAGTATCGCCATCCCATCCTAGACGAGTCTGGTTGGTGCCTGTGATGTTGCCGCTAAACGCGACTGTATTGTTGGCTTCTAGACGGGTCAGCAGTCGGTCTTTACCCGTAAAACTGGTGACAAAGTTGAGGCGAATGCGATCGGCAAAAATCGTATTTTCACGCACATCTCGATTGCGTGTTGGCTGTGCCGTTGCGCCCGCATTCGCACCCGTGCCAGCCGTGCCAACACGGGCAGTCGTTGTGCCACCAATCCTCCCGTCGGGGAAAACGAAACTCCGGTTTGTGAGCAGAGCATCCCTTGTATCACCCCGCAGTAGAGCGGATGTGGTGTTGATCGTGCGCCATGCGTCGGAGTTCAACGCCTGTTCATTCCCGATCACACCGCCCAAGCCAAGGATGACTTCTCCCTGCAATTTGGTAGTTGTGGTGAACTGTTGTTTTTCCAGGGTCGCAGCACGAGTTTCGAGCGTATCTAACCGACCGCGAATGCCTGCTAATTCAGCCGCAAACTCTTCTTGCAGACGTTGCACGGTTTCGACATCTTCCTTCTTGGCCAGATCGGTAGTCGCGGAGGCAATCAGTTCATTGACGCGATCAATGCAGGCATTTAAGCCCGCGGCAAACTCGTAGCGGGTTAAGGCGCGGTTGCCCCGGAAGGTTTTGTCGGGATAACCCACAATGCAACCATAGCGTTCCACTAGAGATTGCAATGCCTGAAAAGCCCAATCTGTCGGTCTTACATCCGATAGTTGTGAAACCGATGAAGTCTGGTTCATTAAAGGATCATTGCCCTTAATGTAAGGCACCAGTTGATTCAACACTTCGGATTCACGCGATCTGGGGTTGGCAGGATCTGCTTGCGCAGGCTGCGCAGGAGGCTCTGAAGCACGGACAGAGGGCACCACTACGGTACTGATGCCTAAGAGTGCTGGGAATACCCAGGCTAGATGGCGGGCGATTGTTGCCATATTGTTTAATTCCTCACACCAAGTAAAAGATTATTTGGACAGCAAAAGCTGGACTACCGTGACCCTTTACGAGAGCTTGACAGTAATCTACGGCTTCTCTATAGAATTACCGTATTTAGCTTGATGACTATCATCACATGCGTCCTTTGAAAAAACAAGAACAATTACTACATTTTTCCCCCTGCGTAAATACACCCGGTTGCAGTGCATCCGTCTCCGAGTTCATCTGAATCCAGCACGCCTAAATCACTGGATTCAGATGGGCGCGTCTTACCAATCCAGAATTTTGTAGCGAATGTACTTTACACACTCAGCGATCCGTGGAACGCTCCTCTCCAAGCTTAAATACGGTAAATCAATAAAGAGACTGTGGATTTCTTGCTCTGTATTCACCACATCCTTAAACTTTAAAAGGATGATTAGTTACGTTATTCTGCCTTTCCGCTTCAAGCTGTCTTGTTGACTCTCCTCAAACGAACATCAAGGTTCTGGTGCCAAGCAACACCACGAACCTTTTCTTTTTTATTTGCGATCGCCCTCAGTTTCAGCTTGGTGCTGTCAGGCTGGGATTGACGTCACCCGCGCGGGTGACGCGCCTCCGGTGATCGCCCGGGCTACCGGTGTGCCTTCGGTCTACGTGGGCGGTAGTGCGCCCAAAGATCAAAGTTCCGCTGTTTTGGTGAAGCCTGACTCACCGATAAAAACCATGGCAGACTTGAAGGGCAAGAAAATCGCTTATTAATTTGAATAGACAAACAGTCCCTCTGGTACTGGCGGGCGTGAGAGCGCATCGTCACTTTGGAGAATTCGCTGCAAGATTTGTTCCACAAGGGCGGCAAAGGCGGGATCTCCCCGATGGCGCGGACGAGCTAAGGGCACCTGCCAGATCGAGGGCAACCTGTCCTGCTTCGAGAAGCACCACGCGATCGCCCAAGGTCACGGCTTCTTCCACATCATGGGTAATCAACAGCGTCGTGAAGTGCTGATCCTGCCATATACTTTCAATCAACCGTTGCATCTCAATCCGGGTCAGGGCATCCAGAGCACCCAGGGGTTCATCTAGCAGCAACAGACTGGGTTGACTGACTAAAGCCCGAGCTAGGGCCACCCGTTGCCGCTGTCCCCCCGACAATACTGCAATCCAATCATTCGCTCGGTCTGCCAAGCCTACCTGTGCCAAAGCGAGGTGGGCTCGGGGAACCCAGTTACCCTCGCAACCCCAAGCCAACGTTCTGTAGGACCCGCTTCCAGAGCAAAAGTCGCGCATCCTGAAACATCATCCGCACGGCAGGATTCAGCTGCCGCACGGGCTCTCCATTTACCCAAATACCACCCTGGGTGGGCCGTTCCAATCCAGACACTAGGCGTAGAAGTGTACTTTTACCACAGCCACTCCGGCCAACGATCACCACAAATTCCCCCGGACGAATCTCCAGGTTCAAATCCTGTAAAACTGGCTTTGTCCCAAAGGACTTATTCAAGCCCAGAACTTTTAAATCAATGCCATGCCCCATGGATTAACCCTCCTGATAACTGGGATGCCATTGCAGCAACCGTGCTTCCAACCACCGCGCGATCGCGTCTGCCATCTTCCCCAGTAGGGCGTACAGCAAAATGCTAAAGACCACAACATCCGTTTGCAGAAACTCCCGCGCGTTCATGGCCATATAACCAATGCCCGCATCATTAGCGATCGTTTCCGCCACAATCAGTGTCAACCACATGATGCCAAGGGCATAGCGAACGCCAACCAAAATAGAAGGCAGCGCACTGGGCAAAACAATCTGCCAGAATAGCTCTGGCGGTTTCAACCCATACACTTTTCCCATCTCTAACAACCCGGCATCAACGGTACGAATCCCATGGAAGGTATTGAGATAAATTGGGAAAAGTACGCCTATGGCCACTAAGAAAATCTTGGCTTCCTCACCAATCCCAAACCAGAGAATCACCAGCGGAATCATAGCTAAGTGCGGAATATTTCGCAGCATTTGCACCGACGTGTCTAACAAACGTTCGGACAGATGAAACGTACCATTGAGCAACCCTAGAATAAAGCCAATTGATCCCCCGATCGCAAACCCAATCAGCGCTCTCAATGCACTCACCTTAACATTCTGCACTAGCTCGCCGGTACTGGCTAAATGCAGACCGGCCTGGATCACAGCCGTTGGAGATGGCAATACACGAGTGGAAATCCAACCGAACTGTACCAATAATTGCCAGAACACAATGAACAGAAAGGGAATGCCCCACGGCACCACAGCATTGAGAGGTAGCCCGTGTAATACGGTGCGCGCGAAAGAAAACCGAGAGCTAGGAAAGGAAAGGGGAGTTGCCATAATTAGCCTGCACAAAGTACGAAAACTTTATCGAGATACCGTACTTGCCTGTAACACAGGAGTTTCGCACATCAACGGAGTGATTGCAAGTAATTTGGTAACCAAAATTGGTAGCCCATCATGGCCACGAAACAGATGATGTCTGAAGCGTTTGGACAGACCTGATGAAGGATTTGTGCAGACCTAATGGCTGGCTAGAGTAAACCGCAGGCCTTACCCTAGCCAGGAAAAATCTCGAAACTGTCAAAATTTCGGAAGTACTTGTGTGTCTAGAGGATCTGTGACATACTCCTAGTCGCAACAACTACTGTAACCCGATCAAGTTACAGTAGTTTGAGTCAAGGCTCGAACTTGGTGTAAAGCTCGAAACTTTGCCGAGATGGGTTTGTTTCATTTCATTGGGGCATTGGCGAAGGGGGTATTGGCGAAGCTTCTCCATCGGGGAATCGCACCCCGTAACCTATCGATTCACAGCGTTCTACACAACGTTTTAGTTCTACATAGGGCTTTCAAGGAACCATGCAAGTTTTTTGGTTTATTCCCACTCATGGAGACGGTCGTTATCTGGGAACTGGGATTGGGGGGCGTTCGACTGATGCCACCTATCTCCGCCAGATTGCCCAAGCTGTTGATCGCCTCGGCTACGTAGGGGCGTTGCTCCCCACAGGCCGCTCCTGTGAGGATGCCTGGGTGGTGGCGTCCTATTTGGCCGCTCATACCACTCAGATGAAATTTTTGGTGGCCATTCGTCCCGGCTTGATGTCTCCCGGTGTCGCGGCACGGATGGCAGCAACCTTTGATCGTCTGACTGGGGGGCGGTTACTCATTAATGTCGTTACCGGTGGTGATCCCGTTGAATTGGCAGGAGATGGGGTCCATCTCAGTCATGACGATCGCTATCGCCTCACCGATGAATTTCTCACGGTTTGGCGAGAAATTTCCCAGGGGAAAGAGTCTAACTTTAAGGGCGATTATCTGGATGTGCAGGGAGGGAAGCTCCTATTTACACCGCTACAGCAGCCCCATCCGCCTCTCTGGTTTGGCGGGTCTTCGCCCATTGCCCAGGACATCGCCGCCAAACATGTGGATGTCTACCTCACCTGGGGCGAAGCACCTGCCCAAGTAGCGGAAAAGATAGAGGCGGTGCGGCAACGGGCCGCGGCCGCAGGTCGGACTCTGCGATTTGGCATTCGGCTGCACATCATTGTTCGGGAAACGGAATCCGCAGCCTGGGATGCCGCCAATCAATTGATTCGGTATGTGGATGAGACGGCGATCTCCACCGCGCAAAAAGCCTACGCCCGGATGGACTCGGAAGGGCAACGCCGAATGACCCAACTCCACAGTGGCAATCGGGAAGCTTTGGAAATCAGTCCTAACCTTTGGGCTGGGGTGGGATTGGTCCGGGGTGGGGCCGGAACAGCGCTGGTAGGCGATCCTGAAACCGTTGCGGCGCGGTTGCAAGAATATCGCGACTTGGGAATTGAGACGTTCATTCTGTCGGGTTATCCCCATCTGGAGGAAGCCTATCGTGTCGCTGAACTGTTGTTCCCCCATTTACCGCTAGAACATCAACCGCAATTAGAGCGGCAAGTCCTATTCAGTCCGTTTGGCGAAGTGGTTGCCAATGAAACTTTTCCCCCATCACCATCGTTGCAGCCGCTAACTACGGTTGATTGAGCACGGTTGATTGAGTCTGTATCCCCTAGATCCTCTGGCTCGATGGGTTCGATCAATCTCTAATGACTGGCGCAATCTCATCGATTGAATGTCACTAACCTCATAGCTCGAACTCATTGCTCTAATTTACGAAATCAGGTGTTCTCATGACGACTATTTTAGCGATCGCAGGCAGCCCAACCCATCCCTCCCGCACCTACAGTGTGTTGGAATACGCCACACGGCAATTGCACGCAGCGGGTATACAAACAGAGATTTTGTCCGTGCGGGATATCCCTGCCGAGGTGTTGGCCTACGGACAATACGACAGCCCTGCCCTGGAAAAGCTTAAGCAGTTGCTCGCCCAAGCCGATGGCGTGATTATTGCAACTCCCATTTACAAAGCGGCTTATACCGGAGTCCTCAAAGCCTTGCTGGATCTGTTTCCCCAAAAAGCATTGGTCGGAAAAGTAATTTTCCCGATCGCCACTGCAGGGACACTGGCGCACTTCTTAGCGATCGATTATGCCCTCAAGCCCGTTTTGTCTGAATTGGGTGCGCGGCAGTTTATTACCACGGTGTACGCGATCGACAAGCAGATTCAGAAGCAGGAAGACGGCAGTATTCAGCTTGAGGAAGAAATTGAGCAGCGGTTGCAACAGTCTTTGCAGGAATTTATCGCAGCGGTGCAACCCTCCGCCCCAGTTGCTGAACCGCTGCTCCTCGCCAGTTAGGACTAGAGCCTATGGAGATTCAACTGGAGATTCAACATCCCCTTCAACCTGCTTAATACATTGTTCTTAGGAGCTTCAAGGTGTTTACTCAATTCAAGATTCGTTCCCTGTTCAACACACTCAAATTCATCTGGAATCAATTTTCGTCACTCTCCGGACGCTCATTGACCTACTTTTTTGCGATCGGCCTGAGTTTGAGCCTCATTGTCTCATCCTGTTCTTCTAATACCCCGACTCCCACGGCGGCTTCACCCTCCGCTTCACCCGCAGCTTCGAGTGCCGCAACCAGCGCCACTACGGTGCGCATCGGTTATCAAAAAGCCGCGACCATCCTCAGTTCGTTGAAAACCAAGCAGAGCCTAGAAAAAGCCTTTGCCGCATCAGGGACCAAAGTCACCTGGACTGAATTTCCGGCGGGGCCGCCTATGCTGGAAGCTCTCAATGCAGGTTCGGTGGACTTTGGCTACACAGGCGAATCCCCGCCGATTATTGCCCAAGCGACGGGTGTGCCTGTGCGTTACGTAGCCTACGATCCCTGGAGTCCGAAGGCCGAGGCGATCGTGGTGCCCCAGGACTCTCCCCTCAAAACCCTTACGGATTTAAAAGGCAAAAAGGTAGGCGTGGCTAAAGGCTCGAACACGCACTATTTGATCGTGAGTGCACTGCAATCGGTAGGTCTCAAACCCGAGGATATTCAATTCAGTTTTCTCAAGCCAGCGGATGCACGCGCAGCCTTTGAGCGGAAGGATATTGATGCCTGGGCGATATGGGATCCCTACCTAGCAGCGGCGGAAGCCCAAGCCAATGCGCGTGTCTTGGTGGATGCAACCGGGCTAGCCCCTAACCGAGGGTACTATCTCGCCGCGCAGTCCTTTGTCGATAAGTCCCCGGCAGCCCTGAAGCAGGTTCTGGATGAAGTGAAAAAAGAAAGTAGTTGGGCTGCAACAAATTCGGCAGAGGTGGCTAAATTCCTAGCTCCAGAACTAGGCATTGATGCCGCTATTTTGGAAAAGGCCGAAAAGCGCCGGGAATATGGCGTACTCCCGCTCACACCAGAGGTGATTAGCAATCAACAAAAGATCGCTGATACATTTCAAGCCATCAAGCTGATTCCGAAACCGATCAAGATTGAGGATGCCATCTGGAAAGGCGCTTCTTAAATGTTGTGAAACGGGCAACTCATCGGCCCAGCAAGTTGCCCGTTCTATCGGTGTGTTTACCCTAGGAGAATCATGTCGCAGTCCATTCATCCTCTTTCTATCCCTGATCTGGCGATCAAGACGCAACGGGTCCAAACCGATGTCTTGGTGATTGGCGGTGGCACAGCGGGCACAATGGCGGGGATTAAGGCAAAACAGGCTAATCCTGACACCGATGTGCTGATTTTGGAGAAGGCCAATATCCGCCGCAGTGGCGCGATCGCCATGGGTATGGATGGCGTGAACACTGCCGTGATTCCGGGGCATTCCACGCCGGAAAAATATACGCGAGAAGTGACGATCGCCAATGATGGCATCCTGCACCAAAAAGCTGTCTTACAAACCGGAAAACTAGGCTACGAAACCATCCAGGAACTAGAAAGCTGGGGGGTGCAGTTTCAAAAGGATGCCCAGGGCAATTACGATGTCAAACAAGTGCATCGGGTGGGGAAATACGTATTACCCATGCCCGAGGGGAAAGATCTAAAAACGATTTTGACGCGCCAAGTCAAACGGCATAAAGTTCGCGTGACCAATCGGGTGATGGCCACACGGGTATTGGTGCAAGGGGGACGGGCGATCGGAGCCGTGGGGTTTGATGTCCGCAGTGGCGACTTCGTGATCATTCAAGCCAAAGCCGTCATCCTCTGCACAGGAGCCAGTGGCCGCCTAGGATTGCCAGCCTCTGGCTATCTGTATGGCACCTACGAAAACCCTACCAATGCTGGCGATGGCTACTCGATGGCGTACCACGCAGGTGCGGAACTGACGAATATTGAATGCTTCCAAATTAATCCCTTGATTAAGGACTACAACGGGCCAGCCTGTGCCTATGTGGCGGGGCCGTTTGGGGCTTATACCGCCAATGCCGAAGGCTACCGCTTCATCAATTGCGATTATTGGAGCGGGCAAATGATGCTGGAGGTTTGGAAAGAACTCAACTCCGGTAAAGGCCCGATCCAGCTCAAAATGACCCATCTAGATGAAGATACGATCGCTGAAATCGAGTCGATTTTGTGGGCGAATGAGCGTCCGAGTCGCGATCGCTTTCATGCTGGACGGGGTGAAAACTATCGCACCCACAGCATCGAAATGAACATTTCCGAAATTGGCCTGTGCAGCGGTCACAGCGCCTCCGGGGTGTGGGTGAACGAAAACGCCGAAACCACGGTGCCAGGACTGTATGCCGCCGGGGATCTCGCCAGCGTGCCGCACAATTACATGATTGGGGCCTTTGTGTTTGGTCGCTTGGCGGGGGAGCATGCGGTGCAGTATTTGCAAGATTTGGAACATCAAGAGCCAGATCCGGAGGCTCTAGAAACCGAAAAAACGCGGGTCTATGCGCCTCTGACTCGACCGAATGGGATTCCCCATACCCAAGTGGAGTATAAACTGCGGCGTTTGGTGAATGATTATCTGCAGCCGCCCAAGGTCACGAACAAAATGGAAATTGGGTTGAATAATTTTGTCCGGTATCACGAAACTCTGGATCAAATGGGGGCACGGGATCCTCATGAATTAATGCGCTGTATGGAGGTACATTTCATTCGAGATTGTGCTGAAATGGCGGCGCGGGCGTCGCTCTATCGGCGTGAAAGTCGCTGGGGACTGTATCACTATCGAGTCGATTATCCTGAAAAGAACAATGAAGAGTGGTTTTGCCATGTCAATTTGCAACAGGATGCATCGGGCAATATGGTGTTACTCAAGCGTCCCGTTGAACCCTATGTAGTCGATGTTGATATTCAAACGGAAGTTTATGATGTCGCCGCTCGGTAAGGAGGATGCAAATTAAGAAAGAGACAAAGGGCATTCAGTTGGCAAACGTCTAGTGTAATGTCCCCTGGAGTAAATTATGAACCAAAGGAAATCTTTTTAGTTATGGCATTAGCAACGCAACGGGTCGATGTTCCCGTCATTGTCGATGAATCGAAATGTTTAGAGAAATGCACGGCCTGTATTGAGGTCTGCCCCTTGGATGTGCTGGCTAAAGACCCCGAAACGGGCAAAGCTTACATGAAATACGACGAATGCTGGTTCTGTTTGCCCTGTGAAAAAGAGTGTCCCACTAATGCCATCACGGTGCAAATTCCCTTTCTTTTGAGGTAATTTCTTGAGCCAAACTTTTTGAGCCAAATTTCTTGAGCCAACATCATGTCGATCGCCCTTAATGACGAACTGACTCCCTGGATAGAACTGTTAAGATCGCCCACGGTCAGCGATCGCCTAGTCGCCCTCAAAACCCTGCAGCATCTGGCGGATGATGCGGCGATCGCGCCCGTCATAACGGCCCTTCAGGATCCAGATCTGGGAGTCCAAAAATTGGCGATCGCTGTGTTGGGGGAGTTCGCCAACCCCGAAGCCGTGCCCGCGTTACTCGCCAGTTTGGCCTCGGAGGATGCCGAAATTCGGGATGTTGCCCAGTCAGCTTTAGGAGAATTGATTACCTCGGATCATCTGTTGTTATTGCTAGACAGCTTGCAACACCCCCTCGCACAGAAAAGTATTCTCATTCTGTTGCGCAAGATTCACGATATCCAGGCATTGCCTGCCATTCTGCCCTTTTTTCAATCTGCCGATCCGGAGTTGCGAGCAGCGGCGGTGACTACTTTACGCTATCTCAATCAGGTCGATCTCTGTCCTCCGGTGTTTGATTTACTCGCAGATCCGGAGGCGACGGTGCGGCGGGAGGTGGTGCTGACCTTGGGGCATTTGAGTGATGAGGGCGTGATTGCCCAGTTGAGTCAGGCGGTGACCTCGGATACGGATTGGCAGGTGCGGCGCAATGCGGCTAAGTCCTTGGCCATCCAGGCGCATCCAGAGGCCCTACCAGCGCTGGCGATCGCTCTCCAGGATGCCCATTGGCAGGTGCGCAAGTTTGTCCTCCAAGCATTGCAAAAAACGCCCCAAAAACCGCTCAGTAATAACCTATTACCCGATCTGATTCAGGCATTGATTCAAGCATTGGCGGATGAGTTTTCAGATGTGCGGAAGGAAGCCACAGATCGCGATCGGCCAACTCGGCAACGCCGATGCCCTCAACGCCCTGCAACAAGCGTTGGATGATCCCGATCGCGAGGTGTCGATCTATGCCCAGCGGGCGATCGATGCAATTCACACCAGAGCACAAGCCGCATCGCAACTGAGCTAGTGCTCTGGAGACAACCCTTCTCAACCCGGAAAACGACCCATGACGATTCAATTGTCTGACCCACCGATTTTTGTTATTGGAGCCGAGCGATCGGGCACCACCCTGCTAATGACAATTCTCGGCTGCCATCCCCGCATAGCCGTGCCCGAAGTTGCCTGGTTCTACCCGCGCTTTTATCCCTATCTGCATACCTATGGGGATTTATCCGACCCCGATCGCTTGCGCACCTTAACCGAAGAGCTAATTTTTGGACTAAAGACACCCTTTTGGGGCGTGCCGGTGAATCCCAGAACTATTGTGGATGAAATTCTGGAACACCTGCCGGAGCTAAGCTTTGGTGGGCTATACGCCGCCGTGTTGGGCTGGTATGCCGATTACAAAGGCAAACCCCGCTGGGGCGAAAAGACGCCCTTCAACTTGTTTTTTATCGATGCCATTCTGAGTGATTTTCCCAATGCTCAGTTCATTTACTTGACCCGCGATGGCCGTGATGTCAGTGCTGAATATCTGGAATCCTCCTTTGGCCCCACGAATATCTACAGTGCCGCCACAATTTGGCAACTCTGCCAGGATACGGTTAAGCCCTGGCGGGAAAAGCTATCCAGTCATCAATGGCTGGATGTGCGCTATGAAACCCTGGTGCGTGAGCCAGAGAAAACGATCCAAACCGTATGTCACTTTTTGGGTGAACCCTACGATCCAGTCATGCTGGAGTTTCACCAAACGGATATTGCCCAACGTCGG
This sequence comes from uncultured cyanobacterium, assembly GCA_963766075.1. Lineage (GTDB taxonomy): Bacteria > Cyanobacteriota > Cyanobacteriia > Leptolyngbyales > Leptolyngbyaceae > CAVYAN01. The sequence continues at coordinate 52,182 of CAVYAN010000013.1, read as the reverse complement.
GCCCAGGCACGGGATCATAGGCCGCTCGGACATCCCATTAGCGATCGCTACATCGGCCTCTACAAAGATCTGCTGAGTCTTCGCGATCAGCGCATCTTCGCGGGTGTCGCGGGAGCAGAATTGACGCAACTGGGGTATGAGGTCGAGGTCGAGCCACTGGTCCTCTCGACTGCTGAGCAACAACGCTACGAGGAGTTAGATGCACGCATTCGGGCGGCTACCTTAGATGCCCCCGATGGCCATATTGTGTATGAAAGCTACAACGATTGGTTAGCCGATCAGCGGCGGGAACGCCTGCGGACAGGCATCGGTGTCGATACGACTCCATTCCCCCTATTCACTCAATCCGCCTATGCCGAAGAGCTAATTACAGGCCAACGCGCTTGGCACCACTGGAAAACCTACTTTGGTATCAAACGTCAGTATTCCAGCCACACGACGGTTTTGTAATGGATCGGGACTTTGGACTGTATGGCATATCTGTGGGCTAGGTGGATCCCTCACAAAGCCCTTAAGAGGACTATAATGTGGGATATTCGTCTGAAGCTGGAAACATGACTACAGTCGCAATCTTGCCTATCTCTGATGCCAGCGGTGAGACATCCTATCGTGCCATTGCGGGGGATAAACACTCCGTTGGCAAAACTGCGGGTCAAGCCTTAGATGCGTTAACTGTCCAATTGGATGAAGCTGAATTCAGTGCGCTCCTGCTAATTCAAAGCTTTCGCCCTGATCGCTTTTTCAGCGCTGATCAACAAAAACGATTATCAGAGTTAATGAGTCTATGGCGGCTAGCGCGAGATCAAGAACAATCCTTGTTACCTGAACAACAGACCGAGTTAGAGGGGTTAATTGAAGCTGAATTGAAAGCAGCAACGGCACGCACTGCCACATTGATTCAGCCAGGAACTGCATGAATCCGTATTATCCTGAGATTGCAGAACGCACCAATCATCGTTGTGAGTACTGCCAAGCGCCTGAGGTTGTTTTCAATTTTCCATTTGAGGTTGAGCATATTATCCCAAGTTCTCGGCAAGGTGAAAATGATGCAGCAAATCTAGCGCTGGCCTGTCGCTCTTGCAATCTCCGCAAAGGCAATCGCATCCGTGGCATCCTGCCTGATTCTACTGTTGAAGTTTATCTTTTTCATCCAAGAAAAAATCCCTGGACCGAGCATTTTCAAATTGAAATTGAATCGGCCAAGATTCTTGGCATAACTTCCGTTGGAAAAGTTACAGTGGACTGTTTGGAAATGAACAGTTCCACTCAAGTCGCCGCACGGAAATTATGGATTCGCCTAGGGTTGTTTCCATAGCCGTTCCGAGAGAGCCGAAAAACATCCATCTCATTTTTATGATTCGTTCTATTCTGTGATTCGTAGCTAGGTGGGTGACCTGGCAACTAACTTTATACTCAGCAAACTCAAATAAATGCCATTCCATGCCATTTTACCCCGACACTCATTCATCGTCAGAACCCTTACCGACGCCCGTCTCTGAAGCCATCGTATCGGCTCGCCAACAAGACGCGATCGCCTGTCTCAAAACTGTTCAAGAGCCGGTTCTTCAGAACGATGTCGTGAGTCTAGGCATGGTGCGAAACCTGAACGTTGTGGATGATTATTTGTATCTGCGCCTATATATCGGGGCGCATCAGGAGGAATTTCGCGATCGCATCCAAACCGCATTAGCCGATCTCACCTGGTGCAAAAAGACCTACATCCAGACCTGTACCATTCCGCAGGTCAAAGTGACCCTAGCGATTTCCAGCGGCAAGGGTGGCGTGGGCAAATCTACCGTGGCCGTGAATTTAGCCGCCGCCTTGCAGCAACAAGGGGCAAAGGTGGGTCTGCTCGATGCCGATGTCTACGGCCCCAATGTGCCCCAGATGCTGGGGTTGGGACAGGCCGATGTGCAGGTTGTGGATACCCCGGCGGGGCAACGATTTTTACCCTTGCAGGCCCACGGGATCAAGGTCATGTCCGTGGGGTTATTGGCAGCACCGGATCATCCCCTGGCGTGGCGCGGCCCCGTACTGCACAAGATCATTACGCAGTTTATTCACCAAGTGGACTGGGGCGACCTGGACTTTTTGCTCATCGATCTACCGCCCGGTACGGGGGATGCCCAAATTACCATCGTTCAGGAAAGCCCGATTTGCGGCGTGATTCTGGTGACGACGCCGCAGCAAGTGGCGGTGGCCGATGTCCGGCGCAGTATTCACATGTTTCGGCAGGTGGGCATTCCGGTGTTGGGCATTGTGGAAAACATGAGCTATCTGCTGTGCGATCGCTGCGGCCACCCCACGCCAATCTTCGGCAGCGGCGGCGGACAACAGCTCGCCACGGAATTGCAGACGGCATTACTGGGCCAGGTGCCGATTGATCCGTGCATTGCCACGGGCGGCGACACCGGGCAACCGATCACCCTATCCATTCCCACCGCTCCGGCAGGACAGGTTTTTCAGCAGATGGCCATCGCGATCGCCACCACCTTTCAAACTCCTAGACAGCGGTGAAAACTGCCAATCTAACCTGATCTAACATTTTGGGACGATTTACAGCATTCGGCTTGACAGTGCCCAACCCTCTCCGTAGAATTCTATACATCTGCAAGTCTATCGACAAACCGTAGTTTGCGATGCGATGCGGTTTTCGGGTTGCCCGATTGCCATAGCGACCCTGCTATAACGCCCGTCCTCGAGCCGTCAGAGCCATCGTCAGAGCCTAAGTTCACCAGAATGAAATTACAGGATTTTAATCCTAATGAGTCCTGCGGACTCCCATCGCAACGGTGCAGCCTACGCTAGAGCATTTTTAATAGCACCTCGTGCCGCGTTGCTAGAGCATTTTTAATTTTGCATTTTCAACCTAGCCTCGCGGCACAAAAACATTTCCCAATCCAGATGGCAACACCCACAGGAGCCCTATGATCAAACGTCGTCATGTTTTACTCGGTTTAGTGGGATCACTCTCGGTGGTTCTGCCCAGCTTTGCCCAAACCCCTGCACCTGTGGAACTGACCCTGGTGAGCTACAACGTGGCCAAGCCTGCCTATTCTCGAATTATTCCAGAATTTCAAAAGTACTGGAAGGAGAAAACCGGGCAAACCGTCACTTTCAAAGAATCCTACGGGCCAACGATCCCCCAGGCGCGATCGATTCTGGCGGGCCTGGATGCCGATATTTTTGCGATTAATACCCAGTTTGCTGTTGACTTATTGGTTGAGAACGGTTTTGTCAATGCCAATTGGCAGAAACGTTTGCCCAACAATAGCATTCCCATGACCAGCGTGATGGTGCTGGTGACCCGTCCCGGTAATCCCAAGCAGTTGCGTACTTGGCAAGACTTAACCCGTAACGACATCCACCTGGTGGCGATTAATCCCAAAACTTCCGGCAATGCTCGCTGGGGCATCCTGGCGGGATATCGCTCCATTCTCAAAGCCCAAGGCCCGGAAAAAGCGCGCGCATACCTGAACGGGTTAGTCAAAAACAGTAAATCCCTCGTCAATAGCGGGCGAGAGGCTACGGACACGTTTATTCGGAATCGCTTAGGCGATGTCATGATCAACTTTGAGAATGAAATTATTTTCACCAACGATGTCATTCCCCGCGACTTTCCCTACATTGCCCCGTCCCCCAATGTCCAAGTGGATTTCCCCGTCACCGTGGTCGATAAAGTCGTAGACAAGCGGGGGACGCGGCCTGTCGCCGAAGCCTTTACCCAGTTCCTGTTCACCCCTAAGGCGCAGCAAATCTTTGCCCAGGTGGGGTATCGTCCCCGCGATCGCGCCGTTTATCAGCAATTCCAAAAGCAGTACCAACCGGTGCAAAAGCTCTATACCGTTGCAGATTTTGGCGGGTGGAAACAGGTGAATCGGGATGTGTTTGCCGATGGTGCGTTGTTTGACGTAGCCCAACGAGCGGCAGTGGGTCAATAGGCGATCGCCCATGAAATCTCTGATGTCCCCAACGGTCACACCTGCCAACATCCATGCCGTGCGCCCCCACGCCGCGTTTCTCGGCTGGGGAATGGTGTTTACCTACTTGGGCTTGATGGTGCTGTTGCCGATCGCCAGTCTCTTCTGGAAAGCGTCACAGCGTCCGCTCACCGATCTGTGGGCATTGGTCACCCATCCCATTGCCGTCCATGCCTATGGCCTGACCTTTTTCAGTGCCTTCATGGCGGCCTTGATTAACAGCGTGTTTGGGTTTATTCTGGCCTGGATTTTGGTGCGCCATCGGTTTCCCGGGCGACGGCTGGCGGATGGATTAGTCGATCTCCCGTTTGCTGTTCCGGGTGTGGTTGCAGGTATCACCTTGCTGACCCTGTATGGTCCGGGTGGGGCGCTGGGGCAGTTTCTGGATCCGGAAACGCCCTTGGCTAATTTTTTCCAGCGGTTTGGCATCACCGAAGTCAATCTCACGGCTTCATTTTGGGGCGTGCTCTTGGCGCAGGTTTTTTCATCCTTACCGTTTGTTGTTCGCACCGTACAGCCCGTTTTATTGGAGTGGAACCGGAGATCGAGGAAGTCGCCCATACCCTGGGGGCGGGGACATGGCAAACCTTCTGGCGGATTCTCTTTCCCCAGCTATTACCCGCGATTTTGACCGGATTTACGTTAGCGATCGCCCGCGGTATTGGTGAGTTTGGCATTATTTTTATGATTTCAGGCAACACGCCCTTTGTAACCCTCGTATCAACGGTCTATATCTTTCAACGATTGGAAGAATTTGACTACAGTGGGGCAACGGCGGTGGCAATCGTCCTCCTGACGTTGTCATTGCTATTGCTGGGATGCGCCAATCTGGTGCAAGCCTGGAGCCATCGTTGGGAAGGTCCCGATGCTGAATAGGATTGCCAAAGCGGCCGGGATGAGCAAAGCGGCGCGGTCTACCCGGTGGGGAGAATATCTCCTCAATGCTGTGGGACTGGGATTTCTGGGCATCGTGGTGGGATTGCCCTTGGTGAATATCTTTTACCAGGCATTGGCCCAGGGGCTGGTGGCGTACAGCACCAGTTTGCAGGATCCAGATGCCCTGCATGCGATCGGGCTAACGCTGGTGATTATGCTGGCAACGGTGCCGATCAACACTGCCTTTGGCATCTTCACCGCGTGGTTGCTGGCCCGCCACCGCTTTCCCGGAAAATCCCTAATCCTCGGCTTAATTGATCTGCCCTTGACCATCTCTCCGGTGATTGTTGGGTTGATGTTTATCCTGTTGTACAGCCAGACGGATAGTCTGTTTCAGACTTGGGTCTTGGCCCTGAACGTGAAAATTATCTTTGCTCTACCGGGCATGATTTTGGTGACGCTGTTTATCACCCTACCCTTTGTGGTGCGGGAAGTGCTGCCCGCCCTAGAAAGTATGGGTGCAGAGCAGGAAGAAGCGGCCCAAACCCTGGGGGCGAATTCCTGGCAAACGTTCTGGCGGGTGGTCCTGCCAAATATTCGCTGGGCGGTTTTGTATGGTGTCGTGTTGTGCACAGCGCGGGCCTTGGGCGAGTTTGGGGCTGTTGCGGTTGTGTCTGGCAAAATCATTCACGAAACCAATACGCTCACGCTGCACATTGAGCGCGTGTATATGGAATACCAAACCGTAGCTGCCTTTGCCTGTGCATCTTTGCTCACTCTGATTGCACTGCTCACCCTTGTCTGTCAAGAGGTGTTACGACATTTAGGAGATTCAAATTAAACAGGAGATTCAAATTAAACAGAAAAAAGTACCCAGACAAATTAGATAGAAATCGGATTTCGTCAAACCTTAAATAGGGAATCACCCCTCTTGAGTCACTTTAGGAAGAGCAAATTCAGTCAGAAATAATCAAACCTCTATCCAGCTTGAGTCCTGGCATTTACTCTTTATTTTCGATATTTGAAGGCATTTGACAATGAGGTGTATATTTTAGATGGGATAGCCTGAAAGTCTTTCAGCGTTTAGACTTAGTTTTTATCTATCTAGAGTCACTTATGAGGGGTAAACAGGTCAGAGTTGTGTGGATCCGGGGTGAAGACTTACCTCTGTATGACGATTGCACCACTGTAACAAGTCATCAACCGATTGATCGGGACAAAGCATAGGGACAATTAATCACACATACAAACGACTGGCGATAAATCCATGAAAAACTCTGCCTTATGGTTTGTAATCTTCCTGGGAGCCGTAAGCCTCTGTGCCGATGCTACCTACGAAGGAGCACGCAGTATTACAGGGGCATATCTGGGCAGCTTGGGCGCAAGTGGCGCCATTGTTGGCATGGTTGCAGGCTTAGGTGAGTTAATCGGCTATGGGTTGCGCCTGGTTATTGGCTATCTCAGTGACCGCACCCGTCAATATTGGCGCATTACAACGCTGGGCTATTTTATCAACACAGCGGTTGTGCCGCTACTCGCCTTAACCGGGACCTGGCAAGCGGCTGCCAGTCTGATGATTGCAGAGCGCACGGGCAAAGCGATTCGCACGCCTCCCCGCGATGTGCTGTTGTCTCATGCCGCAATGCAAGTGGGGCGAGGGTTTGGCTTTGGTCTGCATGAGGCGATGGATCAAATTGGTGCCGTAGCAGGACCCTTGATGGTCGCGGCAATGCTGTCCTGGCAATATGGTTATCGCGGTGGCTTTGCCATTCTGGTGATTCCGGCGGTGATTGGCTTACTTATACTGCTGATTGTGCAGTGGATTTATCCCAACCCACGTGATTTTGAGCCACCCTCCCCAGCCGATTTACAGACCGAGGGCTTACCGCATCGCTTTTGGCTGTATCTAGGAGCGATCGCGTTAGTTGCAGCAGGCTATGCAGATTTCCCCCTAATTGCCTTTCACTTGCAGAAAACAGGAACGCACACAGGGAGCCAAATCCCCCTGCTCTATGCACTGGCAATGGGTGTGGATGCGATCGCGGCGTTGCTCTTTGGGCGATGGTTTGACCGCATTGGGCTACGCAGCTTGATGTTAGCCGTTGTCCTCTCCTTATTCTTTGCCCCGCTTGTCTTTTTAGGCAATTTTCAACTGGCGATCGCAGGTATGGTGCTGTGGGGCATTGGCATGGGCGCGCAAGAATCGATTATGAAAGCCGCTGTCGCGGGAATTGTGCGGCCAGAGCGTCGCGGGTCTGCCTATGGCATCTTCAACACAGGCTATGGACTTGCCTGGTTTGCAGGTAGCGCCTTGATGGGAGTCTTGTATGATTTTTCGCTGCCTGCACTGGCCATCTTTTCAGTCCTGATTCAGTTTGCCGCCATTCCTGTGTTGTTTTTGGTGAGTAGAGGAGCGCAGAGGAACTGAGATTATTCAGGGACAAACCGACTATTCAATCGCCAAGGAAACTCGATCGCCGCCTACATCCCGAATTGTCCCCAGCACCTGTACCACTTTCTCGTAGGACAATGTGCGATCGGCTTTCAGCACAACGGCACCCTTTGGATTTTGGTTCAGGTACGCCACCACCTGCTGAGCCAATTGCTCAGGGGTGGTATTTTGATTTTTGAGCAAAATCTGTCCCTGCTGATTCAAAGCCACAACCATCGGATCGGGGACCTTGTCCTTACTCGCGCCCTTCTCTGTTTTGGGTAACGGCACATTCACCGATTGAAAATCCGTCATGGTCATGGAAACAATGATAAAGAACGTGAGGATCGTCATAATCACATCCATCATGGGCACCAGATTTACCTCTGGAATCTGCGATTCGGATTTGGAAGAGTTGAAGTAAGACATGGGCAGTGTGCGGAGAAGAGGGATGGAAATGGGCGAGACATAGTCCGTGAGAGCGTGATACTTTGCGATTACACTTCGCGATTGGCAAATCGCGATCGCCATGGATTACGCCCATCATCAACCGGCGATCGCTCATACCAAATATGACGATAAATGAGCTCTAGCCGACCCGCGACCTTCGCGAAATACTCCACCTGTTTGCCCTGCAAGGTGGTGTTGACTCGTAAAAAAGCCAGGGCAATAATCGCCACCACCATACCGCCCGCCGTGGTCACCAAGGCTTCCCCAATCCCTGCCGCTGCTTTGGAGGTATCCACCGAAGAGCCACCCCCGCCAGTTTTAAATTTGCAAAGGTTAGAATCAGACCACTGACGGTGCCCAGCAAACCCAGCAGCGGCGCGATCGCTACCACAGTTTCCAGCAGCCGATTACCCCGTCGCATCTGGACAAACTCATCCTCTCCAGCAGTTTGCAACGCTAGCCGAAAGGTCTCAGGCGTGGGATCTTGCAACTGCAACGCCGAAAATAGAAAGCGGCCAATCGGTTGATTTTGAGCTTTATAGGCGATCGCCGCCGCCGCTTCCAAGTTGTAGTGGGCCGCATTCAGCACCTCATGCACAATCTTGTTTTCTACACGGAGCACCCGAAACCAAAAAATGGCCCGTTCCATCGCAGAAGCAAAGGTGGCGATCGACAGTCCCACCACCGGAATCATAACGGGACCACCTTTGGAAATTAGGTAAAGACAGTAGACATAGGAGGAGAGGAAGAAGGATAAACAGGGAAGTCAGGACGAGGGCGAATTAACTAATGAAAGGATGATTAACTGGGCGGTGTTTTCCAGAACACAAGCAACGTGCCGCTATTATCTTTAGTTGGAATGAGGTTGAGATATAGGGTTTGGCTGGCTTTTTGCAATTTATACACCGGTCCGCCACCATACTTTTGCGGTAGATCCGTCACTTCAAATTCGTTGTTTTGCAGATTAGAACGCAGAAACTCATCCATCATTGTGTCTGCGGCTTGACCTGTGACCAGACTGATGTTGCTAATCCCCGATCGCGGCACCAAGGCCCCGGGACTCAAGCTCTTAGCATCCGCCTTGCTATAGAACTGATCCGGCTGAGCGAAATACGTCGCATCGGCTTTTTGTACCGCCAGGGATACGAGAATGCTGAGGATTTCGGGAGGCACCTCTACGGCTTTTTCCAGATCCTCTAGTGTGCGGGGCGCATCAGACAGCACATAGACTGTATTTTTACCATTCTCAATAATGCTGAGGTACTGAGACAGCCCATTGCGAGAGACTTGGTAGACTTCTCGCCCCGTTTCCTGCACAGTCCGCTTGACTTCATATTTGCGAATAGGGAGTTGGCTGGCAAAGTGAGACGACACTTGACTTAACACCACACTGGCTTCTAGACAGGACGACAACCCAAAACATCCCGGCGTCGAACCGGGATAGAGAGGAAAGTCTTTCCAGGGATTCTCTCCAGTCGTGCCCTCCGGGGGCAAAGCGGTGGATGCCGGGGGCGCTGAGGCTTGGACAACGGGCAGTGGCGGAGTTGTGGGCGGTGTACTCGCTGGAGTGACCTTGACCACAGGTTTAGCCGTAGGTTTCACCGTTGGCTGCTTCGTCAGGTTGGGTAATTGCGTAATCCGAATCTGTTGCTCGGACGATTTAGGCGGCGGTGGCTTCGATTCTTCCCCCGTGGGAATCAGCATCAAGCCCCCATGTAGCCCTGCTGAAACCAAGGCCACAAGCCAAATCCACCGCGAGGCTCCCCCCGCCGACTTGGGAATCGGAAACAGAGGCTGAATTCCATCGGGGAATTCTTCCAGGATGTCAGCAGAGGGCGATCGCCCCTCAGTCGCCCCATCCTCCAGCAGGCGATCGGGCGTACTTATAGAGGCGATCGCACCTCCCCCGAAATCCTGCGATTCTGGGTTGCCATGGGGCGGTTGTAGATGTTTCTCTGGAGCAGACAAGGGCTTTCCTTCCATCCTAGACAGGTGAGCAGAGCATAAAGTTGACACAGAGGGGAGATCACCCCCCAATCTTGAACACAGGACAGGCATAGGCCGGTCATCCCTGGAGGTTACTAGCGCGCGGAGGTGTAAATTTGATCAAACAGAGCGCGGTTTTCACCGTCGAAAGAAAGAAGCCGCGCCATGCCAGATTTCCTATTTAATAAATCTACGGTAATTAGATATAGATGTAGTAGATTCTCTAACTTAGGAGAATCTCATAGTTTCCGTGGCAACGCAAGACCCTGGTGAAATTTATGACCTACTGGTCACTAATCCGATCGCTGTTCTACGTCGTTCAGTGCTTCCGTTGAAAGATTTTTGCGATTCTCTGCGGCCTGAACAGGGTCAGACTTGGAGGCTTCGGGGACAGCAGCGAGTGATGTGGAACTAGCGGCGGCAACTTGGATCGAAGCCGGAAAGACCTGTTGCCAGTTGATATTGCCCTGGGGGTCAACCATCACCGTAATTAACTCCGGTGATTTAGGGGACTTTAGCGAGTTGGAGGATTTGGGCGGATTGGGCGATGGGGATTGATTGACGGCGATCGCCCCTGCGTCTGGTGTCGCACCGGATTCGGATTGAGCCGATTTTTCCGGTTGCTTGTCGGGGGATTGCCCCGGTTTCGGCTTGGGTGGAAGCTTGACTTTGCATTCAAAACTATCGCCCGGTCGAACAGAACGATAGCCCGAACCGCAGTTCACCGTCAGGGGTTTTCCTTCCTGCTGCAACGTTTGCTGAAAAAGGGCTGCCAGTTGATCCAAGTTGAGTAACCCCTTGGCATTGGGAACCTCCCAGGTGGTCTTCCCCGGAGCCGTCTGCTGGACGGGGATCGCCAGCGCATCACCGGAGTCAAGTTCGCCGATACAGTCAAAGTGTTTCCCGGCGACGGGCTGAATGTTTTTGGGACAGGTGACGGCTTTGAGTGTGCTGCCACCCTGTTGCCGAATGGCTTGCCGAATGTCGGTTTCGAGTTGGGACGTATCGAGGGCTTGTGTGCAAGCAGTCAGGGCGATCGCGCCCAGGCCCACGAGCGATCGCGCCCAGATCGTCGAGTTGTGTTTTTGAGTCACTTTCATACTTCCTCACATCACCTTACATAAGAAATAGCTGTTGGGGGAACCCCTATTGAGAAACCTGAGAACCTGTCAGGGTCGGGTTGCGATAGCCATTAGTTACCCCCAGCGTGCCTGTCCCCAACTCTTGGAACAAGGGCGTACTGAGATAGCGTTCGCCATAGCTGGGCTGTACCACGACAATTAGTTTGTCGGCATTTTCGGTACGTTTGCCCACCTGTAAGGCGGCCCAGAGTGCGGCTCCAGTGGAGATCCCGGACAGAATCCCTTCTTCCTGGGCGAGTTTGCGGCTGTAAGAGATCGCATCTTCATCCGTCACCGAAATCACTTCATCAATTAGCTCAACGCGTAATACCGACGGGATAAACCCGGACCCAATGCCCTGAATCTTGTGCTCTCCCGGTGCACCGCCACCTAAAATAGCGCTGTTGGCCGGTTCCACGGCAATGGCGCGAAAGTCCGGTTTGCGTGCCTTGAGGGCTTCGGCGATGCCGGTGATGGTGCCCCCAGTGCCCACACCGGCCACGACTATATCCACATCGCCCGCTGTATCAACCCAAATTTCTTCGGCGGTGGTTTCCCGATGGGCCCGTGGATTGGCGGGATTGCAAAATTGCTGCAACATCAAGGCATTGGGCAGGGTAGCGACAATTTTTTCGGCCCGAGCGATCGCGCCTTGCATGCCTTCCGGGCCTGGAGTCAGCTCCAAGGTTGCGCCAAACCCTTTCAACATTAGTTGCCGTTCTTTGCTCATGGTTTCCGGCATGGTCAGAATCAGTCGATAGCCTTTAGCCGCGGCCACCATGGCTAAGGCGATCCCCGTGTTGCCAGAAGTTGGTTCTACCAAGATCGATTTCGTGGGGTGGATCAGCCCATCTGCTTCAGCGGCCCGAATCATGCCAATCCCGATGCGGTCTTTGACGGAGGCCGAAGGATTTAAGCCTTCTAACTTAATCACAATTCTGGCAACACACCCTTCAGCCTGAGGAATTCTGTTCAACCGTACTAAAGGAGTCCGACCAATCAACGCCGTGATATCGTGAACAATCCCCATCCAACCCTGACCTCCTGATCAAAACGCTGCTCGACGATAAAATATCGATGAAAAATACTAAATCACGGTAGATTTACCGTAGATTTATATTACTCCAGTCTATCGAGCCTGCGCACGGATTTGTCTCAATGTTCTTGCCATGGGTTGTTGAGCTAAGAAGGCTTTTTCGAGGAGGAGAACTAGCTGAATTCCAGATTTGAAACACCCAGAACAGCTTGTCTGCGCGGAGCAATGCCTAAAAAGCCGAGATCGCGCTGCAGGTCTCGTGCCAGTTTTCTGCCGATGGCTGTTCCTGAAGCATCTCTGTAAACTCGTAGGCAAGGTTTGCAGCGAGGGCGGTGATTGGGCGATGGCACTGCCTCAGAAATTCGGTCGATTCTTTTTGGGGGTAAATGGGGGTTAGTAAACGCTCCTTGGGGAGCTTACAACGAAAGGGGCCAGATTCTCACCGTCATTATTCCCACAGCCCCGCCTTTTGCCCGATGGATTGTCGGAGTCACTATCATGAAAAGAGTGGTCTAATGGTACTAGACCCTCAGTCGTATTAGAACGAGGGGTCGGCGGTATCAGGTTGGATGCTTTTGGGGGATGATACGGGCAGGATAAGGAGAGCGTATCTTTCTTTCAGTTCTGCTCTGTAGTCCCTGGGGTGCTAGAGAAGAGGAGCCTAGGGAATAGATGCTGAGTAAGCCCAAGGATAAGCGAGTTGCGGTGGTTTTGGCGCTGGCGGGAGCGGTGGCTCCGATCGCCGGTTGGCATAAGTTCTACATGGGACAGCCCGTGTGGGGAGTGCTCTATTGCCTGATGTCGTTTACGCCGATTCCCCGTGTGGCCAGCGCCTTGGAAGCAGTGTGGTATTTGTCCCAGGACTCGGAAGAGTTCCACCAAAAATTTAACAGCGGGTTGCCGTTTTCGGGAAAGGTGAGTAGACCAACGAATGCAGTGGATCCGCAACAGGTGGGGGCGATCGCCGAAGCGGTACGGCAACTCGACCAACTCCGCACCGATGGTTTAATTTCCGAGTATGAATTTGAACAGAAGCGCCGCCAGCTATTGGACCATATCTAAACTGGGATTAAACTGGGATCAGGGACATCGTTGTTTGCGGCAATTACATGTGTCATCTGCTGTGACAGCAAGCAGGTTCTATTGATTCATTGGGAGCAGATGGCTGGCAGCATTAGGAAACGGATGCAGCGATCGCACCCACAGGATAGCCAGCGGGTAGTGTGTTGGGGAGAAATCTCCTAGCCAGCAAACAGCGAAAATACTAACCGCTTTGTAATGAGGCTGTAATGGTCAGGGCAATAGGGCCGTGATGACCATGACGATTTGAATAAGGTGCACAACGGGGCAAATCCAGCTTGTAGAATGGTAGTAGCGCACTAGTTCGGCTATTTCGGCCTGCCCTAGTTCCAGTGGCTCTAAATTTTAAAAATCTGAAAAAATCCCGACATGATCTTGGACACTCCCCTATTGGCAACCCTTTCCCCTTGGCTGATTAGTTCACTACCGGGATTGGAAGGCATATTTTCTACTCAGGGTATTATGGTGATGCTCCTAGCCGCCTATGCCGGGGCCATGTGGATGTTCCTGACCAGTGCCCCCAAGGTGTACACCATGATGGTGTCCGATCTAGACTTGGCCCGGAATCTGTACGAAGGGATGCTGGAACTGCCTGCCGCTGAGGTGCCTTTACACTACTACTATAACTACGAGCAAACCCTAGGCATGGCGGCGGTGGATCCCATGTATATGTCGTCTAGCCTAGGACGGGTTGGAACCCGCTCGCCCAATGAAGAGCCCGCTGGCTTGTGGTATCAACTGCGCAAAAATACGCAACTCCATGTGGTAAAGGGTGCAAACCTTGGGGAAAAAAATCGCCAGCGCCATGTTTGTTTCGATCGCGACTGCATGGAGCAAGTGCTGCTGCGGGTGCAGATGCGCCAGATCAAACATAAGATCCGTCAGGATAAGCCCCTCAATTTTTTGATCAAGGATTTTGACGGCAACGTCATTGAAATGGCCGAAGTCTCGAATTAAGGCGTCAGGACCTCTGCCAAAATGCTTTCCTCGGCTATCCCTCAAAAATTGCAAAGCAGAAGCTACTGAACAGCTTCTGCTAGTGGGACAGGCCAAAGTAGCCTGTCCCGCATTTTCTAAAAAACTGTTTAGAAGAGACCTAATAATAAATCTCTCTAACCGCCCCTATTCTCCGTGCGTCGAAACTGTGACTGCTTCCATTGCCGGTTCCGTTACCGGTTTTGAGGCAGTAGGAACAACAATGTTCAGGACCAACGCGCAAATCGAACCAGTGGCAATGCCAGACTCCAAAATGCTTCTTAAGGCACTGGGGAAATGTTCAAGCGCCTCTGGAAGAAATGTTACACCCAGCCCTGCGGCCAGGGATATGGCCAGGATGACAAAGGATCGATTGTCCATTTCGACCTCGCGCAGGATGTTAAATCCCGCCACTGCCACGGTGCCAAACATGAGCATTACCGCTCCGCCAAACACAGCTGTGGGGATGGCGAGCAACACACCGCTCACAATTGGAAACAAACCTAAGAAGGTCAGAATGCCAGCGATGTAATACCCAACATACCGACTGCCTACACCTGTAAGCTGGATAATGCCGTTATTTTGAGCAGGGGTGACGATCGGGAATGAGCCCAGAATGGAGGCAATGAGTGAATTGGTCCCATCCCCTAGGATTCCCCCCTTGAGTCGGCGCATGTAGGTACCACCCACAATCGGTTCACCGGACACCATTGATGTGGCGGTAATATCACCCAACACCTCTAGGGTGAGCGTGATATAAATGACAGCAAAACCAATAAAGGTAACCAGGTCAAAGCTGAGACCAAAGCGGAATGGCATGGGAACATTAATCAGGGGCAACGTTGACATTTTACTGAAATCGGTAATGCCCAAAAACATGGAGGCGATGAAGCCCACAACCAAACCGATGATTACAGAGCCCATGCGTAGATAGCGATTAGGACTAGCACTGCACACACCGACAATCGCAAAAACTGTCAATGCTAAGGCCCAGTTCTGTAAACTGCCGAATGCCTGCGGACTATCCGGCAACTTCGCAGCGATCGCCTTACCTTTACCGCCGCCCGCCATGTAGAACATGCCCACTTTAATCAAGCACAGACCGATTAACGTTACAGCAGTTCCCGTGACCAGTGGCGTAAAAATCTTGCGGGTGAGATGCAAAAAGCGGCTGAGGATGATGGGGATAAAAGAACCGAAAAAGCACAATCCCATAATTAATGACAGGGTTTCCTCCGGCGTTTTATTCGATTGGAGGGATGCCGTTACTACGGCCAGAATGGGAGTTACAAAGGCAAAACTGGTGCCTTGAACCGCCAAAAGCCCTGAACCGACGGGGCCTAACCGATGAACCTGGATAAAGGTGCCTATACCTGAAACAAACAGTGACATGCCTAAAATATAGGCGGCCTTGTTGGGATCAAGGCCCAATGCTCCAGTAATAATTAATCCGGGTGTGACAACAGGAATAAAAATTGCACAGACATGCTGCAGTGCAACAAATAGCGAATCCTTGATCGGGGGTTTATCATTCAGGCTATAAAGCAGTCTAGAGCGAAAGTTGGTTTCGCCTGTGTCTGCTGTATGGGTTTCAGCGTGTGCCATTGGGACTCCTAAATTTGGCGATTTTGCATATCCTTCGTCTGCATCTGGCGGCTAAAGCTGCTGGAGTCAGAGCAATTGCATAGATGGATTTCGGTATACCGTATACTAAAAATGCTAGGTATTTTGTATTTTTTAAGACGGAAGTCCAAACCGTGTTGCGTTGGCAGGGTCTTTATCTGATCAAGAAATCAATGCAATAACGGTTGGTGACATTATGATGGAATGCCGCCGTGGCGCTCCGTTATGGAGTGCCATGATTGAGTCCCCAGCGCCTAGAGAAAGATTTGATACCTGTGATCAACGCCCGATTTTTATCCGCCCGATTTTTCTGCCTCGTAGCGTGAGTCCTAGCGAATGAACCTGTCAGACCTACTTTGCGCCATGGAACCCGTCAAGAATGCGGGCGTGTATGTTTTTGCCTCGGTGCCATTGAGTGTGGATGTTAGTTCACTTGAACCCATTGCCACAATTCGTGAGCCCGAGGGGCTTACGGTCGTCGTTGAGGAGGATCATGCATGCAGGGCAAACCTTCAGGTGTTGTTTCGCGCTGTATGGATCACTCTGACTGTGCACTCCGACCTGCACGCCGTGGGGTTAACGGCAGCATTTTCGACGGCGTTGAGTCAGGCGGGTATCAGTTGCAACGTCTTGGCTGGTGCGTTTCACGATCACATCTTTGTACCTGTAGAGTCTGGAGAAACGGCTCTGGCCACATTGCACGCACTCCAAGCGCAGAACTGTCAGTCACTACATCTGAAATCCAATTGAAATCTAATCGCGCCTGACTCTTCGCTTAACGTAACCACGATCGCGCTTCCTACTGCAAGGTTGACTTTGCGGGGCATTCCCCTTTGCCAATGTCATGGGTGCGTCACCAAGGTCAAAGTGTCGCCTGTTTGATTGATGAGTAAGCACCAAAATGAGTTACGTTAATATTGGTTTGATCCCTATTTTCGTGTCTCGTTGAGTTTGGGGTAGCGATCGCGCAATCGATTTTATTGTCGATTTAGTCACAACTGCATTCGTATTCCAGAACTCATCCATAAGGATATGGGCATTATCATTCTACCCCCGACTACTCACTGAAATGAGTATACTGATTATTAATATAGTCTTAACCTGAGGCCGCACGATTACATTCGTCAATATCGCATTAGCCGCGCTAGGACAAACATCACGCCGGATGCGAGCCATGCCCCGACCATAATGCTCAGGATCGCAGCATCAAAGCTGCCCGTTACAGCCACAATGGAACCGGGAATCAGGGAGCCGCCAACTCCACCTAATAACACGGCTAATCCGTTATACAGTCCTGTGCCTGCACCGATTCGATCCACAGGCAAAATGCGTTGAACGATGGCGTATTCTTGAGCCCCATAGGCACTTTGACAGAAGACTGCGATCGCAAAAAATAGCACCAAAAGTTCCACCTGCGTTGTCATGGCAGCAATACCGATCATGCCACCCGCCACAAGGAACCCAACCCCGGCAATCTGCGTTCTCCGTTGCAGCTTGTCTCCTAAATACGCCATCAGCGCCATACCTGCAATGCCAGCGGCAAACACCAGGGCAAGGGGCCAGCCCAACTGTTCAAAATCAATGCCCTTAGCCCGATTAAAGTAGGTCGGCAACCAATTCAGCAGACCAAACGCACAGAAAGCATTGAGGCAGCCGCCCGCTACCATCAGCCAGAATCGGTAATCCCGACGATACGCGTCCCCCGACTTTGTTCCCGGTGCAGCGGCCGCCGCCGCGGCAGCCGGATCGGGCCGACGGGGGTGAGGTGGCCCATCTTGCACCAAACTATAGACCAAGGGAAGCGACAGCAGCATGCCCCCCAGTCCCAACCCGGCAAAGGTCGGACGCCACCCCCAAAGCTGAATCAGCGGCACAATTATCAGCGGCGCGATCGCCGTCGCCAGTAACATACCACTGCCCCAGATTGCATTCGCCCGCGATCGCTCCCTGGGCGAAAACCAACGGCTAGTAATGGCACTCGACATTGGAATATGGACCCCTTCTCCCAGTCCCAGCAGCAGCCGCAGAACCATCAGGATCGTCAAGGAATATCCCAAAATCGCACTCAAAATCGTTACGAGGGAGAAAGCCCCAATGGCCGCCATGACACTCCGTTTGGGGCCAAACCGCTCAGCCATGGGACTCAATAGCATGTTAGACAACGCATAGGATACGTAGAAGGCTGCTAACAACAATTCACCATTGGCTCCCACTTCGCGATCGCTCCAGTGAAAATCTTGCGCAAGGCGAGGCAGTGCCAAGGCGAGGTTGTTCCGGTCCAAATAGTTAATGAAAATAGTGATGGCGAGGACCACGGGAATCCGCCATCGCGTCTGAATTGGGGGGATTGTCAAAGTTGGCATCAACAATGTTCCTGAATGGAAATGTTCCTGAATGGAGACGAAACAATCTTGACTAGGAGCAAAGCAATAGCCGCTTGTCAGATTTACGGTGAGACTACCACTAAATTCCCCCCTGAATTCCATCATTGAATGCCATGGCTCTTGCCAATGACCCAATGGCGGCGAAAAAACCGCGAAAGAGACGATTCTTCTAACGTGAGACAAATCGGGCGACCATGGGGGCAGGTACGGGGATTCCGGGTGCGTTGCCACTGATCCAGCAGCGCCTGCATTTCTACCTGAGACAGGGGGGTGCCATTCCGAATTGCCGTGCGACAGGCGATCGCGACCTGCGCCGTCTGCAAATCGCCCCCTTGACTGAGTTCACGGATAGCCTCGGTACAATCGCTGCGATCGGCGAGGGGCGCGGGTGCTGATCGCACCACCCACACAGCTTCCCCAAAGGGTGCCACCTCCAGGCCCAGCCGTTGCAATTGTTCTACCTGGGCTTCGGTGAGGTGATTTAGGGTGATTGGCATCGCCAAGGAGACCAGCGCCCAGCGATCGCACAACTGCTCGTAGAGCACCCGTTCGTGGGCAATGTGTTGCTCGATCAGACAAACACCACTGGCGGTTTCCGCCAGAATGTATGTGTTACGCACCTGGGCGATCGCCGTGAGCCGCTGCCAGGACTCTTGATGCGGGGAAAGACTGGACGCAGGATTTAGGGTTGGGCTACCGCTGTCTGAGGATGGCGACGGCGGAGTGGTAGACGCAAGGCCATCACTTTCCGGCACGGAAATCGTGCGGGCTGTATTGTAGCCGCTGTCCGCCTCAGCGGCTTTGATCAGGGTGCTCATGCGGCTGGAATAGAGGGCCTCAGGCAGTTGGCTGGGATGCTGGCTCAACGCGCCATGGATTGCCTCGGTGACTTGGCTCCGCCAGAAGTCCAGATTCTGTAGATAGATTTCTGACTTGGCCGGGTGACGATTCCAGTCAATTTGCGCCGGGGGTGCCTGTAGATGGATGAAACACAGGGGGAAGCGATCGCGCGGTAAAGTGCGCCGAAACCCTGCCAAAATTATTTGCTCAAGCTCGGGCAAATGGACGCAGCGTCCGTTGATGGCCACTTTGATCCAGTCAGGCCGGCGGCGGTGGCAACGATCGGGCAAGCCCAGGAGTAGGTAGAGCGATGGTTTGCCCCCGGCTCCTGCTCCGGATAACGCGGTGGGTGCAACACCCGTTGGCGTAGTCCTCGGTACCGTGCTCCATTCCTGTAAATCGCTGTTTAGCACACCGCGCACAATCTGAGGCAGGATTTGCTGTGCCGTCTGACCGGAACCAATATTGAACCAGGGGCGTTCCTGGAGGGTGCCATTGCGCGACTCGACCTGCTGGACTTGCCAGGTTACCTGGGGATGACAAAGGGCCGAGTGGTAAATGGTGTGCTGCAGGGTCCGCAATTGTTGGGCGAGGGGCAGGGCCTGACGGCGGGCAGGCCAGGAGCCAAACAGGTTATGGACGGTAACGATGGTCCCTGGCGCGATCGCCACTGGATGTAAGTCAACGCAGGTACCTTGGGCGTCGTAGCGCCCTTGCCAGCCCATATTGCGGTCTAGATTGCAGTCTAGATTACGGCCCAGATTGCGATCTTGGGGACGGCTGGCAATCTCCAAGGTCGATAACTGGGCCAGACTGTGCAGGGCTTCACCCCGAAAGCCCAAACTTTGGATCTGCTGAAGATCATCACTGTGGCGAATTTTGCTGGTGCTGTGGGGGGTCGCCGCCGCCTGTAAGTCTGCCGGACCCATGCCCATCCCGTTATCGGCCACCCGAATCCACCATTGCTCCGCACACACCGCAATGATTACCCGCGTGGCTCCAGCATCCAAGGCATTTTCCACCAATTCCCGCACCACAGCAGCGGGGGAATCTACGACTTCTCCCGCTGCCATGAGATGCACAACCTCATCCGGTAAAACCGCAATTTTCGCTGTCATAACTCCAGTCTATGGGGTGGATCGGGGTGGATCTCAGGGGGTAGCCCAAAGGGGTTAGTAGCGCAGATATTCTTGATCCCGCCAGATTAACCCTACACCCTTCTTTAGGTTTCCGTAAAAGCGTGGCCTAATGGCCCATGTTCAGATCAAAAATTGGCACAGGATGTCCTTTTTAAGCAGCATTACTTTAAGCACCCCGGCCTGTTTGGCGGTAAGCATCATGAAAATGCTGTGAAAAATTTTGTGCCCAGCAACAGCAAACGACGGGGCACAGGTCAGAAGTGCATTAGCGGGTGCTATGACTGTATCCGTAATTTCAGCCTCAGAATTTATACGGACTCCATCGCGTCCCGTTTGAGTAAAGAAATGGTTAAGGGCGTGGATTTACTGAGACAGGCATAGGGGCATCGGCCTACTATAGCGACTGGTGCAGTTAGAAAATTGGCACATCAGTAGTTTACAGAGTTTACTGCGTCAGTCCGGCACTCCTCGGCCAAGACGGTATAGCAGGGAGGGGATGGCGGGAGGGTGGAGGGTCTGTAGCACCTCACTCTTGCCAATCCAAAATCCGGCAGTATTGAATAGTCTGGTGTTACGCGTTCGCCCTTGGCCGATTTTAGTGCATTTAACGGTAACAGGCTGCATCCCCAACATCCGGAAATGTTATTTCTACTGGAGTGTGTCCGCTATGCCGGGATTTGATGAATCGCGAACCGTTGATACCTCCCAATGGGGGCGTCGGGACCCATGTCGATCGCCCCAAGATGCAGGGCAATACTCAGGCCCGCGATCGCAGGTTGCCGCCTCCGGGCCGCCTGGGGTCGTCAGCGCCGATGCCGGAAGAATGTCCGCATCGGGTTTCTGCCTGGAAGCCCACTGGCAAACCTGGAGTCCAGCCCTAGCAGAGGTGGCTGTGGTAATCAGTATCTTTGATCCGGCTCCGGTGGTATGGGATTGGGTGGAATATGCTAGTCAGTCCCTGGGCTGGGATGCTGCCACCACAGAAGATGCTCGCCTTTGCCTGTATGAACACGGTGTGGTGCAGTTAACAGACCAGGGGTGCTACAGCCTGGACACGGAAATGCGTGTATGGCTCCGGGCTAAGGGGGCACAGGCGATGCCAGCGGGGCGGCTGCAACAAGCCGTATTTGGGGCCGTATTTGGGGCGATCGCCCAAGCGGCACAACAGGTTGTCCGCGCACCGTCGGACTGGCCCATGTCTGAAGAAGCCCAGTACCTAGTGCCGCAGATGGCAGCGGTGGTGGCTTCAGGGACTGCATCCCCTGAAAATTACCGATGGTGCTGTGTAGCCCTGGGGAATGTTGCCCAGGCGCAGCAGCACCTGAGTTCAGCCGAACAATGGTATCAACGGGGCTTAGAGCATCAAGGGGTGATGGATATCCCCACGGCCCATCCGGCTCGGATTCACAATTTAACCCATTTAGCCCGTCTTTATCACCGTCAAGGAAAGCATAGTGCAGCGCATCTGCTGTTTGACCAAGCGATTCTGGCGGGGCGATCGCTGGGTGCCGATCGTCATGCTGATTTAGCAACCAGCATTAGCCATTTAGCCGATCTGTACAAAACTGAGGGGCGCTATGCAGAGGCGGAAGCGGCCTATCGGCAAGCCCTGAACCTGCGCGCCCAACGACTGGACACTCCCCATCCCGATCGGGCCCACAGTCTGAGTGACCTGGCCGGTTTGTATGTTGCTCTGGGACAGTATGATCGCGCCGAACCTCTCTACAAAGAGGCTCTGCGTTTAAATCGGGCCTTTCGGGGCAATACGGATGCTACGGTAGCCCTCGGGTTACAGGATTTGACGGGGTTATTCTACGCTTGCCGACAGTATCAAGCAGCCCTTACAGCGGTTACCGAAGCGATCGCGATCGGGGTGCAAATCTGGGGGCCAGAACATGACCAAATTCGGACTTTTCAGCAGGTCTTGCATACCATCCAACGAGCGCTAGAACCCTGGGCCAGTCGTTTGCCCGCCGACTAGCCACCCGGGGCTTTCCGCCGACATTTACGGCGTTTGTTGAAACAGGGAATGCGCTAATAAGGCGGCCTGGGTGCGATCGCGCACGTTTAAGCGACTCAGAATATTGGTCATGTAGTTTTTCACGGTATTTTCCGACAGAAACAGTGCTTCTGCAATCTCACGATTATTGGCCCCAGCCGCCAACAGCCGCAATACATCCAGCTCGCGGGGGGTCAATTGCGCGAATTCTGGCGGTAGTTCTACCAGAGGCGTGGGCACAGCACCGGGCAAAAGGGCTTTTTCAAATAGCCCAGGCCCGAGTTGCGTATGGCCTTTATGTACAGAGCGGATGGCTAAGGCCAGCTCATCCGGTTCCGTATCTTTGAGCAAGTAGCCCTTGGCCCCCAATCGCATGGCTTGCGAAACGTACTCATCATCATCAAAGGTGGTCAGGACCAAGACCTTTGTGGTGGGGTACTGGTGAAGGATCTCCCGAGTTGCCGCCACACCATCCATAATCGGCATCCGAATATCCATCAATACCAGATCAGGCTGGAGTACTTGGATTTGTTCCAGCGCCCGTTGCCCATTCTCCGCTTCTCCCACCACATGCATGTCAGTATTCGACTCCAGCATGGTTTTAAGCCCCTGGCGGATAATATGCTGATCGTCCACTAATAAAATCCGAATCATGGTAATAAAATCTGAATTAGGGGGCAGGGTGGGCAAAGGGCAGGGCAACCGCGATCGCGCAGCCTCTGCCAGGTTGACTCTGTAAAGCCCATTCACCGCCTAGGGCCGTGGCCCGTTCTCGCATGCCTTGTAGTCCAAATCCGGTGGTGTTTTGCGTGGGGTGAAATCCTTGACCATTATCGGCGATAGTGAGATGAATACGCTCCGCTTGTTGCACGTTAACGCTAACGGTTGTGGCCTTAGCGTGCTTCGAGATATTGGTCAGCGACTCTTGGAGAATACGAAACAAGGTGGTGTTGACTTCTGGGGGTAAAGCACTCAATATCTGAAAGTGACTAATCACCTCTATGCCAGTGGTGGCCTGAAAGTCCGTTAACAGCTTTTTCAGTGCGACTTCGAGCGGTTGTCCCTGGAGTGGGTGCGATCGCAGCATCGAAACGGATTTGCGAACTTCTAAAAATGCCTCAGCCCCTAGCTGCTTTGCCTGTTTGAGAGAGGTGATGGCCTGTTCAGGATTGGATTGCCAAAATAGGAGGGTGTTATTGATTTGAATCGTTTGGGCTGCCAGGGTATGGCCCAGACCATCATGGATTTCGCGGGCAATGCGGTTACGCTCTTGTAAGGTGGCCTGGTCCTCAATGCGCAACGCATACTGGCGCAGTTGTTGATGGGTGGCGGCTAATTCTTGATGGGCAATTTCTAACTGCTTGCGACTGTGGCGTTCGGATAGCAGTGCATTAATTAACAGCACCGCGAAGATCAAGGTCAAACTAAATAACAGAATATTGCTGAAGCGCCAATCCCAGATAGCGACTTTGCCAATTGCGATCGGTTTTGATAGGAGCAATGCGCCATAGGTAAGCAGCGACAGCGCTAAAATCGCTATCTGCCCAACGTACTGAAAGAGTAAGCAACTCCGCATCACCAACACTAAACACAGCAGAAAAATGGAGCGACTGGATAAACTGTCCTGTAGGGCGGCGAACAGAATCAAGCCAAATTCTAAGGCTGTGTAGAGTAATTTGGCCCCGAGTAATTTGGCCTCGAGTAATTTGGCCCCGAGCCAATTCGGGGGCAGGCATAAGCCCAGAAAACCAAACAGGGCGATCGCGACCACGCGCCCGAAGACAAACCAGGATGGCTGAAACGGCAGCAGCACTTCCATGAAGACTGCCGTGGACAGGAGGAGCCACTCCAACTTGAGCAATAGCCGAAATGGTTGATCCATGCGATAGAACATAGGGCGGTGGCACAGCCATAGCGACAGTGATGAAATCAGCCGCATGATTTTAAGGGGCATCAACCTATCCAACACCATAATGGTCCTCGGGAACAAGCTAGTTCAATAGAGCGTTCAATAGAACCCTGCGATCGCCGTTTCGTTGCACGACTGCTTCTGGTATAGCGAACTGGCTGCTGTTCTGAATAGAGGTATTCCGACCCATTTCCCAGTTGTCTCCTAGGAAAAAAGTCACATAGGATTCAGGACTTTGTGAGGGGTCAGGTTAGGAGTTCTCCATCATGTGCGATCGCGGTGCAACTTCTAAGATAAATGCAGTCAGGAAAATTAACCCTATCAGGTGAGTTCATCCATACATCAGTTCATCCATACAAAGGAGAGCAGAGGAGACCAATGCGATGCTGTGCACTCTCAAACCCATTCGCGTCATCGGGTTATTTATTTTAGTTGGCGTTGTTGCCTGTGCCATTCCCGTAAAGCCTCAAGTTGCGAATCTGCGGCCTGGAATGAATACAGCGGCCTGGGGGCTTTTGCCCCTGCGGGTTCAGTTGGACGCCATCCAATCAATAGACATTCATCCATGAAATCGCAGCAGCCGTTTAGACGGATACGGTTCAGCGTACATCTGACAATCCAGAGGATCCCATGACCCCGGAAATTCCCCCCCCCATGGCTCCCGACTTGGAGCCAACGTCGATTCAACCGGAGGCACAATCCAGTCGGCCATCTTGGCCAATGCGACGGATTAGTCTTGTGGTTGTGGGCATGCTGCTCCTGGCAATCGGATCATTTTTGGGGCTGCGATCGCCCGCGGCCAAGCCTGAAAAGCGCAACGCCAACGGCCAGGTCATCAGCGTTACGGTGACTACGGTGACACAAAAAACGGTACCCGTGCAAATCAACGCTATTGGCAATGTCCAAGCCGCATCGACCGTTGCCATTACGCCTCAGGCCAGTGGGCGTATTACGGGGGTGTTTTTTAAGAAAGGAGAGGAAGTCCAAAAAGGGCAACTGCTCTTTACCCTGGATGATCGATCTCAAACCGCCGTTATCCAGCAAGCACGAGGCACTGTGGCCCGAGATCAGGCCCAAGTCCAGCAGGCTAGAGCCGCCCTTGCCCGAGATTTAGGACTCGTGCGCCAAGCCGAGGCGACCCTAGCCAAGGATCAAGCCCAAGCCCAATTCGCCCAGGCCCAGAGCGATCGCTATAACAATTTGTACAAACAAGGTGCTATTAGCCAAGATCAGGCCCAACAATACGCGACCAATAATAAAGTCTCGGCAGCTACACTAGAGGCCGACCAAGCCGCAATTCAGAATGCGAAGGACGTTGTCAAAGGGGATCAAGCGGCGATAGAAAATGCCCAAGCCGTGGTGAGTGCTGATGGCGGAGCCCTGAGCAATACTGAAGTGCAATCGTCTTATACCCAGATTTATGCACCGATCGCTGGTCGGGCTGGCAATATCCTCGTTACCGAAGGCAACGTGGTGCAGGCCAATGGGAACACCCCCCTTGTCGTCATCCAAAAGGTGCGCCCAATTCAGGTGGCATTCTCGGTACCTGAAGCCAACCTGCCAAACATTCAGAAGTACATGGAGAATGGCAGGCTCAAGGTGGATGTCACATTTGCGGGCAATGGCGATCGCCCCATCTCAGGGATGCTGTCATTTGTAAATAACACAATCGATAACGCCACGGGAACCATTCAACTGATTGGTGATTTTGATAATGCCAAGGGCACCCTATTCCCCGGTCAATTCGTCAATACAACGCTGACGCTGGCGCAAGCTCCCAATGCCACAGTTGTGCTGGCTCAAGCGGTACAGAATGGGCCAAATGGACAGTTTGTCTTTGTGGTCAAACCAGACAATACAGTCGAAAATGTTCCGGTGATTGCTAGCCCGACGGTTGATGGCTTAGATGTGATTCAGAAAGGCGTGCAACCCGGAGACCAGGTGGTGACGGATGGTCAAGCCAATCTCGTCACAGGTAGTAAGATTCGCATCAAAGCGGCCAGCAACCCATCAAACAATTCTGGGCAGGCTGAATCCAATCCAACAGACAATAATTCAGATAGTCCTGCCAATAGCCAAAAGCCAACCCTTAACTCAGCCGCCCATCCGAAAAAACAGCGTTCTTCAAAATCAGGGGATAGCAGTTCCTCTCATTCCACTGGAGGCAACCCATGAATCTTTCGGAACTTTTTGTGCGCCGTCCGATTATGACGACGTTGGTAATGGCGGCTATTCTGATTTTTGGGTTGATGAGCTACCGCCTGTTGCCGATTAGCGATTTGCCCAACGTGGATTACCCCACTCTGCAAGTGACCGCCGCACGACCCGGAGCAAGTCCAGAAACCATGTCGGCCTCGGTGGCTCGTCCGCTGGAAAAGCAATTTTCCAGCATTGCCGGACTCGATACGCTCAATTCCACCAGTACGCTGGGCCACACTCAACTTACGCTGCAATTTAATTTGAGTCGGGGGATTGATGATGCAGCGCAGGATGTGGCGGCGGCGATCGCAGCAGCTTCCGGCCAAATTCCCAACGACTTACCCAATCCGCCCACTTATAGCAAAGTCAACCCAGCGGATCAGCCGATTCTCTATCTCTATCTCAAGTCTCCGACCTTACCGCTGTCCCAGGTGGACAATTTTGCTGAAACCTACTTAGCCCAAAAACTCTCGACGATTAATGGTGTAGCGCAAGTCCAAGTCTATGGTTCGCAAAAGTATGCGGCCCGAATTCAGCTTGATCCGCAGCAGTTAGCCAGTCGGCAAATTGGTCTGGATCAGGTGCAAACGGCAGTGCAACAAGGGAATGTGAACTTACCGACGGGGAGTCTTTCGGGCGATCATAAAAACTTTACGGTACAGACAAATGGTCAGCTTGAAGATGCCGCCGCTTATCGCAAATTAATTGTTGTTTACAAAGATGGTGCGCCGATTTATCTGGAGCAATTGGGGCGTGTGATTGATGGGGTCGAAAATGCTCAGCTTGCCAGTTGGTATAACGATACCCGCGCCATTATCCTGACGATTCAGCGTCAGCCAGGAACCAATACAGTAGAAGTGGTTGATACGATTAAGAAATTACTGCCAACGTTGAAGGATCAGATTCCAGGTTCGGTGGAGATCGGCATTCTCTATGATGCCTCACAATCAATTCGCGATTCCGTTGATGATGTTAGATTCACACTAATCCTCACCATTTGCTTGGTGGTATTAGTGATTTTTCTGTTTTTGCGAAATCTTTCCGCAACCATTATCCCCAGTCTGGCCTTACCGATTTCGCTGATTGGCACTTTTGCCGTCATGCATTTGCTGAATTATTCCCTCGACAACCTTTCGCTGATGGCCCTGACGCTATCAGTCGGATTTGTGGTAGACGATGCGATCGTCATGCTAGAAAACATTGTCCGCCACATGGAAATAGGTGAGCCACCCTTAGAAGCGGCATTAAACGGATCGCGAGAAATTGGCTTCACTATTCTATCCATGACCCTTTCCTTAGTGGCTGTATTTATTCCCATGCTCTTTATGCAGGGATTATTGGGACGACTGTTTCACGAATTTGCGGTGACGATCGCCGTCGCCATCCTCGTCTCTGGGTTCGTCTCCCTGAGCCTAACGCCAATGCTGTGCAGTCGGTTCCTGCGTCCAGTTGATCACTCACGGCAAAGTCGGTTGTATCGCATTTCGGAACAGGTGTTCGATCGCTGGCTGGGCTTATACGATTGGAGCCTCAAGAAGGTGCTGAAATATCACCGGACTACCATGATTTTGGCAGCGGCCATGTTAGTAGTGACCGTGGGACTGTTTATCGTAGTGCCCAAGGGGTTTATTCCCAGCGAGGATACTGGACAAATTACCGGCATTACCCAGGCGACCCAGGATGCTTCATTTGATAACTTGGTGCGGCACCAGCAGGCCGTAGTCGATGTGATTCGGCAAGATCCCAACGTGGATGCGGTGAACTCTAATATCGGGGCAGGCTCTAGCGCGACGGGAAGTGGGGCTGCCGTGGCGAGCAACTCGGGGAGTTTGTTTATTCGGTTGAAGGATCGATCGCAGCGTCACAGCAGCGCCGACGAAATCGTCCAGAATTTGCGATCGCAGCTCGCCACTATTCCGGGCATTCAAGTTTTTCTGCAAAATCCACCGGCTATTCCCATTGGCACCCAACAAACCACGGGACTGTATCAACTCGCCCTTCAAAGTTCCGATGTGCAACCCTTACAGCAATATGTGCCACAACTCGTAGACAAGCTAAAGGACTTATCGCAAATTCAGGACGTCAACAGCGATTTGCAGATGACGTCCCAGGTCAAGCTGACGCTCGATCGCGACAAAGCGGCCACGTTAGGCATTAGCACTCAACAAGTGGAGAGTACGTTGAGAAATGCCTACGGCGCATATCAGGTTTCCACGATCTACGGAGCCAGTAACGAATATCAGGTGATTCTGGAACTTGACCCGCAGTATCAGCAAAATCCCCAGGCGCTGATGCAGCTTTATATCAATACAAGCAGTAGCACGAGCGGCAGTGCTCCTGGCACGGCAAGTAATGCGGCGACGAGTGGGCGATCAGTACCCCTAAGCACATTCGCAACACTGACAACCGGGACCGCGCCCCTCATGATCAATCACGTGGGCCGCATGAATGCTGCGACGATTTCCTTTAATCTCGCGCCCGGTATATCCCTGGGGGAAGCCAATCAAGCGATCGATACGCTCGTTCATGCCATTATTCCCGATAGCATTAGCACTGGCTTCCAGGGTGCTAGCCAGGTATTTCAAAACTCATTGCCCAATCTGCTGCTCTTACTGCTGATTGCCATTGTGGTGATCTACCTGATTCTTGGCATTCTCTACGAAGATTTTATTCACCCAATTACGATTTTATCGGGGTTACCTTCAGCAGGATTCGGAGCCCTGTTAACGCTGATTATATTTCACGTTGAACTCAACGTTTACTCTTTTATTGGCATGATGCTGCTCGTAGGCATTGTCAAAAAGAATGGCATTATGATGGTGGATTTTGCGATCGCCGCCCAGCACGATCAAGGCAAAAAGCCATCTGAGGCGATTTATCAAGCCTGTCTTGTGCGCTTTCGTCCAATTATGATGACCACGATGGCGGCATTGATGGGAACGTTGCCCATCGCGATCGGCTTTGGAGCCGGTTCGGAATCGCGCCGCCCCTTGGGGATTGCCGTTGTCGGGGGATTAGTCTTCTCCCAAATTCTGACCCTGTATCTAACGCCTGTGTTTTACATCTATATGGAGTCATGGCGCAAACAATTGAAGCAACTCAATTTGCGGCGGGTGTTCTCAGTCTAAGAGGGTGATCCAAATGAAGCCAACGAATCAGAGAATTTCCAACTTGGTTAATCTACAATCAACAAGCGACACACTTTACAGCACAACAAAGTTGCGGCGCAAAGTCAGGCTTTCCAAGCATGTCTCCCTGCACGTCTCTGAAGTATCTGCCGTGATGGTTGGGATCTGTCAAGCTGGGGTTGGACTCATCCATATTGCCAATGTCGTTGGGAAGATCGATACCTATATTGATGATCTGCTAGCTTTAGATTCATTGATATTTACGACCGCCTGTTTCACAGCCTTTTGGGCATTCCGATCGACGAGTATCCGCAAAACATTACGCCTCGGATATATATCTGAAGGCTGCTTTGTCATCGGTTTGTGTGTGATAGCCCTAGTCTCATTATTAACGGCCTATTCTTCGATTAAAGCGTGAGCTATATCTGATGCAATCAACCCTTCACGAGTCCTGACTATGAAAACCTCAACCCCCGATCTGAAGCGTCCGGCAAAAGCTAATGTTTCTCCTGAAGAGTATCAACTGATTCAGCAGTTACGGGAGCGCAATCCTGCCCAGCAGCCTATTCAGCGTCCCTTGACTTGGGGCGATCGCTTGTCCGATCGCGTGGTAGCAACCGTTGGCTCCTGGAATTTCATTGCAATCCAGTCTATTTTGTTAGTGATTTGGATTGCGGCAAATGTGGCGGGAACATTAGCCCACTGGGATCCCTACCCGTTCATTTTGCTCAATCTGATGCTATCTTTTCAGGCTGCCTATACAGCTCCCATTATCATGATGAGTCAGAATCGGCAATCGCAAATTGATCGACAAGAAGCAAAACATGATTATGAAGTAAATCTTAAATCTGAACTAGAAATTGAATTACTCCATGACAAAATGAACTTGCTACGAGAAGAAGAAATATTTGAAGTTCTAAAACTCCTGAAAGCGCAACAGGAGCCATCACAGCTCCTCAATTTACTTCAATCTCAGCAGATACAGATCAATCGTTTAGAGCACAAGCTTGACACCGTCCTTTCCCAAAAAGCATAGGAGTCGATCATCCTATGAACCTTTCAGAAATTTTTATTCGTCGTCCCGTCATGACGACCCTAGTCATGCTGGGGATTTTGATCTTTGGCCTGATGAGTTACGCCCTGTTGCCGATCAGTGCCCTGCCCCATGTCGAATATCCCTTTGTCAGTGTCTCTGCCAACCTGCCTGGTGCGACCCCTGAAACCATGGCATCTTCGGTAGCGGCACCGCTGGAACGTCAGTTCACCGAAATTGCTGGACTCAACTCATTTAACTCCACCAGTTCCACTGGCACCACCAATATCTCCCTCCAATTCGACTTCAGCCGCCGGGTCGATGCTGCTGCCAAAGATGTCCAGGCTGCCATCTCAGCCGCCGCTGGACAGTTACCGTCTGGCATGCCTAAACCCCCCTCCTATCGCAAGGTTAATCCCTCCGTTGCCCCCATTCTTTACCTATATCTCTATTCCAAAACCCTACCGATTGCGAGCGTGGATGAAGCCGCCGAAATCACAATCGCCCAACCCATTTCCATGATTGATGGGGTCGCCCAAGTGCAGGTGTATGGGCAAAAACAATACGCTGTGAGGGTACAACTTGATCCGCAGGCCCTAGCCACTCGGGGAATTGGCCTCGATCAAGTTAGAACGGCTATTCAGCAGGGTAATGTTGAACTCCCCACGGGCAGTCTTTCTGGACCTGATCAGCGCTACATAATTCAGGCGAATGGTCAACTGATGAATGCATCAGAATTTCAATCCTTGATTGTGTCCTATAAAAATGGGGCAGCGGTGCGGCTGGAAGATGTGGCACAAGTCAAAGATGATGTCCAAAATAACAAAGTTTCCAATCGCTATAGCGATAAAACTGTTTTTAACCAACCGGCAATTTTGCTCGCTGTGCAGCCACAGCCCGATGCCAATACGGTAGAAATTGTGGATGCGATTAAGCAACAGTTACCAGCCCTCAAAGCGCAAATTCCGCAATCAATTGAACTGGGCATTATGTATGATCGCTCTCAAACCATCCGCGCCTCGGTCAACGACGTAAAATTTACACTGCTGCTGTCGGTCTGCTTGGTCGTGCTGGTGATCTTTTTGTTCCTGCGGGATCTAGCTGCAACTCTGATTCCCAGTTTGGCATTGCCCGTGGCGATCATTGGGACTTTTGCGGCCATGTATCTATTGGGTTATTCCTTAGATAACCTATCGCTGATGGCGCTGACGCTTTCGGTTGGCTTTGTGGTGGATGATGCGATCGTTGTTTTAGAAAATATCGTCCGTCATCGTGAATTGGGAGAAGCTCCCTTGGAAGCAGCCTTAAAGGGATCTAGAGAAATCAGTTTTACGATTCTATCGATGACTCTTTCGTTAGTGGCTGTATTTATCCCGATTATATTTATGAGTGGATTAATCGGTCGTTTATTTCATGAATTCGCTATTACAATTTCCGTTGCGATTTTAGTTTCCGGTTTTGTCTCCCTAAGCCTAACGCCAATGTTATGCAGTCGGTTTTTGCGCTCGGCTCATCAGCGTCAAAGTCGCTTTACACGGATTTCTGAACGCGCCTTCGATGCCGTATTGCGAGGCTATGAATGGACGCTTAAACCCGTACTGAGACATCGCCGCATGACGCTAATTGGGTCAGGAATTCTGTTGATTCTGACAGTTTATCTATTCATGATCGTGCCCAAAGGCTTTATTCCCACAGAAGATACCGGACAACTCATGGGCAATACCAAAGCCGCCCAAGATATTTCGTTTGATGAAATGTTGCGGCATCAACAAGCTTTGGTGGATATCATCCGCCAAGATCCCAACATTCAGGCGGTCAACTCCACTGTTGGCGCTAGCGGTCCCAACGCTTCCGTCAATGCGGGACGCATCACGATTCTTCTGAAACCACGGGCGCAGCGTCAACTCAGTGCTGATGAGATCATTCAGGTCCTGACGCCGAAATTACGTCGCGTTCCCGGCATTCAGGCTTTTCTGCGATCGCCCCCTGCCATTCCCATCGGCGGTCAGCAAAGCAATTCCACCTATCAATTCACCTTGCAGAGCTTAAACCTGCAAGATTTACGCCAATCGATTCCGCCCTTACTGGAGAAAGTGAAAGCCATCCCCGGATTGCGCGGTGTAGACAGCGATTTACAACTCAGTACACCGCAGGTGGAAGTTAAAGTTGATCACGCTAAAGCCGCTATTCTAAACATTACCGCCGCCCAAGTGGAGAAAACCCTCAGCGATGCCTACGGCTCTGGGCAGGTTTCTACCCTTTATACACCGAATAATCAGTTCACGGTGATCATGGAAGTTAAGCCTGAGTATCAGCGCGATCCGAGCGCCCTCTCAATGCTGTACGTGCAGTCTAATACTGGGCAATCGATTCCGTTAAGCGCGATCGCCACCCTGAGCCAAACGGTTGGCCCCCTGACGGTGAATCATCTTGCGGGACTGCCCTCCGCCACTCTTTCCTTTGATACTCTGCCAGGAGTATCACTCAGTCAAGCCACTGACGCGATTAAGCAAGTAGCGCAGGCAATCTTGCCCTCGACAGTGACCGCTAGCTTTCAAGGATCAACCCAGGTATTTCAGCAGTCCTTTAACGATCTTGGTTGGCTGCTGCTCCTGTCGATCGTGGTGATTTATTTGATTTTAGGCGTGCTCTATGAGGATTTCATTCATCCACTGACCATTCTTTCAGGCTTGCCCTCGGCGGGCTTCGGGGCCTTACTAACACTGCTCATTTTCCAGGTGGAACTGAACCTCTATTCCTTCATTGGAATTATTCTGCTGGTGGGTATCGTCAAGAAAAATGGCATCATGCTGGTAGACTTTGCCATTGAACGCCAGCGTTCCGGGGGAAAAAGTCCATTAGAGGCAATCTATGAAGCGTGCTTAGTACGTTTTCGTCCGATTATGATGACCACGATGGCGGCATTAATTGGCACATTACCCATTGCCTTGGGCACGGGGGTGGGGTCTGAGGCACGGCGGCCCTTGGGGATTGCGATCGTGGGTGGTTTGCTATTTTCCCAAATTTTGACCCTGTATTTAACACCCGTTTTTTACACCTACATGGAAGCATGGCGAAATCAGCTCCGCCAACCAAACTCCAAGTCCCATCAAATCCTTTGGCGCCCCAAGTAGCGATCAGAAGTAGCGATCAGAAAATGTTCGGCAGCGGCAGACATCATGGAAGACTGAACGACTCCTTAAAAGTACTGATGTAGCAGAAATTACCTCCCAGGAAGGTCGTATTCGCACAGCCAACCAATTGAGGCAGAATCTAAAATTAGCCAGTGCCCAAGCTTGGTCGTTGACCGAAAATCTCTTGGCCGAAGAAGTTCGTCGTCATGGGATTGATCTGAACGTAATTAATCCTTGGCAAATTGCGGCTGAGTCCCATGCACACGAATTGCCCAGGAAGTATGTAAACAGGTCTGTCGTCAATACACCAGCTATGAAACCTATAGCGGTCTACTCAGCGCTCCGCACGTGAGAATATCGAGTATTCGGGATGTCGAGATGTTTCAGGTGTATCTCTGTCTGTGTGTGTTGGAAGATAGCATCGCGTCGGTGCAACGCGAGTTGTTCCCTCTCTGTGCAATGCTTTGCCCACGCCTGCAAGTAAGCTGGAGGCTGGTCCAAGAGATGTTACAGGCGATCGGCTGGGAAATGCACGATCGCCTTTCTCCCCATGACGTGGCAATCTTTTTGCCCTACTTAGGCGCACTCACAGAAATGTTCGCGAATGATGTGTTTCAAATTTCAGGCGTCTGAATAAAAACCCTGGCTCTTGGGGAAAGAGCCAGGGGATGAGATCGAAATGCGAGGAGAGGGAAAGGCGTTAGCGATCCACCGACCCCATGATGATGTCAATACTACCCAGAATCGCCACAATATCCGCCACCTTCATGCCGGTCAGCAGATGCGGGAAAATTTGCAGATTGTTGAAATCCGCCGCCCGAATCTTGAACCGCCAGGGAAACACATTGTCATTTCCCTGAATATAGATGCCCAATTCGCCCTTGCCGCTTTCCACTCGGACGTAGTGTTCGCCCTTGGGAATCTTGAAGGTTGGAGCCACCTTTTTACTAATGTATTGGTAATCTGGCCCATCCCACTCGGACTTCGGCCCAGCGATCATGCGTTGGGCTTCCAGATTTTCGTAAGGGCCACCGGGTAATCCCTTCAGGGCCTGTTTCAAAATTTTGATCGACTCACGCATTTCCCGAATCCGAACAACGTAGCGGGCAAAACAGTCACCTTCCGTGGTCCACTGCACATCCCAGTCAAAGTCGTCGTAGCACTCGTAGTGGTCAACCTTGCGCAGATCCCACTGCACTCCCGAAGCCCGCAGCATGGGTCCAGAGAGGCTCCAGTTAATGGCTTCTTCGCGGGAAATGGTGCCAATCCCCTCAATCCGGCGGCGGAAGATGGGGTTATTGGTAATCAGTTTTTCGTACTCATCTACTTTAGGCAGGAAGTAGTCACAGAACTCTTCGCACTTGTCCACCCAGCCATAGGGCAAGTCCGCCGCCACGCCGCCAATGCGCCAGTAGTTGTTGTTGACCATGCGATAGCCCGTCGCGGCTTCCCACAGATCATAAATCATTTCCCGTTCGCGAAAAATATAGAAGAAGGGAGTTTGAGCGCCCACGTCCGCCAAAAAGGGGCCAAGCCACAGCAGGTGATTGGCAATCCGGTTTAGCTCTAGCATGATCACGCGGATGTAGCTGGCCCGCTTGGGGACGGGAATTCCGGCTAGTTTTTCCGGGGCATTGACGGTGACGGCTTCGTTGAACATCCCCGCTGCATAGTCCCAACGGCTGACGTAGGGCACATACATCACGGAAGTGCGATTTTCGGCGATCTTTTCCATGCCGCGATGCAAGTAGCCAATCACAGGTTCGCAGTCAATCACATTTTCCCCGTCCAGAGTGACGATCAGCCGCAGCACGCCGTGCATGGAGGGATGTTGCGGACCCATGTTGATGATCATGGGTTCTGTTTTCGTCTCGATCATTGCCATAGGTGGACTGTCTCCCGTCGCGATGGTTCTGGACTGTTTGCATTGGCATGCCTCACTAATTATAGGGATGTTCGTAGGGATGTACAGCGTCCTGCCACGTTGATTCCGCAGATTTAGGTGGTTTTGGCCTGGGGGATTTTCGGCTTTGGCCCGTGGAAGCTTCTTGCTATCGGCGGTTCAGCACTGTATCCGCTAAGGGAGTGGTAGGTATTGGCTTTTGGGAGTAGAACGATAGAAGGGAAATGATGTCCGGCGATCGCAGCGGTAACCGGGCGGTTAAGCTAGGAATGACGCTGGATTCAAAATCCATTCGGGATCCCGATTATTGTGAGTGGGCGCACGCTGTGGATGATGTCAATGCGGTGGATGGTTTGGAGCTTAATTACGGGCAAGATACGGCGGTAGACAATCCAAATCTGCCAGAGGGGCCGGGTTTTGCTCATACTTCGGTATTGCCGCAGGCGGTGGTGGCGGGATTGGCGATCGTCCCCCAGGGCTGCTACCTGGATGCCACGGTGGGGGGTGGCGGGCACAGTCGCTTGATTTTGGCTGCTGATCCCACGGTGCGGGTGACGGCGCTGGATCAGGATGCTTGGGCGATCGCGGCGGCTCGGACGGAACTGGCGGAATTTTCGGATCGGATCCAATTTCATCGCAGTAATTTTGCCGCCTACGATCCCGGCGACCAGAAATTCGATGGCATTCTGGCGGACTTGGGGGTCAGTTCGGCCCAGTTTGACATTGCCGAGCGCGGGTTCAGTTTTCGCCACACGGCGGATTTGGACATGCGTATGGATCAGCGCCAGGAACTGACGGCAGGCGATATCATTAACTACTGGGAAGAAGTCAAGCTGGCGCATATTTTTTATACCTACGGGGAAGAGCGACTGTCCCGTCGGATTGCCCGCCGAATTGTGGAGGATCGCCCATTTCAAACGACAACGGCTTTGGCCGAGGCGATCGCCCGCTGTGTTCCGGGCAAGTATCGCCACGGGCGTATCCATCCAGCGACTCGTGTGTTTCAGGCGCTACGGATTGCAGTGAATGCAGAACTGGATGTTTTAACCACGTTTATCGGTAAAGCGGCAACGTGGCTAAAACCGGGCGGACGAATTGTTATCATTAGTTTCCACAGTTTAGAAGATCGAATTGTCAAACATCGGCTAAGGGAATCACCTGGATTAAAGGTGTTGACCAAAAAGCCGATCATGGCTGAAGAAGTAGAGTTGCAGCAAAATGCGCGATCGCGATCGGCAAAGCTGCGGATTGCAGAGCGCGTTGTGGACGATTTCTAGTGGGCGATTTCTAGTGGGCGATTTCTAGCGGGCGATTTCTAAAAAATAATATCGCTGGCTGAGCGGAGTCGAAGCCAGCGCAGGTCTGCTCAGCCAGCGCAGGATGGCTTCCTGAGCGAAATCGAAGGACTGCTCCCTGAGCGGAGTCGAAGGGAGCCATCTCGGTCAGTCGAATCTGCTTCATCGCCCACGGGCGTGGGCTGATCATAGACCGCGATCGCGGCGGCCTGTCATGAATTAACCACTACTCCACGATGCCACTGCGGGTATAGAACAGAGCGCTGACCTCGCGATCGAAGTTCGCTGGACGGAACTGCTGGACGGAACTGCTGAATGGTTACGCCCGATCGCGGTCATCTCGTCAATCCGATGTAAAAGTATAAAGTCTGTTACAAATCTCGATGTATTGTAAGTGTGATTGGTTGGCAAATAGGTGGCAGAAATTTCTTCGTTTTTCTGTGAATGGCCTGCTAATTGGGCATCTTGGTGCATGGAGCTATTATTTAATGCTCCAGTTGTAACGGAAATTACAGATTCCTTAAGCTTCTATCCCTTGACTCTGGGAGCAACTTTCTTAAAAATTAGTTCACAAGAACTTCATGAGTTCACAAGGACTTTTAGGATAAGCAAGGGAGCTTTTGGTTTATGTGGATTGTCAATCTTTTAATTGTGTGGGCCGTGACTGCCATCAGCCTTTATGTGATTTCGCTGCTACCTTTGGGGGTCGAAATTGATGGCTTGAAAAAAGCATTTTGGTCGGCAGCGGTGTTTGGCATTCTGAATGCAACCCTGGGATGGTTGTTAAAATTCCTGACGCTGCCGCTGAGCTGGATTAGTTTTGGGGCATTTGCCTTTGTGGTGAACGTGTTTATCTTTGGGCTAGCGGCCTGGTTGGTACAGGGTTTCCGGTTGCGCTGGGGGTTTTGGAGCGCGGTCATCGGTGCGTTTCTGCTCAGTGTGATTAATTCGGTGATCTTCCGCTTTTTGCCTGCGGCGTTGGGCTAAATCGGCTGGGCCTCACCCGGCCAGGACCAGGAATGCAGGAGCGGGCAAGTTGCTGCTGCATTCTGATCCCGACCGATTCTTGTCTCGACCGTGGCCTAGATTAAGCACGGGTTAAGTACTGCGCCTAGAGCGGCTGCGCTGGCGCATTTTTTCGCGCTGTTCGGGAGTGAGTAGCGCTTCGATCCGCTCTTTAGTGACCTTTTGAATGGCGCGAATTTGGTTTTTTTGGCTGTCGGAAAGGTTGAGGGAAGGCATGACTTCTCGGCCTTTCTGGCCTTGTTGTTGCGCGGCTTTCCACTGATTTTGTTGGTCCGTTGTCAGGATACGTTGAATCTGATCGCGGCTCTCTTCACGGATGCGCTTATTTTTGATTTTTTGATCAGCACTGAGATTAAGTTTGTCGTCTTCGCCTCTGGCTAGGAGGTCTACGGCCATAGGTTCTGGGGCCAGATGCCCTGGAGCCTGTTGTTTCAGGGTTGGAGAACTGGCCCGTGCCGCTTCAGGCAGAAGGACGATCGCAGAGAGGCTAAGCACGGAGAGGCCAAGGGCGATCTCGGGGAGTAAAAATTTTGCGTTCATCATTTCCAAGGATTGGGCGTGGTAAGAATCAAGGGGTGCAGCAGAAAATATCGGTGTTTATCCGTCTTCATAGGCTTAGACCCTTGATCCCCCCAAAGGGTTCAATTCTAGACGCAGATTATTGGGCTCCGCGTCCGAGGGTGGTAATGTAAAGCACGGCTTCATCCGCTGGAATGCCCAGAACCTCATTGACTTGGTCATCGAAAAATCCAGCGATGCCGCTGACTCCCAAGCCCAGATGAATTGCGGCCAGGTTTAGCCGTTGCCCCAGGTGTCCTGCATCCATATGCAGATAGCGGTAAACGCGATCGCCGCATTCGGCCACGGCAGCGCGCAAATCGGCGGTATGAAACAATACGGCCCCTGCATCCCGGCCTAGTTCCTGTCCTAAGCAGAGGAAATGCAATTCCTGGCGAAAGTTCTTAAACCGGACTTGGCGCAGCTCCTGCGATCGCGGGGCATAGTAGTAACAGCCATCTTCCAATCCGTCTACCGCCGATACGGCAATAAAGGTTTCGACCCAGCTCAGATCAAAATAGTCGGGAGAGCCATCCAAGTCTTGCAGTCGGTAATGCTGCGGTTGGTAGGTGAAGTCCAACACGGCTTTCAATTCGGCTAAGCTGAGGGCAGCCCCAGAAAACAATCGGGTAGAACGGCGCTCCAGCAGGGTTTGCTCCAGATGATCCAGTTGCGGTCCCCACTGGATGGGTGGGGTTTCCATACTCACCTTTAGGCAAAAGGGGAAATTGTATTTGTCCGTTGATTTCTGATCCGGAGCTAGTTTCCAGTTGACTTTGGCTTGGGGATCCAGAGGCATTTGAGTCGCTTTGTGAAAGTAGGCCAGGAGGTCGCCGTCGGCAATTTTGCTGTAAACCTTGGCTGCGTCAGTGTGGGTGGCGGTGGGCAGGGTGGTCCGGGCGAGGGGCAAGTTTTGCTTGACTTCGAGGAGATCGGCGAGGGGCAACACAGCGATCGCCCCTTCCTGGTCGGCATCTAAATAGAGCAGTTGATTAATCGCGGTATCGGCAAAGCTGCCAATCACATGGGGCCGAAAACTATTGAGCGCCCCAGCCAATTCGATATTTCCCAACAGATGCCCTGTATCCAAAAAAATGCGGCGATAGGCACGGTCCTGATAGCGCCATGCCGAGCGGAAAAAGACTGCCGTGACCACAAGGGCCACCTGGGTTTGCTCTAAGGTAGGATGCCAGAAGCAAGCGGCCTGCAACTTGGTCCAAATGTCGCTTTCCCAGAAATGGACTAGCCCGTGGCTCATGGCTTGGTAGTTGTATAAGCCAGCAGCCAAGGTGGGGGTGCCTCGGGAAATTAAGTAGACTTCAGCGGGGTACAATCCCCCTGCCGAGGGAGCCGATCTCAAGTAGTGGGGGCCTTGGGGCGTTTGGACCATGGCCGTGAGGCCGTAGCTGCGGTGCAAAAGTCGGGACAACCGTTGCCACCAAGCGGGGTTGGAAGACTGACTTGGGGCATTGTCTCCGTCCAAGGGATGATGTTTGGCATCCTGGTTGGCATCCGGATCAGGTTCCTTGAGATAGGGTTTCAGATCGATGGTCGCCCCAATTTTGTATTCCTTAAACGGCAAGGGCTGTTGAGCCCAGTCCAGTTTTTGGCTTTTGGCGTTGATCGTGGCGGGATCATACTTGGTGCGATCGTGATAATGCTGAGCGATCGAGAGCTTGTCAGGCATGGTGGAGAGCAGGTTTAAATTCTTTCCGCCTTTACTTTAACGAATCTCTCGCCGATGCAAGGGATAATTCATCAGTTCTTTTTTACTCCCTCATCCTAGCCCTCGCGCTCAACCACAATGATGTTTTCGGTGACGTTCTCAAAGGTATCGTCGTGGCTAATGACAAAGAGCTGGCGGAAGGTTTTAATATTGGCGATCGCCTCAGCCAGATGGGCACGGCGGGGGCGGTCCATATTAGTAGTCGGTTCATCAAAGAAGGCAATGTCAATATCGGCCAGCACCTTCAGCAGTGCTAACCGCACGGCAAGAGCAGCACACATTTGTTCGCCACCGGATAGGTTGATGAGGCGACGAGAGTGGGCCCCCTCTTGCACAATAATTTCGTAGTCGCGGGTCCATTCCAGTCCGACATTGGGACGGTTGAGCAGTTCGCGGAATAGCTTGTCGGCTTCGTGGGAAATGCTGTGGACATAGCGTTCGGTAATGCGGGGCCCCGCTTCTTTATAGACTTTGCGGGCAAAGCGGATGAAGCGATCGACCTTGCTGCACCGTTTGAGCTCGGCTTGGGCCTCGGTCCGTTTGGCCTGGACAGTCTGTAGCTTGGTAATCTGGCGCTCTAGGTCTTCTAAACGCTTGCTCATTTCCGGTAGACTGCCGCCCAGGTAATTTTTTTGGTTACTGGCCTCCTGGTAGGCCGTTTGAATGGCTTGGAATTGGTCGGGGTTGTAGGTTTGGATCAGGTCAGTGAGTTGTTGATTGACGGGGATCAGGCTGTTTTGCAAGGCTTCTAAATGGCTCGCGGCAGTCTCCAGTTGTTCTCGGCGGGGGCGGCGGGTATTGGCTAACTGTTGGTATTCCAGATAAATCTG
This sequence comes from uncultured cyanobacterium, assembly GCA_963766075.1. Classification (GTDB taxonomy): domain Bacteria; phylum Cyanobacteriota; class Cyanobacteriia; order Leptolyngbyales; family Leptolyngbyaceae; genus CAVYAN01. Next base: position 11,521 of record CAVYAN010000013.1, on the reverse strand, counting down.
ATAGCGAGCGAAATGGGCGGCGCGGCATTGCTGTTGGACTTCGATCTGCTGGGTCAAGTCTTGCAGGGGGGCCAGTTGACGGTCAAGGTGAGCGATCGCAGCCTGTTTAACCTGTACCTGTGCCGCTAGGGCCTGCTGCTGGGTGAACAACTGGGGCTGGTCTTGGAGTTGTCGCTGCAAAAGCTGCTGTTTGCCCTTGGGGTTATCGAGGTCGGCCAGGGCTTGGGCAAACTGGGTCTGCTGGGCGAGCAGATCAGGTTCGATGGCGAGTTGAGCTTCCTGGTGGGCAATTGACTGGGCGAGGTCTTGGTCTTGTTGGGTCAGACGTTCGTGCTCGGCGATTAGGGATTCGCGCTTAAACAGTTGGGTTTGCTGTTGGCGGGCGGTGTGCAGCAACGCGGTCGCGGTGTGTAGTTGCTGTTCTAATTTTGGGGCGGATACCTGCTCCTTCAGATCATCCAGAATCCCCTGCAATTCGGTGACGAATTGCCGATGCAGTGCTCCCCCTGCCTGCAAGGTCGTGAGGATGAGGGTAATGGGGGCAGCTAAGTGAGGGGCCAGATCGGCAGCCAGATCGGCAGCCAGATCGGGGAGGGCTGATTGCAGATCCTGGAGGGCCGCGATCGCCGCTTGGGTTTGAACTTGGTGGCGATCGCTGCTGCTGTGGGATTGTTCAACGATTTTGGCCAGTTCCGCTTCAAACTGGGCGGCGGCAGCCACCCGACTGAGTTGCTGTTGATAGCGCTGCTGCTGCTGTTCCAACTCAGGAATTTGGGCTACGACGGCCTTCAGGGCATCGGTTTCGACAATTTGGCGGTGCAGTTCGGCTTGGCGATCGGCCAATTGCTGTCGTTGCTGCTGGGTCGTGGTGATGGAGTGTCTCCAACTCTGACAGGTTTGGAGCTGGTGCTGGACGGTCTGCTGCTGCTGTTCAATCTGGGTTTGTTGGTCCAGCAGGGGGGTTAAGCGGTTAATTTCTACAGCAGCGGCGGCTAAATTTTCCAGTTGATGCGCTAGGGTAGCCGCCTGGGTTTGGAGTTTGGCCAATTGTTCGGATTCCTGCTGGCGCTGTTGCATCAGGGTTTGCTGAATGCGGCGGGACTGTTCCAGTTCAACAAGAGCGGCATCGGCTTGGGTGACCGTTTGGTAGGCATCGCGGTTGTCGATGCACTGCTGGGCAGCGGCTTCGGCGGCGGCGAGCTCGGCTTGGCAGTGCTGAACAAGCTGCTGCTGAGCGTGAATCTGGGTCGTCAACTGGGCGACTGTGGCCGTGAGGGTTTGCTGCTGCTTGGCTTGGTGGCTGAGGCGATCGCGTTCCGCCTGCAAGGTTTCAACCTGGGTCTGCCAGTGCTGCAATTCGGCTTGAATTCGAGCCAAATCGGTCTGCAATTGCGATCGCCGCTGCTCCAAGTCTGGCAGTTCGCTGAGGGCTTCATCGTACTGCGCAATGTCCCGCTCCCAGCGATCGACGGCGGCTTTGGCATACTTTTCTAAGCCCAAAAGCTGCTGATTGGCTTGGCGATACTCTTCGACTTTGAGGATGGCATCGAAGATGGGTTTACGCTTTTCAGTGGCCAATAAAAAATCGGCGGTAAAGGTTCCCTGGGGCACGCCGATGGTGTTGGCAAACAGCTTGCCTAAATCGGCACCGGGAGCAACGCCCAAGTGTTGACGCAGCCAGGGCATGACTTCTTCATCAATGCGGGTATAGTCCAGCTTTTCCCCCAGTTGAGGATCAAACAGGGTGTAGCCCGATCGCGTGCAGCGACTGATTTCGTAGGTGCGCTGATCGCGACTGGATATGAAGGCAATGATCACTTGGGCACTGGCGGCTCCGTTGCGAATCAGGTCTTCATTACGATAAGCCCCGCGATAATTAAACAGGGTCCAAGCGATCGCTTCTAAAATACTCGTTTTCCCAGCACCATTTTCGCCACAAATCGCATTGGTCCCCGGTTGGAACTCAAAATGGCGATCGCTGTGGGACTTAAAGTTTTTCAGGCTGACGGAGAGAATTTCCATCGGTTGGGGAACAAACGTAGGGATTAAGCGATTCAGTCTCAACCATAGTATGCCTTTTTAGTGCTGACGTACTAAGGTGATCAGAGATTAAGATTCAGAGATTAAGAAGATTTCCATGCAAGAATCTATCGACTGAGATTGTCCTCTTCGACTCCGCTCAGGGAGCAATCTCTCGCTGGCTGAGCGGAGTTGTGGCTGGCTTCCCACAGGGAAGCAGCAGGTTATTTGTCGAAAACTGCCTACTACGCCGATCGCAGGCCATGCTTATGGCTTGAATTCGGCCCAGTGCAGCCGACGATTTAGGGCATACTACCAGGGCTAGGAGGGCCGAAATTTAAGGCTGGGGATGTGGTTGCTGAGGATGTGGTTGCTGGGGATGTGGTTGCTGGGAATGTTGACATTGTGGATGTTGGCGTTGCGGACGGCGATCCCGAGGGGTTGGCGGGACTGGGGGCGGCGGTGGCTTTGGCGGACAGGGTCAGCAGTTCGGGCACGGTGACAAAACGGTAGCCTTGACGGCGCAGGGCGGCGATGATTTGGGGCAGGGCTTGGACAGTGGCCGTGCGATCGCCGCCGCCATCGTGCATCAGCACCACACTGCCCGGCTTCACTCCCTGCAACACGTTATCCACAATTAGGGGCGCACTGACGTAGTAATCATTTGATTCTACTGACCAGAGGTTAATCGAATACTTTTGCTGTTGGGCATAGGGCACCAGTGCTCCCGTTAGATTTCCGCCCGGAGGCCGGAATAAATTCGTGCGGACTCCTGTGGCTTGATAGATCAAACGGGCTGTATTGCCGACTTCTTCAGCCGCAGTGGGGGTGTCCAAGTCAGCAATGGGATGTCGCCACGTATGATTGCCGATCGCATGGCCCGCAGCAGCCACTTGGCGAGCAATCTGGGGATTTTTTTGCAGTTGCAGCCCCACCATGTAAAAGGTGGCTTTGATGTCGTTTTGCTTGAGGATTTCTAGTACTTTCTCCGTACTGCCTTCCCAAGGGCCGTCATCAAAGGTAAGGGCTACGACCTTTTGGTCCTCTAAGCCGGGAGCAATACTAACCACTTTGCCCACAAAGGCCTGGGGGGCGGCGGAAATGGGCGGCTGTTGGGGAAAGTCCTGCCGGGGGCTGCTAATGCCTGCGGACAGTTGCCCCTCTTTGTATAGCAGGGCGGGGGCGTTCGGAGAGGGGGCCGTAGCTGAAGCGGCCAGAATGTGTTCTCGGGGGCGGCTGAGTTCCCAGTGCAGCAGCCAGTAGCACAGCACAAAGCCCGCGAAGGCAAAGCGACTGAAAAAGGCCGATCGCAGAATTTGAAACTGGGTCCAGGCTAGCTTTTGACGGGGGCGGATCCGGGTGGCATTGGCCGGGGTTTTGATGCGGACCAGTTCTTGCCACAGAACTGGCGACTCTCCGGCAATGCGGGCAGCAATGCGCACATCGCAAATCACGGCGGAGTTTAAGGTCCACAGGCGATAACAAATAAATTTCACCAGCCGCTGTTTGGCCCGCAGACAGAGCTCGCGCTGGGGGGGGTTGTGGAAGTGAATCCAAATGTTCAAGGTTTGGGAGCGGGCGGACTGCACCTGAATACTGATGCCCTGTGGTCCAAGCAAACTATTCATCCAGCGGGCGATCGCCTGAAAGTTTCCAGCCCGCGCTAAGTCCAGCAGCGACGGACGACATAACGTACTCGATTGGCTCATGCTTCCTCAACAGCCACAAAATATCCAGTCAGCCCCAGCAACAGGCCCAACTGCGGCTAGGTTACTCGATAAAGGCCGGGGTGGCGCAGATTTTTCGGGGCTAAGGGGAGAAGCTACTCTTCCCGATAGCCCAATTCAGCGAGCCGAGTCCGAGACTGCCGCCACTTGGGCTGTACTTTCACAAACAGTTCCAGATGAACCTTGCCAGAAATCAGCTTTTGCATTTGCTGGCGAGCCGCGGTGCCGATCGCCTTCAGCATGGAGCCCTGCTTGCCAATCACAATTCCCTTTTGGGAATCACGCTCAACATGGATAGTGGCAAACACATGGGTGAGGGTTTCCTGCTCATCGACTTTTTCAATGGCGATCGCCACGGAATGGGGCACTTCTTCGCGGGTCAGCAGCAAAATTTGTTCCCGAATCAGTTCGCCCATAATGAAGCGTTCGGGCTGATCCGTGACGAGGTCCGGCGGGTAATAGTAGGGACCGGGCTCCAAGTCCTCAATCAAAATGGTTTGCAGATCGAGACAGCCTTCCCCGGTCAGAGCCGAGAATTTGGCGACACTCCAGCCATAGGTTTCCGCCAGATCTAAATAGCCCTCGTCTAGGGGATGCACGTCGTCCTGGAGGGGCACGTCATCGGGCTGTTGGTCTGCTTTATTGATGCCCAGGATGATGGGGGCTGGGCAATGGCTGAGCAGGTCGGCAATGAAGCGATCGCCCCCGCCCATCTCTACAGACCCATCCACCACAAACAGCAGTACATCGACGGCGTGAATAGCGCTCTGGGCGTTTTTGACCAGAACTTCTCCCAGCTTGTGGTGGGGTTTATGAATTCCCGGCGTATCCACAAAAATAATCTGGGCCTCCGGCGTGGTCAAAATTCCCCGCAACCGATTGCGTGTGGTTTGGGCCACGGGTGAGGTGATGGCGATTTTCTGTCCGACGAGGTGATTCATCAGCGTCGATTTGCCCACATTGGGACGCCCAATAATCCCAACGAATCCAGACTTGAACCCGGCAGGAGCAGCAGGAATTAGCCCAGAATGCAGGTGCTCCAGGAGAGTGGAGTCCGGGAGGGCAGGGTCTGGGAGCGACTCAGGAAATAGGGGGACGGTGGGTAAATCGGCAGACGGCAAATTGTCGGGCATGAATCTCTCAGTGATGAACGCTAACTTTTTTAACTTTACTCGTTGTTTTTTAACTTTCCCGGTTGGTTGAATCCATCCAGTCTGTAGAGTGCTAAGCGGTGGCGAAAGCAGGCCGAGTCCGATCGGCTGCACCTTCGCACTAACCAACAATGGCTGACTAACCAATGACTGACTAACAATCCTACTAACAATACTATGGGCGATTTGAAGCGAATCGGTATTTTAACCAGTGGCGGTGACTGTGCTGGACTCAATGCAGCCGTGCGAGCCGTGGTCCATGCAGCGGTCAATACCTACGGTTGGGAGGTTTACGGGATTCGACAAGCCACGGTGGGCATGATGGCGCGACCGCCTCGGGCTATGCATCTGACTCCGGATAAGGTGGATCCGTTTCTGACGGCGGGGGGCACCTTTTTGGGCACAACGAATAAGGGGAATCCCTTTGCCTATCCTTTGCCGGATGGCAGTTTGGCCGATCGCTCGGCGGACATTATTGAGGGCTATCGACTCCTGGGCCTAGATGCGCTAATTGGCATTGGCGGCGATGGCAGTTTGGCAATTTTGCGCAAGATTGCCCAGCAGGGCAACCTGAATTTAGTGGGAATTCCAAAAACGATTGATAACGATGTGGCGTTGACGGAGCGATCGATTGGGTTTGATACGGCGGTCAATATTGCCACGGAGGCGTTGGATCGACTGCACTTTACGGCGGCCAGCCACGAGCGGGTGATGATTCTGGAGGTTATGGGTCGGGATGCGGGGCATATTGCCATTACGGCAGGCATTGCGGGCGGGGCCGATATTATCCTGATTCCGGAAATCCCCTACACAGTGGAGGGCATTTGTCGAACGATTCAATACCGGGCAGATCAGGGTAAAAACTACTGCTTAATTATTGTGGCGGAGGCGGTGCGCACGGAGGATGGCGCTTCGGTGGTGGTGGATAGCAATGCGGAGCAATGTCGACTAGGGGGAATTGGCCAGTATTTATCGGCGCAAATCTGTGGGCGGATGCAGGCGGAAACGCGGGTGACGGTGCTGGGGTATACCCAACGGGGGGCGACACCTTCTGCCAGCGATCGCCTGCTGAGTGCGGCGTTTGGGGTGGCGGCGGTGGACCTGATTGCCCAAGGTAAGTTTGATCATGTGGTCACCTGGCAAAATCGCCAAGTGGTGTCGGCTCCCTTGAGTGCGGCGATCGCCCAGTATGCGGCGGTGGATCCGGAAGGCACCTTGGCCAAAACGGCGCGGGGCTTAGGGATTTACCTGGGAATTTAGGACCATTGTGCCCAGAATCCACCCCAGGCAATTTCCCAAGGCGGGCTCTGGAGAACCGCATTGTTTGAGGGGATTTAATCGCCTCAAACAATGCTTGGCAAACCGTTACAGGATTTCCAGAACTTCTGACTGGGAAAATCTGACCTTGGCGAGGGCCGCGTACTTGTCATCCGCTGCCCGATAGCCGGCGGCGCAAGCCACCACGGTGGCGTAGCCTTTGGCGGGCAGTCCTAGCAGTTGATCATATTTGGCGGGGTCAATTCCTTCCATGGGGCAGGTGTCAACGCCCAAGACCGCCGCACTGGTCATGAAATTGCCGAGGGCAATGTAGGCTTGCCGCGCGGCCCATTCATTGACATTAAAGCTGCGGGCACCGGAAACCACATCACTCACCATCATGTTGCGGTAGCCCGCCAGCGATTCGGCAGTGATGCCGCGCACTTCTGCCGTGCGGGCTACGAAATGATCGACATGATCGGCGGTCAGGTTTTTCTTAATGGTAAAAATCACATAATGCGAACAATCTGTGACTTGGGCTTGATTCCACGACAGGGGTTTGAGCTGTTCCTTGAGTTCTGGACTGGTGACGACGAAAAACTTCCACGGTTGTAGTCCGTAGGAAGAAGGCGTCAGCACGAGCGCTTCGGCTAGCGCTGCCCAGGTTTCGGGAGCGATCGCCTGGGCTGGATCAAACTTCTTAGTGGCATAGCGCCAGTTGAGATGTGCCAGTAGGTCCGTGGTCGTGACGTAGTTCATAAAGAAATATTGCACTCAAGTTCACTTGCCCATCATACTGGGTGTTGCTGATTCCCGGAACGTTCCCATCACAATGGACTACAGTTTTTCTGCCCTTGCAGCCCTCTATAAAACAACGCTGTTGGATAATGTGCTGCCTTTTTGGGAGCAGCATTCCGTAGATTGGGAGCGGGGGGGGTATTTCACCTGTTTAGATCGGAGCGGTCAGATTTATGATACGGACAAGTTTATCTGGCTACAAAATCGCCAAGTCTGGACTTTCTCCTGGTTGTGCAATCAAATTGCACCGCAGGAAAATTGGCTGAAAATTGCCGGCCATGGCGCGCAATTTCTGGCGCACTATGGCCGGGATCCGGAGGGGAATTGGTATTTTGCCGTGACTCGTGAGGGTGCGCCGCTGGTGCAGCCCTACAATATTTTTTCTGACTGTTTTGCGGCGATGGCTTTTAGCCAATATGGACAAGCGGCGGGCGCGGATTGGGCGAAGGCCGTGGCGATGCAAGCCTATGGTAATGTGTTGCGCCGTCAAGACAATCCTAAGGGACAGTACAGCAAAACCTATCCCGGTACCCGACCGATGAAGTCGCTGGCGGTGCCGATGATTTTGGCAAATTTGACCTTGGAAATGGGGGAACTGTTGCCGAGTGCGGAGCGCGATCGCGTCCTCGATCGCACCATCACCGAAGTAATGACTGATTTTTTGGATGGCAATCGTGGCCTGCTCTACGAACAAGTTGCCCCCGATGGTTCTCGCCTGGATTGCTTTGACGGGCGATTGATTAATCCCGGCCACGGCATCGAAGCCATGTGGTTCATGATGGACATTGCCCAGCGTCGCCACGATGTGGCTTTGATAAATCAAGCCGTGGATATTGTGCTCAACATCCTTGAGTTTGCTTGGGATCGGGAATACGGCGGCTTGTATTACTTTATGGATGCTGCGGGCCATCCGCCCCAGCAGTTGGAATGGGATCAAAAATTGTGGTGGGTACACGTGGAAACCTTGGTGGCTTTAGCAATGGGCTATCGGCTCACGGGACGTGCTGCCTGCTGGGAGTGGTACCAGAAATTACATGCATATACCTGGGCGCATTTTACTGATTCAGAATATGGCGAATGGTTTGGCTATTTGAATCGGCGGGGCGAAGTACTGCTGAATCTGAAGGGGGGCAAATGGAAGGGTTGTTTCCATGTGCCCCGTGCCCTCTATCTTTGTTGGCAACAGTTCGAAGCGTTGAGCACTCTGCCCAGGTGAACACAAATCAAAATCGAACACCAGATTGCTATAGGTTTTGTGAAATCTTCGGAGTATTCCATAAAGCGGGACAAGAAGCGGTCCTCCAGTCCGTATAAATAGACACCCACAAAAAAAGCTCTGCGGCCAGGCCCAGAGCCGTGTATCGTACCCTTGCAAATTAAAGAGAGGGAACGATGAAGCCAACTATACGAGAACGGGGGCAAAAAGTCTTCCAAATCGTCAAAGAGCAATCAGTCACAGGGGTAGCCGCAATCGCTGCTGCCACCGGGATCGCAAAGAGTAGCGTGCATCGTCATCAACAGGCGATTGAGCGGCGAAACCAGTACCCCGAATCTGAGTGGTGGGAAACGGCAGCCGGGAGTGCTTGGCTGAAAAAGTTGGTGATTGGCAGTCTGTTTTTCTTTGGACTCAAGCATGGCATAGGGGTGGGCGAAGTGTCCCAATTTTTGCAAGCCTTGCGGTTAGCAGGACAGACAGGTTGGGTATTCGCCGAGTGCGCTGGCCACCTTGAAACAGCAACTTCAGGCGACGATTGAAGTTGCTGTTTCAAGCGGAGCATTGTCACCCCCAGGTCGGCCAAGGGATTTGCGTGGGTGGTGATGAAGTATTCTTTGGCTTGCCGGTACTGGTGCTCGCCGAGCTCGCCAGTGGCTATATATTCACGGAAGTGCAAAGTGAGGATCGCAGTTATGCCACCTGGAAAGCGCAAATCCAATCGTGGTGGCAGCAGTCTGGGTGGCATTGTCGTTTCATGGTCAGTGACCGCGCCAAGGCCTTAATTAAGTTGGCGACAGATGGCTTGGGTTGTGTGAGTGTGCCCGATCTGTTTCATGTCCTGCGGGGTTTAGGTCAACCCATTGGCAGTGCCCTCGGGCGACAGCAGGCCAGTTTAGCCAAACAACTGAAGGCGCTCAAAGCCAAAGTGGCCGACACCCAGGATGCCGCAAGGCGGCTAAAGCTGGAGGATACCTTGACGACCTCGCCACCCACCCAGCCACCTTAACCCAAGCCCAACAGCAGTATCATGAGGCGATGGCCACCCTCACCCTGAGCTTTCATCCCTTTACCCTCGACACGCCCGAACCGCAGACTTTTAGCGATATTACCGCCACCCTCCAAACACCCTTACAGCAACTGCGGCAGTTGGGTCAAACCTATGGGGGACAGAAAGCGCCTCTAGCCATGGCCGCTTTTGAACAGCAACTTCCCGATTTGGCACAAGGACTCCATGCCTGGTGGCGCTGGACGACCCAGGCACTGGAGACGCAAACCGCATCCATCGCGATCCCAAATTGGGTGTTAAGCGTTTTATTGCCCTGGGTTTACTGGCTCCAGCAAAGCGATAAAACCCAGCACAGTGAGTTCAAAGTCCGCTACCAGCAAGCCGCTGACTAGGCGGCCCAGAAATTGCTGGCGCACCCGCTGACCCAATCCCTGACCGCCGAGGAACGCCAAACTTGGATTGATTGGGCCCGTTGGATGGCGAATCATTATCAACGCACCTCCTTCGCCATCGAAGGGCGTAATGGCTATCTCACTCGCCTGCATCATGCCGGACGAGGTTTCTCTCCCCAGACCTTGAAAGTGCTGACCATCATCCACAATTTTCATCTGCAGCGGCCCGACGGCACCACCGCCGCGCAACGCTTATTTGATTATCAATTTCCCGATCTGTTTGAGTGGGTAACTGACCATATGGGTGATCTTCCCCTGGCTCGCCGGTCACTAAACTTACATCGCCCAAATCCCTTTCACCTAGAGGATTTCCCGGCTTAAATTACACTCCGTCTCGGCTTCATATCTGGGTGGATTAGTATATGACTTGATTCCGATGGTAAACTGAGCGACATTTAAAATGGAAAAAGCTAAAATGCCAATCTAAATGAATCAATTTAAAAATGATCGCCACATAAAAAAGTTCTTGCACACCAACTGCCGAAAAGCAATCGGCTAGGCCACGAAGACATTTTGTGGTGGGTAATGGGCACGTTTTACCTACTTCTGATGCTCGAGAGCATCAAGAGTCAAAATGACTGAATCTAGTCATTTTACATGCTGCTGGATCTGGATGTGCGGCACGCAGTTGTCTCAAAACAGTATCTGTAGACTTGTCAACCACAGACCACTCAATTTCAGCAATTCTCATTATGGAAAATAGCTGTTCAAGCTTCCGAGATATCGGTATTGTAAGGACATCTGAATGGGGAGCATGTCACCCTTTTGGGTAGAAAAATAAGTCTTGTATAATCAGGGTTTGAGCCTGACTTAGGGAGTGTATATCCATGACCCCAGCCGAAAAAGCTCAGATCGATGAGCACGTGCAAGCCATTGCCAAGATTTTGTATGCCGACGCAGATAAAAGTCAGATGACAAATCTGGGACAGATTGAGGCCGGGATTCGCGCGCAACTTCAGGAACATGTGGGTCCCCAAGTCGGTGTTTTTTTATCACAGCAATTACAGGTACAAACGCCGGATACATCCGCACCCTAAAAAGTATTTTAGGTCGCCTCCCCTTGAGCGAGAAACAAGGTCAAGCCTTAGGTGTGGCTGCAGGCAAGCAAATCAGCCCGTATTTAGAATTATGCTGCTTGCGCGTTAGTGCGAATGTGAGCTATGCCAATGCAGAATCCGATGTAGCGCTGCTCACAGGCATGGTGGTGAGTGACAACACGCAACAGCGGTTGGTCCAAACGACCGATTTCCCCGCCCCAGTGGTCCTCCAACCCATCACGGAAGCCTGTGTTGACGGGGGTAAGGTGCGATTACGGACTCCTGTGGGCGACCTCTGCATCTGGCGCGACTACAAAGCGATTGCGACCGACCAGGGTGTGGTGGCTAATCTGCATCAAAATCAACCCTTAATCGATTGGGTGAATAGCCAACCTTTAAGTACACCTATCACTTGTTTGGGCGATGGTCATGACGGTGTTTGGAACCTGATTGCGGCAATTGCAACTCCCGAACAACGGCGGGAGATTTTAGACTGGTATCATCTCAACGAAAACTTACAAAAAGTCGGTGGTTCGCTCAAACGCCTGCGTCAAGCAGAAGCCTACTTATGGAAAGGTCAGGTGGATGAGACGATGGCGCTCTTCAAGGATATGAAGCGGAAACAGGCGTACAACTTCTGCACCTATCTCGAAAAGCATCGCCACCGGATTGTCAACTATGCTTACTATCAAGCTGAGGGCATCTGTTCTATTGGTTCTGGAGCCGTTGAGTCGGCGATTAAGCAAATTAACCGTCGGGTGCAAATATCTGGAGCACAGTGGGACGCTGAAAATGTGCCACAAGTCTTAGCCCACCGTACGGCTTACCTTAATGGATTATTCTCCCTAAAAGGATGAC
>CAVYAN010000012.1:0-101506 GCA_963766075.1 uncultured cyanobacterium | reverse complement strand
GCGCTTGACCGCCCGGGCCTTCTCGCCCGTCGGGTCGTACAGGTAAGCCCTTGACCGTGGCCGGTGCGCAACCGAGCCGGCGGCCAATCTGAGCGATCGAGAGGCCCTCCTCCTCGCGGTAGTGGCGTGCGAGTGCGACCGCCCGACGGCGCGCCTGAACGCGGTCCAAAGCCACCACAGTTCAAACGATAGGGCCACCCGCCGACGCGACAAGGTCCCTGCCTCGGCTCGCTTCAAGAGAGGATCCCGGGTACCGACGGCGGCGGGCCAGCCCTCCACCCGCCCGAAGTACCGTTTACCCACATTTGCCGCTGTGAGGTGACGGATGCGACGCTGCAACAGGCCCGATTGATTAGACTTGGCGGGTGCCGGGATTGATGGAGATGGCGGATACCTATGCCCTGGATGTGTTGGCCTCAGTATTGGCCCAGGGGCGCACCGCTCGCTTAGTCAAGGATCTGCGGGAACAGCGAGGGCTAGTGTCGGGGATTTCGGCGAGCAACATGAACTATGTGCATCAAGGGGCCTTCTCCATTTCGGTCCAGTTGCCCGTTGCGCATTTAGCGGTGGTGGAAGCGGCGATCGCCCAGCATATTTGGGAGTTGCAGGCGGGGGCCGTGACCACTGCTGAGTTGGATCGGGTGTGTATGCGCGTGGCCAAGAACTTCATTTTTGGGAATGAAACCCCCAGCGATCGCACGGGCCTCTACGGCTACTACCACGCGCTTTTGGGTGATTTGACTCCGGCGCTGCACTATCCCGAAACGATCCAATCCCTAACCCTGGCAGACCTGCAAATTGCGGCCCAACGCTTCCTCTCTGCCGATGCCTATGGCATTGTGGTGGTGAAGCCGGAGGCGTAGAAGGCTGAGGACGGAGCAAGCTAAGGACGGAGCAAGCTGAGGATGGTGCGATGGAGCGGGCTGTGATTCCGGTGTTTGTTTATGGAACGCTCAAGCCGGGTGAAATTAACGACTGGGTGTATCGCGATTATCCGGTGAGGGTACAGCCGCGATCGCCCAGGGGGTTCTCTACCATTTGCCCCTGGGATATCCGGCCCTCACGGATCCACTCTCGCGCCGCCGGGTTTGATGGAACCGCTTTGCGGGGAGTCTGGCGATCGCGATCCGCCCTCAGCGGAGATCGCGATCGCGTCCACGGGTTTTTGCTCACCTTTGGCCATGCGCAAGACAATCTGCCAATCCTAGACGTGCCAATCTTAGACGTGCCAATGATAGACATCCTAGATCAATTTGAGCAGCATGATCCGGTCGCCCTGCGGCACTGGGTGCCGGAAGGCCGCCTCGAGGCGTATGGCTATCAGCGGCAGTTAGTTGCCGTGGCGGATACGCAGGGGGCGCACTGGGGGTTGGCCTGGGCCTACACGATGTCCCTGGTTCGGGTGCTATCCTTGGGCGGCATTCGGATCAGCCACGGTCTGTGGAGGAGTGATGATGAGTACATGGATTCATGGGGTGAAAATCCCGACCCTGGATAGTTATGAAACGGTGGATGTGCAGATTGTGGGGCCAGCAATTGCGGCGATCTCCCCTACAGCACCAACGCCCAACGCTATCGATGCCACTACCGCAGATAAGCGCGTGGATGGCACCGATAAATTGCTGCTGCCGGGATTCGTCAATGCCCACACCCACGGCTTCCAAACCTGGCAGCGCGGCACCATTCCTCAACTGCCCCTGGAACTCTGGATCGCCGATTTGATGGATACGGCGGTCACCCGAGTGGACCAGTACTACCTGGCGGCGCTGAGTACAGCGGTGAATACCCTATTATCTGGCGGCACCTGCGTCGTGGATCACAGCCTGCTAATTCCTGGACAGGAGCGGGAATCGCTGGCAGCCTTGGTGCGCGGCTATCGAGAAGCGGGCATTCGGGCCTTTATTGCCCCGTTGCTTCAGGATCAACCGTTTGTCTATAGTCTGCCCCAGGGCCGATCGCTGCCCCATTCGCCCTACCCGGAGACAACCGAGACAATCCTGGCCAGAATGGCTGACCTCGTGCAGGAGTTCCATGCGCCCGAGCAGGGCATCAACATTGCCTTGGGGCCAACCGGCTTTCAGCGCTGCTCGGATGCCCTGTTTGTTGGCTGTGCCGAGCTGGGCGATCGCTATAATTTATGCCGCCATACCCATCTGCTGGAAACTCGGGCGCAGCAGCAGTTAGCCACGGAAAAGTACGGGGGCAGCGGCCTCGCCCACTTACACCAATTGGGCTTTTTAGATCACCGCACATCCCTGGCCCATTGCGTATGGCTCAGCGATTGCGACATCGAAATCCTGGCGGCAACCCGCGCCACCGTTGCCCACAATCCGGTCAGCAATTTACGCTTGGGCAGTGGCATTGCCCCAATCCTGAACTATCTCAGGGCGGGGGTAAATGTGGCCTTTGGCTGTGATGGGGCCGCCAGTAATGATTCGCAGGACTTACTTGAAGCCATTAAACTGGGCACCATTTTGCCCTGCGTTACCGAAACAGACTATCGTCATTGGCTGACCCCCCGGCAGGCGATCGCCATGGCCACCCAGGGAGGAGCCCAGGGTGTGAATCTCGGGGACCAAATCGGCACCCTCACCATCGGCAAACAGGCCGACTGCGTGCTGTACGATCTAGCCCATTTCTCGATGCTGCCCCTCAACGACCCGCTGCAATTGCTGGTGCTGGGCAGACCAACCAATGCAATTGATAGCGTTTGGGTGAATGGCAAACGTTTAGTCGCCGAGGGCAAAGTCCTGACGGTGGATACCGAGGGCCTGCGCCAGGAAGTCCTCCGCCTCAGTCGCAATCGCCCGCAGCCCACGTTCAAAACCATTCACCAAGTAGAAGCCCACTACCGCAAAGTAATGGGCCTACCGGAGTAAAACTGGATCAGATTTAGAGTTTAGATTTTGGCTTGGCTCTAAAATCCAAACTCTAAAATCAACTAGGGGCTTGTGGTACCGCGTTCCAGGATTTGCTGGGCCGTCGGGCTGGGATTGTAGCCATAGCCTAGGGTGCTGCGATCGGAATCATCCAGGATTCTGGGCGTGACCAAGACAATCACTTCCTTCCGCTCACTTTCCCGCACCGTTTTACGGAACAAGGCCCCCAGCAAGGGTAGGTCACCCAGGATGGGGAACTTAGTGACGGTTGCCCGATCCTGATCCTGGATAATGCCAGAGAGAATCAAGGTTTGGCCATCGCGGAGGCGCACTTGCCCTGACTCTAGCCGCCGTTCCGCCAGCAGAGTGACAAAGTTGGTGGGTAGATTGGGGAAGTTGATCGCCTGCTGCGAATCGGGACGAGACACCGAGGGGGCGACTGACAATGAGATAAAGCCATTATCATCAATGCGATCGATTTTCACGGGCAGAATTAGCCCTGCCTTTGCTTTTTCGATGGTTAAAGTGGCCGTGGTTGTGCCGCCAGAGGAAGTAATTTGCTGCGACAGGTTTGTCACCACTTCCTGGGTCAAGTTGACGGTGGCTGTTTGGCCTTCTTGCACCAACAAGGTGGGATCGGTAAGCACCTTGGCATTACCGTTGGTGATAGCGGCCTGCAACTGACCAAAGAAATTTCGGGCAAAGTTGAAGGGGTTAGACCCGGTTGAGCTAGCATCCACGGCGCTGCCAATATTATCAGCCCCTGTCAACCCAGTCGAGGCCGGTCCCCGACTGCCAAAGTTAACAATGGCAATGCCCCCCTGGTTAATAAAGCGGGTCTGATCCACCCCAAAGGAGAAACTCGCCGCTGCCCGATCTGCCGCTAACAAGTTAATATCCACGACACGGACATTCACCACGACCTGACGGCGGCGGACATCCAGTTGAGTGAGCTGGGCGGTGGCAATTTCGATTTGTTTGGGCGTGCCGACCAGGGTGACTTGATTCGTGCGCTCATCCCCCGACACCTGCAACCCGCGCAGGAGTGGAGTGGAATCAGTGTAGGTCACCCGCTGCGTTTCAATCCGGGCTTCCGTGGTGGTTTGGGTTTGGGTGATGGCACTGCCCGCTCCCCCAGCCAACTGGGCGACGGGGACGGCGTTCACGCTGGTAATTAGCCGCTCCCGGCTGACGGCACTTTCAGCCCCCAGGGTGACCAGGAAATTGACGGCGCTGGTGACATTGGTCTGATTTAGGCGAATGCTGCGAACAATGACGTTCCGCGCGGCATTGGGCAACTTTTTGCCCACAAAGATGGTGCGTCCGACCCGATTGGCATCTAGTCCGGAGATTTGCAGAACGTAGTTAAACACGTTTTGAATCGGCTCATTCTCAATATCCAACGTGACCTTGGGACCTTCGTTGGCAGTCCCTTCGGCGGAGGGGGCGGCGGCTTGCCCTTCCTTTTGCTCTTCGTTGGTAAAGGCCAGGTTCAAACTGGCAGCACGGGCCAGCAGCGAGAGCACTTCCCGTGCGGGGGCATCCCGCAGCACCAGGCGGGGCACCCGTTCCGTTGTGCCCAAGTTAATGTAAGCGGCAGAGGCATCAGTATGGGATGCCGCCAGATCGCCCACAGGGGGAGCCATGGCTCGGGGAATATTGGGGGGCACGTTGGGGTTAGGGACGGGGGTGCCCCCTTGATAGGTGATTTCGGGGTTAGGAACTAAGGGGGGAACTCCAACTGGAGCCGGGGAGCGGGGTGCTGTGGGAGCCGGAGCTGCGGGAGCCGTGGGAGCTGGAGCTTGACTAACAGGACCGCCCGAGGTCAACCCAAAGACGATGCCACCGGTGGCAGGCCGGGAAATTTGGCCGACGGGGGTGCCAGATTGTCCGATGACAGTGACCCGGACGCTGTTGGCATCCAAGGGCACGACGCGCACCACAGCGATGCCGGGGGCCGGATTTTCCTGGACAAAGCTGGTGTCACCACCGGAAAGCTGCATGCGGGTGTTGGTGATGTCGGCAGTCCAACTGTTGCCGCGATTGACGGCAAACACCTGGGGTTTGTCACCGACGGGGGTCTTTAAAACGAGGTTCATGCCAGACCCGGTGGGGTTGACACTGACACCTGTAATGGCGGTGGGGGAGGCAACGGCAGGTTGCACTAGGGCGATCGCCGCCACTCCACCCAAGACAATTCCATTAAATCCCTGAGACCGTTTCACGATGTCTTCCTCACTTAAGTATGGCTAGTAATGCGGGCGGCTAGTAATGCGAGTGGTTCGGCATGAATGGCGCGTTTTTGGCGGAGGCCATGGACAGCTACTTCGGAGCCGGAGCAGCGGCAGCGGCGGGCGCGGGTG
Source organism: uncultured cyanobacterium (assembly GCA_963766075.1). GTDB lineage: Bacteria > Cyanobacteriota > Cyanobacteriia > Leptolyngbyales > Leptolyngbyaceae > CAVYAN01. The sequence continues at coordinate 96,264 of CAVYAN010000012.1, read as the reverse complement.
CCACCTTCGCTGCTTCCTCAGGGCTCAGGGGCAGCAACGCCTCTAATTGAAACTTAGAGGTAATTACGGGCTCCATCTGGCAGTTTGTCAAAAATTGCACCGTATCCCCGCGCAACTCGAACAGGCGTAAACTGGCGGAATTACCATCTTTGCCCACCTTCATGTCCATATTTTTCAGGACGAGTAGGGGCTGTAGGCGTTCAATACTGCGTAGGATTTGCTGGGTTTGATTGAAATTCCCGGCAAATTCGACGTTGACCGTTTGGCGCTTCAGCTTGTTATCGACCAAGGAGCCATAGGAGCCATCGGCAATAACCCCCGTTTTTTTGTCATCGGGTTCAAATTTTTCCAATTGCGACTTGGCCACGACGGCAAAGCCCTTACTGGCCAACTCGTCATCAAATTTCTGTCCGCCGTTGCGCACCCAAACGGGACAACCCGCCAGTTTATTGGTCTTGGCTTGCAGCAGCCCGACATTACGGCTGTCAACCTGGCGATTGAGATCGAGCAAGAGCGTATTCAAGGTGGCGGGGGTGGCGAACAGTTTCATCACCTCTTCCCGCTGCTTTTTCGTGGTCGCGAGACGAGTTTTTGCCTCGGCAATATTTTTGAGGATGGTGGCTTGCTGGTCGAGTTTGCGCTGCTTCTCGGCAACTTGGGCCGATAATTGCTGATTTTTTTCGAGTTCAGCCTGCCCCAGATAGAACCACAGCGCCCCCGCGAGGGCAATTAACCCAAGTCCTACCAACACCCCGGTGATCACTGGGGTAAAGGTGATACCAAACACCACGGGATACTCCGGTCCCAAATCATCATCGAGATCCGATGGCATAAAATCGCTGGTCATTTCTGAATCACTCCCTTTTGTTGCAGCGCTTCGATGCGGGTGACTAAGCCCACGGCTCCTTTGCGATCGAGCTCTCGAAGTAACTCAGAAGCCGTTACGTCCGTCAAGGTGACCTGGATGGTAAAGGCGACCTGTTTCGGAATCTTGGGTAGCTCGATGGTGTTGGTGCCGCCCAGTCCTGGAATGTTTTCCAATTTGATCGGTTCTAGCTTGCGGTCTTCGGTTTCCAGGGCAGCTTTAATCAACTTGGTTTCGTCGGCTTTGACAAAGTTGGACTTTTGCAGCACCAGCAAGAAATCGTTGACATCGTTAAACCCAGTGGCAACACCACCAATCAGAACGGGATCGGCCACTGGCAGGGACGGCGCTCCGGCAGCGGCGGGTTTAGCGGCTGGGGCAGCACCGGCTGTGGGCGCGGCTTGCTTAACGGTGAGAATTTGCACGTTTGCAGGGATGCGATCGCGGACATCCTGCATTAAGGCCGACCACGGCTTGATGGTGTTAAACACGCTGGCGAGGGCCGTGGACTCATCCTTAATTTGCTTAATCTCAGTTTCGACGTTCGCGACTTCTTTTTGCTTCGCTTCCAGATCCCCCAGCTTGCCGTCAAGCTCCTGTTGCTGTGCTTCCAGGGAGGCATTTTGGGTGGAGAAGAATAGAAACGCTCCGCCTGAAACCGCCAAGGCGGCTAGCCCCAAGGCTGCCCCTAACAACAGAGGACGCTTATCATCGGGATTGGCGGGTGCGCGCGATCGCCCCCGCCACGGGCGGCATTTCGCCCTTTATCCGGGCTGTACTCCGGACGATCATTCAGGAAATTAATGTCTAAGCTATACATCGTTATGCGGCCTCCCGGAGTCCCAAACCCAACACAACTGCCAACCCTGCCCGTGTGGCTGGCGGAATATCCTGATCCACCTCTAGCCCGAGGGCGGCGATCGGATCAATTTGACTACTCGGCAGACTCAAACGCTGCGTGAAGAATTCATCCAATTGGCCAATGGATGCTCCCGGTCCAGCCAACAGCAACTGAGCGACTTCCAAATTGTCTCCCTGGTTGAGGTAGAAATCGATGGAACGGCGTAGCTCATCGGCCAGATCGCTAATGATGCGCAGCATGGCAGCGGCTCCGGGATTGGTACCGCCACTGCGGGCTGGATTCCCCAGGGTGTCGGCTGCACCCAAGGGAATGGTCATACCCTGGAGCAAATCGGTGCTGCGGCTGGGGGGCAAGTTCATGGCGCGCGACAGGGCACTTTGAATTTGGTAGGTGCCAATCGGGACGGTTCGGGAAAACTGCGGCACGCCATCCACGGCAATGGAAATCTCAGTGCTCTCAAACTCGATATCCACCAAGGCTACGGCTTCTTGGGGGGAAAACTGTCGCAACTGTTCACGAATGGTCCGAATCAAGGCGAAACTGCTAATTTCCAATACATCCACTTGCAGACCAGCTTGCTGAAAGGTTTGGATGTAGCTATCCGTAATTTCTTTGCGGGTGGCAACGAGTAGCACTTGGAATTTTTCAATGCCATCTTCATCGACAAAGAGGCCCAATTTCTGATAATCTACGTCGGCTTCTTCTCGGGGAAACGGTAGGTAAAGACCGGCTTCTTGATTCAAAACCATTTCCCGCAGCTCTTGGTCATTCAATTCGGCAGGAATTGGAATAATCCGCGTTACCGTATCGCGCCCACCGGTGACTGCCGTGGCGACTTTTTTGGTTTTGATTTTGTTCTCGGCGAGGAGGGCCTGAAGTAATTCAGCCACCCCGGCGATGTCAGTAATTTGCCCGTCTTGAAACATACCTTCAGGAACGGGAGCGGATGCCAAGGTGGTGAGCTTGTATCCCTGTCCCTGCCGCCGCAGTTGAGATACGTTGATGCGATTGGGGGAAAGCTCCACACCGATGCCCTTGGAACCTTTAGACAGTAGATTTTTTAAGCCATCCACAATATCATCTACTCACTTAAAAGAGGGGAAAGGACCGACCCAAAACCAGCAATTGTACGTATTAATTAAACGGCTCAATTAAACGGTGATTCAACGTAGCCTTTTAAACCAGAGCGGTTAAACCCAGTTCAACATGCCACCTAGAGATTCCCTACCAAAGCGCCATTAGGACTTTAATTGGATTGGCTCATTTCAGATACTACTGCATCGCCATCCATTTGATTCACAGAGTTTGAATCAACTAAAAGGTTGATTCAAGGATTTTTAAGTGAACCTCTCTAGGCCATGACGTTGCCATTTGCTACTTAGGGAAAGAAGAATTATAGGAGGGAGTGACAAATTTAGCGCACCACTCTCTAAAAAAGTTTTGGACTGACCCAACGCTTTCTGAAATGTTCTTACCCTGCGCTATTAGCTGCTTCTGAATCGGGAGGAATCAGGTGGGGCTAATGGCAATTTATGACTGGCTAATCCTGAAGACAAGCGCTCTATAAACGATCTGATGCTGAAACTCTTTGATCTAGAATCCTCAATTGATTACGCAGTATTAATGTACTCAAGTGCGATGTTACACACAATTTCGCAAAATGGACGAAAATTTTGCTGGGATTTGGCATTTTTTGCTGGATGAGGGGTGTAGGGTGAATGGATATTACTTAACCCACGACTCAAATGCTGGATTTGACGAAACTGGCTCAGCAAATGCAGGGGATTAGCCAATATTTAGCCCTGGAAGCAACGGCAACACAGGAGCGATTGACCCTGGCCCGATCGCTCCTAGCCCAGGCGGCGAAAAATCAGGTGCCGTTGGTGGCCCAGCAGCAACGGTGGGGCGATCGCCTCTGTTTTAGTGCGGCGGTGCCGAGGGAACCGTTGCAGTGGCGATCGGCGGTGCCTACAGCTCCGGCGGCGCATACCGTGTTGGCTACGGATGGTTCCCAAATTGCCCCGAATCATCACGAAATCGCCTATTGCTACTTGATTAATGTGGGGCGGATTGTGCTGCACTATGGGCAAAACCGCCTACCTTTGCTGGATAGCCTGCCGGAGGTTTTTTATCGACCCGAGGATTTGTATGTTTCTCGCCAGTGGGGCATTCGGACTGAGGAATGGATGGGCTATCAGCGGACGGTGTCGGAGGCCCGCATGCTGGCGGAGTTGGCGGATACGGTGCGGGGACCGGCGATCGCCATGGTGGATGGTTCGCTGATCTACTGGTTTTTGGAGGCGTTGCCGCCGGAAGCCCGCGATTGCATCCTCCCCCCGATTCTGGCGGCCTGGGCGGAACTGCGGGCACGACGAATTCCGTTGGTGGGCTATGTGAGTGCGTCGCGCAGTGGCGAGGCGCTGAGTTTTTTGCGGTTGCAAGCGTGTCCGTTTGATGCGCCCGACTGTCCCACCCATTGTGCGGGAAAGGGGGGAGCCGAGCCGGATATTTTTCAGGCGGATATTTTTGAGGGGTCTGTGGCTGAGGAGTCTGTAGCTGGCAAGACGGGGACTGGCAAGGCGGCGAACCTGTCAGCGGCAGGTCAAAAGGCTAGGGGCAAAAAGGCGACGAGAAAATCGAACACGGGAGATCGCCCGCCCTGCCAGGTGCTAGATCCACTTAAGGATACGGCGGTCTGGGCTTTAGAACTAGAGCCGGGGCAGCGAAGCCCGATTTGGCGCAGCTCTGCGCGGATTTTGGGCCTCTATGGAGATCCCGAAGGCGACCAAGGGATTTCCTTCTGCTATGTCCACGTCGGCACTGAGGTGGCGCGGGTGGAGTTTCCGGATTGGGTGGCGCAAGATGCGGAATTGCTGGATATAGCCCTGAGCTTGACGGTGGCGCAGGTGCAGAAGGGGTTTGGCTATCCGGTGGCGCTGGCGGAGGCGCACAATCAGGCGGTGGTCCGAGGGGGCGATCGCACGCGGTTTTTTGCCCTGCTGGAGCAGCAGATGATTCGGGCCGGGTTGCGAAATGTGGGCACGTCGTACAAGGAGGCGCGGAAACGGGGCAGTATTGCCTAGGTCGGCTCGGTTAGCTCCCATGAGGCGTCATTTCCCATGGGGCGTCATTTTTAATTACGCCGTGCGGCGATCGCCATTTTCACGCCCGGAATCGTCCGCAGTTGATCCATGACGGCGATCACTTTGCCGTGGGTGACGCGCTCATCGGCGTTGATGACGACGAGGGCTTGCTGCTTATTTCCCATGAGGGCTCGAATGCGCACGGGCAGATCGCGGGGTTGGGCGGGTTGGCGGTTGAGGGCGATTTGGCCTTTGGCGTCTAGGGTGATGGTAATTTCGCTGCGGTCCTGATTTTGGGCGGTGACGGCTTTGGGCAGGTTGACGGGGAGACCTTGAGATTTGGTCAGGTACAGCGATGACATGATAAAGAAGGTGAGAATCGCAAAAATCACATCGATCATTGGCACGATGTTGATTTGGGCGGGCAAGTCGGCTTCGTCGTCGAGGAGATGCATGGGGCCTATGGACGGATGTGGGATGACTTATTGTATCGGGACTTATTGGATCGAGGTTTGTCTGGGGTGGGGGTCTGATGGCGGCGATCGCCCAGCTTATGCCTCGGATTTTTAGTCACAGGGGAGCGGCGATGACGTTAAGGCACTAGAACAGACGACTGAGGAGACTTCCGATCCAGATTACTCTCTTCGACTCCGCTCAGGGCGCAATCTGGATCGATAGATTCTTTCGTAGCAATCTCTTAACAACAATGAGGGCATGTGATCTGACGGTAGTTATCTGACGGTAGTGATCTGACGGTAGGATCTGGCTATGCCTCAGTTGTATCATCCTCATCACTCTATTCTGCGAGGCTCCCATGCCAGATCAGTCCCATCCCCTTGCTGTCGCTGCCGCCGAGGTGCCCATGCGCAGTAAGCCTTCCGTCTATCCGGAGCCGTTTGCATCGCGGATGCTGGGCAGAGAAAAGCGCCAACTGGGTGATTTCTTTGGTCTTACAAATTTTGGCGTTAACCTGACTCGCTTGGCCCCCCAGGCTGTGTCAGCTCTGCGCCATGCGCACACCCAACAGGACGAGTTCATTTATGTCCTCCAGGGGTACCCGACGTTACACACCGATGAAGGGCACACACAACTGAGCCCCGGCATGTGTGCTGGTTTCAAAGCGGGCACTGGCAACGGCCACAGACTAGTCAACGAAACCGAGGAAGAGGTTCTCTATCTAGAAGTTGGCGATAGAATGCCGGGAGATGAAGGCATCTATCCCGACGATGATCTCAAGGCATTGCGCGTTGCCGGCCAGTGGGAGTTTGTCCACAAAGATGGAACATCCTATGCATAGTGTCCTAATCACCTGCCGTAGACGGACTTTGCCATCGATCCCAATCACCTCGGAGGCCAAACGCCCGCTGATCGTCTTCACCCAGCTCAAAAAACACCGTTGAAACTCCGATGGCTCTAGGCGCGCGAATACCCGCTCAAACGTATCGGCACTCGGGATCCCGTGGGGCAGGCTCAAGAACGTCCCTAACCATCCTTGTTTCGCCACGCCATAATCGGCGATGTCTTCCCATCCTTCCGCTCCGCTGATCACCGCACACAGCGCGATCACCACGATGTCGAGCAATACATGCTTCTTGCCGCGATTGTCTAGCGGATCGCTCAAACTAGAAAAATGCGTCAGTATGCTAGCATCGGCGACCATGACTCATGGGCGGCTTTTCCTATGACGTTACTTTATCCCACACTACCCCAATTTTTTTATGCGGTGGCCCTGGACGTCGCCCCAAACTCAATGATGCACGCGACAAATTGTTGTTGATCTTGGAGTATACGCAGATGAGTATACGCAATTGTGAATGTGCGATCGCCCATTCTAAAGTCTGTGGTTACGAAACTCGGCATGCTGCGCATCCACCTGACGCGCTTTCCTTTCTAGCCAAGCAAACCCCAGATCCAGCAACTTCAATTGCCTGAAGATCTGCTGTGGATCGGCGAGATGGGTGGTGGGAAACTGTTGTCCCATGGTTTTGAACACGAGTCCTAAAGGCACCTTGATTTGATCCTGAAGTTTAAGCAACCGGGCAAATCGAGGCCCATAGGCAGACATCAGTGAGCCCACGCCCCCGCGTGCCTGTCCCCACCCGATGTAGTAGAGTCCTTTGTAGTCATCCAGAAAGGCTCCCCCGTAGCATTGGACTACCGGCCCTTGGACCCGTTGCAGTTCTGGCGGCAAAAAGGGATAGGAAACGTTAAACCCGGTGGCACAAACAATCAGGTCAAAGGCGGCCCGACTGCCATCGACAAATTCCACCTGCTCTCCGTCGAGCCGTTTTACCCCAGGCTTGGGTGTGATCCGACCGTGTTTGATGTAGTAGGGCACTTCATTGTTCAGGGTGGGGTGCTTATCAAATATGGGGTACTGGGGCTGGGGCAGGCCATAGTACCCATGGTGGCCAAAGCTGAGCCGAATAATGCCATAGGCCATCAGCCGTTGCCACCAAACGGGCATCCACCACTGAATCAAATCGGCGATCGGCACTCCGGCAAAGGTTTTGGGGATAAACCAGACTGATTCGCGCAGACTCAGCACCGCTGTTTTGCCTACCCGTGCAGCTTCTGCGGCCAGATCGCAGGCGGAGTTGCCGCCCCCAATCACCAGCACCCGTTTTCCTCGTAATTGATCGGGATGTTTGTATGCTTTGGAATGGATGAGTTCACCGTTAAATTGGCCTTGAAATTGCGGGAAACGTTCGCTCCAGTGATGGCCATTACACAGGAGGATGCCTTTATAAATTCGCCGCTGACCGTCTGAAAAAATGACTTCCCATTCGTTATCTTCAATGGGGCGAACTGATTTGACAAATCGATTGAGTTCAATCCGTTGACGGAGTTCAAACTGATCGGCAAAAGCATTCAAGTATTCCAACATTTGTTGGGCACTGGGAAAGTCCGGATAATGCGCGGGCATGGGAAAGTGCGTAAATTGGGTAATCCTGCGGGATGAGATGATGTGGGCTGTCTCGTAGACGCCGTGATGCCAGTTACCGCCAATGGCATCGCTGGCATCGACTTGGTCGTAGGGAATACTGGCCGCTTGCAGGGCCTGGGCCATGCCCAAACCGACAAAGCCCGCCCCGATAATCAAATGCTTGGATCGGGTATCCAGTTGCGCTAGGGCACTAGGGCCGGGATTGGTGAGTACCATGGGTGAACCTTCGGGTGAATGTGGCTGTGATCCAGCCCAGTAGTTGCGGGGTATAGCGTTTGAGGTGCTGTGAAATTTGGGCGATCGCATCCGGAAAAACGTGCAATTGGTTGCGGCGAATGCCGTGCAGGGTAGACCGCATCACCCGTACCGGATCCGTGGCCAGTTGGGGCGGAAAGCCGTCTAAGCCCTCCGTTTCCATGCCCTGGGCCAGGGTGCCGTAGCGGGGGGACTGGAGAATGGGCGTGCGACTAAAAAAGGGATAGACCGCCGTGACCTGGACGTTGTAGGGTTTGACTTCTTGGTGCAGCCCTTCGCTGAATCCCCGCAGGCCAAATTTGCTGGTGGCATAGTGCGTCAACCCGGCTGTGGCGACCCAGCCCGCGAGGGAAGAAATATTGACGATATGGCCCCGACGGCGGGCAATCATATCGGCGGCAAAGAGGGCACTTAAGCGCATGGGGGCCAGGAGGTTAACCTGCATCAGGCGTTCCCAGTGCTCGCTGGGCACTTCATCCATGCGACCAAAGAGGCCCATGCCTGCATTGTTAATCACAATGTCGATCGCGACCCCCAGGGCGATCGCCTCCCGATACAGGGTTTCACAGCCTTCGCGACTGGACAGATCCGCTGCTAGACAGGCCAATACCTTCCCCGTTGGCACCGCTTGTTGAATCTGGGTCACATTGGCTTGTAGTCCAGCGGCATCGCGATCGGTAAGAATCAAGTGGCTATTGGCGGCTAACAACTGGCGGGTTAATTCCTGGCCAAATCCGCCTGCGGCTCCTGTGATCAGCACTACGGCTTCGTTTAACTGTGTCATTGTTTTTGGGCGTCGTTTTTGGGCGTAGTTTTTGGGCGTCTGAGCAATGGGGGGCAATTAAATCTGGGGCGATCTCAGGGTGGTGAACAGCAGCAGTGCCCAGGGTATCCGCAGATCGGGCACCCATGCGGCATGCTTTCTGAGGCGGGGGACAGCTAAGGGCAGCAAGAACCGCAGCGATCGCAGTGAAACGGGTCGCACTCCCTGCTGATCGGTGAGTCCATAGTATTGTGCCAGTTCTGCCACCACTTGCACACGCCCCGTGCGTTGCATCACGGTTGGATCGGCAGCCAAGGCGGCAATTACCCGCCCTGTCAGTAAGGGGGTTTCCCAGTTGTAGCGATCGCGAATTCCGGCGGGGTCGCTACCTCGGTGCTCGGATGGGGTCTGTGCCTCGGCCATTTCGTCGGCCAGTTGGGAAATCTGTTCTGTGCCGACAATTCCGGGCCAGATGGACACAGAGGCAATCTGATCGGGTTTGAGTTCCGTGGCCATGTCTGCGGCAAGGCGATCGCAGGCGGCTTTGCCCGCGCCATAGGCTGCACCAAAAATATAGGACATGCCGCCCCAGGAGGAAATAGTGCAGATTAACCCCTGCCGCCGGGGACTCATCAATCGGGCGGCTGCCACACTGGCAATGTAGTGGCTCCGCAGGCCAACGTGGTTGCAGGCATCCCACAGGCTGGGGTCTTGTTGCCAGAAGGGTTTGCCATGGGCGGCTTTTAGGGCGGCAACTCCGGCGTAGGCGTTGTTGACCAACAGGTCCAGTTGGCCGTTTTGCTCGGTTTGAATCCGCTGGAACAGGGCTTGCACCTGGGCATCGTCGCCGTGGTCTACCTGAACGGGGATACAGTGCCCCCCAGCGCTTTCTACAGCGGTGGCTGTTTCCCGTAAACTGCCGGAAAGGCTGTCGGCTGTGCCGGGATGGTCGAGGCTGCGCCCGGTGATATAAACGGTGGCTCCGGCTTCGCCCAGGGCGATCGCGATGCCTTTGCCGACGCCGCGCGTAGCCCCGGTGACTAGGGCCACTTTGCCCTCAAGCTGTTTCATGGTGGCTGCCTGTAATGGGTTGATTCAGAAGGATAGGGCTAATCTTCGCCCCGATTTTCGGGGTGTTGCCTGTAGCGTAACCCGCTCCGGAGTACCCTGTGAAAAATCCAGCCATTCAGCCCGCTCCCCAGGCTCCATGTCACCGTGACGAACAAGAACGTTTTGACCCACTGGGCGAGGGTAAAACTGGGGGTACCGTCTCCGGGGATATCGTCCAAGGCGGCGATGAGGAAGAACCAGCCAACGATCGCCGCTACGCTCCAAAGGGAATAGGCTCCGGCATTGAGCAGTCCCCAGCGAATTTTTTGCATGGGATGACTGGCGGCGATCGCCCCCCAAGCGAGGCCCGCTAAGGTCCAGGACAGCACTAACCCGACAATGCGAACATCCTGGAGGGTGGCTATGAGGGGTTCGGGAAGAGACATGAAGAAGGCATAATATGTGGGCAAGGCCATGCCCACGCCCATGCAGGCAATTGTGGCGAAAAACCATTGACTGGCTTTTTGGATCGTGGCCACTTTTCCCCCCAACAAAAGGAGCGTTTGCAAGCTAGCTAGCGCTAATCCTTGGGTGATACCGCAAAGGGCGAGGCCCCTGACCAGGTTGACCCAATCTGTGGGACCGTTGCCGTATCGACTCAGCCATAGGTGTGAATAAAGAAAAAGTGCTGCAAATGACGCGGCAATGGTGCCGACTCCGTTGACTAAAGTCCATTGACACAAAAGTTGCCGTTGCTGTTTGGGGGGGAATCGGGTTGCCATGGGGGGAGGGGGCTTTTCTATATTCCTATGGTAATCCTTGACCATTCGGGAGCATTCGGGGCAGAGAACGCTGTGAAGTAGGCGGTGGGCGGGGCGATCGCCCATTTTTCCCGGATCAGCGGGAAGATCTAGGTATGATGGGGGAAATGGGTTGGGGCTATGGCTATGGCGGACGATCGCGACGAATTCTTGTGGGTCGTGGTCAGTGAGGACGAAACCACTGATCCAACCGGGGCCGTGAGAAAGGGCGGCAATCTGCGGGACGGGATGCTGGACAAGCTCGCGGCGGCGCGGCGGATTAGCGTCGTGGAACTGGAACAGAAGATGGGCCAGTTTTTGGGATTGGTGGGGCGGTTGTTTCGGCAGGCGGAGCAGCAGGCCCAACTGACGACGGCTGAAGCACCCATGGGCAAGACTTCACGCTTGAAGCTGGAGGAGGTGGAGATGGCGATTGAAATTACGGCCAGTGGGGAAGTGAAGCTGATTGCCGGGGGCAAGGCGGAAACCAAGGGGTCGATTAAGCTGAAGTTTAAGCGAGTGGATGAATGACTAGCGAAGCGATCGTCATTGGCGTGAATCGGTACGAGTTTCTGCAACCGCTCCAGTATGCCCAGCAGGATGCATTGGCGGTGAAGACGTTTCTGGAGCAGGAGGCGAAGTTCGATCGCGTCTACTATTTCGCGGAGGATGCCCCGGCGGTGAATGGGGTGGCCATGAAGCCGACGCGAAACAATCTGCGTCGGGTAATGCGGGATACGTTTGCGCGACCGTTTATGGGCGATGGCGATAACTTTTGGTTCTTTTTTAGTGGGCATGGGATGCGCCATGGGGAGCGCGATTTCTTGATGCCGATTGATGGCGATCCGGATGACATTGCTGAGTCGGGGATTGCGACGGCGCAGATTTCGGAGTGGCTGCGGGGCTGTGGGGCGGACAATGTGGTGATGATTTTGGATGCCTGTCGCAGTGGTGGCATTAAGGATGGCAAAGGCATTGGCGACGAGACGCAGGAGTGGTTGTCGGCAGACGGGGGTGATTAGTTTGTTTTCCTGTAGTCCGAATCAGTTTTCCTATGAGTTGCCGAGCTATGGGCAGGGGGCGTTTACCAAGGTGCTGCTGGAGGGGTTGGGGGTGCAGGGGCGCTGTGCGACGGTGGCGCGGTTGGATGCGTATTTGCAGCGGCGAGTGCCGGAGGTGGTGCGGGAGTGTGTGGGCGATCGCGCGCAGCAGGTGCCCTATGCCATTGCGGAACCGATCAGCAAATCCCACTTGATTCTGATGCCCACCCATGCCCGCCCGGAGGATTTGGACATGCTGAAGATGGATGCGTTTCGGGCGGAGAATCGGGGAGATTTGCGGTTGGCTTTGCAATGTTGGCTACGGGTGAATATTGCCAGTCGGGGCGTTGGATCCGTGAGGCGCTCGATGAGATTGTTGAGTTGACGCTGAAGTTAAGACAACCCACCCCGTCGCCTAGCCCTCAGCCCCAACCTACGTCTGAACTCCCCCTTTTTACTAGCGAAGCGGCGCGACAGCGCGGGGATTTAGGGGGATCAAAATCTGGAACGCAGCCGATCGCTGACTCCTCGCCCAGCGTGGTGATCCCCCCTCGCCCCCCTTCAAAAGGGGGGGACCAGAAAGCGGAGGGAGCGCCAACCGCCCTTCCCACCTTCAAGTTTGAATACGCCACTATTGATGCGAAACTCAAGATCCAAAAACACTCTGGCACCGCCCACTACTACCGCGAAACCATCAACGGTGTCGCCCTCGACTTAGTGCAGATTCGCGGCGGCAGCTTCGACATGGGATCGAATGAATATGACGATGAAAAGCCGATTCATCGCGTCACCGTGCCCGACTTCTTCATCGGCAAATATCCCGTCACCCAAGCCCAGTGGCGGGCCGTCGCCAGCCTCAAGCAACAGCAGCGGGAATTAAATCCCGATCCATCAAACTTTAAGGGTGATGATCGCCCCGTTGAACAAGTGTCCTGGGACGATGCGGTGGAGTTTTGCGATCGCCTCACCGCCCACACCGGGAAACGCTATCGCTTGCCCAGTGAAGCCGAGTGGGAATATGCCTGTCGGGCCGGAACGACTACGCCGTTTCACTTTGGAGACACGATTGATGCGGCGATCGCCAATTATCGACGCACAAGATTGGAAATATGAAGGCACCACCTATTCCGTAAGTATGGTCGAGGGAACTGGGTGAATTTCGCCAAGCAAACCACCCCTGTCGGCAGTTTTCCGGGCAATGCCTGGGGGCTGTTTGACTGTCATGGCAACGTCTGGGAATGGTGCGAGGATAACTGGCACGACAATTACCAGAACGCGCCCAGCGACGGAACAGCTTGGCTTGCCGGAGGAAATACTGAGTATAAAATAAGGCGCGGCGGTTCTTGGTTCCTCGATCCTGTGGATTGCCGTTCTGCCGCCCGCAACCACGTTACGCGCGGGCTTCGCCTCCACTATTGCGGTTTTCGGGTCGTGGTGTGTGGCGTCGGTGGTTCCCCCAGGGTTCTTTAGTATCCCTTTACACTCTTGCTCTTTTCCCCTTTGCCCTCCGTTATCCGCGCCCTGCGCGGATCGAAAATTTTTAATACGTTTGGGGCACTCCGGCCCATTGTCCCCTAGGGTAAAGGCTGGGGCAGGAGGTAGAAACGGGCGCGGCGGTTCTTGGATCAACAATCCTGTGTATTGCCGTTCTGCCAACCGCAACCACAATACGCGCGGGAATCGCAACCACAATTGCGGTTTTCGGGTCGTGGTGTGTGGCGTCGGTGGTTCCCCCAGTACTCTTCATTTCCAGAGTCGGGCCATGGGAATGGTCTGAGCGTGTCCTCGAAGAGTCCAGACCTGCTCCCGCGATGTCGGTCCGCCGATATCCGAAAATCAAACCGGATGGGGTGGCTTAGTAGAGCGGTGGGTCAAGTTGCCCGAGTTAGGGTGGATGTAGCCGCCGCGCCGAAACATCGCCCCATCTAACCCCCGGCATTCCCTCGTTTAACCGCGCTCCCAAGCTCCCGTTTGGGAATGTAGCCTAGGAGGCTATGGATCGAATGGCGTGTCGGTGAAATTAATGACGCTGTCAGCGATTCCTGCCGAACCCGTTATTTAGTGACTTTTTCTTGACAACTTTGCATAATCGCGGCGATCGGAGCGGGCATAGAGATTGACAGCATCCTGTCCATAGAACCGCTAGTCGGAGTGCCGTCACTGGTGGCTAAGCCATTCTGCTCTAACCATGCTTTGGTCGCTAGAGCATCCTTCAGCATATTGCCGGTTGGCGTCGGCATCGCAGACAAGGTGCTCGGCTGCGCGTTTTTCTCACTCATGAGGGCAATAAATTCGTCAGCCGTATATCGCGTTTGAATTTCGTTAATGGTGCATTTACAGAGCTGCTGCTTCGCCTCGTTAGCCTCGCAGTTACCGTTCATTTCGCTGAGTTGCTTGAGCACTTCTGGCGGGTAGACGTGGGGGACAGCAGCAGGCTCTTGGGCGGCAGCAGAGCAGGAGTTTCTGGGGCGGCGGCATCTTTGGCAGTTGCTGGCAGTTGGGCCCACCCTAAATTTAGACAAATGATGCTACTGACAAACCACAGGGGGTGTAACGATCGCATTGGCATTCTCCTAAGATTTAGAACTCAAAATTTAAAACTCAAAATTTAAACTCATCGTTACTCATCGACCACTCTAACCACACCCGGCGGCGTGGTGGTTAAAATAAGTATTAAGTAAATATTAAGTTAATCTACGATATGCGCCGATCGATTCTATTGAGAGAATGCTGTATTGCCTATTACTACGCGGCGTAAGTTTTCCCTTCTGCCAACCGCAACAACAATTGCGGTTCTCGGGTGGTGGTGTGTGGCGTCGGTAGTTCCCAGTACTCTTCATTTCCAGAGTCGGGCCAGGGGAATGGTGCGAGCGTGTCCTCGAAGAGTCCAGACCTGCTCCCGCGATGTCAGTCCGCCAATATCCGAAAATCAAACCGGATGGGGTGGCTTAGTAGAGCGGTGGGTCAAGTTGCCCGCAGTTAGGGTGGATGTAGCCGCCGCGCCGAAACATCGCCCCATTCACCCCATAACTGGGACATGACGATTATCCGTGGACGCCTCCCTTCGCTAGGAAGCCGTTCTGCGGTCCCAAAAAGCCGCGATCGCCCTTGCTATAATGCAAAGACACGGCCCCATCGCGATCGCCCCACCCCATGACTATCCACCTCACCCCAGACCAAGAACAATTCATTCAGTCTCGAGTCCAAACCGGTCAATACCAAAGTGCCGAAGAAGTTCTCGCCACCGCCCTGCAACTTCTCCAAGATCATGAAACGACACAAGCAGACTGGCTAGAAAATATCCGGCCCGCGATCGACGAAGCCTATGCCGCAACCGAACCCGCGATCGACGGTCCCACCTTTATCAATCAGCTTCGACACCGCCTACAGGTCGCCAAGCAAAGTAAACCATGAGCCGATACGTTCTCAATAGCCGAGCCGTCCGTGACCTTGAAGCGATTGCAGAATATCGAGCCAACTTGGATTTGGATTTAGCCGATCGATTTTTGCAAGAATTCGACCATAAATGCCAACAAATCGCTGCTTTCCCCATGAGTGGTAAGGCTTACGATGACTTGAAAACGGGTTTGCGTGGAATTTCTTGGTCTGGATACGTCATTTTTTATCGGCTTTTAGAAGATGAGATTGAAATTTTGCGTGTTCTGAGTGGAAGGCGGGATTTGCCAAAGCTGTTTCTGTAAGCTGGAGAGATTCTCTCGTTCCTAGTCATGAGAAATTCCTGAGGCACTGCAATCTCTAGATTGGGATTCAGAGCCGCGATCGCCCTGGCTTCCGCAGCACCATCGACCACAGGCGATCAGGCATAATAAAAGTATTCCCATCCGCCAAGGTTCCCATGTTTGACCTGGAATACCTCACCGATGCCACCGGACAGCCCACAGCCGTCGTCATCCCCATCGACCTCTGGCGTAAGCTCTTTCCCGGACTCACGACTCAACCCACGCCTGAAGACTTTACCGACGCGATTGAAGACTACTGCCTCCACCAAGCCATGATTGAAGCAGAAACAACTCCATTGCTTGATCGAGAAGCAGCTCTCGCCTATCTGGAGGCACTCTCAGAGTGAAGGTTGTCTATCGTCAGCTGTTTTTGAAAGACCTCAAAAAGCTCAAGAAAACCGATCTGTACGATCGCATCCATGACCTCGCCTTCAACACCTTACCGGAATTAGCCAAGCTGCAAGACATCCCCAACATCAAAGCCATGGTTGGCTATCCCGGCCATTACCGCATTCGACTAGGAGATTACCGCCTTGGCTTCAGACTCCACGATAATGAGCTCGAACTCATGCGAGTCATGCATCGTTGCGAATTTTATCGATACTTTCCCTAGTCATTGCCCTCAAACGGCTCTTGAACATTCCTTGAAACCTCTGAGATTTAGAGTTAGGTTCGGTTCTGCGGTCCCAAAGAGCCGCGATCGCCCTTGCTATAATGCAAAGACTCGGCCCCATCGCGATCGCCTCATCCCATGACTATCCACCTCACCCCAGACTAAGAACAATTCCTGCAAGCGCAGATTAGGGGTGCTGTGGAGCGAACCCAGTGCCTGCTAAAACGGCTTTGGCTTTTGGCCCTGGGCGGCGGCACTGACAATAGCACTAATCCGCTTTTGACGGGTTTCCTGCTTCTTCGCTAAGATCAGCCACTGCAAAAGATTTCGGGTATCGGTACGGCTCAAGTTCAAGAAATAGTCTTCTGCTATCTGATTTTGAGCCAATGCCGCCAATAAATCCTCTGGAATGATTAACGCTTCAACGGCATCTAGCGTATTCCAAGAGCCGTTGATTTTTGCAGTTTCAATGGCAGCGAGTCCGGCGGGTGCCATCAATCCCCGCGTGATCAGGAGCGCCACTTTCTCTTTATTCACCCTCGACCAAACGCTCGTTGGCTTCCTCGGGCAGAAAAATTGCTGATATTTTTCATGATCGAGGGATTTTACTTTGCTGTCTATCCAGCCGAAACACAGGGCTTCATCGACAGCGTCGCTGTAGGTAATGGAAGGTTTACCGCTACCCTTCTTGTAATAAATTAACCAAATACAAGGTGCATGGGCGTGATTTTGGTCTAGCCACGATCGCCACTGGGCACGATTCTCAGGATAAAAGGTCTTCACGGGGGTTCAGAGGTTTTGGGCAAAAATCTCAGGTGTCATTCTTAGGCTGATCGCCCCAAACAACGTCGTGCAGCCCAATCCTAGCGCACCAACCCAATCTGCGGAAAATTGCTTCCTGAGCGAAGTCGAAGGAAGCCATCGCGAGCCTTAACGGGTCCAAAGAGGTCTCCCTACAAACAAAATAATAGTACTAATATATTACTAATATAGTATTATGCCTTTGTGATGGTGCTTTGATCGATCGTGATAAATCCTGAATAGATCCCATGCTAAAACTCTAGCCATGGTGTAGACTCTGATCTCTATATCCCACATCTAGGTATCCCACCGTCCTATGGTCCAAGAGCTAGAACAGATTCGTTTCCGAAATCGTGTCCAGTCTGAGTCCGCAGCCTCCCAGGATTCCAGCACGGTCGCGAACCCTTTTCCCACCACCGCGCCAACCGCCTATCCGGTGTTTTTCCGGACCTACAGTCGTCGGATTGGCGATCGCCGGGAATCCTTGGATGATCTCATCCAGCGCACCACTCGGGGATTGGCCAAACTGGGCCGTCTGACCTCGGATGAAGTGGCGTTGTTAGAGCGGATGCAAAGAGAACTCAAAAGCCTGCCCTCCGGACGCTGGATGTGGGTGGGTGGCACCGACTGGATTGAGCGCCCAGAAAATTTCTCGGGCTCCTATAACTGCACCAGCACCAATGTGATTGACTGGCGAGCCTTTGGCTTGATGATGGACCTGGCCATGATGGGCTGCGGTACCGGAGCAATTTTGGAACCCCAGTACGTTGACCAATTGCCCCCCATTCGCAACCGTTTGCATGTCAAGCTGGAAGGCTCTGTGGGCGCGACTCCCCCCGATCAGCGCCAGGAATTTACCCAGGTGACCGTAGGCGGCAATGCTGTATTGATTAGCGTCGGGGATAGTCGGCAAGGCTGGGTCCAGTCCTATCAAGCCCTGCTAGAACTGTCCACGGACGATCGCTTCGGGGGCGACGTGCATGTCACCGTCAATCTGGCCGATGTCCGGGCCGAGGGCGAGATCCTCAAGGGGTTTGGGGGCGTCGCTAATCCGGTGAAACTGCCCATGCTCTATGCCCGCTGTGCCCAAATCTTAAATCGGGCGATCGGGCGACAACTGACCCCGGTGGAAGCCTGTTTGCTGATTGATGAAGCCGCTGCCACGGTGGTGGCCGGAAACATTCGACGCAGTGCCGGGATGCGTCAGGGCAGTAGTGCAGACACCGCCTTTGCCAGCGCCAAGGAAAACCTGTGGCAGCAAGACGATGCGGGCAACTGGCGGATTGATCCCGAACGGGACTCCCTGCGGATGGCCAACCACACGCGGGTCTACCACCACCCACCCACGGAGCAAGAATGCATTGATGCCGTGCGAAAACAGTTTTATTCCGGTGAAGGCGCGATTCAGTATGCACCGGAGGCGATCGCCCGCGCCAACAACGACATTCTTCCGAACCCAGAACTGCGGGCAGACTTTTTGCAAGCCCTCACCCAGGACCAGGGCAAGACCTGGCTGGCAACCCACTATCCCACGATGCCTGCGGATGAAATGGCCCATCGCCTAGGCCGCTATGGCTTAAACCCCTGCGGTGAAATTATTGGAGCCGACTTCCACTGCAATTTGGCCGAGGTCCATCTCAATCAAATTGATCCCTTGGACTATGACGGGCAGGCAGATGCCTTTAAAGCGGGGGCGTTGTCGGTGGCGGCATTACTCAACCACCAATTCACCGAGCCCCGCTATCAAAAGTCCCGCGCACTGGATCCCATTGTGGGGGTGTCGTTTACGGGATTGTTTGATTTCTTTGTCCATGCCTTCGGGGCAGAATGGCTGCGCTGGTGGGAGGCAGGGCGTCCTGATACGGTAACGGGTTTACAGTTTAAGGAGCAGGAAAAATCCTATCTCCAGCGCTGGCGGCAAATCGTGCAAGATACGGTGGGAGACTATTGCGATCGCCACGGTCTTAAGACCCCCAATCGCTGCACCACGATTCAGCCTGCGGGGACGAAGTCGTTGCTGACGGGGGCTAGTCCGGGCTGGCATCCGCCCAAGGCCCAACGGTTCATCCGGCGGATCACCTTCCGGAAGGGCGATCCCGTGGCGATGGCCTGTCTGGACTATGGGTACAGCGTGGTGCCTTCCCAGTCCGATAAGGATGAAGCGGGCAACTTGCTCAATGATCCCTTTGATTCCCGCTGTACCGAGTGGTTGGTGGAAATTCCAGTGGCGGTGTCCTGGGCGGATATTCCCGGTGCCGATGCGGTGGCGATCGAGAAGTTTTCCGCGCTGGCCCAGTTCGATTTTTATATGCAGGTCCAAAAGTTCTACACGGCCCATAACACCAGTGCCACTCTGGAACTGACGGAAGCAGAGATTGAACCCCTGGGGCGGCGGATTCATCAGGCGATCGCCCATAACGAAGGCTACATCAGTGCTGCATTGCTGGCGCGATTCGACGCGCCTTTCCCTCGGTTGCCGTTTGAGAAGATCGACAAGGAAACCTACGATCGCCTTCAAGCAGAGGTGCTGGTGCGGCAGCGCAATCCGGACTTCTATGGGGCACTGAGCCAGTATGACCGGGGCTTTAGCCTGACTGAGGGGCCAGCGGGTTGTGATAGCGATAAGTGCATGATGCCGGAGAAGAAAAAGGGCTAAGGATACCTATCGCTGAAAAAGCGAAGCGGGAACTTTAAAAGCAAAGCGGGAATTTTGGAGCCAATCCAAAATTCCCGCTTTGCTTTTTGGGGGCGATCGCGATCCCCAGGGCAGCCAAATTCTAGGGGGATAATCGTTCAATCACCCACTGGTCATTGTCCAGACGATAGCGCAGGCGATCGTGCAGGCGACTGGGTCGCCCTTGCCAAAACTCGATGTGGTGGGGGATCACACGGTAGCCGCCCCAGTGCTCAGGCCGCGGGATAACTTGTCCGGCATAGCGGGCCTCTAGGTCCTGATAGCGCTGCTGCAAAACGTCACGGCTGGGAATGACCTGACTTTGGTGGGAGGCCCAGGCCCCAATTTGGCTGGCGATGGGACGGGCGTGAAAATACGCCTCGGTTTCCTCTGGGGTGACTTTTTCGACCCGGCCTTCGATGCGGACTTGTCGTTCCAGGGCTTGCCAAAGAAAAACGAGCACGGCCTGGGGGTTGGCGGCCAGTTCTTGGCCTTTACGGCTTTCGTAGTTGGTGAAGAACGTAAACCCTTGGCAATCGCACCCCTTCAACAGAACAATGCGGGCTGAGGGCGTACCGTCGGCTGTAGCGGTGGCCAGGGTCATGGCATTGGGTTCGGGCAACTGGGCGGCGAGGGCTTCGGCAAACCACGCTTGGAACTGGGCGATCGCATCGGGATTGACCGCAGACTCATTTAATTCTTTCAGGCTGTAATTTAGCCGTAGATCAGCAATGGAGAGAGACATAAGCAGGGACGTCAGTGCATCGGGATAGTATCCGGTGGGTTCAGTGTCCGGATTCTTCTAGCTTAGGCAATAATGGGGCGGAATATCATTTTCCTAGGGTTGGCATGAAAGCGCCCATGAATCGGACCGTCGAACTGTCGGCAGCGGATGTGGCGCGGCTAACGCCACAATTAATCACGCAGTTGCCAACTCAGCCCTACGGATCGCTGCCCCAGGGCACGATTTGGGGTGATTTTCGGGACTGGGTAAAGGTCCTGGGCGATCGCACCATCGATTTGCTGGTTCTCGACCCGCCCTACAATCTGGACAAAACCTTCAGCGGTCAGCGCTTTGCTCGCCAGTCCGTGGAACAGTACACCCAGTGGTTTGATCAGGTGATTCAAACCCTGATGCCGCTCTTGAAGCCCACGGCATCGGTGTACATTTGCGGCGACTGGTTTTCTTCGGTGTCGCTCTTCACGGTGGCTTCGACCTACTTTACGGTGCGCAACCGGATTACCTGGGAGCGAGAAAAGGGGCGGGGAGCAAAAGCGAATTGGAAAAATGCCAGTGAGGACATTTGGTTTTGTACGGTGTCCAACGAGTACACCTTTAACGTGGACGCAGTGAAGCTACGCCGCCGGGTAGTGGCTCCCTATCGGCGGACGGATGGCAGTCCCAAGGATTGGCAGGCTACAACGGCGGGAAATTTTCGCGATACGCACCCGTCAAATCTCTGGACGGATATTACGATTCCGTTCTGGTCGATGCCGGAAAATACCGATCACCCGACCCAAAAAAGTGAGAAGCTCTTGGCCCGTCTGATTTTAGCCAGTACGAATCCGGGCGATTGGGTGCTGGATCCGTTCTTAGGCAGTGGCACGACCTCCGTGGTGGCGAAAAAGCTGGGGCGGCGGTTTCTGGGCATTGAGCAAAGTTTGGACTATTGCTTGCTGGCAGAAAAGCGGTTGGAACAGGCCGAGGCCGATCTCACGATTCAAGGCTATGCCCAGGGCGTTTTTTGGGAGCGCAATACGCTGTCGGCCCAGCGGGCGATCGCAGCAGGAATTGCCCGATCAGCGGGCGAGTCGGACGATAATGGAGATGCTGACGACGATTCTGGTCTATCGGTTTGATCAACTCAGTCGAGTGGAGGTAGAAGCCATGCTGGGAATTACTTTGCAGCAGACGCGGGTGTATCAAACTAGAGCGGTACATGGCTAAAGGGGTAGGGCTTTGGGGGCATTTGACCGGGCCACCGCAACAGCACAACTTCTTCCCGCATTTGTTCGCGGGTAGCGGTAGCCAGCCGCGTGCGGAACAAATCAATGGCGATCACCTCATAGCCCAACCCGGCGGCAATTTCCGCCAATAGGGTTCCTGTGGCGATCATCACTTGTAGGTAGGACTTTTGATCGCCCACGACGTAAGCTAACTGTGCACCGGGGCGCAGAACCGTGCGCAGATCGGCGAGGTGCTTAGCCATGCCGCCAAAATAGAGCTTTACCGCCCGAGGGTACAACCGCTCAAAGCCGCTGGTTTTGCCGAGGGCAATGCGGCGGGCTTCAATATCGGCGGCAATGCGCTGGATTGCTGGATGCTGGGATATCCATTGGTCATCGGTGTCGGCGGTGTAGACGTTGCGGCTGTTAGAACGGACGAGGTTTTGTTTCAGCGATCGCAGGTCGGCCTTCGTGTTGAGGAAACCCAGCAGCACCGACTCTAGGCGAGTGGTGCGGGTATAGTCTTTTTCATTGGGATAGGGCGGCGAGGTAATCACAGCATCAATGGACTGGGGCTCCAGCACCTGCAAGAGGTGGCGCGCATCGGCATGAATTACCTGGGCGGGTACATTGGGCAGGGTTTGTAAATAGCGCAAATCTGCCGCCATGGCGCGCACCCGCGTGAGCCATGCCTCGACAACAGAAGCATCGGCCTTAGGCTTGCCAACCCCAACTTCCGGCCCAAAATGGAGGTTGCTAATATCCGTGACGATCGCCGTCGCCAAGGCAAGGCGCAGATGGTTCCTATAGGTCTGGCGGGGCGGGCTGGGATCTGGGCTGGACGGGTCGGGGTTGCAGAACCGCTCCAGGGTTTGCGTGAGGATCAGCGTCTTGTGCAAGGGCAAGGGGCTGATGGAATTCTTCAATAGAAGCTTTTCCTGCTCTGGAGACAGGGTGGACAAGACCTCAGCCCCCCGGGCGATCGCTGCTGTTGCCGCTTGGGCGATCGCCTCTGCCGCCTCTACCAAACCCTCCGGATGAGGCGTCCAGTCTAACTTCACCGTACCCGCGAACCAGGCCATGGGATTTGCTTCTACGCCCACACTGGGAATACCCAGCTTTTTCGCATCCACCACTGTCGTGCCAGTGCCACAGAATGGATCGAGCACCCGCTGTTCCGGCCCGATCCCAAACCGTTCCAGGTAAGTTTGCACGAGATGAGGGGGAAACGAGAGCACAAAGCGATACCAGTCATGGGCCGCGCGATCGCACTCTCGAAGCTGGTTGAGCACAGGACGGCTCAAATCCGGCAAAGTCTCGGCTGGTAAATCAAGGGATGACAAGGGATTTCAAAGCAAGGGGACAAAACACGGATCAATTGTACTATTCAGCGATTGTTTTAGCGATCGCGATTGAATCCAGGGAAGGGGATACGATTAATTATTTCAGCTAATTGTCTTCAGCCCGCGATCGCCGATTCGGCCACAGCATCCGCCACAGGATCGGTAATCAGCGCGACGTCGATACGTTCGGGCAGGGGTTGGTTAATCACTACTGTGACCCCAGGGCCAAAGTAGCGCGTCATTTTTTCATGCTTGGCTTCCCAGGTGGCGAGGGGCATCAAGGGCGCATCAAATTCCATGACGAGGGTGTAGGCACCGTCGGTAGCCAGTTCTCGCAATCCGACGATGGTGGGACGTTCTTCGTCGGTGGGGTTAAGGCCCAGAAAATTAAGGGCTTCTTCCATGTGGACATTTTTGCCGTATTCATAGCGCGTAATGTCTTTGCGGATTTTGTTTTGGGTGACGGTGGCTTGTTGCGATCGCAGCGCGACGAGCTGTTCTGTGGTGTCCAAGGGAACAGGCTTCAATTCCGAAGCCCGCAGCGCTAGCCCGCCCAGCAGCAACGGAAAGCCATAGAAAAAGCCCACCAGGTTCAGGGTGGCATTATTGCTGAAGTAGGCGACAAAGCCACCCAGGGTGAGAATGCCACCCACGACCAAACCCAAGGTGGCTAAGGGAATTTTACCGAACATAGGCGCAGGGGATTCTAGAGAATGTAATGATTTGTTTAGGTGTCTATTATCCCTGGATTCGGTCGGCTTGTGGGATCAAGTTCGGGGGGAGATGGACTATCCTGTTGAAGAAGCATGCGTTTTGTTCGGATGGAGAGCTGTGGGATGAATCCTGACCTGATTAAGGAAAAAGTTTCTGTGATTAAGGAGAAACGCGAGGCGCTGGTGCGCTTGTTGGAGCAGCCAGATTTGGGGACGCTGCGTGTGGATGTGAATCAGGCGATTGAGGAAATGGATGACCTGCTGGACGAGTTCAAGCAGACGTTTCCCAGCTTGAACTGAGGCAGGGGGCTGAGGCCAGTGAACTGGGTAGCGGTGCCCTAGGGGCGATCGCCAGCCGATTTTGCCTCACGGAGTTTCACTAGCAGAGCTAAACAGCAGCAGAGCCTCCTTGAGCACGGCGCGCAATTGGTCCTGCTTTTCAGGGGTAGGACAGTTGGAGCCAGCGGCGGTCCAGGTTTCTACGGTGGAGAGGGTCCATTGCTTGCCACGGTGGTCAAATCCAGCGGCTTCGATGCCGA
The DNA here is from genome assembly GCA_963766075.1 of uncultured cyanobacterium. Lineage (GTDB taxonomy): Bacteria > Cyanobacteriota > Cyanobacteriia > Leptolyngbyales > Leptolyngbyaceae > CAVYAN01. The sequence continues at coordinate 72,229 of CAVYAN010000012.1, read as the reverse complement.
TCGCCCGTCGTTCGCCGCTGGCATCATCGGTATGGAGCCGCACCTGGATGAGGATGCTGCGGCTTTGCCAGGGGCGGGACCAACCGGGAAAATGAAAACCGACGTCAATCGAGTCGGGATCGACGAGTTCGCGAGTATCAGGATCGTTAGCCCAGGGCTTTAGGTCCGAGCGGATATTGGGCAGCTCGGCTTTGAACAGATTTACTAAGGCGGCGATTTTACTCGTGACTGCCAAACTGTTGGCTTGCTCAGCGGCATTCATGGGCAACAGGGGAGGGGGTGAGGATGCAGAATGACAGGCGATGGCGGTATCTGTGTTCCTAACAATTCGTTAATCCTAGATTAACTTAGATTAACTTAAAGGTTATTCACAAAGGCCAAAGAATGCAAGGGTTCTCGGGTGTGATCTGCCTGGTTTTTTTGATCCGTCCGATTGATCCGATTGCTCTGTCCGACCTAGCGACCCAGCAGCATTGCCCCGCAAATTCCAGAGTCTGCTTGATCCGGTTTATCCGAGGAACTTCGTTAAGATCAAAAAAACCGAGTTTTTTAGCAGATTATTATAACTACTCAGCTTGTGCCATCCGTTGCACCCACCCCTAACCCCTCCCAGGAGGGAAATGCTCGAAAATATCCCCTCCCAGGAGGGGTGCCCGCAGGGCGGGGTGAGTCAACCTCGGCAACCACAGCGAGGCGATCGCGGAGTAGTTACAGAGTATTTACAGAGCATTTTTAGCCAATCATTGGATCAGGGCACGTATGCAGCGGATTGTTTTGATTGCGGGTTTCGAGTCGTTTAACGCCAATCTGTATCGTCAGGCGGCGCAGTTGGCTCAATCCCGCTGTGCTGATTTGGACATTCAGGTCTTTTGCGATCGCGACATCACCACTGCCCCTGCCACCGTCGCCGCCGCCCTCGACGGAGCCGATGTTTTCTTCGGTAGTTTGCTCTTTGACTACGATCAAGTGCTGTGGCTACGAGAACGAGTACAGGCTATTCCCATTCGCCTCGTGTTTGAATCGGCCCTAGAACTGATGAGTGTGACTCAATTGGGCAAGTTTGCCATTGGCGACAAACCCAAGGGCATGCCCAAACCTGTGCAATTCATCCTCAGCAAATTTGGCAACGGCAAAGAAGAAGACAAACTCGCGGGCTACATCAGCTTTCTCAAAACGGGGCCAAAACTGCTGAAATATATTCCCGTCGGCAAAGTCCAGGATCTGCGCAACTGGCTGATCATCTACGGCTACTGGAATGCGGGCGGCAGTGAAAATGTAGCGGCCCTGTTTTGGACCTTGGCGGAGAAGTATCTTGGGTTAGCGATCGGCGAAATTGCCCCACCCCTGGAAACGCCCAACCTCGGACTGCTGCACCCAGACTACACCGGATATTTTGAATCCCCGCAAGCCTACTTGGCCTGGTACCACCGTCAGCATCCCCAGGCCCAAAGCGGTGATCAGAGCAGTGTGGTGGGTATTTTGCTCTATCGCAAGCATGTGATTACCAAACAGCCCTACATTCCCCAACTGATTCGCGCCTTTGAAACAGCGGGTCTGGTGCCCGTCCCCATCTTTATTAATGGCGTTGAGGGGCATGTGGCCGTGCGGGATTGGCTCACTACCGCCTATGAACAGGCCCAGCGCCAGCAGGGCATTCGAGACACGTTGTCGCTCTCCGCCCAAGCGGTGGCGGTGGATGCGATCGTCTCCACCATTGGCTTTCCCCTTGTTGGGGGGCCAGCCGGGTCCATGGAAGCAGGACGCCAGATCGCCGTGGCCCAGCGGATTTTGGTGGCCAAGAATGTGCCCTACCTCGTGGCGGCACCGCTGCTGATTCAGGACATTCATTCCTGGACGCGCCAGGGGATTAGCGGGTTGCAAAGTGTAGTGCTGTATGCGCTGCCGGAGTTGGATGGGGCGATCGACACGATTCCCCTGGGCGGCCTTGTTGGCGAAGACATTTATTTGGTGCCCGATCGCGTCCAACGCCTCACCAACCGGCTGAAAAACTGGATTGCCCTGCGCCAAAAGGCCCCCCGCGATCGCAAAATCGCCATCATTCTCTACGGTTTCCCTCCCGGCTACGGCTCCACCGGCACTGCGGCCTTGCTGAATGTGCCCAAATCGTTGCTCAACCTGCTGCACGCGCTGCAAGTCCAAGGCTATGACGTCGGTGATATTCCCGCCGATGGCGAAGCCCTGATTCAGCAGGTCAAGGCCGCTGACGAAACCATATTCCAGAATGAGGCCACGGCTGGGCCAACCAATCGCGAACCGGTCAATCGTGTTTCCGTTGATCAATTAGCGAAGTGGTTAGGCTATCTGTTGACCACACGGATTAAAAAGAACTGGAAATCCCTCACCGCCACCGGCATCAAAACCATTGGCGATGATTTGATTCTGGGTGGTGTGTCCTTGGGTAATGTTTGGATTGGTGTTCAGCCGCCCTTAGGCATTGACGGCGATCCAATGCGGCTGATGTTTGAGCGGGATTTGACGCCCCATCCCCAGTACGCCGCCTTTTACCAATGGTTGCAAAAGGACTTTCAGGCCGATGCGATTGTCCATTTTGGCATGCATGGCACCGTGGAATGGCTGCCCGGTTCGCCCCTGGGCAATACGGGCTATTCCTGGTCGGATATTTTACTAGGGGATTTGCCGAATTTGTATGTGTATGCGGCGAATAATCCCTCAGAGTCGATTTTGGCCAAGCGGCGGGGCTATGGCGTACTGATTTCCCATAATGTGCCGCCCTACGGGCGGGCGGGCCTATACAAGGAGCTGATCGGGCTGCGGGAACTGATCGCCGAATATCGCGAGGATCCGGAAAAGAATTACAGCTTGAAATCGGCGATCGCCCACAAAATCATCACCACGGGCTTGGATGCGGACTGTCCCTTTAGGGCGGCGAAAACCCTGGGCATTGCCTTCACGCCGGAAAACCTACCCCTGTTCAGCGCCCATGCCTTTGAGGATTACTTGGTGACGCTGTACGACTACCTGCACGTGTTAGAAAACCGCTTGTTTTCCGCCGGACTCCACACCCTGGGCGAGGCCCCCGACGCGGAAGACGTTGCGGGATATCTCGAAGCGTACTTTGGCGAAGCGTTGCCAGCGGCGGTGATCGGGGCGATCGCCCAAAACCAATCCCGTGCCCAAATCCTAGAGCAGTATTCCTTAAACGGCTCCTTAAACGGCCAAACCCCCCAGCTCGAAGAAGCGCTGCAAATTCGCGATCTCCTCGCCCAGAACACCGACGAACTCACCAACCTGCTGCGCGGCCTCAACGGCGAATATATTCCCCCGGCTCCCGGTGGCGATCTGCTGCGGGACGGTCCCGCAGTCCTGCCCACGGGCCGCAATATCCATGCCCTCGACCCCTACCGGATGCCGTCCCCGGCGGCGTACTTGCGCGGCTGTGCCATCGCCCAACAAATCCTGGCGCAACATCTGGCAGAGCAGGGCACCTATCCCGAAACCGTCGCGGTGATGCTGTGGGGATTGGATGCCATCAAGACCAAGGGCGAATCCCTGGGGATTTTGCTGGAGTTGGTGGGGGCAGAACCGATTAAAGAAGGGACGGGGCGGATTGTCCGCTATGGGCTGCAATCGCTCACCGACCTCGGTCGCCCCCGCATTGATGTGTTGGCCAACCTCTCTGGCATTTTCCGCGATAGCTTTGGCAACATTCTGGAACTGCTGGATGATTTGTTTCAGCGGGCCGCTGCCGCCGATGAGCCGGAGGAGCAAAACTTTATTCGCAAACACGCGATCGCCCTCAAAGCCCAAGGCATTGACAACGCCACTGCCCGACTGTTTTCCAACCCCGCCGGGGACTTTGGCTCCCTAGTCAACGATCAGGTCGTCTCCTCAAGCTGGGAATCTGGTGAGGAATTAGCCACTACCTGGCAGGGGCGCAATGCCTTCAGCTATGGTCGCCAAGACAAAGGCCAAGCCCGCCCGGAAGTCCTGCAAAGTTTGCTCAAAACCACCGGGCGGATTGTCCAGGAAATCGATTCCGTGGAATATGGTCTAACGGACATTCAGGAGTACTACGCCAATACCGGGGGGCTGAAACGGGCTGCTGAGCAGCAACAGGGCCAAAAAGTCACCGCCAGCTTCGTCGAAAGTTTTTCTAAAGACACAACGCCCCGAAATTTAGAAGACCTGCTGCGTCTGGAATATCGTGCCAAACTGCTGAATCCTAAATGGGCTACCGCCATGGCCGATCAGGGTTCCGGGGGAGCCTACGAAATCTCCCAGCGGATGACGGCGCTGATTGGCTGGGGCGGCACGGCGGATTTTCAGGATGCCTGGGTCTATGACCAAGCGGCGGATACCTATGCCCTGGATGCCGCAATGGCTGCAAAACTGCGGGAGTCCAACCCCGAGGCGTTTCGCAATATTGTTGGGCGGATGCTGGAAGCGCAAGGGCGCGGCTTTTGGCAACCGGATGCGGACAAGTTAGCCCAGTTACGAAACCTGTATGATCTAGCCGATGAGCAGTTAGAGGGGGTACTGAGTCCATGAAGCCGTCAATCAGGTTGTCCATCACATCTTTAGTCCCATGGCAATTTGGGACGTGGCGATTTGGGACGTGGCGATTTGGGGCAGTAGCACTGGCGATCGCCCTTGCCCTCGCCCTCATTCCCCATTCCACGCCCGCCCAGCCCGCCCCGTCCCCACCCCGCGAAATTCGCGGCGTTTGGCTCACTAATGTCGATAGCGATGTCCTATTCCAGGCCAATCGGCTCACAGCCGCCGTTCAGGAATTGGCCCGATTGAATTTCAACACCCTTTATCCCGCAGTCTGGAACTGGGGCTACACCACCTATCCCAGTGCCGTCATGCAGAGCGCGATCGCCTCTGCCGTCGATCCCCGTCCCGATCGCCTCACCGGACGGGACATGCTCGCGGAAATGGTGCAGCAGGCCCATCAAAATAAGCTGGCCATCCTGCCCTGGTTTGAATTTGGTTTCATGGCCCCCGAGGACTCCGCCCTGGCCCTGCGCCATCCCGACTGGCTCACCCAAAAGCAAGATGGCAGCCAATATTGGATCGAAGGCCGCTGGCCCCGCGTTTGGCTGAATCCGTTTAAGCCCGAAGTGCAGCAATTTATCCAAGATTTAGTCGTGGAAATCGTCACGAAATACGATGTTGATGGCATCCAGCTTGACGATCACTTTGGACTGCCCTACGAATTTGGCTACGATGACTTCACTGTGGCCCTCTATCGCCAGGAAACCGGCAAAACACCCCCCAAAGATCCCAAAGACCCTGCCTGGGTCCGCTGGCGGGCCGATAAAATTACTGCTTTTACTCAGCGTCTTTTTCGTGCCGTCAAAGCCAAAAAGCCCAAGGTCATCTTTGCCCTGTCGCCCAACAATTACGAGTTTTCCTTGAACCATTCCCTGCAAGACTGGCGCACTTGGGAGCAAACCGGCTACATCGAGGAACTGGTGCTGCAAGTCTATCGGGACAGTCCCCAAAGTTTTCTAGCGGAGCTGAATCGTCCGGAAGTGCTGGCCGCACGGCGGCACATCCCCGTAGGCGTGGGCGTGCTCACGGGCCTAAAGCAACGGGCCGTGTCGAGTCAACAGATTCAGGAGCAGGTGCAACTGGTTCGCAGTCAGAAAATGGGGGTGTCTTTCTTTTTCTACGAAACGCTGTGGAATTTGACCCAGGAGCCGATCGCCATCCGGAAAGCTGCCTTCCAGCGCCTATTTCCCACCCCAGTGCCCCGGCCCCAAGTCAGCGATAGTTTCCGGGGTAGCTAATAGCAAGACCAAATTCCAACCCACGCAGCAAGCTAGCCTAAGTAGGAGGGCGCAATTAAATGTAAGATAGGAAGAGTATTTTTGTCGAGAGAATATATGCCTGCGCCGCTACGAATCAAGTTAACGGTAGAAGAGGATCGCACCTTAGCGGAATTGCGTGAGGCGAAAACTGTACCGCAGCGGACGCGAGATCGAGCCCATATGCTGCGCTTAAATGCAGAAGGCTGGACTGTCCCGAAGATAGCAGAAATCTTCGATTGTCATGAGCATACAGTCCGAGCAACATTGCGGCGCTGGGAAAGCAAAGGATTAGGGGGATTATGGGAAGCGCCGGGACGGGGAGCGAAACCGAGATGGCAAGCATCCGATTTAGACTACCTGAGTGCCTGTATCGAGGCAGAACCGCGCACCTACAATAGTGTGCAACTGGCCAAGAAGCTCAAACAGGAGCGCTTAGTTGATTTGAGTAGTGACCGTTTGCGGCGCTTACTCAAAAAAAAGACTATCGGTGGAAACGGACCCGCCATCGCCATCGCAACAATCAAGACCCTGTCAAAAAAGCCTTGAAACTAGCGGATTTGGAGACCTTGCAGTTAGCCCAGCAGGAAGGACATATCGACTTAAAGTATCTCGACGAATCGGGATTCTGCCTGTGGAGTCCGGTCAGCTACAGCTACAGTCGGATCGGCGAACAGAAGTGCATGGAGCAAACGGCCCAACGCTATGGCAATCGCATTAGCATACTGGGACTCTGGCAACCGGGCGAGTCCTTTGAGTATGCCCTAGCCCAAGGGGGCTTCAAGAGTGCGAGTTACATCAAGGTCATGGATTGGGTGGCTGAAAAAGCCGCCCAAAGGTTAGCCGAAACTGGGCGTTTGACGGTGGTGGTGCAAGATAATGGGTCTTTGCATACCAGTCGCCTAACCCGTGAACACTGGCAAAAGTGGGAAGCCAAGGGGTTATTGATTCATTTTCTCTGCCCCTATTGTTCAGAAATGAATCCCATTGAAGGTCAATGGCACCAACTCAAGACCCATGAAATCGCGGGTCAGATGTTCGACAATCAATATGACCTGGCGAAAGCTGTGATGCAGGGCATGGAATCTCGTAGTCAGTCCGGTGATTATGCGCTAGAGCGTTTTATATTTAATTGTGCCTAGCTACTTAGAAAACTTTAGTGAACATAGCCAGGATGCAGCTCTCCCACCCGCTCCCCAATCCAAAAGAGTGCAACAGATCCCCGATCCAATCCCAAGACATACTTAACCCCAGCCCCTCACCCCAACCCCCCAAGGCTCGGTGGTTCGGCGGTTCGGTGGCTCGGTGGCTCGGTAGTTCGGCAGTTCTGAAATTATCGGCTAGCTCCGCAGGAGCTAAATTATCATCCACCCTGGAAATATCAATACCTTGATTCGGGCATAATCCGAGTGAACGGCAGAGAGCGTGTGTACAATTCAGGCATTCTCCGCTGTTTTGTCCCGACTACGCTCAGTCTTCATTGATCGGTCTTCACGGGCTGGTCTTCACTGACCTCTAAGCCCCGATATTTGATTCTATCCACAACTTACCCTAGGAACTGGTTTGATCTATGACGGCATCCACCCCCAGCGCCCCTTCGACCAATACCCGCACCTATGACTTAATCTGTTTCGGGGATGAAGTGCATGGCATCCTGGGCGTGGTTGCCTTTGCACGGGAATTTCGGCGGCGGCTGGGCCGTCTGCCCCGCACCTTGATCATGTTGAAAAGCAGTGCCCAGACGGGAATTGGCGGTCACTTAGTCCGGGGAGGACTGGCCTATCTGGACCGCAGCAACGTGCCCCTGGATGTGCGTAATGCGCGCGGACTGCCCACCTTTGGCGAACCCGTGGTGCTGTATCAGGAATTTTTGCGGCGATCGCAAGTCACCCAAATCGCCCTGGATCCCAAGCTGGCGGATGCCGCCCTCCGGCAAATGCTCAAGGAAACCGGCACAGAAATCCTCAGTCAGTGCGCCATTGCCACCGTCCCCAAGACCGGCCAAAAAATCACCGGCATCACCCTCACCAACGGCACCACCTACCAAGCCCAGGAATTTATCGACTGCACCGTCAATGCTGAATTGGCCCAAGCCGCCGGAGTCAGCAAGCTGCCCGGATTTGCCTGTTTCGATCTCCCCGAAGCCGAATTGCCCGTGGGCCTGATTTTTGAAACAGACGGCCTCACGCCCCAGCGATTGGCCCAGGTGGAAATGGCCTACCTCACCCGCTTGACTAACCCGGCCGATGCCGCTGCCCAAAACCTCATTAACGTCGCCGCCGGAAACGATCTCGCCCTCGCCGATTTTTTCCGCCGCGACTTTGTGGATGCCAACGGCAAGCTGAAGGGCATGTACGTCGCCTCTGACCACATTGATGTGCGCTGTCGGGCCTTGTCGATTACTTACCACGCCTTTCGCGGCAAAAAATTGTCGCTGGTGGAAACGGGCATGGTGGTGGATCAGCCGAATATCGCCATCTTGGGCCCCGATCGCCTGTCCTGGAATTCGCTGCTGTTTAAGGTGACGGGTAGTCAAGCCGAGGCGATCGCCCGCAGTGGAGCCAAACCCACCCCGCCCATGGTGGAGGAAATGAAATTCGTCGATCGCTGGCTCCGCAGCCTTGGGGCCACCGCCGTCCGGCCTTTCCCGGAACTCTATATTCGCCACGCGGGCAACATTATCGGCGCGCTAGAGATGCTGAGCGGGGCCAAAATGCTCGATGGTGGTGTTTCGGACTACGAGGCCCTGGGCACCTTTGGCTACCACCTGGACATTCGCGGCGGCATCGAAGGTTTGGGCCCCAAGGCGTCAGCCAAGGGCATCGGCAGCATTTCCTTCCACCATCCGCCCCTGTTTAACATCGGCATTCGTCATGCCCTGGTGCTGAATGTGCCGAACTTGGCCGTGATTGGTCCCGGCTCCGGGTTTGATGGCTACGCCTGTGCCGCCGGTCGGATTGTCGAATTCAATGTTGGCGTGGCCCAGGGTGTGGGCATTGCCGCTGCGATCGCCATCGACAACAACCGTGACCTGGTCCAAGTGGGCAACTGGGAGGTCCGGGAGGTGCTGGAACAAACCCGCCAACTCACCCGCATTTATGGGCGCAGCTATGCCCTCGAAGCCGCTCGCCTGCGGGACTTTGAGGCGGCCTTTGCCTGATTTAATGGGCCTGATTTCTGGATTTAATGGGCCTGATTTAATGCGCGCGCGCCCCAAGCGGGAGCCGAACTCAGCGGTACAGTCCAAAATCCAACCCCCAAAATCCGATCACCTCTAACGGGCTGTGCTAGATTGAGCATGATCTTCACAGTCTTTACTTTGGGTTTCACTATGGTGACTATTCCCCACAAAGTCGTGCTCGGTGCTACGGCGATCGCGGTTGCTGCTGTCACCATCACCGGCGCAGGACTCCATCTTTCCGAAGGGCAAGCCTTCTTTCGGGATAGTCCTAAGGAACTGATAGATGAAGTGTGGCAGATTATTGATCGCACCTATGTGGATGCCACCTTCAACCAAGTGGATTGGAAGAAGGTGCGTACCGAGTACCTGAATAAGTCCTATACGGATAAGGAACAAGCCTACAAATCCATCCGCGAGATGGTGAAGAAGCTGGGCGATCCCTACACCCGGTTTATGGACCCGAAGGAATTCAAAAACCTGCAAATTGATACCTCTGGCGAGTTATTTGGGGTCGGGATCCAGCTGGCTGCCGATGAGAAAACTAAGAAACTGACGGTGATTTCTCCAATTGAGGATTCTCCGGCCTTTGCGGCGGGCATCCAGTCCAAGGACATCATCAGCAAAATTGACGGTAAGAGTACCGATGGCATGGATGTGAATGCCGCCGTCAATCTGATTCGGGGTCCGGCGGGCAGCAAGGTGACCTTGACGATTCTGCGAGGCACCCAGGAACTGGTCGTGCCGCTGAAGCGCGCCCGCATCGAGATTCATCCGGTCCGCTTCAGTATGCAGCAGGGACCGACGGGGAAAATTGGCTATATTCGTCTGGTGCAGTTCAGCGCCGGGGCTCCGAAGGAAATGCGGGAAGCCATTACCAAGCTGGAGCAGCAGCAGGCGACGGGCTATGTGTTGGATATGCGATCGAATCCGGGGGGATTGCTGCAAGCCAGTATTGAAATTGCCCGGATGTGGCTGAAGTAGGGGGGGATTGTTTCGACGGTGGATCGCCAAGGCCACAAGGAGCCGGAGGCGGCGAACAATCGGGCTTTGACGACGAAGCCCTTGGTGGTGCTGGTGGATGGTGGATCGGCCAGTGCTAGTGAAATTTTGTCGGGGGCGTTGCAGGATAATAAGCGGGCGGCGATCGTGGGGACGCAAACCTTTGGGAAGGGATTGGTGCAGTCGGTTCGGGGTTTGGGGGATGGTTCGGGGTTGGCGGTGACCATTGCCAAGTATTTGACGCCGAATGGGCGGGATATTAATAAGCATGGGATTGACCCGGATGTGGTGATCAAGCTGACGGATGCTCAGCGGAAGGAACTGGGGCAGGATCGGGCCAAGATTGGTACTCCGGCGGATCCCCAGTATGCGAAGGCGCTGGATGTGTTGACGCAGCAAATTAAGGCCCAAGGGACGATGCCCAGAGCAGCCAAGTAAGGGTCTAGATCCCCGGCATTTTTAGAGATGCCTCCCCGGATCCCCGGCATTTCAAAATGCCGGGGATCTTTGCGTGTTGCCCTTGTCAGTGGGGCGGAAGGATTTCGGGAAGCGCACTAAGATTGGGGGAGGTTTAGATTGCGATCGCTCCTCCCCATCGCCCCCCAATTTATCGGTATGCCAGAACAACAGCGGAATGAGAAAGCGGCGGAATGGCTCCTCAAAAAAGCCGTCCCAGTAGTTTTAGCCAGTGGTGCCGGAGGGCTAGTTTCCCTGATCAGCACGAGTAATTGGCTGCAAGTCCCCGTTGGCGCGGGCATTTTGGGCGGAGGAACCATCCTCTATGCCCTCGTGGAGCCAACGCTCAAGAAAATCAAAAAGGGTGCGGATCAAATTGGTGAAGCGAGCGCAACCGCCGCCGAGAAAACCGCTCAAAACGCGATCGCCAAAGCCACAGGCGTTGACGCCAAGTACTTAGAAGCGCAGAAACTCGACTGCCAGACCGATCGCTGCCAGGGCATCATGCAGAGCTATGTGCCTCTGCTGGAAGAAATCTTTGTGGATTTGACCCTGGATACCGGGGCGATCGCCGCCGGGTGGCAAACCCTGCAAGGCCAGGAACGTGAGCAGTTGAGCCACCTCCAGAGCAGACATTTCAAAATTTGGCATTTGCTGAAGCAAGCCGAACAGCAGCCCCTCTTTCGGCAAATGGCGATCGTGGCTTGGGGCGGCTTCGGCAAAACGACGCTGCTCAAACACATTGCCTACATCTACAGCAGTCAGCAGCAGCAGCGCTATGGCGTGTCGGCGCGGGTGCCCGTATTGTTGTCCCTGGGCGACTGCTGGAAAAAGTGCTTGGCCACCCAGGAGCTAACTGGAGCCGCTGCCCAGCTTGGTCACGTGATTGAAATGTACCATGTGGCCCGCCTGCCCGGAGGCGGTGAAGTCAAGCTGCCGCCCGATTGGGCCAAAAATTTGCTGAAGCAGGGCAAAATGCTGGTGCTGCTGGATGGTCTGGATGAAGTGCCGAAGGATAAGCAGGCCGTGATTGCCACCTGGATTAACCAGCAAATGCAGCAGTACAGCAAAAGTGCCTCCATTTTTATCCTGACTTCGCGCCCTAAAGCCTACCGCCAGCAGGCCGAAACCAATCGGCTAGAAATGCGGATGACCCTGTGGGTGGAACCGTTTGACCTGACCCAGCAGCGGCAATTTGTGCAGCAGTGCTACCTGTACCAAGAGCGCTACGCCAACAATGGGCGCGATGGGGCGGATGTCCGGGCTGCCGCCAATGAGGCCGCCGAGGAATTGCTCAGCCAAATCCAGGCCCGACCGGAAATTCAGGATTTGGCTAGTATTCCCTTGTTGCTGAACATGATCACCGCCTTTCACCGCTTGAATCCCACGGCCAAGCTGCCGGATCGTCGGGTGGAACTGTACCAAGGCATTTGTGATCTGCAACTGAAGCATCGTCCGGGGGCCAAAGCCCTGGAAACGTTGCTCATCGAGTCTGATGCTCAGAAAATTTTGCAGCGGCTAGCCCTGGAAATGCTGCTGAATGGCCGCGAAAAGAGCATTGATCGGACGACGCTGCGGCGACGGCTAGCTGCCCATCTCCAGGCCGAAAATGAAACCGCTGAGGCCCAGCAGTTTCTCGACGCTGTGGTGCAGATTAGCGAACTGCTGGTGGAAAAAGACGCCGATACCTACGAGTTTGCCCATTGGAGCTTTCAGGAATATTTAGCAGCGCGGGAAATTCTGCAACAGCAGCAGGAAAGTTTGCTGTATGAGCGATTTACGGATCTGGAATGGAAACCCACCCTTTTGCTCTACGCGGCCCAAGTCAAAAATCCCAGTAGCCTGATCCAAGCCATGCTGGATCGCGGCGCGGCAGACCTGGCCTATGCCTGTTTGCCCGAAACCACGAAGCAGATTCCCCCAGCCCTGACAGCGGCCATTGAACAGCTTCGGCAAACGGTGGAAACCTCGCGCTACGCGGCCCTGGAGGCGATGATGCAGGCGGGGCAGTGGCGCGAAGCCGACCAGGAGACCTATCGGCTGATGATCACCACGGTGGGTAAGGAAGAGGGGCAATGGTTTGACCGGAAAGATCTGGAAAATTTTCCCTGCGAGGACTTATTGATTCTGGATCGGCTGTGGGTGCAGTACAGCAACGGCAAATTTGGCTTTAGCGTGCAGAAAAAAATCTACGCCGAATGCGGTGCTACACTAGACGGCAAGTACCCAAGCGATGAAATCTGGGAAAAGTTTGGCGATCGCGTCGGCTGGCGCAAGGATAATCACTGGGTGAGCAGCACCGACCTCAAATACGATCCCCTAAATTCCCTCATTGGAGAATTACCGAGGGGGTTGGTAGGGTGGGGTTTGTTGGGAGTTTGGGTTGGGTGGTTGGTTCTCTTCTCTCGCGTGGAGACTTGTAAACTGTAGCACGTCTGGCTCTTAGCCGTTTTTAAAGATTTTCACCTGGGTCTGAATCGACCCTGGAATCGGCATTTTCAGGATCCGGTACCTGGCACCGCCCCATCGCCTCCAGCTCATTTTCGGAATAAAATTTAGACGAACTAAATTGTAGGCTGGCAATCTCCGGGTTATAGGCATTCGCCCGCACAAACTTTTCCGCCACCTCCTCAATTTCCGCCATCGGTGCCTCCCACTCCTCCCACAAACTCTTTTGCCCTGGACTTACTTTCTTGGGCTTGCCCTTGGTCTTCAGCTTCGCTAACAGCTTGCTTCCCCAGTGGCTCCGCCGCTCCGACTTGGGCATCGGACGATACTTCTGACAAAACTTGCGATAGGCCGCCGCACAAATATCCAGCGTCGTCCCCAACGCCAAAAACGCCGGATGCCACTGGGTCAGGCCATCATCCGTCAGGCGATCATAGGTGCCGTAGTTGCTAAAGTCATAAAACCAGCCCTGCTGCATCTGGGCCGCCTTGGGATTGCCGTGAATATACCGCAGTGTATTCAGCACCCGGCGATGATCCCCATTCGGCACCGCCGTACTGTGATACCGCTTCTCCCAAAAGTGGCCCGTCCGGTTCTGCATGCGGTTAAAACACATGGCGGTATACCAGTTCAACCCCTGCATGATTTTAGGCAAATCCTCTGGCTGCAACGGCTCCAGGAGATAATGCACATGATTGCTCATGATGCACAGCGCATAGAGCTTAAAGCCGTATCGATTCCGGTATTTCTGAATCGCATACAGCAACACTTCCCGACATTCAAAGCGGGTCAGGCGAAACTCGCGATTGTTGCAGCGCAGCGTAATGTGATAGCACAAGGCAGGTTTGAGTTGACGCGGTTGGCGAGGCATAAAGCGCCATACCTATCACGGCGCTTCTCCAGATCCCCGGCGATCTTTACTCGCCCATTAATTTTGCCAGCACGGTGTAAATATCTTTTTTGTCGCCATCCTTGCGCCTGCCAATGCCCACGACTAAAACCAGGACTCGCTCTGACTCAACCTTATAGACGATGCGATAGCGCTGCCCAACCGCTCGAATGCTGCGAAAGCCAGAAAGGTTGTCTAACAAAGCTTTACCTTGTTTTTCAGGTTCGCTTTTGAGTTGGTCAATGCGATCGCCCAGTTTTTCTTGCTCTCGCCGATCTTTAACCGCAGCCAGCATTTCTAGGGCCAAGGCTGTGAGTTGAATTTGGTATGCAATCGGATTTGCCTCGCTCATAATCCCAGTTGGACTTTGGCGCTCTCCCAATCAATGGTGTTGCCTTCTGTTGACTGAAGCATGCTTTGGCGCAGCTTCGTGACAAATTCCGTGTCAGTGAGAATATCTAAAGTTTCGAGCAATTCGGCGAGGTGGACATAGCTAAGGGCCGCGATGACCGGAACACCATCTTGGGTGATGATAATGGGTTCGTCGGTGAGATCGTTGGGGAAGTTCGGCAATTGTTGTTGCGCTTGGGCGATCGTAAGTTGTCTGGGCATGGGGTCAGATTTCATCAGGATTGGGTTTACTCTAACACCGATGAATTTGTCGGAATAACCGGGAGTGCTCCAGATGCCGGGAATCTAAATGGGCTTACTGCCGAATGCCATCGCCCTCGATCGCCGAAAAACTCTCCGGCCCCACCAGTCCCAACCAGGGATCGCGATCGGGCGTTAAAAACAGTTGGGCATACACCCGCGCATTCAACTGCTCCAGACTGCCTGTCCCGGCGATCGGGCCCGCAATAAACCACTGGTGCAACTGACTGTGAAGCAGATACTCATTGCGAATGCTATCCAGGGCCATACTGGCTTCAAAGGCTTGAACCGTGGCGGCAAGGGCGGCGGCGGTCTTGGCCCCGGTTTTGCGTTGCATCAACTGGCGACTGTTGGCATCAAGCTGGGCATCCCCCGCATAGCGCGCCGCCAGCTTGGCCCACGTGGCCGCATCCGTAATTTCGGTCAGGGCCGTTTGATTCTGATTCGCCGCCGATCGCGCCGCCATCACCAAGGGACTCTCGACCATGGCCTTACTGACAGCAATCCGGCCCGCATCAATCGCGCTGGGGGCATTGGCACTGGGCGTGAGACTCGCCAAAACAGGCGGTTTGGCCCCAATAGCCTGCAAGTCCTTGGCCCACTGGGTTTGCAAGGCCATGAGGCGATCGCGGTGATACGCTTCCAGGAACCGACGGCGATCGGCCTCGGGCTGCGCCTGGTAATTCCGCACGGCTGTTGCCGCCTGTTCCAGGTGCCGCAAAAACGCCTGGGGACCGTAGAGTCCCGGTAGGGCCTCAATCGGTTCTCCCGTGGGCGTGGTGATGTAGTGAATGCTATTGCCCGTGAGGGTCCGCTCCAGCTTGCGGCCATCGCCAAAATCCACGGTGACTTTGGGCACGGGCCGCACCGACTGCCAGTGCAGAATGTAGCGATCGCGCAGCATTTGGCGCACCGCCAAATTGGGATACAGCGCCACCCGGAAAAAGCGGCTATTGGCACAGCTCAAATCTTCATCCAGATTGCCCAGCAGGCGCAGGGACAAAATCGGTTTACCACTGGCCTGGGCAGCGGCTTTGGCCGCATCCCAGTCGGTATACCAGAACAGGCCAGAGGCATCGCAGTCCCGCTGGTGGCAGAGGGCATCCAGGGCCGCGCGGGTTTTTGCAGACGTGGCCAACTGCGATCGCTGGGCTTGCATAAAGGCGGCCACCTGTTCCGAGCCCGTGGGCGGCGGCGCGGCAGTGAGGGGAAGGGCGGCAACGGCGATCGCCAACAGGGGAGTGGAGAGCAGGGTTGGGACCAGTATTCGCATAGGAAACGTACCTTACAGGGCTGGATGAGCTGGCCTGATTCTAGGGCAATCAGAAGTGACAGGGCCAAAGCCGCCCTCTAATCCACAGAATCATTTCCACAGAATCATTACAGTAGAATCACCCCGAGGGCATCCAGTTCCTGAACCCGCACCAGAAAATGATCAAAATCGCCTACTCCCCCTAGAAATAATCAAGTTCGAGTCGGCAATGGTTTTGCCGTTGTCGGTTGCACTGGCAGGGTAAACCAGAACGTGGAGCCTTGCCCGAGAGCCGTACTGACCCCAATGTCACCCCCATGGGCCGTAATGATTTGCCGACACAGATAGAGTCCTAACCCAATGCCCTGCGATCGCCGCCCGCGCTGTCCACGGCGGTAACGATTAAACAACTCCGCCCCCTCAGCCGAGTCCATTCCCGCCCCATTATCCCGCAGATCACAGCGCACCCAAGCCCCCCGGCCATCCCCGGCCCCCATGGCCCCAATCGCCCCCGCCTCCAGCACCAGCTCCACCCCAGGAGGATTATGCTTCAGCGCATTTGAGATCAGATTTTCCAACACCCGTCGAATTTGTAAGGAATCTGCATAGACCATCGGCAGATCCAGCGGCACCCGGTTGCGTAAGGTCGCTTGATTTTGGCCCACCAGCGGCGCTAAATCCTGGCCAACAGCCGCCACCAATTGGCCCAAATTCATCGACTCTCGCTGCAAAGGAATGCCATGCAAATCACTAAAATGGGCTTCCAGCAGTGAATCCAGCATTTGGAGCTGGCGTTCTCCGCTGTCCACCATCCGCTCCAAAATCGATCGCGAAACCGTGACCGAATCCGCCGCTTTCGCCAAGAAGTTTTTGAGCACCAGCACCATTCCCGTAATCGGGATCCGCAGATCATGGGAAACGGCATGGAGAAAGTCATCCTTCAATTGGCTCAGATCCTGAATGGATTGCAGGCTGGCTTCCAGTTGAGCCGTGCGGTCCTGAACCTGTTGCTCTAGGGACGCATTGAGTGCCTTCACCTGGGCATAGAGTTGCGACTGTTGAATGGCGATCTCCAAGGAATCGGCGATCGCCCGCACCAGTTCCACCTCCCAGTTCTGCCAGGGAGCTTGATCATCGGTCCGAGATAGCCCTAGGCTTCCCCAAATTTGTCGATCCTGGGCCTGGATCTCTAGGGGCACCACCAGCCAACGGCCCGGATACTCTTGGGCCAAGTGGCGAATCAGCGGTTCCGACGCCAAATGGGGATCCTCTACTTGCACAATTTCAAACTGCTTCAGGCGAGCCATCACGGGATTGCCCTGATCCGGAATCCGGGTACCCACCCGACTGGGCTCCGCTGCATCGCAACAATAATCCGCCACTATCAGCCAGTCTTGCTGGTCCGGTCGATAGTGCAAAATTGTGGTCCGGTCCGCCTGCAACGCCCGTCCCACCTCATTCACCGCCGTCGAAAATACCGTAGACAATTCTAGGGACTGACGAATCGCCTGCACCAGTTGGTTCAAAACTTTTTCCTGCTGCGCCTGCTGCTGCAACACCGCCTCAACCTGATGCAATTCCTGCACCGATCGCGCCAGTTCCTGATTCAATTGCCGCAGTTGCCGCTCCTGCACATCCAACTGTCGAGTTTTCCCATAGCTGCGCACCGCTTCCCCCACCGTCAGCCTGAGATCTTCCGATTGCCACGGCTTGCTCAAGTAGCGATAGAGCTGAGTGTAGCGGATGGTATTGCTCACTGCCTCCAAATCGGCCTGTCCACTCAGCATAATCGTCAGGGTCGTGGGCGATCGCAAATGCACCTGCCTCAGTAATTCATCCCCCCGCATCCCCGGCATAATATAATCGGCAACCACCACCGCCACGTCATACTGTTCTTGCTGCAACTCAGCCAGCAGCTCCAGGGCTTCCGCTGCCCCCGCCGCCGTCTCAATCAAACACTGATCCCCCAGGGCTCGTCGCAATTCAATCTTGAGACTATCGAGAACGGTCGGTTCATCGTCCACGCATATCACGACGGGTTTGCTCATGCCTTGCCCCCAGCGAACGACTCTAGCAACGATTTTTCAGTACCCGCTATTTTAATGTACCTGATTCGCTCCCCGCTGGCTGATTCGCCCGCTGCCATTCTTTGCCTTCATCTCAAAACTGCCCATGAATTTGCCCACTTGGATCACCCTCTCCCGCCTGCTCGCCGTGCCCTTAACTCTGTACGGACTGCGCGGTCATCCCCCTACCGACGGCGATCGCGGGTTTGCCCTGGGGGTATTTCTTCTGGCCGCAGGCACCGACTGGCTAGACGGCTATCTCGCTCGTAAATTGAATCAAGTCACGGACCTGGGCAAATTTCTCGATCCCCTGGTCGATAAGCTGCTGGTCATGGCTCCCCTGATGGCCCTGGTCGAACTGGGCCAAGTTCCCGCTTGGGGCGTATTTCTCATCCTGGCGCGGGAGTTAACCATCGCAGGCTGGCGCGTCAACCCCGCCCTACAAGGCACCGCCAGCATTTCTGGGGCCAACCTCTGGGGCAAAATCAAAACCGTGGTTCAGATCGCGGCGATCGCGCTCTTAATTGCCCCCCTCAGTCCCAATTGGCATTTAACCACTCAAATCATTTTTTGGATTGCCGTCCTCTTGACCTGGGTTTCCGGTGCCATTTACCTGATTCCCACGGGTGCCAGGGAAAAAATTTGAGGCCGTCTTTGAGGCCGTCACACAGTTCCACTGCCCCAGGATGGTAGGCGCGCCCGCATACCCCACTCCCTTCCCCACCTCTCCCCCCCGCTTCCCATTGTCTAATCGCCGCTTTCCGTGGGATTATTTCTTGCGTCCAGCCAAGAATTATGTCCACTGAGCAATCATCTCTGAGCAACCATCTCTGAGCAACCACATCCACTTAGAAATCTAGGGAACGCAAACATATGGGATTACTGGATCAAGTTTTGGGTGCGGTGGCCAATCCCGCCCAACAAGGCAGCATGGAACAACTGGGCACAATTTTTAATGCCGTCCAAGCCATGAGTGGCAGCCATGGTGGCGGGTCCGATGCGACCCAAGCCATGCTCTCTGTGGTGGGGGGCTACCTGCAATCGTCCCTACGGGAAGCAGGCCCAGACCATGCCCAAACCCTCGTCAATCAATTCGGCGGTGCGGCGGCCAATCCCCAGGCGGTCCAAGCCCTGTTAACACCCGTCATGCAGCAGCAAGTCGTCCAGGAACTCATCGGGCGCACCGGGCTGGATCCACAGACTATTGAAGGACTACTGCCGACCCTGATTCCCCTCGCCCTGCAATTTTTGCAAACGGGTGCGCCCACAGACAGCGCCGCTGTAGGCAATGCTCCAGTCGGTAACCCTGTCCTGAATGCCTTTTTAGACGGCGATCACGACGGGGATGTTGACCTCGGCGATGCCCTTGGCATGGCGAGCAAATTCCTCAGCAATCGCTAAATCACCGCCAACGGGTGTGGCACTCAGCGTGGGCTTCTGCGTGGCTCCACGCCCGGTTGGTGTGCCACCGCCCTGCCAACCGATTTGCAGTACAGTAAGGGGCGTGGCGATCGCGCCCTTTGCCGATTGTTCTGAGTTTATTGGCTATTGCCCTAGGAGTACGCATGCTCGAATCCACCCCACAGACGGCTAAAGCTGCGCCAGAAACCGCCCCAGACCTGAAACTTGAGCATCAAAACGTCCCCGTTGAACATCGAGGGTTACATGATTTTCTCTATGGCAACGGGGATGATCACACCGTTTCAGACAGCGCCACGCTGACCGTAGACAGCATGGCCGATCGCATCGTGCCCCTCGCCACGTGGTGCGAAATTGTCGGCACCGCCAAAATTGCCGGAGTCTATGCCGTATGGGATCACGATCGCCAACTCCACTACGTCAATATTTCCCGCAACGTCGCCCTATCCGTAAAAGGGCATCTGAATCAGCTCGGAGCGGACATTTGCGCCTTTGTTCGCGTCCAGCCCTTCAAATTTCCCCAGCGTCAGGTGATGGCCGATCTGCAAGCCGCGTGGATTGCCGAAAATGGTGCGGTACCACCGGGCAATGGCGATCGCGCCGACCTTTGGACCGAAACCCCCTTAGCCGCCATGTCCCCTGCCGAGCGCACCGCCTACGAAGAGAAAAAGCTGAAACTCCGCAAAGCCATGGCGGATAACACCCTGAGCCAGCCTGCCGCTATTTCAGCCCCTGCGGCTCTGTCAGACGCAGAACAACGCCAAAATTTGGCCGCTGCCCATAGCGACGACTGGAGTAGTGTGATTCATAGCCAAACGCAAGCCACGCTGCCTGAATAAAGCCGCTCCACGCTTCAGTAGAACGCAAATCCTACATCGATCTTCAATCGATCTCCAATAGTGCGACGTCCAGAAGCTTCTCTAGCGTCCCGCTTTCAGCACCTGTTCTGCCATCAGATTAAGGCTAGGAAAACCTGGTGAAACAATCCTCTGCGTTCCGGTAAAACCCGATTCGCCATATTCGTCACCGGCTAGCGTTAACACCCATACCATCGCCGCGATCGGATCAACAATCCAATATTCTGGAATTTGCCGAGCCGCATATTCCACCCGCTTTTCTGTGTAGTCGCGGTCTCTCGATTTGAGGTCAGTATCACTACTCGAAACCACTTCAACCACCAACATCGGTACCGGCATCTCCGGCATCAGCAAGCGGCTCCCCGAGAGAATCGCCGTGGCGGATGCCTCGCTATGCACGACCAAATCAGGTTGCCGAGCCGTGGCCTTCGTCGAACTGACTGCAATTTGATGCCCGATCGCTAACCGATAATGAGGCACCCCCATGCCGAGAAACACTGCAAATAGAAAGCTGATGATCGTACTGTTAATCGGATATTCCGCACCCATCTCGACTAATACCCCATCCACCAGTTCATAGCGGGCATCAGTTCCATCGTCATAGCCGAGATACTCCGCAAGCGTCAATTGTTTTTGGGTGGCGATCGTCATGGGGTACACGTCTCCTGCACCGGGTTAACCCTATTGTAAGTTGTGGATAGACGTGGGGGTAATTTCTATGGAGACGGATCATTGCCTATCCGGCCCGCTCTGCCCTGGTTCGCATGTTGTCTTACTCCGGGACGGCCCGCGTCTTACTCCGGGACGGCCCGCTCTGAAAGGTGCAGTGTCACCCCGCGCGCTTGCAGTGTCTCCGTAAACAGGTCCGTCGGCAAGGCCGCTTCCACACACCAGACCCCCGGCTGGTCTAACCGACCGGCCAGCAGCAATTCCACCACACTGCCTGTGCCGTAGCCTGCGGCGATCGCCGTATTCGGATGCACCAGAGTGGCGATCGACTGCCACGGCTGACCGTCTTTCAGCCCCGTCACTTCTGAACGAATCGCCACCCCAATCCCACTAAAGCGATCGGTCACCTGGGTCATGCCATAACTCACCCGCGACAAAAACTCAATCACTGCCGACTGGCGCAGCAGCCACGGGTGCCAACCCCGCGCCACACTCCAGGTCAAATAATTGTAGAAATCCGGCACCGTACCAAACTTTGTCACCACACTAGTCACCGGAAACGTCCTCGCTAAGGTAAACGTTTCGGGCATATCAAACCAATACACTCCCGTCCGTCCGTAAGGTTCAGGAAATTCAATGGTTTCCCGTTGACTGTAGGGAGCCACCGTTTGCCAATCGCCCTGCAACCACGCCTGAAACGGGCGCTGTAACCCCAAAAATGTCGTCCGCATCACCGTCAATCCTGCCCCACCGGACCCACCCACCACATAGCTCAAGTGAATCCGCTCGGCCTGATCCAGTTGCTCCACAGTTTGCCGCACCATGCTGTTGGAAATTCCTGGAAATATCCCCGTATTCACGATCGCCGTTATGCCCGCCTGTTGTGCTGCTGTGTTCCAGGCCATGGCCTTGCGGGTGTAGGAGGGATGATCGCTAACATCGACATAATTCACGCCCGCCGCGATGCACGTTTCTAAAACCCGCGTGTCCCGATAGTGAAAGGGTCCCGCACAATGGACTACAACATTGCGGGGGGAGTCGCCCTGCCGTAGGGGGCGATCGCCTGAATGCACTGCTCCAGGGCTGTTTGATCCGCCAAATCCAACGCCAAGAACCGCAGATTTTCCGGCAACGGCACTCCGCTGGGCTGACGCCCCGTAATAGTAATTTCAGCGCGGGTATGGGCAGCAATATCTGCCGCTACCTGCCTGCCAATCCGCCCCTGTCCGCCCAAAATTAAAACTTGGCTTGCGCTCAACCCCAGATCCTCCAACGACAGCACAAAGCCAGGGAGTCATTCCCTGGCTTTGATAGACAGCAGGGGGTTAGCCCTGCCAGATTTCTAGGCGTGATTAAATCACACCCATGTTCGACAGACCCAAAATCACGCCGGCCCCAAGAATGTGGCCAAAGGAGGTAATGCCCAGCACTCCCCCTAAACCAAAGCCACCAAACAGATTACTGGAGGGCAACTCTGCACCCGTGTTTTTGGGGTTAACGGTGTATTTTGCCAAGGCGATCGCCACGATATTACACAGCACCATGATGATCGCGACGTTAAGATTCCAATCAGTGCCACGGGGCATGGCAGCAGCTAAAACAGTTGAGGTTAGCAAGAGACGTCTCCTTCGTTGGTTCTTAAATCAAACTGAGTTCAAACTGAGTAAGTTTGTAAGAATATTTACCAAAAAACTCCCCCGCAGCGGACCCGTTCGCAGCAATAGTTAACGTTCTCGTGAAGTTTTAATACAAACGCCGGATCAATCCGTCTGCTCCCAAGCCCCCCGCCCCATAAAGCCCTACCGTATACACAAATCCGCTTAAGACAAATCCGCTGAACCGACCTCCGATTTTAACGGACCTCCCATTTTGTCTCTTCTCGCCCCGTAATGGCCCCGTCTATCTCAACCCTCTACTCCTGATTCTGCCTGCCCTCATGTCCACCTACCAATTCCCCCCAGACTTCCGCTGGGGTGCCGCCACCGCCGCTTATCAAATCGAAGGCGCTACCACTACCGCAGGTCGCCAGCCCAGCGTATGGGATATCTTTAGCGCCACACCGGGCAAGGTCCTCAATGGCGATACAGGGGCGATCGCCTGTGATCACTACCATCGCTTTCACGATGACATTCAATTAATGGTGGATCTGGGGATTCGCGACTATCGCTTTAGCATTGCTTGGCCGCGAATTATTCCCGACGGGCGCGGGGCGGTTAATCAGGCAGGCATTGATTTTTATCAGCGCTTAGTCGATGGCTTACTGGCTGCTGGGATTACACCCCATGCCACTCTATTTCATTGGGACAGTCCCCAAGCTTTGGAAGATCGCTATGGGTCTTGGCAAAGTCGCGAGATGGCCCAAGACTTTGCCGATTATGTGACCGTGGTGGTGCAAAATTTGGGCGATCGCATCTCCAACTGGATGACCCTCAATGAGATTGTCTGCTTTACCCACATGGGCTACGCCGTTAACCACGATCCGCCCCACGCCCCCGGCACCCGTGTCAAAACCGTCAAGGCCACCTGGCAAACCTCCCACCACGCCCTCCTAGCCCATGGCCTAGCCTGTCAGGCGATTCGGGCCACGACGCCCCAGCCCTGTAAAATCACCCTCGTAGACAATCCCGCCGTGCCCGTGCCGCTGAGCGAATCCCCGGAAAATATTGCGGCAGCTTGGCGATCTTTGCCTCTTTGCGGTACCAATGGGGGCATTATTTTCCCCGCCCTTACCGGTGCTTACAGTGTCGAATTATTGGAGCATTTGGGCGCAGATGCCCCCAATATCCAAGCCGGAGATTTAGAGATCATCCATCAGCCCCTCGATGCCTTAGGACTGAATATCTACACCGGTACCTATGTGCGGGCCGCCGACAATGCCCAAGGGTTTGAATTTCTCAACTATCCCCAGGGCTATCCGCGGCTGCATATGCCGTGGCTGTGGTTGGTGCCGGAGGCGTTGTATTGGGCGGCACGGCATGTCAGCGATCGCCTAGGCCGCCCCGACTTGCCCCTGGTAATTACCGAAAATGGCTGTGCCGCTGACGATGAAGTGACGCCGCAGGGCGAAGTGCTAGACTGCGATCGCATCCTTTACCTGCGTCAATATTTGAAATCCGTCCACCGGGGTGTGGCCGAAGGCTACCCGATTCAGGGCTACTTCCTGTGGAGCCTACTAGACAATTTTGAATGGGCCTGGGGCTACGATTCGCCGCTTTGGCATCACCTATGTGGACTATGCCACCCAGCAGCGCATTCCCAAGGCCAGCTTTCACTGGTACGCCGAGTGTATTCGGCAAAACCGAGTAGTCTAGGCGTTCAATCTTCCAAATTTGGTCAAGGGGTTTCCAAATTTGGAAAATTGGTTTCACGAATCAGCGCTGACAGCCCGCCAGCGTTCTTCTACTCTAATGAACAGGATGAGCATCTCTCAGGCGTTCCATTGGCATTGCACAGGTGTCCCAATGGAACGTTTCTCTTTGGGGCGGCTCTTTGGGGCGGCTCTTTGGAGCGGAGCAATTGTGCTGGGCAGCACCCGCAAAATTCGTGTAGCCTGGATGCGTTGGAATATGACGTATTGAGATCCACCCAATCCTGGCCCATGCCTCACATCAAGGTTTTGCTGATTCGGGTTGGTCTGGTGGGATTCCTGCTCTGGATGCCGGTTGGGGCATCCCTGTTTCTGAACCTGCCGCTTGCCATCGCAGCGCCTACGGAGCAGGAAGTGACCGTCCCCTGGGATGGCGTAACGGTGCAGAATGTCGCCCAGAAAACGACCGAATCGCCGCCCCAGGCGATCGCCCATCTGGCCACTGTCGATGTTGTGTATCTGGGGGAAACCCACGATCGCCCCGCCGATCATGCCGCGCAACGGGCCATCATTGAAGCGCTGCATACGCACCGTCCCCGGCTGATCATTGCCATGGAAATGTTTCAGCGGCCTGCCCAGCCCCTGCTGAATGCCTACCTAGCCGAGAAAATCACTGAAACGCAGCTCAAAACCCGCAGCGATTATCAAAAGCGGTGGGGATTTCCCTGGGAATTCTATGCGCCGATCCTGCGCTTTGCCCAGGCCAATCGCCTGCCCGTGATTGCCTTGAATACGCCCAGTGAAGTCACCCGCAAAGTGGCCCGCCAAGGGTTGGAAAGTCTGACTTGGATAGAACGCCGCTTTATCCCGCCTCTGGGGGCGATCGCCCTGGGCCCGCCGACCTATCGCCAACGCTTACTCACGATCTATGAATCCTTTCATTCAGGCAAAACCAATAGCCAAAACTTCGATCGCTTCTTCCAAGCCCAAGTGCTCTGGGATGAAACCATGGCGGAACGGATTGCCGATACGTCGAAGCGTTATCCCGACGCGCTCATCATTGTCTTGGTAGGGCAGGGACACATCCTATATGGTGAGGGCATCCCTGATCGGGTGCTGCGCCGTCTGCCACATCTACAACAGGCCAGGATTTTGCTCAATCCAGAGGCCGCGCTGACCGCAGAACCGCCCCCCAATAGTGCCGATTATTTCTGGATATCGGCCAGAGAATAAGGCCATGCCGTCATGGGGATCGATCAAGTCAGCAGGGAAAGCTGACTATCGGGAGGCTTGAACCCCAGGTGTTTCCAGGCGGCTGGGGTAGCAATGCGACCGCGCGGGGTGCGGTTCAGATAGCCAATTTGCAGCAGGTACGGCTCGTAGACTTCCTCAATGGTTTGGGCATCTTCACCGGTAGAGGCGGCCATGGTTTCTAGGCCCACTGGTCCGCCGTTGAAATGCTCAATCATAAAGGTGAGCAGACGGCGATCGGTCCAGTCCAGTCCACAGGGATCGACGTTGAACAGTTCTAGGGCTTCCGCTGCGATCGCCTGACTGATTTCCCCCGTTTCCTTGACTTGCATATAGTCCCGCACCCGCTTCAGCAGGCGATTGGCAATCCGAGGGGTGCCCCGCGATCGCCGTGCAATTTCTTCTGCGCCTGTGGAAGTAATCGGCGTATTCAGAAGCCTAGCCGTGCGGAGAATGATTTGGGTCAGTTCATCCAGTTCGTAGAAGCGGAGGCGCTGGATCAGGCCAAAGCGATCGCGCAGGGGAGAGGTCAACGCCCCCACACGGGTCGTTGCGCCCACCAGGGTAAATCGGGGTAAGGGGAGCGATCGCGTGCGAGCACTCGACCCTTTGCCAATGGTGATGTCCAGACGATAATCTTCCATAGCAGGATAGAGAATTTCCTCCGTCACCCGCGACAGGCGATGAATTTCATCGATGAATAAAATGTCCCCCGCCTCCAGATTGACCAAGAGGCCGACAATATCTCGGGGCCGCTCCAAGGCTGGCGCGCTGGTAATCTTACAGTTCACGCCCATTTCTGCGGCTAAAATTAAAGACATTGTAGTTTTGCCCAGTCCCGGTGGCCCATAGAGCAACAGATGGTCCAGGGACTCTTGACGGACCTTCGCAGCTTTGATGGCGATGTCCAGGACTTCCTTCAGTGCCTTTTGCCCAATATAGTCGGAAATAATTTGTGGACGAAGGCGCTCTTCTTGCTTGCTACGTTCTTCGGGTTCGGCCTGGGGCTTCAGCAGGTCGGTTGGGGTTTTGGGCAGAGCCGCAGGGGCCTTGGCCGGAGTCGGGGCCTTGGTCGGGGCAGAATTGCCGGGACTCGCCACATGCGGAGTATCTTCGGGCAACACAGGCGGATCCCCTGGCAGCGGATCCCCGGCAGCCGATTCTCAGGCGGCAAATCCGCTGGGGGGAGGGCGATCGCTGCGATCAACGCTTCCAGTGGGGCCTCGGCGGCGGCGGATTTGTCCTGGGGATCCGATGCATCGGCATTGGCGATGGCTTTGCGAGACGAGATAATGGCCATAGCGCGAGAGCAAGGTATTCAAACGCTTGAGATCAAGAATCTAAATCAAATATACTCATCAATCATACCGGGAGAATCCCTAACGATGACAGTTGACTCAAGATTTATCGTGCCAGAAGCTCCAAGCTTTGAGCAGGCGATGACCTTAAGCCAAGAGGTATTAGAGCAAGCCGTAGCGGAGACTCCGGCTCTAGTGGATTGGCCAGCCGCAATCGCGGCCCTGGTTCGCACCGAAAATGGTGCACGGGGCTTTTTTGTCGTGTATTTGAGTGATGATCGCCCCGCAATGGAGCCTCTGCTTCCGTCGGTGGCTACGGCCCTGGCAGCATCACCCACAACGGTGAGTCCCTTACTGATGAAGAATTTGGCCATGTCCACGGCCATGGCTCTCACCCACCGCCGCCACGACGATGAAGCCTCAGCCCAGGGATCGGATCGGGTGCGATCGCGGACCCTGCGGTTGATCCAGTCTCTCCCCCGTCCTCACCTGCAAACCCAGGCCCACCAGCTCATCACCAGCATTGATACGGGCGCAGGCGAGTACCAAGCCTTCTTAACTCGCTGGGACTATGATGAGGCCCAGAAACAGGCCATCCGGCAGGCCATCCTGGCCACAGGTCTGACTAACTAATTTCCCGACTGACTAATTTCCCGACTGCTCGCTCCGACTGACTAAATTTTCCGACAGATCGGAGGAGCGCCCTGTAATGCCTACGGGTGTTCTGTTCTATGGCGCGTTCTATGGCGCTTGTTCTATGGCGCTCATCCGCTGCCACCAAAGATTCAGCGGGAAGTAAATCGCAGGCGCCCAGAGACTGCTCAAAATCGCAGAACTGAGGGCAATCAGTTGGTGGTATTGCCAGATTTCGATCAGCGATCGCTCCCCAGCAATGCTGTACTGAATCGCCATCACCGTCTCCGATACCACCGCCATGGCAAAGGCAATCAGGGCAATGGAGATAAAGTCTTCCTGAATGTAGCGCTCTTTACGAATGCGGGCCGTCAGCACACCCACCACGATTAGGCTCAGCACATGGGTCGGGTCCGGGGCCGTCATTCCATCTTGCAGGAGCCCCAGAACTAACCCTGCCAAGGCCCCCTGGAACATGGAACGCTTCACGCTCCAGGCCACCACCCAGATCAGGAGCCAATTGGGGCCAATCCCAGCCAATTCCATCCCCGGCAAGCGCGTCGGCATAATCAACAGGCACAGCATCACCGACCCCGCCGTCACGGCACAATTCAGCAGCAAGCGCTGAACCGGATTCTCCCGGAGGTTATCTAACGGTGCGCTTTTCATGGGCTAGGACTGGGAACAGGATCCACATCCAAGGACGGAGAAACAGGCTCAGGGGCTGAAGGGGGAGAAGATGCTGCAGGGTCGGCTGGGGACTGTGCTGGGGCAGCAACTTCCGGGGAAGGCGCATTGACCGGGGGGGCAACCGATGGCGCGGGCGCAGGCGATCGCGCCGGGGCCTCAGCATTAAACGGTTGGGAATTCACAGGCTGAGACCATGCACCTCCGGAACTGCCGCCAGCCTTCGGGGCATCGGCATCGGACGAGCCTCCGGAAATCGGTGGATTAACATTACCGGACTTGGTGGGGGCACCGAGCTGAACCCCATTGGTATGGGGGTAAATGACCGCCCACTCTAGATAACTCACGGGAGAAGACAGCTCAATTACGGCTTCCGGCGCAGGACTCTTGCTCAGATTGACGGACTCTACCCGCCCCACGGGCAAACTGGCAGGAAACAATTGACTAAACGCCGAGGTCGAAACCACATCCCCCCGCCGCACATCCGGCACTTTGTCAAAAAACTCCATAATGGCCCGATTCCCCGATTGCCCACGCATGTAGCCCATAGAGCGGCTACGGCTAATGGCCACCCCTGTCCGGCTCGATGGATCACTGAGCAGCAACACGCGGCTGGTATTGGGCGTCACGTTAGTGATCCGGCCAATTACCCCGCCCGGAGCCATCACCACATCGCCGACCTTAATGCCATCGTTACTGCCACGGCCCAGGACCAACTGCTGCCACCAGTGATCAGCACTGCGTCCCACCACCGGAGCCGGAATCCCGACCTGACGCTGCTGTTTCATATACCCCAAAAGCTCTTGCAGCTTTTGGTTTTGGCTTTCCAGTTCTGTCAACCGCTGTTGCAGTTCTTGAAACTGCGCATTGTCCAGAACGCGCTCCTGCATCTCGTTAGGATGGAACGGGCGTGTGAGTAACTGATATGTCTCAAACACAAATCCAGCCCCCGTTTGCCGCACCAAAGCAGCGGCACCTAGGGCGGCACCCAGGAGCGCGACTTGCAATCGGTGTCGATCCCACCAGCGACGGAGTGTAAACATTCGGCAAACAAGTTCTGGATGTTTGGTCTGGATATCTGGTCTTAATTCGAGCTTAGATTCGGACGGTTAGGGGTAACACAGACGACTACAGGGTGCGAGAGCGACCACTGAATACCCGCTCCAGTTGCTTAAAGTTCTCGAGAACCCGCCCTGTACCCAAAACAACACAGCTCAGCGGATCCGCAGCCACATGGACGACGATCCCGGTTTCATGGCTAATCAATGTGTCCAGGCCCTTCAGGAGAGCACCACCGCCCGCCAGCATAATGCCCCGATCAATAATGTCGGCGGCCAATTCTGGGGGAGTACGCTCCAGGGTACGCTTAACGGCGTCAATAATCACCGCTAGCGGCTCTGCCATACTTTCGCGAATTTCGGCGCTCTTGACCGCCACCGTCCGGGGTAGCCCAGACAGCAGGTGTAAGCCCCGCACTTCCATGGTGGCGTCGTCATCCACGGGGTAGGCAGAACCGATCGTGGTTTTAATGTCTTCGGCGGTGCGCTCCCCAATCACCAGGTTATGCACTTTCTTCATGTAGGCCGCGATCGCCTCCGTCAGTTCGTCCCCAGCTACCCTAACGGACTCGCTGATCACCGTACCCTGCAGACTCAAAACGGCAACTTCCGTCGTACCGCCCCCAATATCGATAATCATATTTCCAGTAGGCTCTGCCACCGGCAAACCCGCACCAATGGCCGCAGCCACAGGCTCGTCAATGAGATACACGTCCCGCGCTCCTGCCTGAGAAGCGGCATCCATCACAGCGCGGCGCTCCACACCCGTTACCCCACTTGGAATCCCAATCACAATGCGAGGGGCAACCAATGCTTTGCCTTCGTTCACACGGGTGATGAAATGCTTCAACATCAGCTCCGCCGTGTCAAAGTCAGCAATCACGCCATCACGGAGCGGACGGAGTGCCACCACATTTCCTGGAGTCCGTCCCAGCATCCGTTTCGCATCCTCTCCAACGGCGAGGGCGACCTTCGCATCCTGGTCGATGGCGACGACCGAGGGCTCCTGCAATACAATTCCTTTCCCAGACACATACACCAAGGTGTTGGCTGTGCCTAGATCAATACCCATGTCCCGTGAAAGGGAAAAGCGACTGAAAAGTCCCACTGGTCCCTATGCCTCTGCTAATAATAATTGGGTGGAATTACCGAACATAATTCAGGTTGAATCTTATTACGTTTCGCATCAATCGTCTAGTCAATCAAATGAGTCAGTCAAATCGAGTCAATTAAAAGCGGATCTTTTCGCGTCAGTCTCGATCTTGTGTAGTCTGCGCTTGTGTAGCTTGCATTACTTATATCAAACTACTGTCCTGTTATGTTGAAGCGCTCTTCATGGCGCTGCTGTATTCAATCGATAGAAGTTTAATCCGGACTACTTAGGTGGCTATTACTTGGAGGCTACTTTATTCACGGATTTGTGGAATGGACCCTATGAATTTTACCAATCCCAACCCTAAGCATTAAGTATGCTTGACCTAGAAGCCTTGTCTCCGCTTGATCGACACAATTATTTGTCTAACAACAAAACCATATAGATTAGATCTAGATCATCCGTGAAAATTAATCTGGGATGATTAGCCTTGCGATCGCCTGTTGTCATCCTACCGTCAATTTTATGCTTTGAGTGAACACGTAAATCTAGGTTCGACTGGCTCTCTTCACCCCGACCGCAAAAATTGGCCCCCAAAATTGGGATATTTGTTTGATTAATTTGGGCGATTAAATCAACGTATAGCTGATGGGTGATGGATACAGGCGGACCGCCTAATCGGACCCGGAATGGTTTCCCATCTAGAATTTGTTCCATTGGAATCGCTGATGCAATTCAGAGCATCGATGATGATTTCACATATTTTTGGACAGGATGTTTGGACAAGATGGTTCTACACCCCGATTGGGGTGTCACGATCCACAATACCTCCGTACTAATCAATTGGGTTGATCCCTTCTAAAATAGAACGGTATGATTCCAGAATTCTAATCAGGACACGGGAAATCGGGTAAACCTTATGAGTTTGAATACAGTCATCTTGGTGGGCCGGGTCGGGGGAGATCCGGATGTGAAGTACTTTGAGTCGGGTAGTGTCGTGTGCAACCTGACGCTGGCGGTCAATCGCGCCACACGGAATAATGATCAGCCTGACTGGTTTAACTTAGAACTGTGGGGAAAACAGGCCGAGGTGGCGGCAAACTATGTGCGCAAGGGGAGCCAAATTGGCGTGACGGGTGCCCTGAAATTTGAGTATTGGACCGATCGCAACTCTGGGGCCAAACGGTCTAAGCCCGTAATCCGCGTCGAACGCTTGGAGCTAATGGGTTCTAAGCGGGATGCCGAAACAGCGACGGGCGCTGGCTACGACGAATTTTAGCGATCGCGGTCAAATATCGCGGTCAAATATACTTGCCAATGCAAAAGCCCCTAAAACAATTAGGGGCTTTTGCATAAAGGATAATCATTGCCTGCGTGGGGGGAGGAATCCCGCCATGTCCTGCGTTTTCGCCTGCCTGTCTTTCACCGGCCTGTTGGCTCTAGGGGCCTACTTAACGAGAACAACCTGATTTTTATAGATCTTTACCGCAAAGAATTCCTTGACACTGGTAAAAATGTCGAAAATTGCTAGAAGATCAGAAAACTCAAGCAGGCAGCTTGCTTGGTCCTGCAATCCCGCAAGGTAGAGGGTGCTACCTGCCAGCATGAGTTTAGTACGCATTGTCACCAAGGTGCCTAGTCCAAAACTATCGATAAAGCTCACCCCACTCAGATCCAATACGACCATTTTGATCTTTGCAGCGGTGCACTCATTTAATTCTTGGATTAAGGCTTCCGAGGTGGTAGCGGTCACAATTCCTTGCGGTCTGATCACCCGAACGTCTGGATGATTTTCAATGGCCATCTGTGACTCCCGAAAGATAAATAATATTGATAGATGAACCGAAGATGGATTCTTCGTGCCTTTCCATT
Organism: uncultured cyanobacterium; assembly: GCA_963766075.1. GTDB lineage: Bacteria > Cyanobacteriota > Cyanobacteriia > Leptolyngbyales > Leptolyngbyaceae > CAVYAN01. The sequence goes on along the minus strand of CAVYAN010000012.1, from coordinate 40,348 downwards.
GAAGGGGAGAACCCCGCCAGATGAAATCGTATTCCTACGGAAGCCCGGAGGGTTTAGGGTCATAGGCATCCGGATGTTCGCGCATTTTGCCTGTGCCGCACTGCGCGAGCATCCGGATTCGTCAAGGAAAAGGACCGGTTAAACCGACGTTACATTAGGAAATTCAGGAGATGAGCGGTAATGGCTAGGGTGAAATTAGACCAGATTTCGCGGCGTTTTGGGCGAACGGTAGGTATTGCGGATATTACCTTTGAAATTCCGGATGGAGAGTTTTGGGTTTTGGTGGGGCCATCGGGCTGTGGCAAATCAACGATTTTAAGAACAATTGCGGGATTGGAAGCGGCGACTTCTGGGGATCTATACATCGGCGATCGCCACATGAATGCGGTCCCAGCGCGCCAACGGGATGTGGCGATGGTCTTTCAAAACTATGCGCTGTATCCGCACATGAGCGTGGCCGAAAATTTGGCCTTTGGGCTACGGATGCGGCAGGTAGAGGCCGGCACGGTACGCACACGGGTGGCCGCCGTGGCCCAGATGTTGGATATTGCGCATTTGTTGGAACGCTTGCCCCAGCAGTTGTCGGGGGGACAGCAGCAACGGGTGGCGTTGGGACGGGCGATCGCCCGCCAACCCCAAGTATTTCTCCTGGATGAGCCACTGTCGAATTTGGATGCCCAACTCCGGGATGGGACCCGAGTGGAACTGAAGCAACTGCATCAGCGCGTTGGCATTACTACGGTCTATGTGACCCACGATCAGGTAGAGGCGATGACCCTAGCAGATTGCATCGTGGTCTTGGATCAAGGGCGAATTCAACAAGTTGGCACGCCGCAGATGATTTATCACTACCCAGCAAATCGGATGGTGGCTACCTTTTTGGGCAATCCACCCATGAACATCCTGGCGGCGATTTATCAAGGAGACCAATGGCACATGGGTGACCAGAGCATAGCTGGTCCCGTGAACTGGCAAAGGCAACTCCAACTGGTGCGGGGCCAGCGCTATGACTTGGGCATCCGTCCAGAACACCTGCGGATCGCTACTGACCCAGCGATGCTGAAGGCGGAGGTGACAGTTATCGAACCTTTGGGACGGGAAACTCTAGTCCGGACCCGTCTAGTGGGGACGGACCAGTTCCTAACTTTATGGGTGGAACCCAGTCTCGGCGTGCAGGTGGGCGATCGCCTAGGGATCACGCTGGATCTGGCCGCGCTGCGGGTGTTTGATGCCACGACGGGGCTGACGTTGGGTTGATGGACCGCGCTGATGGTCCGCGCTGTGACTGATTAGAACTTGACTAGATTGGCAGACGGTCAATATTTTGGTTTGAGCCAATCACCACCATGAGGCTGCCTTTCTCCAGGCGTTGACTGGGAGCGGGGTTGATGGCAAATTTGCCGTTATGGGCGATCGCCAGGAGACTTAGCCCATAGCTGCTCCGAAATTTCAGCTCGGCAATGGTTTTGCCGTCAAACTGTTCCGGCACAATCACTTCAACAATGCTGTTTTCGGGATCCAGATCAAACCGATCCAGAATGCCGGGACGGGTGAGGGATCGGGCCAGTTCGCAGCCCATCTCATGCTCGGGGAAAACAACGTGGTCAGCCCCCACTTTCTTGAGTAATTTGACGTGAATCTCTGAAGAGGCTTTGGCGACGACGTGGGGAACGCCCCCTTCTTTGACGTTAAGGGTGGTGATGATGCTTTCCTGGACGTAGTTCCCGATCGCCACGATCACCGTGTCTTGCTCAAAAATTCCCGCTTCCTTCAGGGCCGCAGGCTGGGTCGAATCGAGTTGACGGGCATGGGTGGCAATCCGATCAGATAAAATTTGTGCCACCTTGGATTCGTCAGTATCCACACACAGGACATCGTAACCCTGCTGATGTAGGGTATGGGCAACAGCTCGCCCAAACCGCCCCAGACCAATCACCGCAAATTGTTTGTTGCGATGGTCGGATCGGAGGCTATGGAAAAAACTGAGGGATGACAAGTTAACCAATGCGATAAATCCCGGCATCATGCCCGCTTCCAGAAAGCGAAGGGGATCCGCCGCCTCCTAAAACACTGTCTAGTCCCCGAATACTGCACGCATGAGACTACTATTTACAGTACCAGGTAATCATTTAAAGTATCAGGGGGCATTGGCAAACAACAATGAAAATTCTCTGAGAGTTTTATTGCCGCCTTTCCGGAGCGGTATTCGCTACCTGACCGTCTCTTAAGCAATTCTCAAGCCAGAAAAATCAAAAAACTGACCCAACCGGTGGAATGGATCGAAAAATTAATCGATGGCAAGACTTTAAAGACATTCCCGTTGTTTGGCATCGCTGGGTCGATTACCTCTGGACCTTAGCGCTGTTGAGCGTTGCGTTGGCTGTTTTTTTACTGAATCTGGGGGAATTGCCGCTCAAAGATTGGGACGAAGCCTTGGTGGCACAGGTGGGGCGGGAAATTTGGCAGGATCTGCACGGGGGTGGTCACGCCCTCACCTGGTTGCATCCCACCCTGGGAGGGGCACCTTATTTGAATAAGCCGCCTCTGGTCCATTGGCTCATTGCCCTCGCGTATCAAATCGGAGGCGTGCAGGAATGGACAGCCCGATTGCCCGGAGCGGTGCTGACAGCCATTTCCGTGCCGGTGCTGTTTCACATTGGGCGAGAAATTTTTCCAAAGCGCAATGCGGCGATTTTTGCGGCGCTGGTGTACGTGACGTTTATTCCGGTGGTGCGCTTGGGCCGGATGGCCATGCTCGATGGGGCATTGCTCTGTGGATTTTTGGTGTTGCTGCTGTGTGTGCTGAAAACTCGGCGAGATTTGCGGTGGGCCGGGGGAATTGGCTTAGCGTTTGGGGCCTTGTGTTTGACGAAGGGGATTGTGGGGCTGCTGCTTGGGGCGATCGCCCTGGGGTTTGTCCTCTGGGATACCCCCCGTCTACTGGCCTCGGGCTACGTTTGGCTGGGAGTGGGTTTGGGAACTGCTCCTGTCGTGGGCTGGTATGTGGCCCAAAGCCTGCATTATGGGTCGGAGTTTTGGAAAATCCATTTGATTGATCAGGCCCTCAGTCGCAGTAGTCAGGCTGTAGATGGCAATCGGGGCAATTTTGCCTACTATGCCCTAGAAGTATTGAAGTACGGTGCCCCATGGGTGGTGTTTCTGCCGCAGGCGTGGAGGTGGCTGTGGGAAAATCGGCGACTCAGTTGGGCGAAATTGCTGCTGGTGTGGAGCGTTGGCTACTTTGGCGTGATTTCTGTGATGACGACGAAGCTGCCTTGGTACGTGCTGCCGCTGTATCCGGTGTTGGCGTTGACCGTTGGGGCACAGTTGGCGGAGCTATGGAATCTGGAGGATTTTCTGGGCGTTCGCTATGGCGTTGAAGAGGGGGCGGCGCGATCGCCTGGATATCCACGGTTATGGGGGCTATGCTTAAGCGTTGTGGCGATCGCGGGCTGGGGGGCCACACTTTATTTTGGGGGCTATGGGGGCAAGGGGAGCCAAACGGCACTGCCGGAGTTGCAGGTACTCTGCGGCGCGATCGCCCTCACCCTGAGCGTGGCAGCCTTGCTGATTTACCGCCGCGATTCCCAATTCATTTTGGTCCTTTTGTGGGGCATGTATGTGTCGTTAATCCTGTTCGTCTGTTCTCCCTATTGGGTGTGGGAACTGGGAGAGGATTACCCGGTAAAGCCCGTTGCCGCCCTAGTCCAGCAAAATACATCGCCGGGACAAATTATCTATACGTCCCACACGCGCCATCGCCCATCGCTAGATTTCTACAGCGAGCGTTTTGTCCGATCCATGCCGCTAGACCAGATTAAACAACGCGGACAGCAAGACGCATCCCTCTACCTGCTCGTCAAGCCCGACGAAATCCCAGCGCTACAACTGCCCGCCCATCAAATTCTGGGAGAATCCGAGGGCTGGGTCTTGCTGACACTGATCCACACCTGATCCGCTAGGGTGACTCTTCTTAGGGTGACTCTTCTAGGGAGGTTTGCGGGGGGGATCTGAGGGCAAAAGGTTTGAACCAGTAGGTTTGAACATCCAGGACATCATCCCCAGCAGCAGCATTGTGCTGATGAGCAGCAACAGCGATGGGGGATGGTGTAGCCCCAGATCACGGACGAGGCGAGCTATGGGATGGCTGGCGCGACGAAGCGTGCGTTCCACATCGCTACATCCCACCGATGCGCCGTGGGGTGCGCCAAAGGGATCCCGCACATAGTGGCCACTCCAGGTAATAACGAGGGACTCACGGCAGTGCTGACAGGTAAGCAGTCCCCGCATGGACTTACGGGGGGACTGGGAAACAGCACGCCGCTGACAAATGGGACAAAACGGAGAGTGGGTGACGTGTGCGTCCATGCGAGTCCTTGGGCGGTGAGGCGAGTGAGCGTGAAACGGCAAGAGGGAAGCAATCCGGATGCGAAAACGCTAGATGCAGGAACCAGATGCAAAAAATAGCGGCAATTCCATCAGGGTTGGGCCAACGTCAAGGTGCCCCGCTAGTCTAACCTGGGCCGATTTAGAAACGGGAACCCTTTACAAGCCTTTAAAGTTTTTCATGAAAAACAACTTAGCCAAAACAATGTATTGATCGTGCTCTCCCAAATCGATCACAATGGCTATTAAGCCACATGTTTAGCGACATGTCTGTAGATTGTGAGTGGCTCGGCTTGATCTTCATCATCTGCTTTTGGAAGCACCTGTTTGAATAAACTCTGTTGGAATGAATCCTATCGTCTGTTTGAATGACCGCCAGTCCTCCCCCTGTTTTGCCTGCTGAAGTTTCCTCCCCAAACGTTCCCCCAGCGCTGGGGACGAGTCCATCTTTGGCACTGGCTCTGAATCGACTGCAACCGTCGCCAGAAACGGTGGTGCTGCTGTTGGCGATCGCCATTGGTACGAGTACGGGGCTGACGGTGGTGCTGTTTCGGCTGCTGATTGACGCCATTCAGGGCTGGATGTTTGTCGATTTGCTGGGGTGGTTGCACCCGTGGGGAGCCTGGACGCTTCTCTGTGTCCCTGTTCTGGGGGCAATGCTGGTGGGACTGATTCGCTGGCGTTGGCCAGAGTTAGGCCCTAGCCTGTCATCATTGCTGGCCAATCCCAAGGAATTGGGAAAAACATCGCCACGACGGGCCGGGGTCAAGGCGATCGCGGCAGCGGTTTCCCTCGGCACGGGCGCATCCCTGGGACCAGAAGGCCCAAGTGTGGAGATTGGAGCCAATATCGGCATCTTTTTGGCCCAGAGCTTACAGGTATCCCAGGAAAGACTCAAGCTGCTCCTGGGGGCCGGAGCCGCCGCAGGCTTAGCCGCCGGATTTAACGCTCCGATCGCGGGTGTCTTTTTCGCGCTGGAAGTAGTTCTGGGCACGACCTTCGCTACCTCTGCGGTGAGCTTAGTCCTTTTGGCGGCAGTCGTTTCGGCCTTTATTGCCCAAGTAGGCCAGGGCGGGCAACCGTCATTTTCCCTGCCCGCTTACGAGGTCCGGAGTCCACTAGAACTGCCCCTATATTTAGGGTTGGGGCTCTGTGCCAGTGTTGTATCCATTGCCTATAAACAGGCCATTCAACTGTCACAACACTTTTTTCAGGGAGCACTGCCGGGGTTTCGGGGCATGGCAGCAGTGCCCGTGGGGTGGCGACCGCTGCTGGGCGCGGTTTGTGTGGGACTTCTAGCCTTGCAATTTCCCCAAGCGTTGGGGATTGGCTATGAAACTATAGAGGCGGTGCTGCGGGATGTTCAGTTTTCCTTGCCGCTGTTGATAGGCTTGCTCCTGGCCAAATTGGCCATGACGGCCATTAGTTTAGGCAGCGGTTTTGTCGGCGGTTTATTTGCGCCCGCGATGTTTCTCGGGGCGGCCTTGGGCGCAGCCTATGGCAAAGTATTAACCCTGATTTTACCCGCAGCTTATACAATCGCGGCCCCACCGGCCTACGCCATGGTCGGGATGGCAGCCGTCTTAGCGTCTAGTGCTCGCGCCCCTTTAACAGCGATTTTGCTGCTATTTGAGCTGACTCGCGATTATCGAATTATTTTGCCCTTGATGGCGGCGGTCGGTCTGAGTGTTTGGCTGGTGGATCGCCTTAGTCCTTTGGCTACAAAAACTGCGCCCCAGCCCACCCCCGGCTTGAACCTACAACCCGATCCACTGTCCGAAATCCTGCATCGTCTGACGGTGGCACAGGTCATGCAGCCCACGGTACTCAGTTTGCCCAGTACGGCCTCGGTGTTGCAAGCTGGGATTGCCTTGACAGCGGCTCAATCCCGGAGTGCGATTGTGCTGGATCAGGAGCAACATCTTGTTGGCATTGTCACTGTCCAAGACATCAACCGAGCGATCGCCCGATTAGAACAGCCCCATCCCAAATTTCCCATGGTTCCTCCCCCAGACCTAACCCAACAAACCCTCCAAGACATTTGCACCAAGGATTTACTGTTGGCTGATCCCAATGAGCTGGTGGCGACGGCCCTTGATCGCATGGCTGCTCGAGGTTTAGGACAACTGCCGGTGATTGCCCCCCAGAATCCCCATCACGTTCTAGGGCTTCTGGATCGTGACCATATTCCTTTAGCCGGTAACCTGTCCATTCTCCAGGAGTCCCTACGCCCCCATCTTGCCCCTCCATCTCTGGAAACATCGGGGCCGATCCCCATTAGCCCGCAGTCTACCTAAAGATCGCGCTAGATCACGCTAATATCACTTCGCAGTATTGAAAATGCGCCGTAGTCGGCTGCTGCACTCCCCTCCAAAATCCCAAATTCTCCATGTTCACCACCCTCTCTGTTCCTCTGCCTCAGAACCCCTACGATATTGCTATTTATCCCGGTGGGTTGGATCATCTGGGTCATTTGCTCACCCAGAGTAGTCAGGCCCGGAAACTCGGCCAAAAGGTTTTGGTGGTTTCTAATCCCATGACTTTTAAACATTATGGCGATCGCGCGATCGCGGCTCTCAAGTCCGCTGGCTTTGAGGCTTCCCATTGCCTACTCCCCCCAGGCGAACGCTACAAAACGCCGAATACCCTGCAAAAAATCTACGACGCGGCATTGGCACAGCGGTTTGAGCGTTCTTCCACCTTAGTGGCCCTGGGTGGCGGCGTCATTGGGGATATGACCGGATTTGCTGCGGCTACTTGGCTCCGGGGCATTCATGTCGTACAGGTACCGACGTCCCTACTGGCGATGGTGGATGCTGCCATTGGCGGCAAAACGGGTGTCAATCACCCCCAGGGTAAAAATCTGATTGGGGCGTTTCACCAACCCCGATTGGTGCTGATTGATCCGCAGGTGCTGAAAACATTGCCCCCCCGAGAATTTCGCGCCGGGATGGCCGAGGTCATTAAATATGGTGTGATCTGGGATCCCCAATTGTTTGCTGATTTGGAGGCCGCACCCCGCTTAGATCAACAACGCTACCTCAGTGAAGAACTCGTGCAAGAAATTCTGACGCGATCGGCCCAGGCTAAAGCGTTGGTAGTTAGCCAAGACGAAAAAGAGTCCGGACTGCGGGAAATCCTCAACTACGGCCATACGATTGGCCACGCGGTGGAAAGTTTGACGGGTTATCGGGTCGTCAATCATGGTGAGGCGGTGGGCATTGGCATGGTGGCCGCGGGAAAAATTGCCGTGGCCCTGGGCCTGTGGTCACCCGCGGAGTGCGATCGCCAACTCCAGCTCATCCAAAAGGCCGGATTGCCCACCCAATTACCTCCAGGTATGAGCATTGATGCGATCGTATCCGCTCTCCAAACGGACAAGAAGGTGAAGGCAGGACAAGTCCGCTTTGTTCTCCCTTCCCGAATTGGTACTGTTCAGGTCACGGATCAAGTGCCAACAGCAGTCATTCATCAAGTGCTCCAACAGATGTAGAAATGATATGTAGAAATGCCTAATATGTTTTGCCTAATATGTTTCACAACTGTGAAGCCGTTCGGCAGTCAGGACGAACGGACATATTACTGACATATTATGGAAGTCAACCCTACTTAACTCTACTGGAGTCACCCTACAGATTTCCTCTGAGAACATCCCATCCAAAAATACGAAGATGATTTCCACCTTCTGCCGCTTGCCCGCCGTTGACTACGGCCTTCAGGCGCTGGCGTGATTGTTCCGAGATTGACATGGTTCGCTAGCCATCCTTCGCCATCTACCGTTGACGATTCACCCTTTCGGTCCACTCTATTCCCTGGCATACTCAGCGTTATGCTTCAGCCATCCCTGTTCTACAGTCGCTTAAAAGCTTTTTACCCCAGCCACAGACGGCAGTGCCTTACTCTACTGCTTAGCCTGAGCGGCCCCCTGCTGCTGGGGGGGTGCACCCAACTGCTTAGCCGTTTCCAAAAGCAGCCTGGAGCCATTCTGCAATTTCACGTGTCGCCCTCTAGCGATCCTGGAGTCTACACCATTTCCGGCAGCACCGATTTTCCAAAGCAGAGTGAAATTCGGATCGCCGCCGTCCGCTACCTACGTCCGACCCAATCGACCTCCCTCGCCCGTACCCCAAAGCCAACGTATTCGGTTTTGGCCTATCAAACGGCAACCGTATCTAAAGGCAAGTGGCAGACCAATCTCAATTTATGGCAGGTTGCTAAGGATGGACGCTTTCAAGAAGCATGGCAGTTGAATCAGAAAGAACTCAAGCTGCTAGTTAAGCCTGCGCCTGACGTTGTATTCCTCGCCACGTTGGCCCCTGGGGATAAGACCGACCAAGTGCAACAGTTGGAACAGCAGCTCAACAAAGCTGGCAAAAGCCTTGGCAGTGAACTGGTCAGCAGTACTGCCGATGGCCAACGTTACGTGCGCGTTTCCCACCGCCTCGATGTTGCTTTACCGATGGGTGGAACAACGCCGCCTCCCATCAAACCCAGTGATATCAACGGTGGCTGGGGCAACCGCTTTCTGATTCCTCCAGAACCCCCCATTCCCTACACATTAGAGTTTCCCAAAAATCGTCGTACTAACGCGCCCGCCGCCGCTGAAGAGTTTTTGCGTTAGGGTGCTTCAGTCCCCTTCAGTCCTCTTCTTCCGGGTGCGATCGCTCGTCCAGCAGGAAGTCTTCCAAGCCCAATTGTCTGGCCTTGGTCTGACCCGATTCGTGGAAGGCATACCAACGCCGCAAGCCTTCCACGGCTACCATGCCCGCACTGACACTGACAATAAAAGCCATCCCAACTTGGCGAATCCGGTGGTTATCCCGTTCAGCGGGCAAAATCCACTCCTCCGTTTGCTCGTCTAAATCCTGAGGTCGATTCCGGGCAGTCGATTCGGGGGAACGCAGGGTTGCAAACACGGCCATCATCAGCGCAAAGATGCCAATCGAGACCAGCACAGCAGGCAGCAAGATCTTTTTAACAGGCGAACGAGTCATGGCAAATTACTCATACAATCAGACTCATGCAATTAATGCCTCGGGTGCAGCGGAATGAGACTTAGAATTTTTATAGCTTTTGTTTCCCTTATGTTGTGTTCAACCATAACCGCTCTATGGTTCAAAAAAACCGTAGAACCAGCCCCAGTTGCAAAAGCATCCCCTGAAGTTCCTCTACAACCTACACCAAGACCAGCCCCCAGCGCTTCTAAAGCCCTGAATCTTCAACAACTCTTAAAAACTAAAAAGTGTCTTGCCTGTGATCTAAGTGACATGGATCTCAACGGGCTGGATTTGAACACCGTGAACTTGCGACAGGCCAATTTAGCCAATGCAAACTTAGAGCGGGCCCGACTCGTCAACTCCAATTTAAATGGGGCCAATCTGCAAGGGGCAAACCTGCAAGAAATTGATTCCCAGGGCGCTGACTTCCGGGGCGCTGACCTACGAAGTGCTAACCTGAGCCGCGCCCAACTGCTGAATATCAATCTGACAAAAGCCAACTTGCAACAGGCGAACTTAACTAAAGTCGAGCTCCGCGATGCCAATCTCAGCTCCGCGAATCTTGAAGGGTCTAACCTGGAGACGGCTAGTTTATATGGAACAATTTTGATCCAAGCCCTGTTGGTAAACACCAATGTCAACGGGGCAGATTTACGGTACGCCAATTTGGAGCAGGCCACTGTGCAAAATACGAATTTGGAGGCAGCCCAACTGGATTGGGCAATTTTGCCCAATGGCAGCACCTATCAAGGCACCACTCCCTATTGATGGGTAGCCAATCGACTTAACCAATAGAATCCAGTAGATTTGGCTAATAGGTTAAAGTCTATGCCCTTCATCGTATTTTTATAAAATGCTCGTGTAATTCGTGGTAAATCCCTGTGCAAAGCCCAAATATTAAATTGTTGCTAAATTGCCGCGGCTTTACCCACCAAGAATACTTTTCCACCCTCTTAAACACTAAAACTTGCCATTAGCCGGATGGTATAGTTAGTTAGAGTCAGGTGATTTTTGGCAAATTGCCGTCATTTCCAAGTGCCGTCACTTCCAAGATAGATGCATCTCGTTTCCAGAAGCTACCAGAAACTACAGGTTATTCCTACTTAACCTCATCATCGTTTAACCTCATCATTACAGTTCGCAATGGATCTAATTCTCGCTGTTTAGTCGGCAAGGGCGCTGGCAGCTTTTCGGAACAGTATGGTTTTTGGTGACCTGGAATCGTCCTCACTGTAAAGTGATCTACAGAATTTTTAAGTGAAGCGATCTGAAAAACTTTAGTGTTTCAAAAATAAAAGAGCCGACCCTGTGATTTCTGGTGAGGCTATGAGGTTTAGAGTAGCTGGCCTCAGTAAGGTGCAGAAATCCATAGGTATTTTCTAAGGCCACAGCATAGGCTGGTCATTGCAATCCTCAGGTTGAAGCAAGCGACTCGGAGAATCACGCAATCAGCCGCCTGTATAGATAGTCTGCGCAATGTCTATGGCAATCGGTTTCACAGGTCTTTTGAAGCGGCTACAGCGGCTACGGGTGTATACTCGGCAAGGCTAGGAACCAGGATTTTAGCCTTAATTAAATAAAATGAATAAACTTTGACCGCTCCTGTATAGGACCGCATAGGATTGAGGAAGCCCATTGCGATGACTCAGACTGAATTTTTGCGCCAAAGAACTAACTTCTTAGCCGGTCAACCATACTATCGTCGGCACTATCAAGCTCAACATCATAGCCAAATTGGAGCCTTTCCTCAATGCCTTGGGATGCGTTGCTATGGGAAGGCGTCGGTGGCGGTCTACAGTGCCATCCTGGGTCAGGGGGCCAAGCCAGAGGCGCTCCACGAGGCGAGGCGGCAGGCTGGAACTTTTTTAAGTATTTACTGGTTTTTTAAAGAAACCGTCTGGATCTCATTATTTTTACGACGTAACTATTGCCATGCGGATGAAATTTGTCATGCTTATGGAAAAACGGCATGGGCGCATTTTTTGATGACGCTGTTTCAAGATGCTGAAGTTTCACACGTGGAAGAAAAGTTTCATCCATGGAAGAAACTTCAGATTCTAGCCACCTAGGGCATAATTTTCAGGCGCAATTGCTGAAAATCGCCCCTTTCCAGGATTCTATCTGACTTTTAATCGGCTTTAAGGGGATAGTGTTTTGAACGTTAAGAAAACTACATGGAGTCAGAGCGTCCGTCTGTCCTGGCTCATTGTCTATGCCGTTTTCCCAGCAGTTTGTGGAATGGTTGCAGTGGCGATTGCGGCCCTGCTGACTGAGCAAGCCGTGGCGGAAGAGGTGGTCCAGACAAGCTCGGATCAGGTCGCGGAGTCTGTACCCTTTAATTTACCCGCTTCTCAGGATGCTCATCTAGCTGCGCACCTAGCGGTACCCTCAGAGACTCGTTTAGAGATGAATTCGAGCCTTGCTCAAGGTTTGTTTGAACCACTGGCTGGGAGTTTGCCCTTGCCTCCGGTCTTCCCAGTTTGGGTGGACGGTGGAGTAATAGCGCCCTCGACGAGTCACTTATCCCTAGGCGAAATGCTGCTGAGTGACACCTCTATCAATCAGCGCTCTGCGCAAAATCAGCGCTCTGCGGATCCGACTGCTGCGAGTCAGCCCTCTCCGAAGGTGCTTCCCGCGAATCAAGTAGCCCTGGATGGGAGCGTTCCGGGTAATACTGTGCCAGATCCAACCGACAAAACGGTGCGGCGGGCGGGCAGTGAAATTTTAGGTAAGCCCACCCTCAAAGTCCAAGGCGTTTATAAGCTAGAGGGAGCAGATTCTTCGACCCGGATTCGTTTAACAGGTCTGTATCCGATCACGCCGGATGTTTTGTTTGGGGCGGTTGTGGACTGGAGCACTGGGCGGGGGTTTTCCGACTCTCAGGATGGAGGGCTCAGCTTGAGTGAGCTGTATGTGGCCGTATCGCCCTCCTGGTTGCCCAGATTTCGGCTGATTGGTGGCTTGATGGATTACACCTCGTATTTTGATCGCAACAGCTTTGCTAAGGACGGCGCCAGTCACTTTTTTAATCGGGTCTTTCAAACGAATCCGGCGCTGAGTGCAGCCGGGTTAGCGTCCCGACCTGGGTTAATCGCTAACTGGAGCGTGACGGATAATCTGGATGTGAAGGCTGGGGTATTTTCGTCTCGACGCAGCCTGGGTGATTTTGCCCTGGATGGCTCTGTCGCTGAGGTGGCGGGGCGGATTGGTACCTTCATTATCACGGGCACCTATATCTCGGCTAAGGATGCGGGCCGGCAGACCGGCTTTGAAGAGATTTTCCAGTTTGATCGGGGTGGGAACCGCTTTGGATTATCCCCGGGCGATCGCGAAAATGCCTACGGGGTGAATGCCGAGTACTATAACCCCCAGCTCAACATGGGCTTCTTTGGTCGCTATGGCCACTACACAAACAGCGCTCTGGACGAAAGCGGCGACACCTATAGTTTCGGCACCACCTTTTTAGATTTGTTTCGTCCCAACGATCGCCTGGGCATTGGCTATGGGCGACAGTTATCTAATAATGATCTGCGCCGTTCGCGGGGTGATAAGCGCCCCGACGTGCTCGAGGTTTACTACGATATACCGATTCGGCCCTACCTACGGGGGGCAGTGATGATTCAAGCGCGGGATCAATTCTCGGAAGTTGTCCTGGGTATTCGCATTAAAACGGAGATTAACCTCATTCCTCTAGGAGCGCCGTTTCGCCGATGAAAAGACTGCCAACAAAAAACCTGTCCCTGCGTCTAGTGGGACTATGCAGTGGGCTGCTGCTGCCCTGGCTGGGTGTGATGACTGGTGCAATTCCCAGTGCTCAGGCCCAATCCGCGGCTCAGGGCTACGTGCTGTTGCAAAAGGGCTGGGTGAATGATGCGATCGCCGTGTTTGAGCAAACCCTGCGGCAAACGCCCACGTCTCTAGAGGCCAAGCTGGGGCTTGCGATCGCCTATCAAAGAGCTGGACGCGATACTGATGCCTGGACTGCCTACCAGCGGGTTTTGGCCCAAGCGCCCAATAATCGCTCCGCTCTAGTGGCAGTAGGCACGTTGGGGAGCTATCGTCCGGAGTGGCAGGCCAAGGGCATTGCCGCCCTAACGACACTACTCAAGTTGGAGCCGACTAATTTAGCAGCATTGGCGCAGCGGGCCTTGCTGCTGGGTTATCAGGGGCGCTTTGCCGAAGCCTTTGCCGACTATGATCGGATTTTTCAAGACGCAACGTTTCACAGCAATCCCACGCCCCAAATCCTTTTGGAGGCAGCACAGATATACAGTTATGGGGGTGACTATCGCCAAAGTTTGGCCCTGTTTCAGCGCTATCTAAGCACGGGTAAGCCCCTGCCGGACAATGCCTTAACGGCCTATGCGGCAGCGTTGCGTGGGTCTGGACAGGCGAATACTGCCGTCACGGTGCTGGCCAGTCGGCTAGCCAAGTTCACGGGCACTGCTCAGCCCATGAGTCCCTTAGAAATTGAGATCCGCACGGCTCTGGCCATGGCCTACCAAGCCAATGGACAGTTAGACCAAGGGTTAAAAGTTCTGGCTCCCCTGCGGAATCTGCCCGCAGCGACTTTGCCTCTGGCGCGATCGCTGAGTGTGATTGGCCGCCAATCCCGCAATGCCACACTGTTCCAAGAGGCGATCGCCCTTTACCGTCAGGCCCTCCAGCAAACCCCTAACCCCTCGCCTGGATTGGTTACTGAAGTGGCTGATGTGTTCAGTGAGCAGCCCGCCACCCGTGCCGAAGCCTTGGCTCTTTATCAGTCTCTCATCGCCCAGCAGCCTCAAAATATAACGCTGCGGGTTAAATACCTCGTGCTGGAGCGGCAGTTGGGCCAGATCACCCCGGCAGAACAAGCCGAGCGCCTGCAAGCCCTGCTGCAACCTTTACCCACCCTCGCCACTGATCGCCAAATGCTGGCCCAGTCGCTAGTCCCGATCGATCCGCCCCCGTCAGCCTTGCTGCCCATCTATCAAGACCTGGTGCGCTCAGACGGCGTGACGGTGCCCTTTCTGCACTTTCGGATTGCCCAAATGCTGCTGCAAAGGGGCGATCTGGCGGGAGCCACTCAGGCTATCCAGAGCTATACTGCGACTCTGCCAGGACCACCCGATCCGGCGGCTGAACTACTGCTGGCGGAAATTGAACGGCGCACCGATAACCTAGATGCCAGTGCCCAGCGCTATGAGTCGCTGATTGCCCGTTCCCCCAGCCCTGCGGTTGTCAAGGATGCCCTCTACGGGCTAGCGGGCATCCGTCAGGCTCAAGGGCGGATTGATCAAGCCCTGCAAGCTTACGACCAGATTCTGGCGCTCGATCCCCAGGACGCCTCGGCTAAACTGGGGCGCGCCACGATCGCCTACCAGGCCAAGCGCCTTTCGGAGGCAGAGGCAGAGGCGGAGCTAGAGGCATGGCTGCGAACAGGGGCAGATATGAATCCTCCTGCACAGCTCTTCAGCTTGGTGGGGGCGTTGCCGGCGGATCCCAAGCGAGAGGAGTTATACAACCGACTGCTCGCGATTGATCCGGGCAATCTGGCGATTCAAAAACGCCAAATTCAAGTGCTCGCTTTGCGCGATCGCCCCGCCGCCCAAGCCCGCCTTGACCAGCTCCGCCAAACCGCCCCCGATACCATTGATACCCGCTTCATCGTGGGCGAACTGGCCCAAAGCGTGGGCGACTTGGCCTTAGCCGGTCAATCCTACGAGGCGATTTTACAGCAGCAGCCTAACCGCATCGAAGCTTTGGCCTCCCTGGGTGGCGTCCGATTTCAGCAGAAGCGGTACGGAGAAGCGGAGGTGATTTATAGCCGCGTCCTGGCATTAAGACCTACCGACTGGGACGTACAGCGGATTTTGGCAGAACTTAGTTTGGCTCAAGATCAGCCGTTTATCGCCCTAGAGCGCCTGCAAGCCGCTCGCCAGATGCAGATTGCGCAGGGGATTGCCGATCCTGAACTAATATTGAGCGATCGCATTGTCAAATTGCAGGTCGATCGCCTCAAGCGTCGCGGTTTCCAACCCGCCTGGGATCGCTATTAAGGCCGTAGTACATCCGCCTCAACCGATTCAATTTTTGCCTCCATTTGTTGCCATCCATCTGTTTGTTGGGGATTTTACCTCCATGACTATTCGCAAAGCCACATCGCGGCAGGCCCGCATTCTGACTATATGCCTGTGTGCCGTGATCCTTCCTGTGGGATTTGGCGCTTTGGTACACGCTCAAACTGATTCCGGCGCACCACTGGAGCCACCCACAGTGCCGCCCACTAAAACTTCAGATGCCCCTGCGGTCACCCCCCAAGTCGATCCCCAAGCCCCCACCCCCAAGCCCTTTCTTCAAGCTCCTACCGGTGGGCAGTATGTCCTGGAATTTAACCGCAGTCCTGTGATTGGGCATCGGCTCAAACTGCAGGGCATTTACGACGAAGCTCGCATTCAGTTCACCCGTCCCCGCAACTGGCGGACCAAAGATGCCCGATTGCTATTGCGATTTCACCACTCACCGGCCCTCTATGCCACCCGATCCAACCTCACAGTCATTGTGAACGGGACCAACGTGGGCAGCGTGCCCTTGAACTATAAGAAAGGAGAACTCGCCAGTTCGGTTTATACCATTCCGGCCCGTGTCCTGCAAGATTACAACGAGGTGGTGATTGCGGCTCTGCAAAATAATTCCCCTACCTGTACCCAAGACCCCTTCGATCCGTCGCTGTGGACTGAGGTCTTGCCCGATTCCAAGCTGGTATTTGATTTTCAACCCCAGCCCATCGATCTGGATTTTAGCCGCTATCCCTATCCCTTGTTTGATACGCTCAGCCTTGAACCCAATCGCATTGCTTACCTGCTGCCCCCGGTCATGGACGAAGCCTGGTTAACGGGCGCGGCACGGTTGCACTCTGCCCTAGGGCGGTTGGCGCAATATCGTCCGCTGGAAACCCGCGCCCTGCAGCCCTCAGAAACGGTGCAACCGGGTGAGCGGTTGGTGGTGATTGGTACACCCCAAATGCAGCCCAGCTTGACCCAGTTTAATTTACCCCTGGCGATCAAAGAGGGGCAAGTTTTAGACCAGCAGCAGCAGCCGCTGCCCCCGGATGTGGGGGTGTTAATGATGACGACCAGTGCCGATGGCAAAAATCTGGTCCTCGTGGCAACGGGCAACGGCGAAGCGGGCGTGACCAAGGCCACTCAGTTTTTGGTGCAGGCGCGCGATCGCCAAATTGGCACTGGACAAACTATTTTGGTGAAGCAGGTGGATACGGTGCCTACGCCCCCGGCCCGCGAATGGCCCGCTTTTTTGCCTGTCCAAAATCGCTTCCAACTCCAGGATCTGAAAGACTACAACAACAAGCCTCTTTCCGATATTACCGTGCGTGGCGCGGATGCCCCCGTCGTGGAAGTGGATTTCAAAGCGTTACCCGACGATCGCTTTGATCCGGATAGTACTGTGAACTTGCAGTACAGCTATAGCGCCCAAGTGAATACGCTGACATCCATGGTGGAGGTGCAGCTAGATGGTGTGCCCATCCTCGGCAAGCGCCTGGATTCAGACAAAGGAGCCTTGCGCGATCGCCTCACCATTCCCCTCCCGATCGAGCGCATTAAACCCTACTCGAAACTGCAATTCCGCTTTCAGTTGGATCCTCGGGAGCGGCGCTCTTGCAACCGTGCCACCGATCAGCAGTTGTGGGCCACCGTCCACGCCGACACCCAATTTGAACTGAACCGTCACCAAGGTGCCCAAATTCCCGATTTGCACCTGCTGCAATATGGCTTTCCCTTTGCGGCCCCGCAGGACTTATCCAGCACTGCGATCGCCCTGCCCGACCAACCCACCGCCACCGACGTCCTCCTGCTCCTGGAATTTGCCGAACGGCTAGGCCGCCTGAGCCGTGCTGAATCCGTCCAGTTCAACGTCTATCGCGCCAACAAGTTACCCGAACCAGAAAAACAAACCAAAAACCTAGTGGCGATCGGCACCCAAGCCAACTTTCCCATCCCCCAAGCCTTTACCGCAACGGGTGGATTTGCCCTGCAAGACCTATTTGCGCGGAAACGAGACAATAGCGAAATCGCTACCCTCCCTGATGATCAGGGCGTCATTAAACAAATTGTCTCACCCTGGAATTCGCAACGGGTGCTCCTGGCTCTGTCAGGACAAACTGAGGCAGGCTTAAAACAAGTACGCGATGTATTCAGCCGCGACGATTTATTTTTTCAACTGCGAGAAGACACCGCCCTCGTTAAAGCCAATCTCTATAACCCCTCCCCCTACGATGCCCAAGCCTACACGATGGAATTTCTGACCCGCGCTCCGCGCAAGCAAGAAATTACCGATCGCAGCCTCCAAGAAAGGCTTTTGGACGCCTTCCGCAGTCGGTGGTTTCTCCTGGCTCCCGGCACGCTCCTCGCCGCCCTCTTCCTCTACGGCATCTTCCAGTCCTATTTGAAGCGTCTAGGCCGCAAAGAGATCAGCTCCCCACCAAACCAGCCCGAAACCGACTTAGATGCCAAAATAGTGAAGAAGTGATGCGTCAAGAAATGATGAGCGCAAAAGGGCAGATGCTCCAGTTCCTCCACCCTGTTCGTCAACCGCTCCGCTGCCCATCTCCCGCCCCCTGCTAAGCGTTAACCCATGGCTCGAATTTCCCCCAAGCTTGCCCCCCATCCATTGCGTCACCAATTGCGCAAGCGGCTGCCAAAACAAAAAGATGTGACTTACTGGTTAACGGAGCAGGTGCCCCGGGCCTTTGATCGCAGCCTGCGTCACTTTGGCCCATGGGAATTTTGGTTGGCCCTCAGTGCCGTAGCCTGTCTTTCGGTGCCACTCTTGACAACACGTTTGGGGACATGGGAGCAGGGCGCTTTGGCGGGGCTGCTGATTGGGGCCGGAACCTGGATATTGCGCCTAGAAGAGAACCAAACCAACAAACACACCAGTGAGTTACTGCACCTGTTTTTGATTGCTTTGAGTGCTTTGACCACCCTCCGCTATTGGTACTACCGCACCAACTATACGCTTAGTTTTGATAACTGGCTGGACGGCATCTTTTGCCTGCTATTACTCCTGGCAGAATTTTATGCGATCGCCGTCCTCTTTCTATCCTATTTTCAAACCCTTAAACTCAACGATCGCACCTCTGTAGACCTATCAGGCATTCCCATCGACCAATGGTTCTCGGTCGATATTTACATTCCCACCTATAACGAAGACGTCGAAATCGTTCGCAAAACCGCATTAGGAGCCCTGGCAATCGACTATCCCGCCGCTAAGAAACAGGTCTATATCCTGGACGATGGACGGGCCGAAAAATATAAAGCCCGCCGCGCCGAATTGCAGCAGATGTGCGACGACCTACACTGCACGATGCTCACCCGCGATGATAACGACCATGCCAAAGCCGGCAACATCAACACTGCTCTAAAAAAAACCCACGGGGATTTGGTGCTGATCCTAGACTGTGACCACATTCCAACCCGCAGTTTGCTACAAGCCACGGTTGGTTTTTTTTTCAACCCCAAAGTCGCCCTAGTACAGACTCCCCACTGGTTTTACAACCCCGATCCCTTTGAGCGTAATTTGCTCACCAATGGGCGCATCCCCGTAGGCAACGAATTGTTCTATAAGGTCCTGCAAAAGGGCAACGACTACTGGAATGCAGCGTTTTTCTGTGGTTCCGCTGCCGTAGTTCGGCGGCAGCATGTGCTGGAAATTGGCGGTATCGCCACCGAAACCGTCACGGAAGACTGCCATACCTCCCTACGTCTCCATTCCCTGGGCTATGAAACTGTCTACTATGACAAGATCATGGTGGCGGGTCTAGCCCCCGAACGATTTTCCGCCTATGTAGGGCAACAGGTCCGCTGGGCGCGGGGCATGGCGCAAATCTTACGAGTAGAAAATCCCCTGCTGAACCCCAAGCTCAAGCTCACGGTGCCCCAGCGCATTTGCTATTTCAGCGCTACATCGCACTTTTTCTTTGGGTTTCCCCGGTTAATGTACGTGTTGGCCCCCACACTGTATCTGCTGTTAGGCGTCAACTCCGTCAAAGGATTGGGACTAGACACGCTGTTTTATGCGTTGCCCCACATTTTGCTATCCATGCATGTCAACCATATTCCGTACAAGCACGTCCGATTTTCATTTTGGAATGAAATTTACGAGTTTGCCATGTCTTTTCAGGCGGGAATTGTCACCCTGCTGGCCTTGGTGAATCCCAAACTGGGCAGCTTTAACGTGACAGATAAGGGCCTGACCGTCACGGAACGCAGTTTTGATTTGGACAGCGTGCGCTATCTGGTGATTTTGGCGGTGCTTACGGCCACCGCGCTTTTGATGATCCCATTTTGGTTGGTGTTTAATCCGCTAGATACCCAGGCAGTACTGATTAATGCACTGTGGTGTGTATTCAACCTGGTGCTACTGCTGGCGGCCTGCTTAGTGGCGTTTGAGCAGCCTCAACTGCGCAAATCACACCGTATGCCTCGCCAAATTGAGGCGACCGTTCACAGTGGCCATGAAAGCTGGGTCGGTAAGACCATCAACATCAGCGAGTCCGGTTGCCAAATCCTACTGGATGTTTGGCCCAATATTCCCGATGAAGTTCGGATAGAGTTGGTGGGTGATTATGGAGCACGGGTGTTGCTGGATGCGCGCATTGTGCGGGCAATCGCCACCCAAGATTTGAAAACCCTGCTTTCAGTGAATTTCCTTCAACCCAGCCGAACCCAACTGGATGATTTGGTGATCGTCATCTTTTCGGATGTGAATCAGTGGTACTCACAGGAACGAACCGAAACCGATAACCCTCTAGCCTCGCTAAAATTCATCGCGACCAGTTTGCAACGGGTGTTCCAGCAGTTCACTCCAGAAGTCGGAGTCAGAGTCCGCAAACAAATTAATGCCCCAGCGCGGCTCTACTGGGAGGGCTGGGAGGGGCATTCCTACCATGCCGTTGTCTCTGAAATGGGGATGCAGGATATCCGATTGGAGCTAACCGACACACCCTTTGCGCTGGATCTTGAAGTCCTGAGGGCACGATCGCCCGATCCTGGGGTTACTCATTGCCACCCATGCCGACGACACCAACCCCCAAAGCCTGCTCGCAAAGGTGCAGACAGTGGAAGTATCCCCCCGAGAGCGATCGGCTGAATCCGACGTATTTGGTGTGGATCCCGGTGATCGCGTCGTAATGGAGTTACGCTTCCCCGAATCGATGAAAGCCAAACAAAAAAACAAAATCAAACAACTCTTGCGATTACTCAATCGATAACACGTCTAGACAGGAAAAACCGCTTTGGTTCAATCAAGAGAACCTACTTTTCCAACCCAAGACTCCATCAACCGCCCGCATAGCCGCAACCGGAGTCATCCCCTTCCGCACACCCAATTCGGTTCATACAAAACCATGAATTTGGGCGACGCTCCCCTATACTGGGCAGAATAAGCGTATAAAGCCCTAATGACGCGGATTTTTGAGGTTCACCCAAACGCGAACCGTTCAAAAGTATTCTATTGAACCAAACACGTTGAACAAGCAAGCAAGACTTGATCTATTTCCCATAGCATCCAGGAGAGAGCCCGCATATCCTAGCCTCGTTTTTTATACCCACGGACCCCACCCTGTTCAGCCTCTTTTCAGGTGCTGATCAAGTCGCTCATTATTATAGCAGGTTTTCAAGATTTTGTCTGTATCAAAATGTACGAAATTAGATGTACTTATCCTGTCTTTATAAGTCCACCACTCAGTGTAGATTTTCCATAGGTTTGACCGATTAACCTGTAAGGCAGAGCTAGTCATGTGATTGAATAATGAAATCAGTGCATTTACGTATCT
Source organism: uncultured cyanobacterium (assembly GCA_963766075.1). Lineage (GTDB taxonomy): Bacteria > Cyanobacteriota > Cyanobacteriia > Leptolyngbyales > Leptolyngbyaceae > CAVYAN01. Next base: position 19,129 of record CAVYAN010000012.1, on the reverse strand, counting down.
TTTTCCTGTATTTCTGCTGTTGAAAACAGCAATCAAAGTAGCTTATAACATAGCTTAGGAAAGTTCTCAGCTTCAGTTCCTAGATCGGAACGCTGGGGGTAACCTAGAGCCGAAGCCGTCTCCCGAGAGACGTCATAGCAAATTCCAAGATTGCGCTGTGATTGTGGCTTACCAATAGAGATAAATAGTCAATTCAACGTGATTAATGTTAGGAGAGGTGAATTTTCCAAAAGGCCAACTCAGTTTATCCCTGTCACGAGGAACACCTTTGCCCACGCATGCTAGCCCTTGATTGATACCCCAGTTAAATTCTAGGTTGCCGAGGACAAAGTATAGGTCTACCTTATCTTTCCGGCTAAAGCGGCACACTAAGAGTTACGGGTTTCAGATTCCTCTTGAAAAACTGTCCGGACTGTTGTGGGTGCGAGATGCAGATAGTGCGAGATGCAAAGGATGCGGGCTGTGAACTGCGAGACACGAAGACTGTTACTCACCCTAAATCGCGGATTCCTCGCATCACTTCAAACCATTCTTACTGCATGACTAAGTTCGTACATCTACCTTGATCACATCTACCTGGATCATCGATACGCCTCCATCCAACAACTCAGTCATTCACGTTGCTGTTAGAGGTACCTCAATCTGGTCACATCATGAGCTTGCCCGCTTACTACAGACCATGTACCGTTCCCGTTGATCACTGTTGGATTCCTGAAAATTTTATGTCCCCTACACCTTTGTCGAGTCTACCGCATGAATACTCTAACTATCGCTAGCCAAAGGCCCTTCCAGCGGCTCCATCCCCTTAGTTTGTTGGCACAGTTGGTGAGTCGAAATGCCAGTAGCTGCTTGCAAGTTGTCAGTGGTTCAACCTTGTGGTCGCTCTATTTTTACGAAGGCAAACTGTCCTATACATCTTCGTCCGTTGATCCCTTCGAGCGGTTAGATCGCCACCTACGCCAGTTGAGTCGCCAAGTGCCTACCCTTGTGAGCGCAATTCGGGTGCAAATGCGGCTGTTGTTTGAGACCGGTTCCGATAACGATTTCCTGGACAATCGTGACTACCAAGCCGTTCACTGGCTGGTCGAGCAGAAGCATCTTGAAGTTGGGCAAGCCGTTAGCCTGATTGAAGAGCTGGCCAAAGAAGTCCTGGAGACATTTTTAGCGATCCAGGAAGGCAGCTACGAAATCATTGAAGCCCATAGCTTTAGCGGGGACTATCCCAATCTGTGTCAGCTCGACCTACGGCCCATTGTGGAAGAGTGTCAGCAGCGTCTCCGGCGGCGACAACAGCCCCAGCCATCCAAGCCTGCCGCGATTGCCCAACCCGACTTCACGGGACAGCGCAATTATCAACATATCACCCGGCTAGCGCGACCGGCCCATAAAAATGATATTGGTCCATCTAGAGCCGAGACTCCCCCCCCGGCCCCCGTTGAGACTCCTGCCAATCATTACACCATTGCCTGTGTTGATGACAGCCCCACAATTTTGGAAACGATTAACGCTTTTCTCGAGGATTCTAGCTTTACGGTGTGCATGATCAACGATCCAGTCAAGGCACTCATGCAAATTGTACGGCTGAAACCCGATCTGGTTTTACTGGATGTTGGCATGCCCAATTTAGATGGGTATGAGCTGTGCTCGTTGCTGCGGCGGCACCCCAGTTTCAAGAGTACTCCCATCATCATGGTGACGGGACTCACTGGGTTTATCGACCGCGCTAAAGCTCGGATGGTCGGGGCCTCTGGTTACTTGACAAAGCCCTTCACCCAGCCTGAACTGCTCAAGACTGTATTCAAGCACTTGACCTAGTTCGCGTGATGTTCTGGTGTGCTAGGTTTAGCATACCAGAACCGATTTTTTTACTGGCCTGCACCAGGAACATCGTGCTCGTTTTCATTGCTAACATCCTGTCAACGTGGCTCTGTCCTGCCGAAAGGGCAGATTTGTTGGGGTGACATTTAACCTACAGTTATCGGATATTGAAACCGCCATGGGTCTTACATTAATGGGAACCGTTCTCGTCGTTGAAGATACTCTATCTGAAATGGAGCTATTGAGTCATTACCTGCGCGAAAGCGGCTATTCAGTTATTGCTACCGCCAGTGCCAAGGAGGCATTGAATATTGCGATCGGCCATAAGCCTGATGTGATTGTGACCGATGTCGTAATGCCAGGGATGAGCGGATTTGAGCTTTGCCGCACCCTCAAAAAACATCCTGCGACGGAGAAAATTCCGATTGTGATTTGCTCGTCCAAGAACCAAGAGATTGATCGCCTGTGGGGTATGAAGCAGGGCGCGGATGGATACATTACTAAGCCCTTTGGTCGCGAGCAACTGGCCCGAGTGATCGCGTCTGTGGTGCGCTGAGGAAAAAGTAGCGATGAACACAACACAAATCACAACGCGGCGTCCCCCTTGGGCTTTGCGCAAGCGTGTGGGTACGGCCTATATCAAGTTTTGGTTGGATCCCCAGACCCCTGCTGTATTGCCAATGCAGGAGGTTCAGGAAGTGGTGACGCTGCCTGCCGAACGCCTGACAGCGATGCCGACGATGCCAATGGCCATGCTGGGGTTGATCAATCGCCGCAGCCGTGTCCTGTGGCTGGTGGATTTGGGCCTCCTGTTGGGCCGCAGTCGGCTGGAGTCAAATTTGCGGGAATATGACCTGATTGTTGTGAATGCGGATGGGATCACGGTAGGCTTGGCTGTGCAAAAGTTGGATGGCATGGTGTGGTTGAAGCCTGAAACGATTCAGCCTGTGCCCGAACACTTGGCAAACGACGGCTTGAGCCACCTAGAAGGTTGTATTGTTCAGCCCCAGGAGGTTCTGTGGGTTTTCAAGGCGAGCAGCATTGTGCGATCGCCGATTCTTCATCATCAGTCCTAGTTGCGTGTGGACAGGACTGCACCCAATTGCCCCTTGATTCAGTGACTCAATCCTTGCCCCTAGGGATGCTAAATTTTTACTTTTGCCTGTGTGTCGGGCAATCCGCTTGATCTGAACTGCGTCCAGAATTTGCGTTTCACTTTACCTATATCTATCCATCTTCATTACTGTGAGTTTGTCCTTCTATGGCTAATCCCGGCAATTCTACCAACAGCTTCAATGGGCAGAACATCTTGCCCATCGTAATGTCTCCGTCTTCCGTACAAGAGGCACCTGTTAGAAAAGCGGATGCTTCTGGTCATCCTCCCAATTCCCCCAATGGGCCGCACCGTTCGCCCAGGCGCGGGGATCGCCGGAGTGCCTTGGCTTGGTTTGATAACTTGCCGATGGGGCGTAAACAGTTAGTGGCCATGGCGGTTTGTGGACTGCTTCCGGCTTTAGGGCTGGGTGTGAGCTCCGTTGTAGTGCTGGTGAGCAGTCTGCGGACTCAGTTAGTGGAGCAGGCGAAATCCGAAGTGACCGTCACAGAAGCTAACTACAATATCAAAATTAACCAGATGGGATTTGGCTCCCGTGGGCAGGCCGATAACACCGCCATCATTGACCTAGCGCGAGACTACAAGCAGACTGGCAACGTGGCCTCCTCGGATAGACAGCAGGTGGTTAAGGATATTCTGAAGAACGAGGTCCGCGCCCGTAAGATGGAATACGCCACGCTGGTGGGCCCCGACCTCAAGATTTTGGTCAATGCCAATGCTGACAGAACCGGAGAAACATTCAACCCAAGTAATTTAGTCAGCCAACTGTTCAAGGATAAGGATCTCAAGCAGCTAAAAGCAAGTGCGCTTGTGGAATGGAAGGAACTGGCTAAAGAGCGGCCCGATCTGCCCCCAGAAGCAAATGGTCGAGATTCATTGATCCGCTATGTGGTCACAGCGGTTAAAGATCCGGTGACAGGGGAAGCTTTAGGAGCCTTGGTATTTGCCGACATCGCCGTGGGCAAAAAGCCGATCGCGGAAAGCACCCTGAAGCAACTCAATGGTGGGTATAGCGCCGTCTATCTGCGCCAGCCCAATGGTCAATATATTCTGGAAACGTCCTTAAGTCAGGAGAATGGGGCCGATATTAAGCAGGCGGTGCCTAAAATCGAGCTGCCAAATCTAGCCCTATTACGAAAGGCTGAGAAAACGCTAGGCAAGCCCGAATCTGAACGGCTCACCATCAACGGCAAGTCCTATACGGTTGCCGCTAAAGCCATCCCTAACTTGATTACGGAAACCGCTGACGCCCCAATTCCGGACTACATTCAAGGAGCGCCGCCGGCCATTTTGGTGCGTGGTACGCCAGAAGACGGTTTGAATGCCCTGCTCGGTAGAAGTTTGGGAGCACAGGCTTTAGTCCTTGCGATTGGTCTGGGTGCCATTTTAGCGTGGACAAGAATATTCCGCCGCACGGTGCTAAGTCCGCTGCAAGCCTTAGAGAAAACCACTCAGAGCTTTGCCGAGGGCAATCGCAACCAGCGGGCTGAAGTGTTCTACACGGATGAATTGGGCCAACTTACAACCACGTTCAACCGGATGGCGGACAGCATCGTTTCCTCAGAGCAGGAATTAGCGGATGCGGCCCAGCAAGCGGAATTGGTAAAAGAAATCACCCTGCGGATTCGCCGTTCCCTGTCGCGGGAGGCGATTCTAGAGACAGCGGTGCAGGAAATTCGGCAGGTGTTGAGCTGCGATCGCGTCATTGTGTATACCTTCGACCCAGGTTGGACGGGCACAATCGTCGCCGAGGCTGCGGCTCCCGGCTGTGGCAAAATCCTCGGCGAGTTTGTCAACGATCCGTTACGGAACGATTTGGTTGAGCAGTTCAAAAGTGGGCGTGTGCGCGCCATGGACGATATTTTTGAGCAGACGTTTAACCGTTCCCACCAGAATATCCTAGAGGGGTTCCAGATCCGCGCCAGCGTTGTCGCCCCAATCATGCAAGGGACTACGCTGCTAGGGCTGATCGCTGCGCATGAATGCTCGGGTGCGCGCCAATGGCGGCAGTCTGAGGTTGATATGTTTAGCCAACTGGCAACACAGATCGGCTATACGCTAGATCAAGCGGAGATTCTGGCTGACCGGGAATCCGCGTTGCAGGCCGCCGCTGAACGAGAATCGGCACGGCAGTCCGCAGAAGCCTTCGCCGATGAGCAACGCCTGCAAAACCAATCCCTTCAGCAACAGTTGTTAACCTTGCTGACCGACGTGGAAGGTGCCGCTATGGGCGACCTTACGGTGCGGGCCGACGTAACAGCGGGTGAAATCGGTATTGTGGCCGACTTCTTTAACTCAATTGTGGAAAGTCTGCGTTCGATTGTGACCCAAGTGAAGACCTCTGCCCTGCAGGTCAACACATCACTGGGCGAAAATGAACAGTCTATTCGCCAACTGGCCGATATTGCCCTGAAGCAAGCGGATAAAACGACGCAGACACTCAACACCCTAGAGGCGATGACACACTCCATTCAATCCGTTGCGGAGAGTGCCAACAAAACAGCATCTGTGACCCGAACTGCCACGCAAACCGCTGCCGCTAGCGGAGCCGCCATGGACTTAACAGTGCGGAATATTTTGAGCCTGCGGGAAACGATTGGTGAAACCACTAAAAAGGTCAAACGCCTGGGCGAATCCTCCCAGCAAATCTCCCGAGCGGTGTCGCTGATTAATCAGATCGCCATGCAAACTAATCTGCTAGCCATCAATGCGGGGATTGAAGCGGCCCGAGCCGGTGAGGAAGGACAGGGCTTTGCGGTGATTGCTGAAGAAGTGGGTGACTTGGCAGCACGGTCTAGTGCCGCAACACGAGAAATTGAGCAATTGGTAGATGCGATTCAACGGGAAACCGCTGCTGTCGTCGGAGCTATGGAGGAAGGGACCACACAGGTTGTGGCCGGAACGCGCTCAGTTGAAGAAGCGAAGCATAGCATCAACCATATTCTTCAAGTTTCTGTCCAGATTGATCAGCTAGTCCAATCGATCTCCGATGCCACTGTATCCCAAGTTAAAACTTCTCAAATCATTAGTGACCTTATGGAAGAAGTGGCTCTAGCCTCTGGACGAACCTCTCAATCCTCGACGCAAGCCTCTAACGCTCTGCGGCAAACTGTTGAAATCGCAAAAGAGCTGCAAACCTCGGTGGAAACCTTCAAGGTGGGTTAGGGCCGGGGCCGGGGGCTAGTGCGGAGGGCTGACATATGAAATGTAAGAATGAAGTATGAAACCATCCTGCCTTGCTATTTCTTGGCCCTTGGCCTCAGCCTTTTCTGATCCTTGACCTGCATCTGCCTCCTTCCTGATCTACCACCCCCTCATTCCCCCTCCTATGAACGACAAGGAACTTGAAATTCGCCGCCAGTTTCTCGATGAGGCACAGGAGTATCTCGATACTTTGGATGATGCTTTGCTGGGCGTGGCGGATGCGCGACTGGATATTCAGAAGATCAACGCTGCGCTGCGGGCTGCCCACTCGATTAAAGGTGGGGCGGGCATGATGGGATTCCATACCCTGAGTGCGTTATCCCATCGGCTAGAAGACTCGTTCAAAGTGCTAAAAGTTCAGAACCAACTGGACATTTCGCCAGAGTTGGAGGCACTGCTGCTGGGGGCTGTGGACAGTTTACGTCAGGTGATTGAATGCGATCGCCGAGAACAACCCATTCCAGACGAATGGCTCGCAACGACGATTACACCTATCTTTGAGCAATTGCATGAGCTGTTAGGGGAGCCCCAGCCTGAAGATGCGGTTTCCATGCTAGGTGGGGATGATGGGCGGAGTATTATTCCAGTCCTGTTTGAAACCGAGGTGGAGGGTTGCCTCCAGCGGTTGCAGACGGTGTTGGAGCATCCAGACCAGCCCTGTTTGCAGGAAGAGGTCTCGATTCTGGCGCAGGAGTTGGGGGATTTGGGGGAAATGCTCCAATTGCTCCCCTTTAGCCGTCTGTGTGAATCGGTGCTGCAAACGTTGGAAATGCAGCCCGATCGCCTCCTTGAAATTGCTCAAACGGCGTTACAAACCTGGCGATACGCCCAAGCACTGGTGATAGCGGGTGAATATGACAATTTGCCCACTGAGCTTGGCGGCGACTTCAGCGTGACGGCAGCAGGGCCCGAGTCCGGTAATCCCGAGTTCGCCAATACCGTGCCTGAACCGGAACCAAACTCTGACTGGGGCTTTGATTCCTTCTCTGAAGACTGGCAAACCCTCGTCGATAACGCTGCGTTAACAGAGTCATTTACACCGGAAGTGCCATTTACACCGGAGATGCCATTTACACCGGAAGTGCCATTTACGCCGGAAGTGCCATTTACGCCGGAGCCAATTCCGGTGGTGCAGGCAGAGACTGAGCCGGTGAATGCGACCGTTGATTTTACGTCGCCTACGTCAGCCGTCCCTGAACCCGCGATCGCTGATTGGCCGAATCCACCCGTCGCTGACTTTAAGCCCCCGAAAACGGCAGATTTCCAGGTGGACGGTGGAGTGAAGCCACCGCCCGAAGATAACTTAGATGCAACGGTGCGGGTGCCCGTCCGTCAACTGAATCAGCTCAATGATTTATTTGGTGAACTCAATATCGAGCGGAACGGCTTAGCACTCCATATCAACCGCCTGCGGAATTTGGCCCAAAAGCTCAACGAGCGCCTCAAACTTCTAGAAGATGCTGACACTGATTTGCGGTCTGCCTATACCCGTGAGGCCCCTAATCCTAGGATCAGCCCAATCCCCTTACTTGCCGCTGCCAACTTAGGGTTTGGGGAAGCCACCGATGGCGTCAACAGTAGCCAATTTGATATTTTGGAAATGGATCGCTACGACAGCCTGCATACGCTTTCACAGCAGGTGATGGAAACCATTGTGCAACTGCAGGAAGTATCCAGCGATATTGACCTCAATCTGGATCGGGTCGATCAAAGCACCCGGAGCCTGAATAGCACATCCAAAAAATTTCAAAATAGCCTCACGCATCTGCGCATGCGTCCGCTGTCTGATGTGCTCGATCGCTTTCCACGGTTTCTGCGCGAACTGTCATTGCAGCATCAAAAACGGGTAACGCTGAATGTGGTCGGCGGCCAAACGCTGATTGATCGCAACATTCTTGAGGTGCTCAATGATCCCCTCATGCACCTGATCCGCAATGCCTTCGACCATGGCATTGAAGATGCCGAAACCCGGCGGGCACGGGGTAAGGCCGAACAAGGTGAGATTGAAATCCGTGCCACGAACCGTGGCAACCGCACGATCATCACTCTCCGAGACGACGGCGGCGGCATTCCCCTGAATAGAATTCGGCAACGGGCTGAAGAAATGGGCTTGGATGCTACGTTGCTGGCCGCTGCCAGCGATGAAGACTTGCTCTCGCTGATTTTTGAACCCGGCTTTAGCACCAGCACAGAAGTGACCACACTGTCAGGACGTGGCGTGGGCATGGATGTGGTCCGTGAGCATCTCAAACAAATTCGCGGGGACATTAAGGTCAATACTCAGGCGGGCGTTGGCACTACGTTTACGCTTTCGGTGCCCTATACCCTTTCTATTGCGCGCGTCCTCCTCGTGGAAAGTAGTGGTATGTTGCTGGCCGTCCCGGCAGACTCTATTAATGAAATTTTTCTCCTAAAACCGGAGGATACCATCACCACAGAAAACAGTGAGTCGTTACTGGTCAAAGGCAGTCGCGTCACGCTGGTTCGGTTGGGTCGCTGGTTACGCTTCAACTGTCCCCGTCCTGCCCACGATCTGGAAATTCAGCCCTCGATCAATGCGCCTGCCATTTTGATGGTGAGCCGGGGTAGTGAACCCATGGCCCTGCAGATTGATCGGGCCTGGGCCGAGCAAGAAGTCGCCGTCCGCCGGGTGGAAGGCAATCTGCCGTTGCCGCCCGGATTCAGTAGTTGCACCGTATTCGGGGATGGCCGCGTGGTGCCCTTGGTCAACGTCTCCGAGATGCTTAACTGGATTGCAAGCTGTGAGTATTCTTCGGCAGTGGCCCCAGCACCAGCGACCCCCAGCCTGTTTGCGCTGCCGGCCAATTTGGCCAACGCTCCGACCAAACCTACTATCTTAATCATTGACGATTCGATTAACGTGCGCCGATTCCTGGCCCTGACTCTGGAACGTGCGAGTTATCGCGTCGAGCAGGCAAAGGACGGATTAGAAGCCCTCGAAAAACTGCAAGACGGCCTCACCGTGCAAGGCATTATTTGCGATGTTGAAATGCCTCGTCTGGATGGGTTTGGCTTCCTAGCCAAGGTCAAAGCCAATCCCTCTTTGGCCCCTGTTCCCATCGCGATGCTCACCTCTCGCAGCGGCGACAAGCACCGTAAACTGGCCACGAGCCTCGGTGCCTCCGCCTACTTCTCGAAACCCTACAACGAGCAAAGTCTCCTCTCGACCTTAGAGGAACTCATTCGTCAACCTGTGGCCCTGTAAAACAAGCTGGCTCTTGATCGGGACTGATGGGTTCACAATGGCTAATCAGAACGGTTTATCAGGGCTGATTGGGGCGATCGCCCAAGGAAAAGCCCCGTCGCGTTGATTTTTCGGCAGCGATTTGCACTTCAAACTGCACCTGATCGCCCTGCATCGGCTGACTCGTTGGAGGATTCGTTGAATTGTGATTGACGGGGCGCACCTGTAGGGTCCAACTCCCCGGCTTCGCCGTCCAAAAGAAGGAATTGCCGGGTTGCGTAGCCACTAGTTTCCCATTCAGTCGCCATTCCAGCATTGTGGTCGGGGCGGCGGCCAGCTTAAATTCTAGTTTTTGGGCTGGGTCGGAATGGGCTTCAATGTAAAAAAAGTCACCTTGTCGGGGAGAGACGATGCGATTTTGCCCCAGGAGATCGGGCTGCACGCGATCTCCTGAGGCCCGATCATTGGCAATACGCGAGTCTCCGGTCGCTAAGGTCGTCTGCATTGCCAGCCATTCATCGTATTCCGCTGGCAATTGTAGAGTCCCGGCTGGGTAGAAAGGGTCGGGCTGGCGAGCATATTCTGCCAAATCACCGAGGGCAAGGTATTCCTGAGCGATCGCGGCACAGCCTGGGCCGGGGCGCGCCCCCGATAGGGCACAGATTGGACGTTGGACAAACCCGCTGGGCGGATTAAAGGGGAGGGGCTCCTGGTCTTCGTGCAGGTGTAGCATAATCCGATTCCACAGCGGGGCTGCTCCCGTAACACCCGATACTTTTTGCATCGGATCGCCATCGAAATTGCCAACCCAAACGGCAACGGTATAGTCACGGGTAAAGCCAACGGTCCACGTGTCCCGAAAGTCGGAGGAAGTCCCAGTTTTGACCGCAGCAGGGAAGGGGAGGCTGAGCAGAGAATCAACGCCGAAAGACTGCGACCGAGCATGGCGATCGCTGAGCATGTCGGTAATCAACGCCGCCGTTGAATTGGGGCCAGTGCGGTGCGGCGCGGCGGGAGGATTGGAGATCGCGAGCTGAAGGTGGCTATCCCGAAGTACTTTGAGGGTCGGAGTATGTTCGGGGCGGGCAAGGGTGAGGTAGGCGCGGGCGAGTTCCCACAGGCTGACCTCACCACTGCCGAGGGTAAGTCCTAACCCGTAGTAGTCCGGCGGGTGGGTGAGATGGGTAAAGCCAAGGTGATGGAGCCGATCCAAAAAGACAGGAACGGTGACTTTTTCCAGGACACGGACAGCGGGGACATTCAGGGAGTTGGCTAGGGCAATGCGGACACGCACCGGGCCTTGAAACTGTTCACTGTAATCGATGGGGTTGTAGAGTTTAGCGCCGGGAATGGCGTAACGGGTGGGGACATCCGCCAAGATGGTGTTGGGACGGATAGTGCGGTTTTCCAGGGCCAGTTGGTACAGAAAGGGTTTGAGGGTGGAACCAGGTTGTCGCAGGGCTTGGACGCCATCGTTCTGGCCTTGGCTATTGGAGGCGTTGGCGCCAGCGGCGAAGTATTGAGGGGATCCGACGTAGGCCAAAACGCTCTGGGACTGGTTATCAATGACGAGGGCAGCCGCGTGGTGGACATTTTGGCGAGATAGCGTTTGGATGACTTGTTGGACCTGGGTTTCAACGAATTGCTGAAGGGGGAGATCGAGGGTGGTTTGGATGGGGTTTGTCAGATGGGGGGTGGCGGATAAATGACTGGCGAGCCAAAACAAGAAGTGGGGTGCGGCAATGATGCCCTGCGATCGCGGCTGAAAGGTGACGGTTTCCTGGACAATCTGGTCTGCTTGGGGGCGGCGAAGGACGCCTTGCTTGACCAGTTGGTTGAGCACGTAGATTTGGCGCTGGTTTAAGGCGGCCCGATGGCTGTAGGGATTGAGGCGATTGGGATCGTTGGGAATGGCGGCCAGCAGGGTGGCCTGGGCTAGGGTGAGGTCTAGGGCGGGAACGCCAAAGTAGATCCGTGCAGCGGCTTCTATGCCATAGATGTTACCGCCCATGGGAAGGCGATTGATATAGGTTTGGAGGATTTGGTCGGGGGACATGCCAGCGGTCAATCGCCATGCGGTCCAGATTTCTCGCAGTTTGTTGGGGAGGGAAGGCGGGGCGGGATCCAGCATGCGGGCGAGTTGCATGGTGATCGTGGAGCCACCACTGACGACCTGACGGGCTTGGATCGCTTCCAGAATGGCGCGGGCGATCGCACGGCTATCAATGGCCCCATGATGATAGAACCGCGCATCCTCGGCGGCAATGATGGCCTGCACAAAGTAGGGAGACACTTGGGCGAGGGGAACCGTCACGGTATGGTTTTGATCGCGACTCAAAATAGTGCCCAGGGGCAGGCCATGACGATCGCGAAACTCCATGGCCTGACTGGTGAGGGCGACATCGGCTAATCGAATGGGGGCCAGATAGGGCAACAATCGCACGAACAGGATCAGAAGTAGGGCGATTACCAGTCCTTTTATCCCTAGAGGGCTTCTGCGCCAGCGCCGCTGTAGGGTTTGGCAGGCTGGCATTAGCCATTTTGGCAGTTTTGGAAATTTTGGCAGTGGTCGTTGATTTTTGGCCGGTTCCATGGCGATCTGTCCGTTTGCCGCTAGGGTCTGACTACTCCTCCCTGACTACAGGGTAGTCGCCACGGGTTTCGGCGATCGCCCTAATTCTGAGCCACGATACCCAGTAAGATAGCTTTGGTCAGAGCGCTGGGACGGAGTGAAGCGTTGAAATGCCGCTGCCATGGAGGCGATCTGACGTGTTGTTGCTTTGCTCAGCATGGCGACGGCTGTAATCGGGTGAATTGTGGGAGCAAGGCCAGTGTTAGCGGCATTACTGTACGGACAAGAGGATTTGCGTTTGGAGCAGGTTGCGGAGCCAACGCCTGGGCCGGGGGAGGTGGTGCTGCGAGTGGGGGCGGCGACCACCTGTGGGACCGATCTGAAGGTGTGGCGACGGGGGGGCCATGCCAAAATGCTGAAGCCTCCGACGTTGTTTGGGCATGAGGGGGCGGGGCAAATTGTGGCTTTGGGGGCAGGGGTAACGGGGTGGCAGGTGGGCGATCGCGTGGTGGCGAACAATTCGGCTCCCTGTGGGCACTGCTTTTTCTGCCAAAAGCAAGAATATTCTCTCTGTCCGAATCTTACGTTTAATAATGGCACGTTTGCGGAATACCTGCGGATTCCGGCACCGATTGTGCAACACAATCTATTGCCAATTCCGGCGGGGTTGTCCGATGCGATGGCGGCCATGACGGAGCCCTTAGCCTGTGTGTTACATGGGGCGGCGCGCGCTAATGTCCGGCGGGGCGATCGCGTGGTGATTTTGGGGGATGGGGCGATCGGGTTGATGTTTGTGGCGGCGCTGGCTTCGGGGCTGGGAGATTGGACGACGGAACTGCCGGGGACCGAGCCGTTTGCAGAGGTTTTGCTATTCGGGGGGAATGATCACCGCTTGGAGGTGGGGGCGCAGCTGGGGGCGGCCCGCACGTTTAACTATCGACATTGTGAGGATGTCCCCGGTTTGGTTAAGCAATTAACGGATGGCTGGGGGGCTGATGTGGTGATTGAAGCGACTGGGGTGCCCAGCGTGTGGGAAATGGCGATCGCCTGTGCACGGCCTGGGGCGACGGTGAATTTGTTTGGGGGTTGTCCCCGCAATACGACGATTAGTGTGAGCACGGAGCTATTGCATTACAGTGAGCTGACGCTGAAGGGGGTGTTTCACAATACGCCTCGGTATGTCCGTGCGGCGCTGAATTTGTTGGCGAGCCGGGTGTTGCCGTTTGATTTGTTGATTAGTCAGGAGCAGCCTTTGAAGGATTTGGCCCAGGTGTTTGAGGCGATGAAGCAGCGGCAGGTGATTAAGGTGGCGATGGTGCCTTAGGGTGGGGTGGGGACAATCGCGGTTTGGCTGCTGTAATCCATGTGATCGGTTATGGGCGATCGCGTTTGCCCAAACTTCATTGGTCTGACCCTGCATCACCATGGGGCGATAGGGCGACTTGACGGGGTGCGAACCTAGTTAAGATAGGTGTAAGTTACATCCGTTCTGACTTTAGGGGAGACTGGGGTGATGAAAACACTGGAGGAAGTCAAGGAATGGCTTCTGTTAAATAAGTCGGCATTGCAGGAGCGCTACCAGGTGAGAGAACTGGGTATTTTTGGTTCTTACGTTCGGCGAGAGCAGACCGAAACCAGTGATGTGGATGTGTTGGTGGAGTTTTCGGAAACACCCAGTTTGTTAAAGTTTATCAATTTAGAGAACTATCTCAGCGACGGCCTGGGAGTCAAGGTTGATTTGGTGCATAAGGGTGGTTTGAAGCCCCGCATTGGAGAACGGATTTTGGCTGAGGTTGTTTATCTGTGAGCAAGCGATATCTGGAGGATTATTTACAGGATATTCTTGGATGCGATCGCTGCCATTGAGCGGTTTACGGCAGGCGTAGAGTTTGCAGTGCTCTCACAGAATTTGGAGAATATATTTGCGGTTTCAAGGGCGCTTGAAATTATTGGCGAAGCCGTCAAGCGAATCCCAGATTCAGTCAGAAGTCAATACCCTGGCATCCCCTGGAGAGATATTTTCCCAGAGATGCGGGATAAGCTGATTCATGATTACTTCAATACGGATGTAGAGATTATCTGGAAAGCCGTTCAGGAAGACATTCCACAATTGCAGGAGATGATCACTCGTGTTTTAGAGGATTTGAAAAGTTAGAAGCGAGACGAGAACTCTAGCCAACAAGGTATTCAGCTGATATGGAGACACATTTTCATCTCGCCTCAAGTGAACCGCATAAGGGGAATCAAAACAGGTAGGACTACAATTTATGAGGCATCAGACCTATGCCCACTATCGGTACGCTCAGATTTGACCTTGAGGATGGACTTGATTCAGGCATCGCGCTGCCCTTGGCAAAGCCACCTGAGGAAGAAGTTTGTATTCAGTACGGTGACTGCCAGTTAATGGCATCACCAACAACGCCGCATGTTGATCTGTAGGTTCTCTGGAGCAACCTCGTTCGACATGGCCTACGACAAGGGGAGTGCCAGCGCCCAGGAATGCCTTGATATTCTATCTATGCTTGGACATGCTGACCTCATCACACGGAATGCAGACACAATATCTTCTGTGGTGGCAAGCAAGCGGGCGAAACACTATCGCGCTGGTAAGTACTAGCACTTATTCGGAAAAGGTTACTTGCACTGTGCAGGACGCTCAGGGAAACGTTGTGCCCCCAGCAACACCAACACCCGAGTATCACATTGGTTTTCGGTTCTACCGGCTATCGCAAGTATCTGATGATCTATACGATGCCTATCGAAATATGTACCTTGCCCTCGAAAGCTTGCTCTCTTCTAAGTATCCTAAGCAGACCGGAGAGAGAAAATGGTTACTCCAGTCACTAACTTCTGCATCTAGTGACCTTTTTCTATCTAATTTAGTACCTCCGGAAACATCTAATAATGCTGTGGAAGAAATTATCAGGCACATCTATGACGAAGCGCGACTTCCACTCTTTCATGCAAAAGTTGGAGAGCGTCACTTCGCACCTGTTAACAGTGCATCCGAAAGAGAAAAGGTTGCTGATGCCCTAGAGCTGCTCACACCCATCGTGCTTCGTATGGCTAATACATGGTTTTCCGCTCGCCGCCCAAGGAGGTGGATGAACCCGCAGTCTTTCGTTGAGGGCAGGCAGCGTTTAATGTCCTCAGACAACCTGCACTTCGTCTTCTCAGATAATCCCGTATTTGATGCCGCATTTTTTGACGGCGCATTTGACGATGGCGCATTTGACGATCTAGAGAGCAACCCGATAAAAAATGGGCTGTCTTTCCAGGCTAGATTCAGTAAAGATTTCGGGAGGCATGTCAACAAGCTCAATATGTTTGGCGAGATTCCCGTATCAGAACTTGCACATCGTGGAAGACTCAACGCAATCTACTTGACTAATGCGGGCTCGATCTGGGAGGGTTTTTCACCAGATACTACCGTAGACCTGACTGGGTTTGACGACTTGCAAGTTCTACTATTCATGCGTCATCACAATATGGGTGCCCCAAAGTACCTGTATGCGAGATGAAGCTTACTTTTGGGAACGCCAGTAGATCACTCGATCTTATAGATTGGGTTGACTCTAGGAAGCCTAACATGTTCACTCTCAATCCTTAACTAAGATCGCACTAAGATTGAGATTGCTATGGCTTCACTAACGCTGGACGAGCACACAGCAGACACAATCGCTCCTCACCCAATCTCCAAATCCAGCAATCGCCGATTGAGACCTAAATCTCTCTGCTACTCTTCTCACAAAGCTATAATTCGCTTAAGGCCAGAGAGGTAGAAAACATGTCAACCCTTGAGCAAATGGAACCCGCCATCCTCACTCTGCCATAAGGAAGAGTCCCAGCAACTTAGGCAGTGGTTCTTAGACACGGATTATCAGCGTTGGGATGAACAACTGGAACAAGACATCGCAGCAGGAAAGTTAGACGCATTCGCCGAAGAAGCAGATCGCCGAGGTTAAGGCAGGTCGCTGTCACGAACTCTAATGCATTACACGACACAGCGATTTTGGAAATGTTACGATGCCTTACCTGACAGCGTACAGCGCAATGCCGACCAGTGCTACAAGCTACTCAAAGATGATCCATCTCATCCCTCATTACACTTCAAGAAAATTGGTAAAAAGTACTGGTCGGTTCGGGCTGGGCTAGAGTATCGGGCGCTGGGTGTTGAGGTGGAAAGTGGCATCTCGTGGTTTTGGATTGGCACCCATGCAGAATATGACAAACTGCTCGATAAGCTGTAGTGCGCGTCATAACGGCGATTGCCCCTCATCCCACCCAATCTCCAAATCCAGCGATCGCTCCATCTGCGCATCGTCGAAAAACTCCCCGCAGGCATCGGCGCAGGGGATTTTACCTTTCTGCATAAGGTATTCCAGGAAACACGCAGAATCATGTGTGAACCAATACAATCTGCTTACCAGTAGCCAGACCATACAGCCACCCTAGACAATGATTCTGGAAGCCTGGACAAGCAGTGAGGGTGTCGATGCGGATCTACCTGGTGTATTGCGGTTTAGTCATCGGCATGGGAGGGCTGCTCTGGTGGATGGCCCAGGGCCAGAAACAGGGCCAAGAGCAGGACCCTGGCAGATTACCGCTGTGGCGGATGCTGTACATGGGAGGAGCGATCGCCCTGGGTCTATTGCTCTGGCATGGCCCCGAACCCTACCGCCTCTTTGGCGACTTTACCAAAGCCTATTACTTTGCAGGACAGCAAATCCTCCAAGGCTCCCATGACTTCTACGGCGATGCCTGTGTCCGCGGCTACGTCAACATTCCGATTGTGGCCCTGCTGTTTGCGCCCTTTGCCCAGTTTTCCCCAGCGGTGGCGGGTGGGCTGATGGCGGCGGTGGGTGTGGTGGCCACCGGAGCGGCCTGCGGGGGCTTGCTCCGGTTGACCCAGGTAACGGGCTGGCGGCAATGGGCCTTAGTGGGGCTGTTTATTGCCAGTGGTCCGGTGTACTACAACCTGCGTTTGGGCAACACGACTCAGTACGTCCTGCTGCTGTTGATTGCCGCCTTGGGCTGCGGGCGCAAGGGGTGGGCACTTGCCGCCGGGGCGCTGGTGGCGATCGCGGGCATCATCAAAATTCCCATCTTGCTCCTAGGCCCCTATTTTTTACTGCGGGGACGCCT
Source organism: uncultured cyanobacterium (assembly GCA_963766075.1). Classification (GTDB taxonomy): domain Bacteria; phylum Cyanobacteriota; class Cyanobacteriia; order Leptolyngbyales; family Leptolyngbyaceae; genus CAVYAN01. Next base: position 2,071 of record CAVYAN010000012.1, on the reverse strand, counting down.
CCGGACCTGCTTCGGCTTTGGGCTGGGCCTGGTCGCCGTTGTGGGCCTTTCGCTGCTGCTGTTTGGCCCCGAATTGCACGGCACCTGGTACACCCAATGCATCCAACCCTTTGCAGGAAAACCCCTGTCCGCCTTTAATGTGCAGTCCGTCGATGGGTTTTTGGCACGGCTACTGGGGGGCAAGCCCGATACCTGGATCCCGATGACCGTGGGCCTCCCCTTTAAGCTGCTGCGCTATGGTTTACTTTCAGCTTTGGTGGGGGCCGTGGTATGGACGTTTTGGCGTGCCCCGCCGCACCCCGAACTGCGGGCCTGGGACGAGAAATCCCTCGGGTCGGCGCGGACGATGGTCGAGTTGGAATGGGTGACGGTGCTCTGTCTGGCTCTCTTGATCAGCCCCATTTCCTGGACCCACTACTACTTGCTGCTGATTTTGCCCCTAGGACTATGCCTCGGCCATCCCCAGATGATTCCCCCCGGTGGCCATCCCCTGCTGCTGCTGATTTCGCTGCTGATTTCGCTGCCTGTTACCCTATACCAGCCCGCTGGGGTGCCCTGGCTGCTGGGCCAAGCTGGCTTATCCCACTTTTTTATCGGTGGAGTGTTGCTGCTGAGTCTGTTGCTGGCGGCGCGCTGGCAATTGGCCGGGAACAACCCACCCTAAGTTCACCCGTAAGCTCGACCTACTGTGTCCAGGAAAGCTCGCCATGATCAACGCTCAGGGCCGATCGCCCCAAACTCTTTCCCCACCGTCGATGCCCCACCCTCGGCACCCGGTGCTGCTGGCCTGGGTGCTGCTCCGCTGGCCGTTATTGGGGCTGCTGCTCTACGGGTTTCGGCAGGACGGCCTGGAATGGATCGAGCAAATCATTGGCGTGGGCAGCCTCACCGAGCGGGCGATCGCCCTCATTAGCACCTTTCCCGAACGGCTGCTGCTGGCAGCACTCAGCACCGGGGTACTGGCGGGCAGTGGGTGGGTGGCCCAGCGTCTGCGATCGCCCCAGCTCCGCTATGGGTTACCTTTGGCGATTGCCCTGCCCTTTTTCCTGCTGCTGTTCACGCACTTTTCCAGTCGCGCTCCCAGCTTGCTGGCCCTAGGCTTGACGGGCTTCCTCGCCCTCAATACCCTGCCCGCAGACTGGCTGCTGAAACAAATGCAAGCCCAACCGACCCAGACGTGGATTAACCTGGGCGTGGGGCTGATGCCCGGAATTCCAGAAGTCCTGTTGCCGCGCCCCTTTGGCCTTTGGCTGCTGGGCGATTGGCTCAAGCCCCCGGCGGGCTGCCGTTGGCTCTCGCTGTTGCCGTCGGTCACCCTGTCGATCGTGGCCGCGCTGATGCTGAATACCCCGGCATTGGTGGAACTGGGCTATCGCCTCCATGCCAGTCCCGCCGTCCAAATTATCGATCGCGGCAACATCAATATGCTGGCCCTGAGCCGCGATCGCCACTGGCTCTACGCCACCGGGCACGGGCTGAAGCATCTGCTGGCTTACAATCTGGCAGCCTCAGAACAGCCGCCCCGCTTGTCCTCAACGCCCAGCGACTACACCCAAGGCTTTGCCTACGATCCCCAGGGCAACCGACTCTACCTCTACCACAAAGCCACCCAACGCTTGCTCGTGCTAGATGGGGCCACGCTCGCCCTACTGGCCAAAATTCCCACGCCACCGATTTCCCCCGGCGACTCCTGGATTACCTGGGATCCCCTCACCCAAACGGTCAGCATTGCGTCGGAAGCCGATTACCAGATTGGTGTGCCCTTTGTCGTGATCGATCCCAAAACGGCTCGGGTAGTGCATACCAGCGATCTCAGCCCTAGCTACGTGTTCCGTAGTCCCGACAAGCCGCGCCTCTACATGAACTTCTTTCGGCGCACCACGGCGCTGATTGCCTACGATCCCCAGTCCAATCGGGTGCTGAAGCAGGTATTGACTGATAAACAGGTCGATCGCATGGCCTTGGTCGCCGCCCGGAATGAACTGCTGGTCACCTCTCCCGTCAATGCCCGGGTGCTGCGGTACGACGCGGACACGCTGGAACGACGCGGCACGATTGCCACCAGCTTTGG
>CAVYAN010000011.1:0-49754 GCA_963766075.1 uncultured cyanobacterium | reverse complement strand
CGGCCCGCCGCACGCGGGGCATTTGCCGCCGACGTGCTTGAACAAATCAAATTCCTTCGCGCCGGGCGGACGTTTGGTTTTCACCACCTCGAAAATTTCCGGGATGACCATGCCGGCCTTGCGGATGACCACGGTGTCGCCGATGCGGATGTCTTTGCGGCGGATTTCGTCCTCGTTGTGCAGCGTGGCGCGCGAAATCGTCGAGCCTTGCACGAAGACCGGTTCGAGTTCGGCCACGGGCGTGAGCACGCCGGTGCGCCCGACCTGCACGGTGATGGCCTTGAGCACGGTTTCCGCCGGCGTGATCCACGGCACGGGTTTGTGGACGATGGCGTAGCCGGGCGCGCGGCTGCGGCCGGGAATGCGCGGCCAGTCGGCGAGCGTGTTCACCTTGAGCACGATGCCGTCAATCTCGTAAGGCAACTGCCGGCGCAGGTCTTTGTCCTCGTCGTAATGCGCGACGACTTTGTCGCGATAAATTTTCAGCACTTCCTCGATGCCGTCGCAAACCCACCAGAGTTTTTGCGTGGGCAGACCGAACTTGGCGAGCGCTTCGAGCATTTCGGAATGTGTCTTGAATTCGATGCCGTCCACCGCGCCGGTGGCGTAAAACACGGCGCGAATCGGGCGTTGCGCGACGAGCTTGGGATCGAGTTGCTTGAGCGTGCCGGCGGTGGCGTTGCGGGCGTTGGGAAACGGCTTTTCACCGGCGGCGGCGAGCTTGGCGTTGATGCGCGTCGAATTCCTTGATGGCCATGTAAGCCTCGCCGCGCACTTCGAGCAGCGCGGGCGGATTTTTCAGATTCAATTCCAGCGGAATGCCGCGGACGGTTTTGAGATTGGCCGTGATGTCGTCGCCTTCCGTGCCGTCGCCGCGCGTGACGCCGAGCGCGAGCTTGCCGTGGCGGTAATGGACGCCGATGGACACGCCGTCCACCTTCGGCTCGATGATGTATTGAATTTTGTCGCGGCCAAGATGTTTGCGGATGGTCGCGTCGAACGCGCGCAGTTCGGCCAACGTGTTTTCATCCTGCGCGCGGTTGCGTTTGTCGCGGTCGGGTTCCTCGTCCTTGGTCGGATGATCGCTGGCCTCGACCTTGTCGAGCGAGAGCATCGGCACGAGATGTTTGACGCGGGCGAATTTTTCGCTGGGCGCGCCGCCGACGCGCTGCGTGGGCGATTCGGGCGTGACGAGGTCGGGAAATTCTTTCTCCAGTTCCTGCAGTTCCTTGAAAAGCTGGTCGTATTCGCGGTCGGTGATGAGCTGCCGGCCTTCGACGTAATAGGCGTGGTCGTGCCGGCGGATTTCGTCGGCGAGTTGCGCGTGGCGTTTTTTGGCTTCGGCGTGCGTCACGCGGAAATTGTAACGCAAAGGCGCAAGAAGCAAAGCCGCCAGAAAGGAAAAACTTTGTTTGCCACGACAGCTTTGCGAGGATTGCTGGCTACGACTGCGCGGTCGTGCGCGGAAATCTGGCCAAGGCATTCGAGCTGGCGAACACGCAGGTGTTTCGGCGCGCGGCCCTGCCCAAATCCTACACGGATTTGCTCGGGCGGAAGCTGTTCCTGTTCCTGCTGACGGTGCAGGGGCTGGGCGCGTTTGCGCTGATCACGCTCGGCGTCATCCTGAGAAAATCCGGCGTGGCGCAAAATGTCATCCGGCCGCGCATCCGGCAGGAAATCGCGCGCGCGGGCGTGGCGCTGCTGCCGATGTTTTTCTTTGTGGCGCTGGCGCTGGGATTTCTGGTCGTCGGCCAGACGGTTTCGGCGCTGGCGAAAGTCGGCGCGACCAATTATCTCGGCTCGACGATGGTGATTGTGATCGTGCGCGAACTGGGCCCGCTGCTGGCGGCGATGCTGGTGCTGGCGCGCGTCGGCACGGCGCACGTGATCGAACTCGGCACGGCGCGCGCGCTGGGCGAAGTCGAGGCGCTGGAGGCGCTGGGCATTGACCCGGTGCATTATCTCATCGTGCCGCGCGTCATCGGCATGGCGCTGGGCGTTTTTTCGCTGACGGTTTATCTGATCATCGGCGCGCTGGCGAGCGGCTATCTGTTCGCGTTTTTGCAGGACGTGCCGCTGACGCCGGGCGATTATAGCAATACGTAACGTAACGAAGAACAACAACATAAAGGGTACGTATTGCTCTGCTCAGCCGCACGCTGCATTTGGTGGACTATGCGGCAGACCGCATCTTTACTGGGTCTGACCTGAATCTGTATTACGATGTGCGCCATCCACTCTGGTACAAGCGGGCGGATTGGTTTTTGGCGGTGGATGTGCCGCGCCTTTACGATGGCACGGACCTGCGATCGAGCTATGTGATCTGGCAGGAAGGCGTTGTCCCCTTTGTGGTGGTGGAGTTGCTCTCTCCAGGTACCGCCCAGGACGATTTAGGGGACTATGCCGATCCGCAATCTGAGGACAGTACGGAGGACCTCACGGCAGATAGTGCTGACGTAATGCGGGCCAGGGAGGAGCGCAGGCTCCCTGCCCCCGAGAATCTTGTAGCTAACGGTGCATTACGCTCGAAACCCCCACGCAAATGGGACGTGTATGAACGGATTCTGCGGGTGCCCTACTATGTGGTGTTCAATCGCCACAACGGTCAGATCCGGTTTTTTCAACTGGTGGGGGCTCACTATCAAGAACAAGCTCTGAATCCTGCGAATCCTAAAGTCTGGATTCCAGAGTTAAAGGCGGGTTTAGGGCTATGGCAGGGCGTTTTTGCCGGGGTCTCCCGGTTGTGGCTGCGCTGGTGCGATCAGCAGGGCCATTGGATGCCGACGGATACAGAAGTCGAGCAGCAGCGGGCTGAAGCTGAGCAACAACGAGCTGAAGCTGAGCAGCAGCGGGCTGAGCAAGCCGAGGCTCAGTTGAGGCAAACGGTAAAGCACCTGTTGCAGTTGGGAATGTCGGTGGCACAGGTGGCTCAGATCACTGGACTGGCGGTGGAGCGAGTGGACGAGTGGAGTGATCCGGTCTGATTGTTGGGGTAATGGGGTCAACCATCCGGGTGGGGGGCGGTTTGATGATGGGAGGTGGTTTTCTCACGGCTGTTTCTGCTGCTGTTTCCGGCGGGAGCCGTTGGGGCCATGGCGACAGCAAATTCGGCAAATCCTAAAATCATGGAGATCGCAATCCGAGCCGTGCGTTCCGGAGAGACTGTGCTAGGCAGATAGCGATAGCGATAGGCGGCGATTCTCGGATCCGATTCCTGATAGAGCATATCTTGGGCAAAGTTGCCAATGCGGCGATCGCGGAACAAATTGAGGGTCATGCCCGCTTGTCCTGAGGGCAGTAACATATTAGAGCCGTGGATACCAATGACAAGCCGACTTTGGCTATAGATTTGGCACTGTTCGCGCTCTAGATCCGGGGTAAATTGGTGCACGCGCCGATCCTCAATCCAGGCAGGGAATCGGGTGGCACGTCCTAAACCCGCGACGGTGAATTGGGCCGTGGGCAGATGGGCACGGATGTTGGCCAACAGTCGGCGAACTTTCCAATTTTGCACCATCCAAGCGAACTGAGGTAGCCCCCATTGTCTCAACCCGCGCAGCAGGGGGGCATCAATCCAGGGGCAATCGTCGCGCCAAATAAAGGTAATGCGAGGCAGGGCAGCAGTGAAGTCGTGTTTGGGAATTTTAGTGAACCGTTCAATATCAAAGTCCGATGGATGGGAAAAGGCTTCACTCACTTGGACAGTGTCAAACCGCTGGAGTTCTTGGGCGATCGCCACGTTCAAACTCGGAAAATAATCCTGCCCCGATCTCAAGGGCACATCCACTGTCCAGATTTCGGCCACGCCATCAGGAACGAGCCATTCCAGGAATTTCTGCACAATCACCACCAGTCCATACTCTGGCTGATGGTCGAGGTGGCGCTGGGCATTGAGCAGTTTGAGAAGGCAGTGCCCGTACAAAAAATCAATACAATTGAGAATAATTACCTGCCGCGCGGGGCGGAGGATGGTTTTTTGGAGCATGATGGGCGTGGAGTTGGGATGTTGCGGCGATCGCAACAGGGGATCTCCTAACCAGTCCCGCGCCCGTAAATCTCCCAAGACTTGCTGATTTTTTAAGCTCACTTGATAGGGGTAATGCAGTCCGTGGGCGATGGGGAGTGCGTCAATAATTTCGGCTTGGCATTGGGAACAATGAGATTCGGAACATAGGTGCATTCCTGTCCACAAAATGGCCTGGGATTGGAGGTCGCCGCCGCAGTAGGGGCAGGAGGCAGCATATTGCAGTGTGGGCTTGATGGGCAGCATGGATTGTCCCCTATTGAATCAATCAAAGTGAAATTAACTCAATTAATCAATAAAAATAATTAGTTTAGGAGTTGCTTCAGTCGAGAAATAGCTTGATAAAAATTAAGTGATCGCACCGTCATCCAGCCTACGGGCTTCAAGTCATCAATCCAGAAGTTAATCCCAAAAATTATAATAATGTAAGTGGATACTGTAGCAATGGTTGCACCTAGAGCTTGATATTTTGGAATCAGCATGGCATTTAGTAGAATATTAATCATCGCACCGCCTATGCAGAGATAAAGAGAATACTGGAGCTTGTGCTCGATGATTAGAAAGGAACTGCGGGCTAAGCCCAGATTATTGCCAAATTGTCCCCAAATATAAAGGCTCAGCAGCGGCCCAGCAGCGCGGTAGGAATCCCCATAGAGGGTGGTCATAATTGGGGTAGAAAATAGGGCGATTGGGATGGCAATCAATAGCCAGAGCCACATCATAATATCGAAATAGACTTGCATTTTCTGTGGATAGTTTTGCAGAGAATCTTTAGCACGAGTCAACTCCGGCAATGCCGAAGAAGCAATAATCACGGGCAGGAAGTCAAAGATTTCGGCAACCTTTACGGTTGTGGAATAGAACCCTAACTGAGACTTATCCGCCAATAACGTGCCTAGCATGACCTGATCGATTTTGGAATATACATATACAGCAATTCCGGCAAACAAAAGCGGAACAGACTCTTGCATTAAAGATTGCACACGCGGCAGTGGCGATCGCCACTGCCACATCCTATTGCCCTGCTGTTGATAAATGATCCATAATCCTAGGCCAGTCAATAATGTTTCGAGAACAAAAATCCAGGCAAATGCTGTCATCGAAGCATGGGTCAGGATTAAGAAAATGCGGGCGCTGGCCGCGATTAGATTGGCACTACGTTTGGCAACGACCGTGTATTTGGATTGCACTTGAGATTGAAACCAAATATCAATGATGTCAAAGGATTGTAGAGGCATGGCGATCGCCATAATCAGCACCAACTGTTGTACGATGCGATCGCTCGGTGCTAGGACTAAAATTAAAACTGTGGATAAAATAAGGGCCGCAATGCCGCCTCCAATATAAATTAAACTAGCACTTCCCAGAATTTCGTATTGGTTTTCCCGATCGCGGGCTAAATCTCGCACGACAATATCCCGCAGCCCCATACTAATGATGGGATTAAACAGGGCTACAAATGAAAGTGCATAGCTATAAACCCCAAACTGAGCTGGACCAAGATAACGTGCCAGCCAAATGCCGACGAAAAGCCCTGTAACCATGCCCAAAAATTTGTCTGCCAATAGCCAGATAATATTGGCCGCGATTTTCCGAAAGTTAGGACTCTTTTTCTGGATATTGGCGAGGAGTTTGAGGAACATCGAGCGGGATCGACTCAGTAAACCATAGTCTCAGTCCTTCAAGGCTGGGGTTTGGTGAACACAAAAATTCCACAGGCATAGGGAATATCCTGGAAATCTTGGGGTTGGGTTGAGGGCAAAATTCCCTGATGATTGACGGCAACAAATTCAACGAGACTGAGGGCGGAAAAGGTTTTAGAATTGTGGTGGGGCTGAAAACACGATCGGCATTAAATTCCACCCGTTGTTGGCCAATGGGAACGGAGAAATCAGAGCCTACCCGCCGGGTCGAATGCGTTGCAGCTTATTTAGTCGCCTTTTGCCCACCCTGTGGGATCGACGCGATCGCCGTAGCGCCCTAAGCCGATATGTTTCGACTGTATGCAGGCAAGATAGGGAGGCCACCGAGTCATTGGCTAAGGGCAGAGTTGTAATGCTGCCTTGATGGAACACCAAACCGGGAATCGTGGTGCTGTACAGCGGGCGGATGTATCAATTACGTTGACACTGCGAAAGGTAAGTAAGTGGGCGATAAAGCCATCGATGCGGGAACCAATATCCCAGTGCTCCAGTGGACTCGCCGCAAACACTTTTTGGGCTACCCAGAGATCCTGGTGAAAATATTCGCCCAGGGTGGCAGCGGTTTCATTGCGATCTCCTAAACAAGGATAAACATGGGCCAGAGTTGCCGGAAATGCCTCGTTGGTCGAGCTTTGCTGGCGATAGGCAAGCCAATCGCGCAGGAAAGGTGGCAAGCCTAGGATATTTTGCTTGAGCGATGCGGGTTGGATGCCCATTAGCCCCAGCGCCATTCGATAGGGCACGCGCAGTAGCGGACGCATAAGTGGGGGAATGCGGGAGGGAGCCGTCATGATAGGTCTTGTCGGGGATAGGGAATGCTAGTGCGTGTGAGTTTCGTCTTTCCTTACTCTACCCATCGAATGGCGTCAGACTTGAATCCCTGGGGAAATCTTGAGGCTCAAGGTCACTGCCCAAGGTCACTATGGAGGGAAATGGGTAGCGGCGAGTAAAATTGTCCAGGAAAGAGTCAATCCCCGTGTCCCGCTGGCCAAGCGGCATCATCATGTCTGATTTCCCTGTGCAAACGCCCGTTGTGTTGATCATTTTTAACCGCCCAGATCCAACTGCTCGGGTCTTTGAAGCGATTCGTCGCGCTCGTCCTCAGCAACTCTGGGTGATTGCTGATGGACCGAGGGGCGATCGCCCCCAAGACACAGCGACCTGTGCGGCTGCCCGGGCGATTGTGGATCAGGTGGATTGGGATTGTGCTGTTTTCAAACACTACTCCGACGTGAATCTGGGATCTCGTGCACGGGTAGCCACCGGATTAGACTGGGTCTTTTCGCAGGTCGAAGCAGCTATCATTCTGGAAGATGACTGTCTCCCTGATGCCACGTTCTTTCCGTTTTGCGAAATATTATTAGATCGCTATCGCCATGACCAACGGGTGATGACTATCTCTGGAGATAATTTTCTGTTCAATTGTGTGTCCGTTCCGGATAGCTATTATTTTTCTCGCTACCACCATGGGTGGGGATGGGCCACCTGGCGGCGCGTTTGGCAGCAGTATGATGCCGCCATGCAGCATTGGCCAACGGTGAAGCAGAGTAACTGGTTAGATGATATTCTGCAAAATCCGCGGGCAGTGAAGCATTGGCATCACGTTTTTCAAATCACCTATGAAGAAAAAATAGATGCCTGGGATTTTGTGCTGATGTTTAGCTGTTTTTTGCAGAACGGCTGGCATATCCATCCGGATAGAAATTTGGTCACCAATATTGGCTTTCATGCGGAAGCGACCCATACCAAGGACAAGACGAGTCCCTATGCTGCATTGCCGACTCAGGCGATGGTGTTTCCCCTAAAACATCCCCTGTTTTTGCTACGCCATGCGTCTGCCGATCGCTACATTGAAAATACCCTGTTTAATGAAACCTTGCCGATGCGAATCAAGGCTAAGCTCCGCAAAACCTGGCGACAGTTTACGCGGAATGAGTTGCCGGACAGCCAGAGATAATGCCAGTTACTGACGATGGGAAATGATGATGCCAGAATTTAGGATTGATGAATCCCAATTAACCGTGTCAGAGTGCGCAGAGCTACACCGACTACTGGGGCTGAGTCAGGCCATGCCGCCCACGCTGCCACTCACACTGCCACCCACACTGGTTGATTTGTGGCACCTGATGGATACTGTGTGGGGAGAAATCGGCTGTGATGCTAAGCGATTGCAGAGCGATCGCCTGCGTCAAAAAATGGACCAGTTCTATGCCCACCCCATTTGGTTGTTGAATGGGCTGTTTGTGGAGCACGATGTTGAGTCGCGGGGGCAGCGGCAGGCGATCGCCCAGTGGCTACAGCAACAGGCTGACATTCAGACCCTACTGGACTATGGCGGTGGGTTTGGTACATTAGCCCGATGCATTGCCGATGCCTGTCCCCAGATTTCTGTCGATATTTTTGAGCCCCATCCCCATGCCATGGCCCACCAAAAAATTGCTGCCTACCCCAAGGTGCGGTTTATTGACAATCTAGACGGAGCCTATGATTGTCTAGTGAGCACAGATGTGCTGGAGCATGTTCCCGATCCGCTGGACACCTTTGCTGCAATGATTGATCGGGTGCGACTTTCTGGATATTTAGTGATTGCCAACTGTTTCCATCCGGTGATTGCGTGCCATTTGCCTTGTACGTTTCATTTGCGCTACACCTTTGATCAATTTGCCCAATTAATGGGGTTAGAGAAAGTGGGTCCCTGTGCGGGCAGTAGTGCCACTGTGTATCGCAAAGCGCGACAGCAATCCTGGAACTGGCCCGTGCTGCGCCGATGGGAGTCTGCCTCCAAACTGCTGTATAACGTAGTCGCCCCGGTACGCTATGTCTCGCGGCGATCGCGGGGGCTAAAGGGATGAAGGCATTACTTCTGAGCACGTTCGATCGGGTCGGTGGAGCCGCGCAGGCAGCCTACCGTCTCCATCAGGGGCTCAATGCGTTGCCGCCAGAATTATCCGTGACGTCGCAAATGCTGGTGCAACGGAAAAGTAGCCATGACGCTACGGTGTTGGCACCGCAGACTCGACTAAATCGGGCGATCTCCCGTCTGAGATCGCCCCTCGATCGCCTGCCGCTCTATCGCTATCGCCAACGCCAGGGATTTTACTCTGTGCAATGGCTGCCGGATCGTCTGCCCCAAACCGTCGCACTGCTTCAGCCCGAGGTCATTAACCTGCACTGGACGGGGCGCGGGTTTGTCCAAATTGAAACGCTAAAGCGGCTAAACCGTCCCCTGGTGTGGACATTGCACGATATGTGGGCGTTCACGGGTGGCTGTCATTATAGCAACGGCTGCGATCGCTACCAGCAGCAGTGTGGAGCCTGTCCGCAGTTACATAGCGCGCGGGATACCGATCTCACCCGCTGGATCTGGCAGCGTAAGGCCACCGCATGGCGAGAGTTGCCTGTCACCGTGGTGAGTCCTAGTCGCTGGCTGGCGGACTGCGCGCGCCAGAGTGCATTATTTCACGGCCATCGGATTGAGATCATCCCTAACGGTGTGGATCTACAATGCTACAAGCCCATGCTGCGGGCTGAAGCTCGGCAACGCTTGGGGTTGCCCGGAGATCGCCCCCTGCTGCTGTTTGGTGCGCTGGATGCGACAAGCGATTTTCGCAAGGGGTTTCACCTTCTGAAAGGAATTTTGCAACGTTTGCGCTGCGATCCGACACTATCTCTGGACCTGGTGATTTTGGGGAGCGATCGCCCCGCACATCCACCGACTTGGGAATTTCCCATCCATTATTTAGGGCATCTGTATGATGAGGCCACGGTGGCGCTGGCCTATGCCGCCGCCGATGTCTTTGTTGCGCCCTCGCTTCAAGACAATTTGCCCAATACAGTCCTCGAAGCGCTGGCCTGCGGTACGCCCTGTGTAGCCTTTGATATTGGCGGGATGGCCGATCTCATTGACCACCAGATCAATGGCTATTTGGCGCGACCCTTTGACTGTGACGACTTTGCAGCGGGGCTAACGTGGGTATTGCAGGCTGGCGATCGCCTGGGTCACAATGCCCGCGCCAAAGCCGAGCAAACGTTCTCTCTAGAGCGGCAAGCACACGACTACCGCCACCTGTTTACAGATGTGATCCAGCGGCACCATGACAGACTTTAGCGCCAATCCGGCTACCCTGATTATTCCCGTACATAACCGCAAGACAACCACCCTGCAATGCTTGCAGCGGTTGCAGCAGAATGGCGACTTGCAGCGTTATGCCGTGGTCGTGGTGGATGATGGTTCCACCGATGGCACAGCGGCGGCAATTCAGAGCGCTTTCCCGACGGTAGACGTTTTGTCGGGAGACGGCCATCTTTGGTGGACAGGGGCAATACGACTGGGTATGGACTATGCCTATCAGCGCGGTGCAGCGTATTTGATTTGGCTAAATGATGATTGTTTGCCCAGGGTAGGTGCTTTAGACAAATTGATACAGGTGCTTCGGGCGGATGCCGCTGTGCAGTCTGTTGGTGGACTGGCGGCGGCGGCTTGCTACTTAGTGAACGCTGACCAACCCTTGGAAAATGGTTTTCGAGCGCGACAGCGATTCACGGCGAAACCGGGAGAGATTATCCCTGTAGAAGGAGTAACGGGGTACTGTGTTGCGATTTCCCGAGAGGTTGTGGATCGGATTGGTTTGCCGGATGCCCAGCGATTTCCCCACTATTGCGGGGATGATATGTATACCTTGAAAGCCTCACGGGCAGGATTTTTGGTCACCATTGTGGGCGATGCTAAAGTACAAATTCCAGATATGGTAGAAGCGAATCACGATTTTGTGAGCTATGCGTGGGCGCGATTTGGGCAAAATTTGCAAGGGCGATCGCTGTTTTGCTCAAAAAAGTCCCGCTACTATCTCCCCGCCCAGTTCTACTATCACTGGCAAAAATATGGCGCGATCGGTCCCTGTTTATTTGGCATCAAAGTCCTCCGCTGGTTTCTGAGTTATGTTGTTATGCAACTCAGGGAATCACATCAGAATAGAACTCTGAAATAACTGTTACGGTGCGGCGAAAATTCCATAGATTTCCTTGGAGAAGGAGCAGCTCAATGTCATTTTCAAAAGGATCTCTATTTAATCAACTGGTCTTGCGCTGCACCGGAAATCAGTTCGTGCAAAAACTGCTGGAGAAAAATGTCGCCGTGACCCACGGTCTCATGGGAATTGGTGCGGGGGGTGGCGTTGAGTCGAGTGGTGAAGGGGTTGTTTTGGATCTCCTTAAACAGCGCTTTCAGGCTCCTTATTGCATTTTTGACGTGGGATCCAATCAAGGTCAATATCTCAGTGTATTATTGCGATCGCTACCCTCCGGCAGTGCTACTATTCATTGTTTCGAGCCCAGTGACTGGACCTTTAACAATCTCCACAAAGGCTTTGGCCATGTCCAGGATGTTCATCTCAATCATCTAGCGTTGGGCCAAGCACCGGGGAAAGGGATACTGTACTCAGATAGTGATGGCTCCGGACTCGCATCTCTTTCCCAGCGCCGTCTTGATCATTTCAACATTCATTTTCAACAGTCTGAAACGGTAAAAATCAACACACTGGATCACTATTGCCTGGAAAAGTCCGTTGATAGAATACATCTATTAAAAATAGATGTAGAAGGGCATGAACTCGACGTCTTAGCAGGTGCCTCTCAGATGTTTCAACGGCAAGCCATTGATCTAGTGACGTTTGAATTTGGCGGCTGTAATATTGATACACGCAGCTTCTTTCAGGATTTTTACTACTTTTTCCAGTCCCAGAAGATGGATCTGGCCAGAATTACGCCTTCTGGCTATCTTTATCCCATCAAAGCCTATAGAGAAATTCTTGAACAATTTAGAACGACAAATTTCGTGGCGATCAGAAATAACCAAAGACGGGACAATGGTGAATAGATTCTCTTATGTGCTGAACGAGCGAGAAAGATGAGGGAATTGCCATGAAACAGTCTACCGCCCGAAGGATTGCTCCCTGAGCGGAGTCGAAGGGAGCAATCCTTTCCGCTCAGGGAGCAATCCTTGCTTTGGCTAATCCCCCGTTGGCTGAGCGGAGTCGAAGCCAGCGGGGGGATTAGCAGAAAAAAGCGATCGCCAGTGTCGCTTAGGGGGCAATCGCGACCTTCACTTGTAAATTCGTCAAACCTTCCACGGGCTTGCTGTCCGCCAGCCGCACCTTGACTTCCACCACGCGGGCGTCTGTGTCGGCAGCCGGATCCGTATTCAGCACATCCTTCTTGCCCACCTTGAGACCAACTTGGGCCACGCTGCCCGCCAGCTCTCCCGCAAACGCTGTGCTGGTGATCGTCGCTTTTTGCCCAGGGCGAATTTTAGCGACATCGCTTTCATACACCTCAGCCACTGCATACATTTGGTCAGTGCGGCCCACTTCGGCAATGCCACTGCAAGATTGGCTGCCACCGCCGGTGACTAAACTGCTGACCTGTTCCGTTTCCTTGGCATGCACTTTCAGGATTCGTCCTGTAATGGGAGAACGGACGGTCGCGGTTTCAAAGTTGGCTTTAGCCTGCTGTAAATTTGCCACCGCTACCTGCAAGCTCGCCTGCGCCTGCTGCACGTCTACTGGGCGTACAGTTGCAAGGCCGCTCCCCGTTTGTTGCTGCTGCTGAAATTCACGGATAGCTTGCTCTCTCTCTTTTTGCGCCTGCACAAAGGCGGCTTCAGCCGTCGCCAGCTCTAACCGTTGCTGGTCATAGTCATTTTTAGACAGGCCGTCTTTATTTTCTTCGTAACGTTTGAATTTGACCTGTGCTGTTTCTAGGGCGACCTTGGCCCGGACAATCGCCGCCTCCTTGGAGCCAATTTCTGACAGCTTGGCATTCGTCTGGGCGGCTTGAGCTCCGACATCTTCCTGCTTGGCACCTGTAGACGCCTGTGCTACCCGGGCTTGGGCTTCCCGAACCTGGGCCTCCGCCTGCATGCCCGCCGCTACCAATCGTTCATAGGTATCCATGACGGCAATCGGTTGACCCTGCTTCACTAAGTCACCTTCCTTGGCCATCAGTTTCATAACGCGCCCGCTGCTATTAGCGGAAGGGGGCGATACACAAAACACTTCGCCACCGGGTTCCAGCCTTCCCAGAGCGGTAATCAGGTTGCTGGCCGCACTGGGGTTGGCGTTGGTGTAGGGTTCTGGCTCGAGTCCGAACTCGCCGGACGCAAGGCCATAAAAATGCCAAACCCGGTCGCCCCCACCGCTAACGCAATTAGGACAAGAATCCACTTCTCCGGCGATTTCACAAAGGATTTGAAGTTCAAGGCTGACCCCGCGCACAAGCAGAAGATAAAATAGCTCTACAAATTCTAGAACAATTCTTAACGCTATTGTGCTCTCTTAATCCACTCACGTCTTCTCACCCCTAGCCCGAGCTAACTGGACTAATTGGTAGCCATTCGCGTGGTTCTAAAGGTAACGTTGCTGCCTTCTTGCGTTTGTTCGAGGACCAGAAGGGGCGTGGGCTTAGCTTTTTGATCCCAGCGCATGTTGGCAATCCGGCCCTGAATCGTTGGCTGCCAGGTATCGTTAGCACCCGCCGGACTGAGGAATGTTTCAATGCAGTCAATAATTTGGTTGATCGTTACTGAAGTGGGCTGGGTGGGCAGCTTCAGGATTTTGGTCTCAATGCGGAAGAGGACACGCTTCGTGCCTTTGGGGGTGTCGCCCCCGGGTTCGTATTCCACATCAAAGACTTGGTCAACTTGGCGACCGGTGCTGGCAATGCCGACTTCGCTTTGATTGGATGCATTGGGGCGCAGGGCGACGGTGATTTGGTCCTTAACCTTGATTTTGATTTGGTTCAGAATGGCAAAGTGAAAGACTTCTTCTTCCATCCGCAACCGCAGGTAATCCAGGTTAAATTCACGGGAATGGATTAAGTCGGGGTTGCGTTCCATTTTGCCGATGGTTTCCACCGCCAGCTTGAGTTTGCGCTGGAGCTCTCGGTTTTTGAAGGTTTCAAACCGAATTTGCTTTTTCAGCCGATCCATACCCAGCTTGGATAAAACACCGAGGGCTACGAGTAGGATCACTAGCCCGCCGGTCGAGTACATCCAGATTGACTCGGACTTTTCCGCAGGCTTGGCGGCGACTGGGGCCTGGATCGGCTGGGTTTTTACTGGCTTTGCCGGAGTTTGAGCCAACCAGAGGGCGACAGGGATGAGGTCGGGTGACATGGCTATTAAAAGTTGTGGCTCGAATAAAAAGTTATGGCTCGAATAAAGTTCTAGCGTTAATAAGGTTCTACCGGATTGAAACAGGTTCTACCGGATTGAAATTGATGATTTTAAGATGCCCCCGTGATTTTAAGATGCCCATCTGGGCGCAGATGCCACCATTTGACTAGAGTAGCGCAGAAATGGGCAAGGGCGGTGGGCCGGCCGGGAGCAGTATGCTAGTAGGGTGGTTTTGTAGCGGTACAGATGATATGACGTTGGCGGCGATCGCGCAAGCGGGGCAGGCTTTGCAGAAGGTGCGACTGGTGGCTACGGATATGGATGGCACGTTGACGATCGCCCACAAGTTTTCGACATGCTTGCTAGAGGCGCTGGAGGCGCTGGCAGCGGCGGGGATCCCTGTGGTGATTGTCACAGGGCGATCGGCGGGCTGGGGTGAGTGGGGTGGTTAGCTATTTACCAATTGCGGGGGCGATCGCTGAAAATGGGGGCATTTTTTACCGCAGTCAGCCGGAAACGGCCCAAGTGCTGGTAGACATCGCCGATTTAGCGGCCCATCGTCATGGGTTAGCGGCGATGTTTCAGCAGTTACAGGCGAAATTTCCCCAGATTCGAGAAACGGCGGACAATCAGTTTCGCCTGACCGATTGGACCTTTGATGTGCACGGGCTGACGGTAGCGGATTTGCAGACAATGCAGCAGCTTTGCCAAGCTGCGGGTTGGGGCTTTACCTACAGCACGGTGCAATGCCACATAAAGCGGGTGGAACAGGAAAAGGCACGAGGGGTGCTACAGGTGATGGCACAGCAGTTTCCCGATGTCACCCCAGCCCAGGTGTTGACCCTGGGGGACAGTCTAAATGATGAAAGTCTCTTTGACGCGGGGCGGTTTCCGCTGTCCGTTGGGGTGGCTAACGTGCGCGAGTATTGCGATCGCCTGCGGCACCAGCCTCAATACATTACGACCCAGGCCGAGGGCAACGGCTTTGCTGAATTGGTGCAACAGATTCTCTCCCACCATTAGGCTTTCCCCTAGCAGAACCACCACCTGCTAGGCTCACCATGGATAGAACTAGGGAAGCGGGTCTAGAATGCGACCCAGGATCGCAGAGCATGGGTGGTGCTGCCAGAATCATTGCGGGTCAACTGAACGGCGTAGGCAATGGTGATACTGCTCAAGACCAATCCTCCGAGCATGACCAAACCCATCAAAACGGTTAATTCTTTTGCCGCTTGTTGTTTTTGGTGCATGGGAGATTCTCCGTAAAGGGTGAGGAGCGGGAATTCCATGATCATCGGCTAAAAGCAAAGGCAAGGCGTATCGAAGTTGTAGTTCTTAACTTACGGACACGTAATATACGTATAGGAAATATACGCGTGAGGAGCAATCTCAGGAGTGTGGCCTGCTGACACCTTGGGGAATTAGGTCTTTGAAGCTATTGCGGTAGTAAATCAGCCCTAACAGGCAGGCGATTTGAATCGCACTCATGCCGAGGAGGGGATGGAAGTCGGGCTTGAGCCAGTCAATGCTGAACCGAAAGCTAAGATAGGCAATCATATAGAACTTAAACCCATCACCGGGCTGGTGTGTATAGCGATCGCGCCATCGCAGCCCCGCCCATAAGCCGAGCAGGAATACAATTTCATAGAGTTGGGTGGGGTGTCGGGGAATGCCATCGCCAAAGTCAACGCCCCAGGGCAGCGTCGTGGCGATCCCATAGGTGCGATCGCTTAGGCCCGTCAGAAAGCACCCGATTCGGCCCATGGCCATCCCGCCAATCAAGGGATAGACAAAGGCATCGCCGGTCGATTGCTTCACCCCAATCCAGCGCTTGGTGACTTCCACACCGGCCACGGCTCCCAACAAGCCGCCCACGACCGTCTTGCCTGAAAGCAGCAGGCCAAGGAATTGCTCCCAGGATTGTGCGGCCAAGTCGAGATGCTGGAGCAGCACGAGGGCCTTTGCGCCCAACAGCCCACCCGCTAGGCCCCCGACCACAATCGAACTGCGCTGGGTAGGTGTGATGATGGTATCCCGGCGAAAGTTAGCCAGGGCCAGTCGTAGGGCGATCGCATATCCCAAGGATTCAAACAACACATGCGGATGTACCTGCCAATCGCCCAGGCGAATATACACCGGAAAATGCATCTATTTGCCCATGCTCCGCTTTAACTGGTCCAACTCTTCCTGGGCTTCCCACTGTTGGAACTGTTTGTTGAGATCATTGACCTGGCCGGGGCTGGCACTGGGCATTTGTGTCCAGGCTGCTGTGGCTGCGGCTTGGGCGGTGGAGGTGCCTCGGGTGGCCTGGACAACTTGCTTTTCTACTTCTTTGCGGCGGGTTTGGATTTTAAGCTGCAATTCTTGGGTTTGGCGAATGCGCTCCTTCAGGACTTCCATCTGGCCCCAGCGCTGATTTCCCTGCCGCAGCAAATTGGCTTCGTGTTCCTCCGCGGGCTGGGCCAGATCGGTTCTGCCTGCGGCCTTGGCCTTGGCGATCCGGCTATGCCAAAGTTGAATTTCACGAGCCAAGGCCAAAATTTCTGTTTGAAGCTGGGTTTCCTGGCGCTTGAGGTCCGTGACGAGAGTCAGAGTTTCCTGTTCCTGATCCCGTAATTTTTCTTCTAGGACGTAAAGCTCTAAGTGGGGATTCTTTTTGAGATACTCGTCAAGCTGGGTTTCGAGAAATCGACCAAAATCATCAAAAAGTCCCATGCCCGCTATGCTCCGGATAGGTAGAGGAGAACACTGTTCCCATGTTAGGGGAAATTCTGCGATCGTAAAGCCTCTTTCCTTTGGCGATCATTAAGCCTTAATCTGGCGCTTAAAGCCACTGTTGGGATGAATTGCTCGGAGATTCTGCTTACTGCGGAGGATCCTGGTTTTAATCCCTTATACAATCGAGTCATCTTCACGATCTACTCTAAGGAGCCGTCATGACCCAATTTGAGGGAGCTGGACACAGTGCCATCGCGGATACTGGTCCGGCGATCGTTGCTCGCGACGTGGAAAAATGGTACGACAACGGCTTTCATGTGTTGAAGGGGGTGAGTTTGACCGTCAACAAAGGGGAAGTGGTGGTGGTGATGGGGCCGTCGGGTTCTGGCAAATCTACTTTTATTCGCACCTTCAATGCGCTGGAGCCTTTCCAAAAAGGCAGCATTGAAGTTGATGGTATTCCCCTCACCCACAACATGAAAAATGTTGACGCGATCCGCCGGGAAGTGGGAATGGTCTTCCAACAATTCAATCTGTTTCCCCATCTGACGGTGCTGCAAAATGTGATGCTGGCTCCCATGCAGGTGCGGAAGTGGACGAAAGCTAGGGCGCAGGAAATTGCCACTGAGCTTTTAGACCGGGTGGGCATTTTGCACCAGGCTGAAAAGTATCCGGGGCAACTGTCGGGTGGGCAGCAGCAACGGGTGGCGATTGCCCGCGCCTTGGCCATGCAGCCGAAGGTGATGTTGTTTGATGAACCAACCTCTTCCCTCGACCCTGAAATGGTGCAGGAGGTGCTGCAAGCTATGCGTACGCTGGCGAGTTCTGGCATGACGATGGTCTGCGTTACCCACGAAGTGGGCTTTGCTCGAGAAGTGGCCGACCGGATTGTCTTTTTAGCGGAGGGGGTGTTGGTCGAAGACACGACACCCGCAGAGTTCTTCAACAATCCCAAAAGCGATCGCACCAAGAAGTTTCTGTCCCAAATTCTGCACTAGCTGTGGACTGGCGGGGGACTGGCGGGCGGCACATCGGATTACGATGCCTCCATAAGTCCAAGATCGGGATATCCAAGGTCGGGATATCCAAGGTCGGGATATCCAAGGTCAAGGGATATCTATGGCGCTTGGGTGGGTTGGCTGACTCAAGTTCCATCTACCCTATTGCTGGTCCAGGAAATGCCTCAGGAAATTAAGTTTTGCGTCTTGCACGAAGAACGGCACAATAAGTGATTAGATCAAGGCTCAAAACCCTCGCTCATCCCACGCAAATCGCCTCTCATGCTGACCTCTTGGAACCGGCGTCATATCCTGTCCCTCGCGGACTTCACGCCAGTTGAATACGATACTGTCCTGCAAACAGCCACCAGCTTTCGTGAGGTTCTTTCCCGCCGCACCAAAAAAGTCCCTACCCTGCAAGGGCAAGTGGTGACGAATCTATTTTTTGAATCCTCGACGCGCACCCGCAGCAGTTTTGAGTTAGCGGCGAAGCGACTATCGGCAGATATTTTGAACTTTGCTCCTGGGACCTCTTCCTTGACTAAAGGGGAAACCATTCTTGATACGGCAAAAACCTATCTGGCAATGGGTACGGATATGATGGTTATTCGCCATAAAGAGGCGGGGGTCCCGCAGGCGATCGCCCAGGAAATGGATCGGCTCGGGGTCAATGTGGGTGTTTTAAATGCGGGCGACGGCCAGCATGAACATCCCTCCCAGGCACTTCTGGATCTCTTCACCCTCTGCGCCCTGCTTGACCCAGATCAGCCCCGACTGGAGCTGCTGAAGGGCAAAAAGATTGCAATCGTTGGCGATATTCTTCATTCTCGCGTCGCGCGCTCTAACCTGTGGAGTCTGACGGCGAGTGGCGCTGAAGTGCATTTGGCTGGACCGCCGACCCTGGTACCGCAGTTGTTTAAGGATTTTGTGCAATTTGGGGATCGTCCTGGAGCATCCTCATTGCCCGCCACCCCAGCAGAGCCACGAGGGCGACTTTTTCTGCACTGGACTCTCCCGCCCGCATTGGAAAATGCCGATTTTGTCATGACTCTGCGGTTGCAAAAGGAACGCATGGCCAGCCACTTGTTGCCCAGTTTGCGCGACTATCAGCAGCAGTTTGGCATTACCCGCGATCGCCTGCGCCTTTGCAAACCCAGCGTTAAGGTGATGCACCCCGGCCCCGTCAATCGCGGAGTTGAAATTAGTTCTGACTTGATGGATGATCCCGTGTGCAGTGTGATTTCCCAGCAGGTGACCAGTGGCGTCGCTGTGCGGATGGCGTTGCTCTATTTGATGGGCGGAGGAAAAGCTGCATGAATCTTGGGAAATCCATAATATCGGGTGAGGCGGCCCAGACAGCGGATCATTTTGCGATTACCTTTGCTCCCCTCTCCCTGGAAGAAGTCTATCGCTTGGCCGATGATGGGGCCAATGGGGCAATTGTCTTGATGAGCGGCATGGTCCGTAATCAAACCGATGGGCAAGCGGTGGTGTCTCTGGAATATCAAGCCTACGAACCGATGGCGATTCGGGTGTTTCAGCAAATTGCCGCAGACATTCGCCGCACTTGGACCGATGTGACCCATGTCGTCATCCATCACCGCACCGGACGGCTAGGCATTGGTGAAATGAGTGTTTTAGTCGCGATCGGCTGCCCTCATCGCACAGAAGCGTTTGCTGCCTGCAAATTTGCGATTGATACGCTAAAACATAATGCGCCGATTTGGAAAAAGGAGCATGGGTTGGATGGATCCAGTAGTTGGGTGAGCATTGGGGCCTGTGAGCCAACTGATGGCCACATGCCCCAGTCCGCATTAGATCCCGGCACCGTCTAAGAATTCCTCGATCACCCGGTCACGGATCTGACAGTGGGGATTGTTTTCGTGGGAATTATTCTGCGCAACGCTCCTTTCAGTCCCAAAGTAGCTCGGCGTAGAGGCCCCCACCACCACAGGCACTTTAGGCATGGAATAACCCAAAGAAATTGCGGCAGCGCCAATGCTAGCCGGAATCCGCTCTACAGAATGCTCCCCAGGCATGGACTTTTCTGTCTGACGTAGTGTCACCATTTGTTGCTCTAGTTGCTCGATGCGATCGACCAATGCCCGGATGACTTGGGCCTCCGAGTCAGGCAATCGTCCGTGTTCCAACGGCTCTACCCTTTCGCCAGAGCGAAATACAATACGTCCGGGAATACCCACAACGGTACAATTCGATGGCACATCCCGTAGCACCACCGACCCAGCCCCAATGCGGACATTATCGCCAATGGCTAGGTTACCCAGCACCTTCGCCCCGGCTCCGACCACGACGTTTTCGCCCAGAGTCGGGTGACGCTTACCGCTTTCCTTACCCGTGCCCCCGAGGGTTACGCCCTGATAAATCAACGCATAATTGCCAATAATGGCGGTTTCCCCAATCACTACGCCCATCCCGTGGTCAATAAAGACGCCCCTGCCGATTTGGGCTCCGGGGTGGATTTCAATTCCGGTCAAAAACCGAGACAATTGGGAAATAATTCGCGGAACCAAGGGCAACCGAAAGCGATATAGACGATGGGCAAAACGATGCAATACCAGCGCCTGCAACCCCGGATAGCATAATAAAACCTCTAACCAATTCCGAGCCGCAGGATCTCGCTCAAAAATAATCCGAAAATCGGTAATAAGCGTTGATAGCACGAGGAACTCCACCTCTGGTAGAAATCACCATCGCTATCTTAGCGTTCGGTGGGACGTGGCAGTGTGAAGGAGAGCCGAAATAAAATGGCTAGGAGATGAAGAATATCTCTAGGGTTTGGCCGTGAATTTGTAGTTGCGGCGGATGCCGGGGATGGTGGTGCCGACCCAGACGCGGTAAGTGCCGGGTTGCCATTGGGTATCGGTCAGGCTAGCATCCTTTTGAGATCCGGTGTCATTCCCACAGCGAATGCCGCCGGGTCCTACAACCACCAGCGTGGTGCCCGCTCCGTTACTATCTACGCTCAGTTGCAGTTTGGCCATGGGCTGTTGCAAAATGAGCAAATGGTCAGGGGTGGGATCACCAAAGCCGAGGCATTTTTGGTTGTGGCGATCGCTATTACTGATAATGGCGGGCAAAGAAATTGAGCCGCCCGTAGACCCTGTAACCGTCCCGACGGGCCTCGTAGCGCTCAACGTCAAGGTATCAAAGTTTGCGTCTTGCCCGACGGCTTGTCCCTGGGTGGCGATCGCCACCCAGCCACTGCTGAGGATACTTACACCGATCCCTATCCAACCCCGCATAATCTTCCTCTGACCACCAAAGATCATCTCACTCTACGCCTAGGCGACTCTACCTACTCCCGACTCTACCTACCCCTGAGAATTTTCCTAGACGGCAGGGCCTGCAAAAAGTTCCGGATTTTCCAGGTTTTCTGACAGGTTGCGTCGCCTCTTTGATTAACTTTGAATGGCCCCGCGCCTTATGTTGGGCGCGGGGCCATTCATCCCAGCTTTAACGCTTCTAGGTTTACCGCTTTCGGATCGGCGTGCCACAGGGATAGGTTGCAACGGGCTCCCGCTGGGACTCGTCTTGGAGGAGGGGGGCTAGGTGCAGTGGAGGACTTTCTTTCGCGGCTAGGTAGTCGGCTTGGAGGGTAGCTAGCAACATCTCGCGGCGATTGTACAACCGTTTTAACGTGCGTGGCTCACACTGATTCATCACATACGCCGTTAGGATTGGCAAGGCGATGGTGCTGTCGGTGTAGCAAACGATAGTACTAGGCAACTCTTCCGGATCGACCTTACCCCAACTCACGGCTTCACTGGGTGTGGCTCCGGACAAACCGCCGGTATCCGGTCGAGCATCCGTGATTTGGACAAAGTAGTCGTGCCCCCGTTCGGCTAAGCCGAGCACTTCGTGCAGTTGCGGTTGGGTTTGCAGCAAAAAGTTCTTGGGACTGCCGCCGCCGATGATCACCGCTGCACTTTTCCCCTCAATGCCGGGGATACCACTTTCGCGGGCAGCATAGGCGATCGCCGCTGTTTCATTCACATCCAAGGAGGGATCAATCACCAACTTGTAGCCTTCTAGAGCGAGGGCTGCCACGTTCATCCCAATGGAGCTATCGCCGGGAGACGACGTGTAGATTGGCACGCCACACTCATAAGCCGTTGCCAGTAAGCTGGGATGCTTCACGCCCACTTGTTGCTCTACCGCGTGGACATACTTGCCTAGTAAATAGTGAAACTCGGCGCTGCTCATCCGTTTTTGGAAGGGTTCCGCCTTAAGAATCTCGCGAATAAAGGCATCGGTTTCTAGCAGTACGTCATAGCCAAACACAATGTCATAAATCCGAATTCGCCCTTCCTGGCGCAGTTTCACGTCGTCCACAAAAGGATGGCTGGCGTAGAGGTCCAGACCTAAACCATAGTGCATATCGTGGTACAGGTTTGCGCCGGTGCTAATCATCCAGTCGATGAAGCCTGCTCGCATGAGTGGTGCCAGCACCGAAGTGCCAAAACCTGCTGGAGTCATCGCTCCAGAGAGACTGACTCCGACGGTGACTCCGGGCTGCATCACCTCTTGGCTGAGCAGATGGCAAATTTCGCGCAGACGCGCAGAGTTATAGGCGGTGAAATAATTGTCGATCAAATCAACAACGTTGATCTGCGTGGGCATGGGGGAGGGTGCAATTTTACGGCTGAGCAGTTGAGACATTCTTTTTCTCCCGAAAGGGTAAACAGCATAAAAGCATGCGTGAGGTGGACAAGCACGGCAAGGAAACGACAGGAAAACAGATCCCTGCAGCGTCGCACGTGTAAAAGCGTTCCCGCGAGTGGTATAGAAAGCCCGGTGCAGATATTGAGCGTTGTTCCGGCCTCGCCGTCACAAACCCCACACCAAAACTCACTATCCAATGGGAATGCCAGTGGAAGATATTGGACTCTAAATTCTCTTTTGGAGAAAATGACCGATCCAGCTTGTATGTGCGAGAAAACCTGAGCTGAGCCAGGGATTACTCCGGCGAAAAACAAACCTACAGTTACAGATCGGTCAGTTCATACTGGGCGCTTCACAGCGGTCTGCCCACGATAAGGCTGGGTCACACTGCCGCTTCCGCTTGAGTTTCATTTCCAGGTACCACAAGAGATGGTATCCGGTTAAACCAAGGATTTTCAACTTTCTCTAGTTAATAACGGCAACTCTCTCAATTTAGCATCAATACTTCGTTACAGGTCTGGGGAATCACGGATTTTTTTGTACGAGTATGCGAACTTTCCGAGGAATCCACACGCTATGATCAGGACTCCTTTAGTTTTTTGTTCTGATTGGGCCCCTTGGCCTGGGGTATCTATGTCTACTCTCGATACGGATCCGATTATTGATGCCACCACTGTGCCGGAGCCGGGACTTTCGGAGGCGCAGTATCGGCAGAAAATGCAGCGACGAAAACAGGTGCAGGAGCAGCGCCTAGCGGAGAAAGCGGCAGAAAAAGGACTTGTGATTGTGCATACGGGCAATGGCAAGGGTAAAACAACAGCGGCCCTAGGCATAGTGCTGAGATCGCTGGGCCATGGCTATAGGGTGGCGATCGTGCAGTTCATTAAGGGAGCCTGGGAACCGGCGGAAAAGCAAGTGTTTGGCTTGTTTGGAGAGCAGCTAGAATTTCTGGCCATGGGGGAGGGCTTTACCTGGGAAACACAGGATCGTGAGCGGGATCGCCAAATGGCCCAGATGGCATGGGCAAAGGCGTTGGAATTTATTCGCGATCGCCAGTTTCGGACAGTTCTGCTGGATGAAGTGAATATTGCCCTGAAGTTAGGCTATTTGACGGTGGAGCAAGTACTAGCCGGATTGCTAGAAAAGCCCGAGTCTTCCCACGTGATTTTGACGGGGCGGGGTGCACCGCCAGCACTGATCGAGCAGGCAGATTTAGTCACGGAGATGACCCTGATCAAACACCCCTTTCGCGAACAAGGGATCAAGGCACAACCGGGAATCGAATTTTAGGATCGCGCCCGCATTTTAGCTATGACAGTCCTGAGCCAACGTGCCAATTGCTCATGATGGCGCATACAAGTCCCTCTAAACGCAAACCCTGCATGCTAAATCAGCGGGCAGGGTTATACGGTTGGGGGTTGTTGGCAATTGGGAGAGCGCCAGCAGCCCCAAGATAGTTATTTAAGCAAAGTTGAGCGTGCAGGCTAAACTAGTGCGGGCGTAGCGTCTTCTACCGTGACAGGATAAACGCTGACTTTCTTCCGGCTCTTGCCGTAGCGCTCGAAGGTAACCACACCGGGAACGAGAGCAAATAATGTGTCATCGCTGCCTCGTCCAACGTTGTTGCCGGGATGAACTTTGGTCCCCCGTTGCCGAATCAAAATGCTACCCGCCTTCACGGTTTGTCCGCCGTAGCTCTTAACGCCCAGGCGTTGCGCATTAGAATCGCGACCGTTACGAGTACTGCCTGTCCCTTTCTTGTGAGCCATGGTGAGATTCTCCGTAATATTTAAGCCGTAATGTGTTGGCCTTAGTGTCTTGGCCATGCCTTAGTGTCTTGGCGGGGCCTTGGTGTTTTGGCCGTAATGTCTTGAAAGGCGATGCCTGCCGCAGCATCTTTAAGCTGTGATGCTTTCCACCAATATCCGGGTTAGCTCTTGGCGATGCCCTTGCTTTTTGCGGGTTTTCTTTTTGGGTTGCATCTTATAGACAATCACCTTGCGTCCGCGCATTTGCTTCAGCACCTTTGCTTCCACCTTGGCCCCAGCGACCCAGGGTTGCCCCACAGTAACTTTTCCATCTTCTTGCAAAAACAAGACTTGATCGAGGGTAACGGTTTCGTCAGGTTCTGCTGCCAAGCGATTGACATCGTAAAAGCGACCTGGCTCAACGCGCAGTTGAGTCCCACCGATTTCAATAATTGCGTAAGTCGTCATCAATAAACTCCGGTGCCGTACAGGTAGCGGGAGGAGGAAAAACCCTGCCTGCCGCATTTGACTAAAGGAAACCTGGTCCGAGCATAAACTAATTTAGTCAGCATACTAGTATCGTCAACCCAGTCCGATTCTGTCAAGAGCGTAGAGAACGATTTCCAGCAATTTTCGTTCTAATCTGGGCGGATTCTTGGATTCTGGGCATTGCTTGAACCGGCTTTGTCATAGTAGGATAGAAAGCCGTGTCTAAAATTTTTGGGATTGAGGCGATTATGCCAAAGTTAAAATCACGCAAGGCTGCGGCTAAGCGGTTTCGTGCCACTGGTAGCGGTAAGGTTATGCGCCGCAAGAGCTTTAGGGCTCACTTGCTGGAGCACAAGGGTTCGTCTCGGAAGCGGCGCTTGTTTGGCATGGCTGTTGTGAACGAGCGGGATGTAGACAATGTCAGAGCGATGCTGCCCTACCTGTAATGGGTCGTGGCTGATGAGTATTACGCTGATTGACCTGAAATGAATTGACTTGAAAGCTTGGAGTAAGGCTGTCTACTGCCTGGATCCGGCCTTGATGAACGCAACCTAATTCAATTGAAAGTAGAGGACTGATGAATGGCAAGAGTAAAGCGCGGTAATGTGGCCCGTAAGCGCCGCAAGAAGATTTTAAAGTTGGCGAAGGGGTTCCGGGGTTCTCATTCGCGGTTGTTCCGGACAGCGAACCAACAGGTGATGAAGGCATTGCGGAATGCCTACCGCGATCGCCGCAAGCGGAAACGTGATTTTCGGCGGCTGTGGATCACGCGGATCAACGCTGCTGCTCGGATGCACGGCATGAGCTATAGCCAACTGATTGGCAATTTGAAAAAGGCCAACATCCAAATCAATCGTAAGATGCTGTCCCAAATGGCAATTTTGGATCCCGATGGATTTACGAAGGTGATGGAACTGGCAAAAGCTGCCAAGTC
Source organism: uncultured cyanobacterium (assembly GCA_963766075.1). Classification (GTDB taxonomy): domain Bacteria; phylum Cyanobacteriota; class Cyanobacteriia; order Leptolyngbyales; family Leptolyngbyaceae; genus CAVYAN01. The sequence goes on along the minus strand of CAVYAN010000011.1, from coordinate 24,287 downwards.
GTAAGGAATAATTGGCATGGTGGCATGGTGGCCTCACTGGATGCAATTTAGTTTAGGCCCATGCCTAGTGGGGGTAGCCGCAGGGATACCCCTATTTTTTTGCGGCTTGCCTGTTGATGCGGCGGATCTACAGACGATTCAAGCGCGGGGGCAATTAATTGTTGCTGTTAAAGACAATCTGCGACCCCTGGGATTTCGGAATGATGAGGGTCGATTGCAGGGCTTTGAAATTGACATTGCCCAGGGATTGGCGGCGGAGTTGTTGGGGCGTAAAGATGCGATTGTCCTGAAACCCGTTCTGAATCAGGAGCGTTTGCAGCTCGTGATTGAAGGGACGGTGGATGTGGCGATCGCCCAAGTGACCTGTACTCCGGCGCGGGCTCGCGTTGTCGCCTTTAGTCTGCCCTATTATTCTGATGGGTTAGCCTTGGTGACCCGCGATCCAACGGTGCGGTCTGTGAGCGATCTCACGACCCAAACCATTGCTGTGCTTCAGGGTTCGGCGGCGATTGAAACGCTCCATTATCGCTTGCCGAACGCTAATCTGCTGTCCGTCGATTCCTACCAAGCGGGGCGGGTGGCGGTGGAATCGGGGGCGGCGATCGCCTTTGCTGCCGATGCCTCGGTGCTCAGTGGGTGGGTCCAAGAGTTGCCGCAGTACCGTCTACTCACGCCGACGCTTTCGGCTGTGCCGCTCTGCATTGTCCTCGCCAAGGGGCTGCAATCTGATGAACTGCACCGCCGAATCGACGAAATTCTGAGAAAATGGAAGGCGGAAGGATGGCTGCGATCGCGGGCGGCCTATTGGGGATTGCCCTAGGGGGACGGCACCAACCGTAAACCGCTGGTCCTGATAACAATGGCTACTGTTCGCCATTATTCTAAATAACCGAACAGTCACCGTTATTCTAAACAACCGATTCAATAACCGAATAGTAATCGCTGCATTAATTACCCCATTAATCACCCTCAAAATTATGGATTCTTCTGCATTGCCCATTTTCTATCTTTCGCTGTTGCTGGGACTGCTGGTGGCGGCGGGTGTGACCGTGACGCGGCAAATCCTCAAGACACGCAAAACGGAGATGGCGCTGTCTCGCTTGCAGGATAAGGTCGCCAAAGAGCAGGGAACGGCCCAGGAATATTACGAGTTAGGGAGTATCTATCTTGATAAAAAGATATTTTCCCAGGCGATTTTGTTGTTCCAAAAGGCACTGAAAGCTGAGGAAGTGGCCCCGGAAGCAACAGCCCCAATTTACAATGCCCTGGGGTTTTCCTACTTTGCTCAAGAGCAATACGATTTAGCGATTAAGCAGTACAAAGAAGCGGTCAAGCTAAGTGCCAATTATGTGACAGCATTCAATAATTTGGGCCATGCCTATGAGAAAAAGCAATTGATGCCCCAAGCGCTAGAAGCCTATGAGCAAGCGTTGGCGATCGCCCCTGACAATGAAACTGCCAAGCGTCGCGCCGAATCTCTGCGCAAGCGCTTGGTCACGTCGGTCTAAATTGGGTCTTTGGTTTGGCCCTTGGCATGATTGATCGGCAGCGAGAATCGGCAAGGGGAGTTGACCCTGCGAGATGCCTGAGATGCCTTAGACTGATTGGAGGTTCACGGATGTCTGAAAAAGGAAGCGACGATGCGACTCTCTCAATTGCTGTTTGTTACCCTGCGGGAAGATCCGGCAGAAGCGGAAATTCCCAGTCATAAGCTGCTGCTGCGAGCGGGCTACATTCGGCGGATTGGCAGTGGTATCTATGCTTATTTGCCGTTGATGTGGCGTGTGCTGCAAAAAGTTTCCACCATTGTGCGGGAGGAAATGAATGCGACAGGGGCGCAGGAGTGTCTGCTGCCACAGCTACAACCGGCTGAACTGTGGCAAGAATCAGGGCGCTGGGATACCTACACCAAGGCTGAGGGGATTATGTTTTCTCTGGTTGATCGCCAGCAGCGCGAGCTGGGCCTTGGCCCTACCCATGAGGAAGTGATTACGGCGATCGCCCGTGACATGATTCGGTCCTATCGGCAATTGCCTCAGACGCTATACCAAATTCAAACCAAGTTCCGTGACGAAATTCGCCCCCGCTTTGGTTTGATGCGGGGCCGGGAATTCATCATGAAGGATGCCTATTCCTTCCACACCGATGAGGCCAGTCTCAAAGAAACTTACCAGGCGATGCACACGGCCTACACCAACATCTTGAGCCGCTGTGGGCTAAAGTTTCGGGCGGTGGATGCGGATTCTGGGGCGATCGGCGGTTCCGGTTCCCAGGAGTTTATGGTGCTCGCGGACGCTGGAGAAGATGAGATTCTCTATACCGAAGATGGTCAGTACGCAGCCAATGTGGAAAAAGCCGTGTCGCGGCCCGCGGATGCAGCGGTTTCCCCGTTCCTCGCCTATGAAAAATTAGCAACTCCGGGAACCGAAACCATCGAGAAAATGAGTCGCTTCCTTAAATGCTCGCCCACCTGTGTGGTGAAAAACGTGCTGTATGAAACGACCTATGACAATGGCCAAGTTGTGTTGGTGTTGGTCAGCATTCGGGGTGATCAGGATGTCAACGAGGTCAAACTGCAAAATGAACTGACTAAACTGGCTGGGGACTATGGCGGGAGTACAGTGATCGGGTTAACCGTTCCCGATGCAGCGGCGCAGGCAAAGTGGGCGGCAAAACCGTTGCCCCTGGGCTATATGGCCCCAAATCTTGCGGATGACTATATTAAATCGTCAAAAAATACGTCGTCGAAGTTTTTTCGCCTTGTGGATCAAACGGCGGTGGATTTACAGAACTTTGCCACGGGATCGGATGAGGCAGGGTATCACGTAGTGGGAGCCAACTGGGGGCGGGAGTTTGTGCTGCCCCAGTTAGTGGTAGATGTGCGCAAGGCGGCGGTGGGCGATCGCGCCCTGCACGATCCCAGTCAACTGTTGCAAACGGCCCGAGGCATCGAAATTGGCCATATTTTTCAACTGGGGACCAAGTATTCCACGCCCCTCAAGGCCACCTTTACCAGTGAGCAGGGCGAGGAAGTGCCTCTGGTGATGGGCTGTTACGGCGTGGGCGTTTCCCGATTGGCCCAGTCCGCCGTGGAACAGTCCTATGACAAAGATGGCATCATCTGGCCGCCGGCGATCGCGCCTTACCACGCGATTGTTGTGATCCCCGACATCAGCAAAGCGGACCAAGTGGCCGCGGCGGAGCAACTCTACACCGAACTCAATCAAGCCGGTGTAGAAACCCTGCTGGACGATCGCAGTGAACGAGCCGGGGTCAAGTTCAAAGATGCGGATTTGATTGGTATTCCCTACAGAATCGTCACCGGGAAGTCCTTGAAAGACGGCAAGGTAGAAGTTGTGCAACGGGCCACAAAGAACGTGCAGGAAATGGCGATCGCGGATGTGGTGCCCACATTAAAACAGTGGCTCACGGCGGCACGATGACGGTTAGCCTCAGAGGCAGACCCCCGGATTCTTCAAGAATCCGGGGGTCTGATGGCGCATCGCGGCGCATAGTGCTAGCCAACATCTAAAATCCAAAATGATTCGTCTCATGACACCGACTTGCTGGTCAGGCGCGGCAAAATGCGATCGCAGCTAAACAACGTCCCTGCGACAACGCACAGCGGCACCGCCAGCAGATTCAAAAACGGTACGCTAACTAACCCTAAGCACACCAGACTAAAACTGAGGCTGGCAGGCAGAGTTCGGGCAATGAGGCTCAACTTATGGCGAAACGATAACTTGCGCCGCTCTAGGGGGGCATCGAGGAAATCGAGGCAAACCAGCAAAGCCGCCAAAATTGTGCCGCCGATGCTGGTGATGCCGCTGCCGAGAACGGGGAGGAAATTGCAGAGGAGCAGGGGGATCAATAGGGCGATCCCCAGCAGCAGTTTCTTGACTTGGAAGGCGATCGCGCGCCCAATGTCCCGCAGGGATCCCGCCAAGCTCATTGGAGCTGCGGGCAATTGTCCCATGCACAGCCGTTCGATCTGCTCCGCCAAGTTGCCATACCATGGGGCTCCCAAAATTGCGCCAAACTGCACCAGCAACAACCCTGTCACAATCAGAAGCGCCGCTGCGAGCAGCCAACGCAGCACATCATCCACCACGCCTGCCCAGACTGGCAACCATGTTAGCCAGTGGGCCACCTGCGCTGGAATTTGGGTCAGCCATTGCGTTAAATGGGTGGGCAATCCCGAAGTCCACTGGTCGATCGCCCCCCAGGCCGGAAACAGAACCCCAACATACAAGCCAATGCCCAGGACCAAATTGATCAGAATGGGTGCTACGACACAGGGCCATAGCTGGGGTGACTTTTGCAAAAATAGCAAGGCCCGCAGGGGATAGGTGAACCCGATAATAAACCCACCGGGCACCTGTATAACCTGCTCGACGACATCTTCAAGGGGACTCGATTCAGAGGGATCAGGCATGGCGGCAGGAGTGCGAAATGACATTAGCCTTAGACTATCATTTGAATTTGGTGCTGGGGGATGCCCCGCATACCTGGAGCGCTAGGAAGATGACGGAAAATCCGCGATCGCCCGGTTGGTTGGCCTTAGCGATTGGTAATTCCCGCTTGCACTGGGCCGCCTTCACCGATGATCGAGCGGTGAGACCACCGGGCCAATCGTTAGTGCAGGTTTGGCATACACCCCATCTGGCCCCAAATGCAGGTGGGATTCCCGCTAACTTTAATTTCAGCACCGCTAGCAGCTTTCCCGAGGCTGAAGGTTTTTTGAGGGGAGGCGTTGAGCCTGCGGTGAGAGACATCCTGGCCCAACTCCCGCCTCAGCCCTCCCTGTACATCGCCTCCGTGGTTCCTCAGCAGAGCCAGTTGTGGGCGGCTTACCCCCAGGCCCACTTCTTGAACCTGGGCCACATTCCTCTAGGCGGCATGTATGCCAGCTTTGGGATAGATCGCGCCCTAACCCTGTGGGGAGCCATTGATCTATTCTCCGCTCCCGTCTTGGTGATTGATGCGGGAACAGCTTTGACCTTCACGGCAGTGGACCGCCAGCATCATCTCCTTGGCGGAGCCATTTTGCCCGGTCTACGCGTGCAACTTCAGGCTTTAGGGCAATCGACCGCAGCGTTGCCCGAAGTATCTGCGTTGGATTTAACATTTCTGCCCCAGCGCTGGGCCAAGGACACGACTGGCGCGATCGCCAGCGGCGTTATCTATACGCTTCTGGCCAGCCTACAAAACTTTATCCAGGACTGGAGACACCAATTTCCAGATCGCCCCGTGGTCATCACTGGAGGAGACGGCGATCGCCTCTATGCGGGCTTGCAACAAATGGACCCGACAATCGGAATTAGCCTCAATGCCCATCTAATCTTTCAAGGTATCCAAGCGTTGGTGTTATCGGGCTAAAGTGCTGTCGGGCTAAAGTGCTGTCGGGCCTAAGAAAAGATGCTTTTTGCAGCAGATGTTTTGCGGCAGATGATTGAGCTCTGCTTTAGACCTTTGAGAGGCTTCAGACCTTTCAGACGTTCGGAGACTGCAAGGGTGAGCTATCGATTTAACTGGCGGATTTGTTTCGGAGGCGATCGCGCTCCACCATGGCTTGTAGACGTTCCAGCGGATAGTCCTCAACAAATCGCCCTAAAGGTTGAGAGCGACCGGCAGCATCATACACGTGCAGAATACCGTTGATACTTCGGCTGGATACAACAAGATTCAGCATTCTTGCTAGATTCAGACACAGGGTTGTTTCACTGTGGGTCATAGATTTTGACACAGCATCACGGGCTATTTACAGTTTGCCTCTCTATTGTGGAACCTTCTGAGGCGGCGTATTGAGAAATACATAGGTCTTTACAGACCCTTTACAGGAATTGTCTTCTGGGCCCAGGACTGATATCTTCTGGGCCCAGGACTAATATCTCTGGAGAACCCAGTGGAATTCGTTAAACTTGTGGCAACATCCGCTTGTCCGCAATAATCAATAATGATTGGGGGCGTCTGCAATCGCGTGGATTAGTCTGCGCCCCCTTAATATTGACTCTTCGCCCCTTACTCCGATTAAAACTGTGACAGAATCAGGCGCTTACAAAGATACCGTTAACCTGCCCAAAACAAATTTTGACATGCGGGCCAACGCCGTTAAACGCGAACCGGAACTGCAAACCTTCTGGGCAGAGCAGCAGATTTATGAGACCCTGTCCCAGGAAAATCCGGGCGATCGCTTCATCCTGCACGATGGTCCGCCCTACGCCAACGGCACCCTGCACATGGGCCATGCCCTCAATAAGGTCCTGAAGGACATCATTAATAAATACCAGCTTTTACAGGGGCGTAAGGTCCGCTACGTCCCCGGTTGGGATTGCCACGGCCTGCCGATCGAACTCAAAGTGTTGCAGGATCTAAAGCCGGAAGAACGCCGTCAACTCACACCGATCCAATTGCGTAAAAAGGCGGCGGCCTTTGCCCTCAAAACTGTCGAGCAGCAAAGCACCAGTTTTCAACGCTTGGGCGTGTGGGGAGATTGGCAAAACCCCTATCTGACCCTGAAGCCTGAGTACGAGGCGGCCCAGATTGATGTCTTTGGCCGCATGGCGCTGAAGGGATACATCTACCGGGGTTTAAAACCTGTCCACTGGAGTCCTAGCTCCAAAACGGCCTTAGCCGAAGCGGAATTGGAATACCCCGAAGGGCACATCTCCCGCAGTGTTTATGCGGCCTTTGAAATTACGGCTTTGCCCGCCGCCCTGCAAATGCCCTTCGATCCATTTTTGGGTGAACTGGGTGTGGCTATTTGGACGACCACGCCCTGGACGCTGCCTGGGAATTTGGCCGTGAGTGTGAATCCCGAGTTGGTCTATGCCGTGGTGGAAGTGGGCAAGAACGCCCCGGGCCAGTTCAAATATCTGCTCGTAGCGCAGGATTTGGTGGAACGATTGGCGGCAGTTTTGGGGACAACCCTGACCCAGAGGGCCTCGGCAATGGGTCGATTGCTTGAGCATACGATTTATCGCCATCCCCTCTACGATCGCCGCAGTGAAATCGTCATCGGCGGCGATTACGTCACGACGGAGTCCGGGACTGGCTTGGTGCATACGGCTCCTGGGCACGGGCAGGAAGACTATCAGGTCGGTCTGCGCTACGGGTTACCCATTTTGGCCCCGGTGGATGGCGATGGCAATTTTACCGCCGAAGCAGGGCCCTTTGCTGGATTAAACGTTCTGGGCGAGGGCAATACAGCCGTCATTGCCGCGATGCAGGCTGCCGGGGCGCTGCTGAAGGAAGAACCCTATGCGCACAAGTACCCCTATGATTGGCGCACCAAGAAGCCAACGATTTTCCGGGCAACGGAGCAGTGGTTTGCGTCGGTGGAGGGGTTCCGGGATGAGGCCCTAGCGGCGATCGCCTCGGTGCAATGGATTCCGGCTCAAGGTGAAAACCGGATTACCCCGATGGTGGCGGAGCGATCGGACTGGTGCATTTCCCGCCAGCGCAGTTGGGGGGTGCCGATTCCAGTGTTTTATGACGAAGCCACCCAGGAACCGCTACTCAACGCCACAACTATCAACCACGTCAAAGCCATCATTGCCGAGCAGGGGTCGGATGCCTGGTGGGAACTTTCCACGGCAGAATTGTTGCCGGAAGCGTACCGCAACAACGGGCATACCTATCGCAAAGGCACTGACACCATGGATGTCTGGTTTGACTCCGGTTCTTCCTGGGCGGCAGTCGCGATGTTGCGAGAGGAGTTGGGCTACCCGGCGGACATGTATTTGGAAGGCTCTGATCAACATCGGGGCTGGTTTCAATCCAGTTTGTTGACCAGTGTGGCCGCGAATGGGTGTGCGCCCTATAAAACGGTGCTGACCCATGGCTTTGCTCTGGATGAAAACGGACGCAAGATGAGCAAATCCCTGGGTAATATTCTCGAGCCATCACTCATTATTGAAGGCGGCAAAAACCAGAAGGTCGATCCGCCCTATGGGGCTGATGTATTGCGCCTTTGGGTTTCGTCTGTGGACTACTCTGCTGATGTATTGATTGGCAAAAATATCCTCAAGCAAATGTCCGACGTTTATCGCAAGATCCGCAATACGGCGCGGTTTTTGCTGGGTAATCTACATGACTTTGATCCGGCGATCCAGGCCATACCCTATGCGGAACTACCGGAATTGGATCGCTATATGCTGCACCGCATCACGGAAGTATTTGGTGAAATTAATGACGCGTTCACCACTTTCCAATTCTTCCGCTTTTTTCAAACGGTGCAAAACTTCTGCGTTGTGGATTTGTCCAATTTTTATCTGGATATTGCTAAAGATCGGTTGTATATCAGTGCGGCGGATGCGACACGGCGGCGCAGTTGCCAGATGGTGCTGGCGATTGCGCTGGAAAACTTGGCCAAGGCGATCGCCCCGGTCTTGTCCCATATGGCCGAGGATATTTGGCAATTCCTGCCCTATGCCCAGCCTTACTCGTCTGTCTTCCAAGCGGGTTGGGTCCACCTGGATCCGGAGTGGTACCAACCTCAACTCGCGGAAAAATGGCAAATCCTCCGCAGCCTGCGCGCCGAAGCCAATCAAGTGCTGGAACAAGCCCGGACCCATAAGGCGATCGGCTCCTCTCTGGAGGCCAAACTACTGCTCTATGTGCCCAATCCTGAATTACGCCAAACCCTGGCCGACTTCAATCCTGCCGATAGTTTGAGCGGGAACGGTGTGGATGAACTGCGGTACTTGTTCCTGACTTCCCAGGTGGAGCTGCTGGAAACGAACGATCGCCTCGCCCATGTAGAATACACCACTCAAACCGAGGATCTCGGCATTGGTGTGGTGCAGGCCGAGGGCCATAAGTGCGATCGCTGCTGGAACTATTCTCCCCACGTGGGTACAGTGCCCGAGCATCCCTTATTGTGCGATCGCTGTGTTTCTGCCCTCACGGGCAGCTTTTAATCCTGGTACTTTTAATCCTGGATTTAAGCGCGTGTTGTGGGGGCAATCTGGATCGGAAAATCTATCCCTGGAGACGAACAATTTTAGGTTGCCGGGGCGATCGCCCCTAACTCCAGCAATCAAAATCGAACGACAATCATCCATAAAAACCCCCCAGGGCTTAGCCCTGGGGGGTTTTTAATTAGGGTTTTCGTTAAATAGAACTACTCAAACATCACGAGAAAGTTATGTAGAACCAATACGACCGTAGAAAATACCGCGAATGCGGACCTCTCTGGCCGGATGAGAACCCATGTCGGTTTCAGAGGGCTGCTCGCTCTCGAAGGTGCCTACGATTTCACCCGTTGAGCTATCAACCTTAGAAACACTCATGGAAATCGAGCCGCGATCCAGTTGGAAACGCTTCACGTTTTCCTTGAGCAATTCTTCATCATCACGACTGCCCGGTAGGGCCACTGCATTGTCGTATCCTGTGGTTAGGCCCCGACCCTTCGGATCTAGGAAATTAGAGGTCCGATAGGAGGGCACCCGAAATTCTCCGTCAAAGTCCGTTGAAGGACTGATGCCGTTCTGTCCCGGCGCAGACTTGGCCACTAAGCTTTTGATCGTAAACAATAGAGGCACCCGCTCGCCCCCCGGAAGCTGTACGGTGACAGCTTGAAAGTCCAGACCATCTTCTTCTTTGAAAACCAAACTGCCATCCTCATCAGCCGTCAGAGTTCCCGACACTGCTTCAATTGAGGAGGTTTGCCGGGTCATAATCTTCGTGGGAAGATATTCGGACTTAGCAGACCGCTTGCCCCCAGATTCTTCTTTAACGAAGAAAGAAATGGGTTGTAAGCACAAATCTGTTAAGGCGTAGGATTTCCCACGCTCCACCGGAATCGCACCTCGACCAAAGGACTCTTCCAATTGGGGGCAGGTATTGGCTAAGCCAGTACCGCGAATTTCCTCGTAGGTGAAATCTCCTTTGACAAGAGCCAGTGCTTCTGGAGCCGTTAGCAAAAAGCTGAAACAAAATGCCACAAGGGCAAGGATTACAGCGCGGTACCTCATGAACAACCTCAAGTATGAATAGATATAATCTCTGCCAGTGCAATCCAGAAGCAGCCGCTTGGGGCCACCCGTCGCCTTGTTAACCCCCAGCTAAACTTACAGAGGCATTCATGTATGGGCTTGGATTTCTGGCGTGATTTAACAATGGTTTCATAAGCATTCTACACGGCTATGTAGCGATTCCTTTTGCCCCTAGGGGAAATTGCGACGATCGCCCCCAATCACCGCAACCATCAACTGTTCAGTATTGTAAATATCTGTAAAACTTAGAAACTCGATTAAAGTGAAGCAAGTAGAAACGCCTAGTTGGAATGAACGTGCAATGAATCAGGGCAATGACAAAGTTTTGGTGGGGTCAGCGGAAAACGGGACAGGATCAGCGGACAATCTCGGGGCGATCGCCCAGGCCATTCGCACCTTCTCCCAAACTTGCACAGGAGACAGCATTAAACTCCTCGCACTCCTACGCTTGCTGGAAAGCCTACACCAAGAAATTCGTGAAACCCTTTTCCAATCCTCCCTACCCGATAGCCGCCAAGCCCTCTACAGTCTGCTGCGCGACATTGAGACCTCGGGGGGGTGGCCCTACATCCATCGCATGCGGTTGCAAGACCTTCTGCAAAATTTGGCGATCGACCCGATGGTCCCCGATCAGTTTGCAGATACTGCCCCCCAGTCAAGCCATCCTCCAACCTTGCCTCCTCAATAGCAGCTTGCCGCGTGTTTTTTACCCATGAAGAACCTTAGCCGCAACAGGCCACAAAAAGCCCGACAACAACTAAAGCTCCATAGCAAAACGCCAGCAGCACGGCGCTCCTGGCGTTTATAAGCAGTCACGTTTATAGGCGGTCAGCCCAATGAATTCCTAAGAATCACGTTGGCTGCTAGCTGTCTGAATGTAGAGAATCAACAAAAACACCGAAGGAACCAGCACAAACAGAATGCTGGCAATAAACCCTAAATCATTGACCTGCATAAAACCTGCCTTTCATCAATCTCAGCACTAACACCATAACAATATCATCGGGATGGCACCGGATCATCGAGATGGTACCGGATCATCAGGATGGCAGAAAATCTTTACAGTGATTTAGACCTAAATATTTAGAACTGATTTAGAACATCGAGGAAATCATACTCCACCTTTACATCCTGTTACAAAGCCTCAAGCAGGATTCAAGGCTTTGTTTTGACCGTCACCGGACCATTTACCAAGGTCTGACAGGCCAAGCGGCAATGCGTGGATTTCTTCTTTAGCTTGCGATTTTCCACCTCTGTCCTAGGCGACAAATTCTCCATTCCATCCACAATTTCTACTACGCAGGTTCCGCACTGTCCATAGCCGCCACAATTGGTCAGCTTGCCCATAAAGGTATAAATGTCGATGCCGTTTTCTAGCGCCTTAAAGCGCAGATTTGCACCGCCCGCTACCATCACCTCTTTATCCTCGTTAACAAACTTAATGGTAGTTCCGGGCACAAATGCTGATGCCGGAACGGTAGCTGCTGGATCTTCTGCCTGAGCCAATTCTGACGTAGCAGACGGACCCTGTTCTGATGCCGTTGACCTATCCATTGCGCCTAAACCTCCCATGGGACCCTGCGCCAAGCGTAAAGCGGCTTGCAATCGCCTCTCACACTGGTTACACTTCTTTATACACTTTCATTTTGGCCGATGTGCTGTCAAAGCGCTACCCCCCTCTTGCCGAAAGGCGGAAACAGGGGTGCTTCAGACGGTGTATCGTATAGGTGGTTTGTACATTGGTGATTGACCAACGTGCGGCACTTTAAGAAAATGCTTAGCAAAGCGTTGAACTAGGGCTATTAGTAAGGAGGACCGTAGTCGATGGGACTACCCTGGTATCGAGTTCATACGGTCCTGGTGAATGATCCAGGACGGCTCATCGCCACCCACCTGATGCACACTGCTTTAGTGGCAGGCTGGGCGGGTTCGATGGCATTATACGAATTGGCAATTTTTGATCCCGGCGATCCGGTCCTGAATCCCATGTGGAGACAGGGCATGTTCGTTCTGCCTTTTATGGCGCGTTTGGGCGTGAGTGGCTCTTGGGGCGGTTGGAGTGTTACAGGTGAAACAGGTGTTGATCCTGGCTTCTGGTCGTTTGAAGGTGTGGCTCTAGCGCACATCGTTCTGTCTGGCTTGTGCTTCTTGGCAGCTTGCTGGCACTGGGTATTTTGGGATTTAGAACTGTTTAGAGACCCCCGGACAGGTGAGCCTGCGCTCGACCTGCCTAAAATGTTCGGCATTCATTTATTTTTGTCAGGACTTCTCTGCTTTGGGTTTGGGGCTTTCCACCTAACGGGCCTGTGGGGGCCTGGGATGTGGGTATCCGATCCCTATGGGCTGACGGGCAGTATTCAGCCTGTGGCACCGGAATGGGGTCCGGCTGGCTTTAACCCCTTTAATCCGGGCGGCATTGTGGCTCACCACATTGCTGCGGGGATTGTGGGGATTATTGCTGGAGTCTTCCACTTAAGTGTGCGCCCGCCGGAGCGCCTTTATAAGGCATTGCGGATGGGGAACATTGAAACCGTACTGTCTAGCAGTATTGCGGCAGTGTTCTTTGCAGCATTTGTGGTGGCGGGAACCATGTGGTATGGTGCCGCTGCAACCCCGATTGAGTTATTTGGCCCAACCCGCTACCAGTGGGATAGCGGTTATTTCCAACAGGAAATTAATCGTCGGGTCCAAACCAGTCTGGCGGACGGCGCAACCCCGGCGGAAGCTTGGGCTGCCATTCCTGAGAAGCTGGCGTTCTACGACTATGTGGGCAACAGCCCTGCGAAGGGTGGGTTGTTCCGTACAGGTCAAATGAATAAAGGCGACGGGATTGCGCAACAATGGCTCGGGCATCCGGTGTTCACAGATAAGGAAGGCCGAGAGCTTTTTGTACGGCGCTTGCCCAACTTCTTTGAGAACTTCCCTACTATCTTGACGGACAAAGATGGTGTGGTGCGGGCTGATATTCCTTTCCGGAAGGCAGAATCGCGCTACAGCTTTGAGCAAGGCGGTGTAACAGTCGCGTTCTACGGCGGTGCTCTCGATGGTCAGAAGTTTGCCGATCCGGCGGTGGTGAAGCGCTATGCGCGGGCGTCACAACTGGGCGAGCCTTTTGAGTTCGATCGCGAAACCCTCAACTCTGATGGGGTGTTCCGGACTAGCCCTCGCGGTTGGTTTACGTTTGGACATGCTGTCTTTGCTTTGCTGTTCTTCTTTGGTCACATCTGGCATGGCTCTCGGACCATTTTCCGCGATGTATTTGCGGGTGTGGATCCCGAGCTGTCGGAAGAGCAGGTGGAGTGGGGCTTCTATCAGAAGCTGGGTGATAGATCTACCCGTCGGAAGCAGCCGATCTAGGCGTTTTCCTGACAGTTGAGGTTCATTCAATGAACGTTGTGTGAGGGGTTTAGCAAATTTGGGTGATGGTTCTGCATCGGTGTGCCGCCCTTTAATTTGTTAGACTCCTCTTTTTAATGCACGTATTCATTGGCTGGTAGACTGATTAGTAACTGGTTAATTAGGATCTTTAGTAGGACTTTGAGATATGGAAGCCGTTGCCTATATTTTGGTTTTGACGTTGGCATTGGGGACAATCTTTTTTGCGATCGCCTTTCGTGAACCGCCCCGGATTGGGAAGTAGTCGATCAGGTGTTGTGGATCAGGTGTTGTGGATGAGGTGTTGTGGTTCGGGCGTAGGGCTAAGACCAGGCGGTGTTAGCGGTGTTTAGCTTGATTCTCGTTCACGTCATCTTTTGTTCATTTCGTCTTCTCTGGCTGTAATCACTGGTTTGAAGTCGTAGGTTTTCTGATTTTAGGGTTCTGACTTCTTAGGGGTCTAATTTCATAGTTTTGGCAAGAAACCTAGTTCGCTAACGGGCTAGGTTTTTTGACTGAGGGGCATTTGCAGTTGAATTTGACTATCCGTGTTGCTCAACCGCGTGATTTGAGCGAGCTGGTCGAGGTGCTGGCCCGCAGTTTTCCGCTACAGTCTGGACTGCTCCGTTGGTTCTCACCGCTCGTTCGATTGGGGATCACGGAGGATGTGCGGCAGCGGCTGAAAGCGCCGTTGACTCCTAGCTATGTTTTTTTTGTGGCAACAGCTTCTCTGAATCAGGGAGAAATGGGCGATCGCGAAGTCCTGGTAGGCAACATTGAGGTCGAATTCCGTCCGCGCTATCCCCTTGTTAGCACTAGTCCTAGCTTTGCCTATTTGTCGAATTTGGCTGTGCATCCGGATTATCGCCGTCGTGGCATTGCAACGAAGCTCCTTTCTGCCTCAGCAGATATGGTGGCATTGCGGGGCTACTCAGAGATTTATTTGCATGTTTTGGATGAAAATGCATCGGCTCGGCAGCTTTATAGCAAAATGGGATATCAATTCCAAGGGGGAACACCCGCTTGGTATTGTTGGCTGTTTCGTCGTCCTCGGCGGCTGCTTCTGCGCAAGCGATTAAAATAGACTCTAAAGAATAATCCTCAGGCAAGAGTCTCTTGCCCTTGTGACTAAGGTGGGGCTATGAACAGGAGTCTTTTTTGTGATTGAGCGCTTGGTTGCTTGACAGTAGGTGGGATGGGTGCGCATACTAAACTGTCTGGAAATGGGTCAAGTAGCCGATCTGAGTCCTATTTTCTGAGACCGACCGTCTGTGGCTGCCAAAGATGTGGGTTTTAGGTGGATTTACTGGATTAACAGTGAGCGTTTTCGCACTGACTGCCTGTCTCAGGAGCGGTTTCGCCTAAAGATACATCTACGGGATAGGAACGCTGTGGGGTGCTTCTATAGAGCGTTCTTACCTGGCTATCGTTGCTTTGTTGAGTCGAGACGACATGTTCACACCTTGAAAGCCTGAACCTGCAATTGTTCTTGAGTATCCCCATGGCTCTGAGTGACGAAGCGATCATTAACCAGTTTCATAAGGGTCAGTTGCTGATCGTGAACAGTCGCAGACGCAACGGGTTAATTATTTTTAAGCAGTTTCATGCGGAATTTGCTGGACCGGGAGCGGCGGTGGGCGGCTATTTCGATAAGGATTGCTCCAGCGTTTTACCTGTAGGAAATTTGGACCTCGGCGCTCCGGAAAACGCGGAGGAGCGACAAAAAGCGTATTTGATTCGGCGGCAGTGGATTCGGCTAACGCAGCAGTTTACTGATAAGGCTAAGTCCCAGGAACGGGCACAGATGATTTTGAACCAGTTTGAGAATTACTTTGGGGCAGAGGCCGCCGCCGAGTTGCCCGACGAGGCGTTTGCACTATTGGTGGGAGTCTTGCCCCAGACTATCCGCTTGCTCCGATCGTGATTGAGATCGGAGGCTACTTTAACCGCGATAGAGATGGCATTCCAGACGGTGATTCATGGGAGATGGCGGGCGTAGCGGCGCTATATTACCTGGGGCAGCAGGGTTTGGAGGCGGTGCAGGGTCCGCGTGTTTTCGGCAGGGGTGCCAATGGTGATGCGGAGGCCGCCACCGGTATGCCGAATGTGGGTGCCTTGGGATTTGAGGGTTTGGCAGAGTTCGGCTAGTGAGGTACCCGGATTGGCGACATTGCCCTGAGGGAGCCGCACGTAGAGAAAGTTGGCGGCACTGCTCCAAACTTGCAGGGCGGGATTCTGGGCCAGCGCCGTGTAGAGGCGCGATCGCTCCTCGAGGATTTCCGGAATCACCTGCATCAGTTCTTGGCGATGGGCCAGGGCTGTGAGGGCGGCGGCTTGGCTAAAGCTGGGCAAATTATAGGGTAGGCGAACTTTTTCCAGGGCGGTGATCACTTCGGGATGGGCGATCGCGTAGCCAACACGATGGGCAGCCAGCCGAAACGCTTTAGAAAAGGTGCGCATCACGAGCCAGTTGGGCCGCTGGGCCAACTCTCCCACCACCGTTGTCTGACTAAATTCAAAGTAGGCTTCGTCTACTACCACTAAAATCTCTGGGGGCAGGGCTTGCAGCCAGGTAATTTCAGCCGAGGTCAGAGCATTGCCAGTGGGAGAGTTGGGGTGAACCACAAAGACAACGCGGATGGGAGGCGTCTGGGTCTGGGTAATGGCGTGGGTGGCAGCCTCTAGATCCATTTCAAACGTGCTGCCACGGCCCACGGTGACCACGGGAATGCCTAGGGTTTGGGCCAGGATGCCGTATATGGAAAAGGTGGGATTGGCCACAAGAATTGATCCAGCGTCCCCAAGGCAGGTGGCAATGAGGATGGAGCGAATCAGCTCATCGGAGCCGTTGCCGACCGTGATGTGGGGCAGACCGACGGGGGACAACAGAGCGGCAGATTCATTCACGTAGGCGGCGATCGCTGCTTTCAACGGGGCCATGCCCCCATCAGGATAGCGATTGGACTGGAGGCTCTGCTGAAAAGTCCAAGCCAACTTTTCCTTCAGTGCCGTGGGCAAGTCGTAGGGGTTTTCGTTGGTATCCAGCGGGTCAATCAGCGTGGCGGTCCCCAGACTGGCCTCAGTGTGGGGCGCATAGGCTTGGAGGTGCGCCAAATCAGAACGAATAAAAGGGAGCATAGCGATTTAGTTTTGCGGTTTTAATTTTGCAGTTTTAATTCTGCACGTTCAATTTTGCACGGTTAATTTCATCGTGCACCCACGGGAGCCGCCGTTGGGGCGACTGGCGTAAACCCCAAGGGGCTAGGCGAGGGCTGGGGTTTGCTGAAATAGTCGTAGGTGGTTTTGGAAATTTGCCGAATCAGTTGGGCGGCAGTTTCATCCTGGAAGGGGCGTTTGACCAAGACCGCGATCGCGTACCGCTTGCCGTTGGGTAAATCCACGATGCCCACATCTGCTAACAAAACCCCCAGGGTGCCAGTTTTGTGCGCGATCTTTGCATCCGGGCCAAGACCGCTGGGCAGGAGCCCGGTGGACTGAGTTTGCCGCATGATATCGATCATGCGATCTCGGGAAGTCATCGAGATCAAATCCCCCCGATTAATGCGCGCCAACAGCCATACCATTTCCTGGGCGGTGGTGGTATTCGTGCCCGCGACGTCCGCTAAGAGATTGCGCACAACCGTTGCTGTCAACCCCCAAGACTTAAACCGAGTGGTCAAGGTTTCCTTGCCCCCTAATCGCTCAATCAACATATTGGTGGCTGTATTATCGCTGACGGTAATCATCCGTACGGCGGTTTCTAGGGCGCTGACTTGGGTGCCGATGGGCTGATATTGCAAGTCACCGGCTTCCTTAGCGATCGCGGATGGCGACAGAGTTAACGGTTCATCCAGGCGAATTTTGCCCTGATCGACATCCTGAAAAAAGGCAATGAGCACGGGCAGTTTAATCGTACTGGCCGCTGAAAAGAGGGTGCCTCCGTTTAAATCCACATAGCCATTTGTATTCAAATCCAGGAGGAATACTCCTGGGGCCAACTGGGGGTTTTTGAAGGCCAAGTCTTGGATGGCTGTCTTCAGGGGCTGGATTTCCGTTCCTTGGGTCGTCATTTCTGCAAGGGAGCCTACGGATGGACTGGGACTGGCCTGAACGGTTTGCTGGGAATTGCTCGCGGTTAGCCGACTGGCGGGATCCCAGACGGACAGAAGGGTTCCGGCTAGGACTCCTACTCCGACGCTCAAAATGAGGAGCCGCAGGGTGTAGACCATCGCCCTCAGCCGAGGTGACTGCGGACGCCGCACTTTTCCGTGATGACTCAACCCTTTATGATGCCCTTTACCATGGGGGGGGGCGGGGGATCTCGACTTCAGCCTGACTACGGCCATGGGGCTGTTGGGTTTGGGCAGACGTGGGAGTGGTTCGGGCGATCGCTGCGCCGTCTGATTCGCCTTCTGCCGAGATCCGCCTGACGGCAGAGGCGTCCCTAGAAGGGGGTGGGGCTGTCCAACTCTTGACCCTTTGTTTCTGCGGTGGTGCTGGCGAGGCAGCGCTACAGGATTGCCAGACACTCGCAATGGCTCAATCCGTTGTCCCTGACGCTGCGTGGGGCTGGCAGTGTTTCCGGGCTGAAACGCTAACTGGGGATCTAGGGCTGTCTGGGAATCCAAGGCCGTCTGGGGATCGAGAAGGGTGGGCCCCAGGGGTTGGATCGGAGGGGCACCCCGCTTTCCCTGTAAAGGTTTGGCGAGCGGAGGCTTGCCGAACACCCGCTGCCACCAGGGCCGCTGTTTACCTGACTGCGGTAGCCCCACGGATCCATTAGCGCGACGGTTACGGAACTTGCGAGGCAGGTCGCTTTCCGACATGAGGATCCTCCCATTAGGGATGAACAGCAATAATCATCCAGCATTGTACAGGCAATGGTGAAATTAGAAAGGGAGAGCTCACAATTTATAGCGAATTGGGTTATGGCAAATCGAGGGAGGATAACTTTAGGGACGAAAATACTTTAGGGACGAAAACAGGGACGGAAATTTCTTTGGCGCTGTTTCGTGCGTTCCCCTCACTATCCGGTCCGGTAAAGTGCTAAACTACTCGAGGTCTAATTGAGTCAGGACTAAGTTAGATTGGTCTAGTTCGGCGGCATAGCCAAGTGGTAAGGCAAGGGTCTGCAAAACCCTCATCCCCCAGTTCGAATCTGGGTGCCGCCTTCTGAGGTCAGAATTTTAGATATTCAGAGTTTATGAGTCGCCACGGTTTAACGGGCCTGTTTTGTGGTTGGCTCTAGGGGACTTGGGCGAAACGGGTTTGGTGCTACGGGTTCCCTAGGCACGGGACAGGTGATCTGTGGGTGGCAAGTGCCTGGTGGGAGGAAATGCAGGGCCTGCCCAGGAAACTCATCTATGCTGATGAATTGGGATACTATGGGAAAAATTAAATTTCCTATCGCAACTCATCATGGAACTGTTCGATCACGCGTTGGAAAAATCAGCGATTAGCGAGCTGGATAGTGTCTTCAAGCGATCGCTGAAGTTATGGGCGGTGATCAAAAAATCGCGCCAAGATTGGGACTTGAAAACGACAGCCCAGGTGCTCGACAGTCTCGATGATGAATTAGGGAAGTTGGGCGATCGCTGGCAGGAAAACTCCCAGTTGATCCGCCAAGGGCTAGAGGCCGATCAAGCCTTTGTCCAGTCTGCTGACTATCCCCCGGAAATTGAAGCGGCGCTGCACGCTGTCGGTGTGCCCTGGCGGGGCGAGTTTCCTAACTACGAATTTCCTCCCTTCAAATTGACGTTTAACCTCGATCAGAACACCGTGCGGTTGAGTATGGGGCGCAAATCTCAGCAAACCAAAGCCTTTGCGGCGGAACAGGTTGCTCACTGGGTCAACGGCCAGTATCGAAAGGTGATTGACAGTAAATTCGACGCGATGCGATTTTGCCGGGAATTGCTGAGTGCCTATGAGATCCTGAATCGGGTTGCCATGCATCAGGATGAAGTCAACTGGGGGCATTCAATTGGCCTGAAGGATATTTATCGTCTGTTAACGCTGAAGCAGGTGGCGAAACAGGACTATCCGGAACCGCTGTTCACCTTTGATCTGGCCCGCTTAAAGGAGCATCCAGAAATCCGGTACGATCAATACCAGTTTGAGTTACAACCGTCTCGCAATCTGCCCAGCTTTGTCCTGATTAGCAGTCAGGGGCAAGAAAGCCGGGTGAGCACCTTGGCGATTCATCGGGTGGAAGGGGATGGATGATTGACTATGCGCATAGATGAATTAGATATTGAGGCATTATTGTCGGGCCAGCCCCCTGTGCACTCGGATCTGCTGCTGGAAATGACCCAAGGGCGCGATCGCTGGCTGGATTACCTGCGGGATCACTACCTGGCCAACTATATTGCCGATGGGGGCAGCAAAGTGAAAGTGTTGGTGGGCGGTCCCGGCACGGGGAAGACGCATTTGATCCGCTGCGCTTTACAAGATGCCAAAGCGTTGAATTATCAAATTGTGGATTTGTCTGCCCACGAATATCGGCTGAATGATTTGCCGGGACTGTACCGGGCGATTGTCAAACAAGTGAACAAGGAAAACTTGGTGACGGGCCTCTGCCACCAAGTTGCCAAAAAGCTCGGCTATGGACAATATGACGATTCCAACGATATCCTGTCCTTGTTGATGACCGATCAGGGGCTTACCCGTGATTTGGCGGTGCATGAGATCAAGCGCAACATTGGCCTGACCTTGAAGGATACGGATTTTAGCGCTTCATTTCGGGCTTTTGCCTACAGTGTGATTAGTAATCGACTGATTATGGGCAATGAAGACGGCATCCGCCTTGCGTTGAAGTGGCTGGCCGGGGAAAAACTGGAGCGCCACCAAAAGCAGGCGACGTTGCTGTTTGAACGGCTACAAAAAACCAATGCTCGCTACTGGCTCAATTCCTTGATTCGGCTGTTGCATTTGGCGGGCATGACAGGCTTGGTGGTGGCGATCGATGATTTAGAGGTTCTGACCGAACGTCATCCCGAAACCCGCCGTTATCGCTATACGGCAAACGCCATCAAGGACACCTGTGAACTAATTCGCCAAGTCATCGACGATGTGGAGTTGCTGGATCATTTCCTACTGCTGCTGGCAGGACGGCGGGAAATGATTGAGGACGATCGCCGGGGCTTTAAAAGCTATGAAGCACTGTGGATGCGCTTGCAAACGGGCTTGTTGCCGATCGATCGCTTCAATTCTCTAGGCAATATCGTGGATACCGACATGCATCTCGTCGCCCAGGGAAAGGGCTTTACAAAGCAGGTGCAGGAGCGGTTGCAGCACTTGTTTCAGACGGCGGGCTATTCAATGCAGGCGCGGGAGTTGCCCGACCTGAGCGACTACAGCCAATTGCAGGCGCAGGTGATTGGGACGACGTTGATGGCACTGGAGGCGGGTTAATGGAACGATATGATGCGCCACGCCGTAAAGCGATTACGGTGATCGAATCGCTCCGGGCGGGGATTCCCACTCGGATTTCGACACGGGAACTGCCGGATCTGCGGGAATCCCTGACGGATACGATTCGCCAGGATTTAACCCAATTTGCCCAAGGGCAACGGCCCATGGGTCGGTTAGCCTGGGGGCCGTATGGACAGGGCAAAACCCATGCCCTGACGACGGTAGAGCATGTGGCCTTGGATATGGGCTTTGCGGTGAGTCGGGTATCCCTGAGTCGAGAAGTGTCTTGCCATCACTTGATGAATTTCTACAGTCGGGTGGCAGCGGTGATTCGGACGCCGGACTCGAAGCTGACGGGGCTGACGAAGGCGTTTAGTTCTAAAAAGGCAGGAGATCTGCTCCACAGCGCGATCCATCAGCCCGATCGCTACAGCCACCCCCTACCGGCAATCGTCCTAGAAGATTACTTCTACACCACTGGCGAAGAGCAGGACTTGCTGGCAGGGGATTTGTTGGGCACGCGCCTCACCAGTCCGGAACTGAAGCGCATTCATCGCAATTGCCGAGGCGAAACCTTACCCAAATTCGATACGAATTTTCGCAATACGGAACATGGCAGTGCTTACTTTGGGGTGATGGCGGATGCGATCGCCCTGTGCGGCTACAAGGGCTGGGTGCTGCTGCTGGATGAGGTGGAATTAATTGGCCGCCTGGGGAAAGTCGGCAGATTGCAGGCTTACCGTAATCTAAATTGGTTGCTGAATTGGACCAAGGGTTCGGTCAACCGCGCCGATCAGCAGGAGCTATTCAGCCATAATCCCTATCCGATTTATACCTTTGGGGTGGTGGCTTCTAGCCTGCGGAATGATGTCTGGTTCGCGGGGACGGGAGGGACCAGTGTGAAAAGCGATCGCAGCCAAATCCCGGCTCTAGCGCAGGAGAAATTTGGAGACAAAGCGGAAACTGTGCTGCAAGGCTTTTTTGACCGGGCTTTGGGTTCCCACTGTCCTACCATTCGCCCGCTGGAAACGGCGACGCTGATTCAGTTGCTGGATCGCTTGGTGCAACTGCATGGCACTGCCTATGACTGGCAGGCGGAACTCAATCTGGCGGAACTGGTACAAAGCATTGGCAGTCAGCCCATTCGGACCCACATTCGGGCCACGCTGGAGGCGTTGGATATGGCCTATCTGTATCACGAGCAGGTGGCGTTGGGGGTAACGGAGCTGGTGGAGTCGTCGGTGGCGGAACAGGTGGATTTCTTTACCTTCGCCCCGGACGCTGAATCATAGGCCAATCAGCCTGCCCTCGGTTGCGACTCTAGACTTCGGCTGCGACTCCGGCCAGAGTTGCTGTTGCTGCGATCGCGCCTTAACTCTTTTCCTTGCTGTCCCATGGCTCTAGAGAATTGCAGATTGGCATGGATGAGAGGGGCGATCGCCCCATTGCGGTTTTTAAATGGGTGGGCGATCTCGATCGTTGGGAATGAATCGGGCATCCCTTTCGTTGGGAAAGTTCGCGCTACCATTTGCTGTACGAGGCATGATAACGACGTAATTTCTCATTCAGGTGATCAAATAATAATGTGATGAGAGGGCCATTTAAATGTACGACTCTGAATCATTGGTGGCATAGACTACATTGCATTCGTCGGATAAATTATGTGGATTTAGTAAACTTTCGCAATAATTCCCCGGCAGTAGGGATATCATGAGAAAAAATTCTCGATAATGTCCGGATGAGTGCGTTATCGAGAAAAAAGTCTATGTAATAAGTTGTTCCTCCGCAGTAGTACAAAAGTTTGGTGCTATGTGATAAAATCTCGGAAACTGCGGAAGAACAAACTTGTTGGAACCGACACCCCGTTAACCGCCCGGAGGCGCTTAGCCGGAGGTGCGGTTCAACTCGATCGTTATACGGCTTCGGTTATTGGTTGGGGCGCAGCCGAGAGATTATCGGTGAGATGAAAATATGGATGAAGCAAGACAAGTGATATATTCTCTGCTGCCTGACACGATAGTAAGAAGATCATGTCTTGAGATTTTTGGTGAATCAGCAGGCTATGCCAACTCCTTTGGAAGTGATAAATGGGGTGCTTACTATGAAACTGGCAAAGTTCGACTTCTAGTAGGAAGTTTGATTGTATTTACGATTCATAAAGATGGTGTTTGGCTTGCTTTAGACCAAGAACTGCTAGACACATCACAAGAATTGAGTGTTTTTCTAGACAACGCTGAAGAGTGGCGATGGGATAACTATGATTACCCTATTTATAAGTCAGTTCCATCAAGAAATGGGTTTTATACTCCATCTAACAATCATGTAGAAGTTTGGAGCGTAATAAAGAAACTGCATTGGGAGCATGTCACCCTTTTGGGTAGAAAAATAAGTCTTGTATAATCAGGGTTTGAGCCTGACTTAGGGAGTGTATATCCATGACCCCAGCCGAAAAAGCTCAGATTGATGAGCACGTGCAAGCCATTGCCAAGATTTTGTATGCCGACGCAGATAAAAGTCAGATGACAAATCTGGGACAGATTGAGGCCGGGATTCGCGCGCAACTTCAGGAACATGTGGGTCCCCAAGTCGGTGTTTTTTTATCACAGCAATTACAGGTACAAACGCCGGATACATCCGCACCCTAAAAAGTATTTTAGGTCGCCTCCCCTTGAGCGAGAAACAAGGTCAAGCCTTAGGTGTGGCTGCAGGCAAGCAAATCAGCCCGTATTTAGAATTATGCTGCTTGCGCGTTAGTGCGAATGTGAGCTATGCCAATGCAGAATCCGATGTAGCGCTGCTCACAGGCATGGTGGTGAGTGACAACACGCAACAGCGGTTGGTCCAAACGACCGATTTCCCCGCCCCAGTGGTCCTCCAACCCATCACGGAAGCCTGTGTTGACGGGGGTAAGGTGCGATTACGGACTCCTGTGGGCGACCTCTGCATCTGGCGCGACTACAAAGCGATTGCGACCGACCAGGGTGTGGTGGCTAATCTGCATCAAAATCAACCCTTAATCGATTGGGTGAATAGCCAACCTTTAAGTACACCTATCACTTGTTTGGGCGATGGTCATGACGGTGTTTGGAACCTGATTGCGGCAATTGCAACTCCCGAACAACGGCGGGAGATTTTAGACTGGTATCATCTCAACGAAAACTTACAAAAAGTCGGTGGTTCGCTCAAACGCCTGCGTCAAGCAGAAGCCTACTTATGGAAAGGTCAGGTGGATGAGACGATGGCGCTCTTCAAGGATATGAAGCGGAAACAGGCGTACAACTTCTGCACCTATCTCGAAAAGCATCGCCACCGGATTGTCAACTATGCTTACTATCAAGCTGAGGGCATCTGTTCTATTGGTTCTGGAGCCGTTGAGTCGGCGATTAAGCAAATTAACCGTCGGGTGCAAATATCTGGAGCACAGTGGGACGCTGAAAATGTGCCACAAGTCTTAGCCCACCGTACGGCTTACCTTAATGGATTATTCTCCCTAAAAGGATGACA
>CAVYAN010000010.1:0-109610 GCA_963766075.1 uncultured cyanobacterium | reverse complement strand
AAGCTGTGGGTGTGCCTGCCGAAAATATGATCATCATTGACAATGGGGATGTGGTGGAATTGGGCGAAGATTTTCTGCGTACCAATGGTAAGGTTCCTTCTGGTATCGAACTGGTTGATACCTCGCGTTCGGGTATTGTCAATGACAAAGTCCTGAAGGAGCGGCGGCAGTTGGCTGGAGATGGCGTCATGACGATCGCCACGGCTGTTGATAGTGCTGGCAAGCTGATGACTAAGCCTGAGGTGCATTTGCGGGGGGTTGTGACGACGATTGATCGGGGGCAACTCCAGGCAAAGGTACGGGATACGATTGAGGGGTTGCTGCGCATCGCTGGGTCGATTTTGCCCGCCCCTTGGGGGATAGTGGCGAGATTCATGTCGATTGGGCAGGTTTGCAGTACCAAATTGAACGGGATTTGCAACGGATGCTACGCAAGGAGGTCCAAAGTAACCCTCTGCTCGTGTTCTTGATGCAAACACCGGAGCAAGAAGCTCCCGTTATCAGTTCTGCCAGTTCTGAGGCGGCAAAGGCTCCGGTCACGAAATCGGCCGCTCCGAAGTCGACTCCTGAACCAACTCCGGAGGAGCCCAGTACAACGGGGCGCAGAAAACGGCGGGTGAGCGCAATGGCGTCCTAAGGCTGTGGCGCTGGCTCCACTCCCTGCTTTGGGCGAGGGTGGGCGGGGCTGAAATCTTAACTGAGTTTTGATTGCCACAATAAAAACTAGCGCTCTCACAATGGTGGAAGGGTGCTAGTTTTTGTTGTGGCAGTTTTTATGGAATAGTAGCGATAGCTAGAAAATGATATGGGGTTATACAGGCATTAGCGATCGCTGACAGGGAGGACAGACGGCATGGACAACCAATTGACAATCTAATAATTGAAATCCTTCATTGTCCGCCACCTTGGCCCCTGTTTTTAAGATGGAATCATTGCGAAACTCGATGGTCTTGCCGCAGCGCACACAAATAAGATGGTGATGGTGATGGGGAGCGGGTTGATTGATCTCATAATATTTATGGGATTCGCCAAGTTCTAGCTCTCGCAGGATGCCCATGCGTGCCATCAGCTTGACCGTTCGATACACGGTAGAGACGCTGATATTGTGACCTGCCTCATGGAGAACCGCGTGCAGTGCTTCAGCGCTTAAATGCTCTCCCTCGGGTAGATCTTGAAAGATTTTTAGAATAATTTCCCGCTGCGGCGTGAGCCGCCAGCCTTTTTCGTTGAGCTCAGCCTTTAGCGATGAAGCGGTGTAGGAATTCGCCATGGGACACGGTCAATGGAGGGCATCTTTGTCAGGATAGCGAACTTGCCTGCTATTTGCAAGTAGATGAGGCTTATTGAGAATGACGTGTAACTTTTGAGTCGGGGATGCGTCATTTAATCGCGATCGCCCCGGAAAAATTACGGTTTTGCTTCCGTGTCTGTGGTTAACTTCTCGACGCTGAGGCGTAATACCGACAATCCTAAAATAATGAGAAACATGACTAGGCCAATGGTACAGGCGTAGCTGATTTCTAACTTTTGAAACGCCTGGTCGTACAGGTAATAAACAATCGTCGCTGAACTATTAAGAGGCCCTCCTTTTGTCATCACGTAGACTTCTTCAAACACCTTGGTGGCGGAAATGGCCGAAATTACAGTAACTAGCAAAATATAAGGTCGCATCAAGGGGATGGTAATATCCCGATGCCTTTGGCTGCCATCGGAGCCATCGATCGCCGCCGCCTCGTACAAATCGGCTGGAATAGCCTGTAAGCCCGCGAGATAAATTACCATGTAGTAGCCTAGCCCTTTCCAGACGGTTACCACCATGACACTAAAGATGGCTAAGGTGGGACTTGTCAGCCAGTCGATGCCGCCCGGACCTAAGCCGAGGAGCGGGGAAATTCCGCCTAACTTCAGCAATTGATTGAGCAAGCCATTGCCTTGATAAATCCATTTCCAGGCGATGCCAGCAACAACCATGGAAATAACGACGGGGATATAGTAGGCCACCCGAAACCAGCGCATGCCGCGCAGCTTTTGATTGACTAAAATGGCTAGCCCTAGGGGTAGGGTGACTAAGAGGGGGACAACGCCAATTAAGTAGAGAAGCGTATTGCGGAGGGTTTGCCAAAAGGTGCGATCGCCCGAGAGTCGCTGAAAATTCTTCAGCCCAATCCATACGGGTGGCAATGTTAAATCGTCATAGCGGGTAAAACTGAGGTAAAACGCCTGCAATGCTGGATAAAACACCGTTAATCCCAGCATCAGGAGCGCTGGGAGCAGAAAAAAGTAGGGCGTTAGCTGCCGCCGTAGCCTCCAATTTTGAGCCAAACCCCAAACCTCAGCGAGACAGTATTCAGATAGTACCCTAGACGTCTCCCATTGGCTTAGCCCGCTTGCTCATAACGCGCCGAGGCGGGAGTGTTTGGATGTAGCGACGCTCTGGGGCTAAGTAGGTATAGTCTTCTAAGGGCTGGACAATTTCCACCGATCGCGCTGCTCGCCCCTGCTGTTTGGATAGGGTGACAAACATGCCTACAAGGACAATACCACCGCCTAAACTGAGGGCTACGCCACCCAAGGCCCACATCATGCTATTGAGCATCGAGTTAGACTGATCTGGCAACGATTGAGCACTGGGTGGTACAGTGCGAGGCTGGAAATTAGAAGAGGTCAGCCGTGCCTGAGTGGCTAGGGCATCGATTACAGACTGCTGGCGTTGGACCTGCTCTCGGAGCTTTTCGGTTTCGGTGCGTTGCTGCTCTACGGCCTTGGTGAGTTGATCAATCGCAAATTTTTGGACATCGTTTTGCTGATCGCTACTGGCCGCTGGGGTGGTGGTCACTGGCGGCGACAGCAGCGGCGAAGGTAATGGAACTGTGGGCAATGGCTGGGGAACTGTGGCCACCGTAGGTGTCCCTGGATTGACACCGCCTCGCAAAAGCACGAGGGCCGCTAGTCCAGCCACTGCCGCCCCACCTAAAAACGCTGTCGTGTCACTCATTTTGATTACCCCTGAGGTCTTTCAAATCCTCAACCCCTTAGACTACGAGTCCTTGATTCGTCCTGATATTGACCTAAAACAAGGACACATCAAGAGCTTTGTCAAAATGGTGCCAATAGCCATTGCTGCAGGAATGCATCAGATGAAATCGAGCATTAATAAACTCGCCATTCTGCAGATGACTGGCTACCTAAAGAATTATAGAGAGGTTTCAGAAAATGGCACACTTAAAATCGGGAAAATTCCGGGCTTTGCGCATTTTCCAGGGAATGCTTCAATCGGATACCTCGGAAAGAGGGGTTAACCGAACCTTGGCAAACTGCTCGCCTAGCGCGAGAATGGAACAGGTATCTCGCTCCAGTAGAGTTTTGTTGTGAACAACGTCCGTACGGTTTCTGATACGAAGCGTAGCTTCTACACCCTCCACACTCGCCCCATCAATTCTATTTACCGCCGGGTGGTGGAGGAGTTGATGGTGGAAATGCACCTATTGAGGGTGAATACTGATTTTCGATACGATCCGATTTTTGGGCTGGGGGTATTTACGTCCTTTTATCGCTTCATGCTGGGCTATCGTCCGGAGGCCGATATTACTCCTATTTTCAATGCGATTTGTCAGGCTCTGGAGGATGATGCGCAGCGCTATCGGCAGGATGCTGATCGTCTGACGGCGGTGGCGGGGCAATTGACCGTGAAGGATCTGGAGCAATGGCTGAGCCAGAGTTATAGTGTGCCGGATGCGGGCGATATCCAGGCCCAGATTGCAGCGATCGCCCAGAATCCGAAATTCAAGTACAGCCGTTTGTTTGTCATCGGGTTATTCACGTTGTTAGAAACGGCTGATGCGGAACTGGTAAAGGAAGAGGCGGCTCGCACGGCGGCTATTCAACAAATCTGCACTGCGCTGAACCTATCAGAAGAGAAAGTTCAGAAGGATTTGGAACTCTACCGCAGCAATCTGGAGAAGATGAACCAAGTCCGCCTTGTCATGGAGGACACGCTCAAAGCCGATCGCAAAAAGCGGGATGACCGAGAAAAAGCAAAGGCCGCGGCGTCTTCACCTACTGCGACAGAAGACAAGACCCCATCGGAATCCTGACCGTATAGGTAGGGTCAAGCTGACCTTTCTGAAACTCTAGCTCCTGTCTAAAGTGGGGGCTGGAGTTCTACGTAGGGCGGGAATTATCGGAATAGTCCTGACTCTCGAATTGCGGATCCTCGAGTGCCGTGATTTTTCGCGGCATGCTTCCCTTTTTTCCTGCTTTTTCCACTGAAAACTGGGCAAATCCGCGCAAATCCGTAAGCTTCATCTTAACTTTATAGAAAACGGTGGGATTTTTGGAGGAACTTTACATTGGCCTCATGAAACCAGACTAACGTGTTTATACTGTGAAGCTTTTGCTAAGGTGATTTTAGGCAGATTCGCAGTGGCTCACGTCTTGTCGTAAGCCGCTTTGGCCGGACTTCAACGGTTCAAGGCCACATGCATTAGTCAAAAGTGGGTTTTGTCTGAAAACCGTCTGACTTTTCGGAAACTCTGGGTTGAGACAGTTTTGGTAGGCTGCTTTCTTGGGCTTAGTCATGGATAATGTGATTCAGTAAAAGCCGACTTGTTCCTTCAACCCTTCTACGGCGTAGGTCATGTATGCGGAATTCTGTGATTGCGATCGGCTTAGATGCGGCAGACCCTTCGCTGATTGAAACCTGGATTGCCCAGGGACACCTAAAAACGCTGGGACGGCTGCGGCAGCAAGGGGTTTATACGCGATTGGAGACTTTCCGGCAGTATCGTGCTGAAACTCCATGGACCACGTTTCTGACCGGGTGTTCCCCGCGAACCACGGGCTATTGGTCTCCGGTGCAATTTCATCCAGATACCTACACTGTTTGCGATCGCGGGGCCTACGACTTTTCTGATTATTTGCCCTTTTATGCTCTGGGAAAGGATTACCGGGTCGCTGTGTTTGACATGCCCCAGTCGGCTCTGTCTGCCGAGGCCAATGGCCCCCAGATGCTGGCTTGGGGGGCGCATTCTGCACTCACTCCGCGCCATTCTTTGCCTGATGCTCTGTTTCAAGAGGTTTTGGCGCGCCATGGAGATCACCCCGTGTTCAATCGGGACCATGCGGATACGCGCAATCTAGAGGCGCTGCGCGTTCTGAAGGACCACTTGGTCACTGGGATTCAGCGACGGGCGGCAATTTGTGAAGAGTGGCTACAGCAGGAGCGCTGGGATTTGTTTTTGACGGTGTTTGGGGAAACTCATTCTGCGGGTCATTTCTTCTGGCATTTGAGCCAGCCGGAGCATCCTTTGTATGGGGCGTTGGGGGCAAAGGCACCCGATTTGTTGCTGGAGACCTTTCAGGCCGTGGATGCGGCGATCGCCCAGATTATCGTTAAAGCCCCTGCGGATGCGCATGTTGTGGTCTTTGCGGCCCATGGTATGGGCTCCAATGTGATGGACTTGCCCAGCATGTTCTTTTTGCCGGAATTAATGTATCGCTTTAATTTCCCCGGAAAATTTGGCATTGCCCACTCGTCGCCCACGGCCCCACTACCGCCCCCGAAAACACACTATAAGCGCCGGGGCTGGCTGGGAGAAACCTGGAGCCAGCGCTATGATCCGAATCCGCTGCGGGCTTGGCTGCGTCGGGAAATGCCGACCCGACTGTTTGAAACGCTGGAATCCCTGATGGGGCCGTCGGCGGAGCCAGCATTAATAGCTCCCCATGCGTTGGCTCAGCAAGGGCATGATCTGTATTTCCAACCTGCGGTATGGTATCAGTCCCTATGGCCTAGGATGAAGGCCTTTGCATTGCCCAGTTATTCTGAGGGTTACATTCGCATCAACCTGGTGGGACGGGAGCCGCAGGGAATTGTTGCCCCGGCTGACTATGGCGAGGTCTGCGATCAATTGGTGGCGGTGTTGCGCGAATTGACCGATGGTAGGACCGGACAGCCAATGGTGCGGGACGTGGTCCGCACTCGCCCGGATCCGCTTGATCGCAATCCCCATTTACCGGATGCTGATTTGATTGTGCTTTGGCAGGAAGACCATGCTACAGATGTGATGGACAGTCCCGGATTAGGTCGGATTGGCCCGGTTCCCTATCTGCGGACAGGAAGTCATCGGTCGCGGGGGTTTTTGATGGCCGAGGGGCCGGGGATTGCGCCGAACAGTACTTTGTCTGGGGGGCATGCGCTGGATTTGGCCCCGACGTTGCTGGACCTGATGGGAGCACCCCTGCCCGACCATTTTGAGGGTCATCCTTTGCTGGGGCGGCGGGCGGTAGAACTGGTGGGATAACGGATGTCTTGGTCATGGGTTATGCTAGGCAAAATCAGGGGATGGTGGTCTACGGCTTTACGGTTTAAACGGTTTAATAGGAGATTCCATGGACGTTGTGTTTTGGGTTGGCCCTAGGGATGGCCTTCTTGATTCAGGGGCGTTATTGCACGGGGTGATCTCGATGGCTGTTCTGCGTAGAGCAAGACCGAACGGGCATCACGCTGAAAGGCAGAACTCGGCCCAAGAAATAACGGCTGGAGTGAATTGTGGCCTTTAGGCTGTCTGTCAAGTTCAAGGATATTGAAATTGTGTCATGTGCCTGAAAAAGCCTAGCCTGTTTATCCTGATGACGATCGCGATCGCTGTGGGCGGTATCCTACCTGTGGGGGCACTGCCGCTGTCTGTGGGCGATCGCCTGCGGATTCAAACTCCTTTAGACGATCAGCTTCCTGCCCAAAGCACGTTTCGGTTGAGTGGCCTGTACGAGATTAACCTAGACGGCACGCTACAGATTCCGTTTCTTGCCCCCCAGCCCGCCGCTGGTCTGGAGGCTGCCCAAGTTGAAAAGCGTCTAGCCGAATTACTGGTGCAGCGGGGATTTTTCCGGGCTGAGTCCTTGCAGTTGAGTGTTCGCGTGGCTCAGTGGGCACCTGTTCAGGTGACGGTGGCGGGAGAAACCTTCCTTCCCGGACAGGTCCTGATTAATGTTCTTCCCGACAGTGGCGACAACCCTTTTCCCCGTCCCCGGGCTGCCCCGATTACCCAGTCCGGAGAAAATCCGCCCGAACGCTATTTGAGTGTCGCCCTACGGCAGGCCGGGGGCCTAAAACCCTCAGCCGATATTCGCAATATTCGGCTGATTCGAGGCAAACAAGAAAGGGTGCTTGATCTTTCGGGAATTGTGACGGGGCAGCCTGTCCCGGATGTGCCCCTCGTCGCAGGGGACCAGGTCATTGTGCCGAAATTGGCCAGCCCAGAAATAGCCTTAGTGCGGCCTTCCCAAGTAACCCCCCGGACGATTCAGGTGCTGATCTCGAATTTGACTCAGCCCACCACGCGAGGGGGTCAAATTGTACCCATGGAATACGGTACCCGGTTTTCCCAGGCGGTGGTAGCGGCGGGGTGTGTCGGGGGGGCAAAAGCGACCAATGCCAAACGCCGCTCGACCCTGGTCCAGACCGATCGCACGACGGGGGCCACACGCGTGGTGGATCGCTCCGTCGAAAGTTTGATACGGCAGTCTACGAGTGATGCTGATAATCCTTTCCTCATGCCCCAGGACAGCATTGTTTGTTACGATTCAAACGTGACGAACACGACGGGCGTAGTGCGGTTGCTGAGTGACATTCTCAGCCCATTCTTCTTGATTCAAAGGATTTTTACCCAATGAATGAGTACTCCCCGACTTCATCATCACGGTCTACTGCGGCTAAGCAGGGGCGGGGCTGGCGTTATTTAGCGATCGGTGTTGCGGCCAACACGGCACTGTGGGGAACGGCCTTTCTCTTGATGAAAGAACTGCCTCGCACCTATTCGAGTCAATGGTCGATTATTTTTCTAGGAAGAGGAACAAAAGCCAACGTTAGTTTGCCCCAAATTGGCTCGGCTTCGGCCCAGGCGGAGTCGCCGTTTAACCGCGATAACGATGTGAAAGCAAGCTATAAGCTAATTGCAACGACGGATGCCGTGCGCAAGGCAGCGGCGGACAAGTTGGGTATGACCCGGGGCCAGTTTGGCAGTCCGCGGGTAGAGGTGGTGGAAGGAACGCCGATGATGAACCTAACTCTCACAGGAACGACACCCGAGGAAGCCCAGAAAAAAGCCTATGCCCTCCACGAAGCTCTACAGGAACGGTTGGGGCAATTGCGGGTGCAACAGGCAACGGAGCAGGAAATGGGGTTTGAAAATTCCCTGAGTGTGGCGCGGCGGAAGTTGGAAATGGCGCAGCGGCGACTGTCGGATTACAAGGTGGCTTCGGGGTTGTCCTCGAAGAATCAAGTGGATGAACTGGCCAGTAATATTGAAGCCCTGCGCCGACTGCGGGCAGAAACGGCGGCGCAGCAGCAGAGATTCCACGGAGCGATCGCAGCAACTTTCCAGGAGCCTGAATACTACTCCAACATCGGCCTCGGAGGCGTTTGTGCTGCGGTCTGATCCGCTCTTTCAAAAGTATGTCCAAGACTACAGCGATGCGGCGGCCCGCCTA
Source organism: uncultured cyanobacterium (assembly GCA_963766075.1). Lineage (GTDB taxonomy): Bacteria > Cyanobacteriota > Cyanobacteriia > Leptolyngbyales > Leptolyngbyaceae > CAVYAN01. The sequence continues at coordinate 101,120 of CAVYAN010000010.1, read as the reverse complement.
ACCGATGCTCTGTCCAAGTTTGGTCCGAATCATCCTGTGGTGGTGCAGGAACAGTCCACCCAGGCAATGATGCAAGCGGCGTTGCAGGCTCGTGCTCAGGCTCTATTGGGGCGATCGACGGACTCTACGGAGTTGGCTCGCCTGAATGTGGGCGGTGGCAATCAGGGGCCAACGGCTCGGGAGACACTGTTTCAAAGTGTTGTAACGACCACGGCGGAGCAGCAAGGCTTAACGGCCCGCACCCAAGAGCTGAATCGGCAGGTGTTGAATTTGGAACAGCGCCTGAGTGTTTTGGCGCAGCGGGGGTCAGTATTGGAGGCGCTGAATCGCGAGATGCAAATTGCTGAGGCGGTTTTTTCCTCCACTCTGGCTGGACTGGATGCCAGTAAGGGCGATGTTTTTGGGGTGTATCCGCCGGTGCAGATTGTGGCAGAACCCAGTTTGTCGTCGGAGGCGACGGTGCCCCAAAAGACGATGCTGGTGGCGGGGGCAGCGATCGCTTCGATGCTGGTCAGCCTGGGCATTGCTTCACTGTGGTTGCGGAAAACCCCTGTCGTGCAAAAGTGGCTGACCCAGCGAGCAATTTCCCTGTAGAGCAAGGAGGCAGAATCCAAAATTCCTTAGTACAGCGGCACGTAGCGCTATGCAAACCCTAAAATCGATGCTGCCCCGATGCAACCGCAAAATTTTGAAGAAAAAGCCGTCTGGCACTACTTAATCTGGACGTATCCCCTGTTTTTTCTGGGGCTGCATCCAATTTTTACAACGATTTTGGGTTGGGGGTTGGGCTGTTATGTGTTGATTAAGGCGTGGATGCAAACGGACAGCACGCCGGCATCGGAGCGGGTGCAGGTGCCGATTGGTGTGTGGCTCTGGGTAGTGGGCATGGCGGTACTGCAGACGGCTTTAATCAAGGGACATCTGGATTTCGACTATGGTCTTGATGAAATCGTCAAGGCCACTTTTACCTCTTTTATCAAGGGCTGGTCATTATTCGTCCTGTTTCCGCTGATTGGCAGTTGTTTGAATATTCGCCTCGGATTATTGACACGGGGAGTCTGTATTCTGTCGCTCCAGAGTGCTGCCGTGATTGTGTACTGCAAAATCTCCAATTTGGCCAATATTCCCCTACCAGACTATGTTCCCCTCTTTGGAAAAATCGGCGGAGTCAGCCGCGTTTTTCTGTCCAACACCGATACTTTCTTGAATGAAACCCGTTTATCGCTGTTTGCTCCCTGGGCACCGGCTTTAGGACTATTGGGCATTGTCTTTGCCTGTGTGGCCTATCTAGAACCGCACAAGGTATGGCGGGTGTTGGGCGTGGCGGGTGCGGTGGCCATGGTGTGGACATCGGGATCGCGGACCGGCATGATTTGTTTGGTGGCGGTGCCCGCGGGAACGTTCTTGCTGAGTCGAATTGGCCGACCCATGGTGCAAATTGGCACGGGCATTGGGGCTTTTGTGACCGGTATTTTGGGCCCTCAGATTTACGATTATTTTCGCGGTTTGGGGCGATCGATTGATCAGCAGCGGGCAGCCTCTTCAGCCGCTCGTCGCCTTTATTTCAATATCACGATATATCGCTGGCGAACCGAAGCTTTGGTATGGGGACATGGGCGATTTCTCATCGGGCCGCTGATTATGAACTATAAGCTGCTGGGATCGCACAATACCTGGGGCGGTATTCTGTTTGCCTATGGCATTGTCGGCTTGGTGGGTTTTGTTGTGCCGATGATTTGGAGTGTATGGGAGTTTTTTGTGAAGTCCCAGAGCAGTGCGATCGCCCAGTCGGCCTTGGCTATTGTCACCTCCCTGCTGATTTATGCTTCCAGTGAGAATGTGGATTTTTTGATTTTTCTGCATTGGCCGGGGATGATTGTCATGGGCATGGCCTATCGAGAAAAGTGGCAATTCGGGACGTTTTTGACCGATGCTAAACCAGAAACGATGGAGTCATCTGCGATCGGGTATGCCCAAGCTCCTGATTGAGGGTTTTTCGCAACTTAGGCGATTTCCCGGAAAATTATAGTGACCGAGATTGTTCTCTTCGACTTGGCTCCCTTCGACTTGGCTCCCTTCGACTTGGCTCTCTTCGACTTGGCCTCCCTTCGACTACGCTCAGGGAGCAATTTCTCGCTGGCGGAGTGGAGCGTAGACGGCTTCCCGCAGGGTAGGTAGCAGGTCTATATCCCAGAAGGTCTACATATCTGCTGGAAATCGCTTTGACTTTTGCGCTTTAACTTTTGTGCTTTAGCCAATAAGTCACCATGCTGCCCTTGCCTTTAACGGGAATCCTGCCGCGGGCTTCCAAGTGGTAGCGGTGTTGTAAATGGTGATAGGTCCCTGCCGTGACTTGAATACAGCCAGGAATACCGTGGGATTCCATCCGACTGGCAGTGTTGACGGTGTCGCCCCAAAGATCATAGGCAAACTTGCGGGTGCCAATTACACCCGCGACTACTGGACCTGTACTAATGCCAATCCGCAGGGCTAGGGATTCGCCGCTGCTGTGGTTGAACTTTTCGATCGCTTCTTGCATGTCTAGGGCCATGTTGGCGATCGCCTCGGCATGATCGGCGCGCGGCAGGGGCACCCCACTGGCCAGCATGTAGGCATCGCCAATGGTTTTGATTTTCTCCAGTCCATGGCGTTCTGCTAATTGATCAAAGGTGGAAAAAATTTGGTTCAATAGGTTGACGACTTCAATCGCGGAACGGTGCGTGCAGATTTCTGTGAAGTCTGCAATGTCTGCAAACAGGACACTGGCTTCGGCGTAGTCTTGGGCGATGGTGCTGTGGCCCTGTTTGAGTTGTTTGGCTACGGGGGCGGGCAAAATGCTGAGTAATAACCGTTCGGATTTCTCCTGTTCGGCTTGTAATTGCCTGAGGCAACTGCGTTCTTGATCACGGAGGCGTTTCTTTTCTAGGCAGGCATTGATTCTGGCGTTGAGTAGGATGGGATTAAAGGGCTTAAGCAAGTAGTCTTCGGCTCCGAGTTCAATGCACCGGACGACGCTGTCTGTATCCTCCAGGGCCGAAATCATAATCACGGGAATATAGCGCAGGATGGGATCAGCTTTCAGATATGCCAGAACCTCAAAGCCGTTCATCTCTGGCATCATAATGTCGCAGAGGATCACGTCGAAGGGGGCAGCGTGGAGTAAGCTGATTGCCGATCGCCCGTTGCTAGCCATGGTCACTTGATGTCCATGGCGTTGCAATCGCCGCGCCAATAAATCACGGTTGGTTTCGACATCATCAACGATTAGCATCGAGCCAGCTTCGGGAGTCATGGGGAAACGAATCGAAGGAACTAAAATTTGAGGACTTGACCGATTTAGAACGATCAAGCACCAGGATGAAGACGGTCTGACGCAACTGCGCTGTCAGTAATTCCTCCCGACTATAGGCTCCTTTTGCAAAAATTTACTCCCCACATCTACGGAGTTGTGGCGGCTTGTGCTGGGTGATTTCTAGTACCGTCAGCACAATTACGGGATCCGTATAGATGGACAATTGCGATCGCCAGTCTGTGAAGCGGCTTGCTGTCGATCGCGATGCAGTGGAGGGGCTAGGGTGTTAACCCAGGCATGCGTGCCCACAGCATGCCCATAAAATATACTCGTCAGGGTATATCTGTGAAAAGCTATATATCCATGAAAAACCTTGAAGCCGTTCTGAATGGACTATCGGTCAGATAACGGCTTCAAGACTGAAAATTAGGCCTTTGAGGGGCACGGATTATGATTCGTCGAAGGCTTCAAGATCCAGCAGGTGCAGGTACGGCTCCACCATATCTGGGCATTGGAAGGCGATCGCCCGGAGCAAGTGCCAATCCTGTAAGCCATCAAAAATATTGTCGTAGTCGTCCTGTTCTAAGCGTGCGGCTAGAGCGGCAACCTCGGTTTCCGTCAGCTTGGTGGCGTCCAAATGTTCAAGGCTGAGTGTGGTCATGCTCGTTTCCCCCTACGATTGCCGTGCAGCGGACTGAGTTACCCGCTGTTACCCCATTTCCTATTCTACTGCGCAGGGCGGTGCCTGGGTAGAGGATTATGTTGCTCTTTGTCAATAATTATCTTTTAAATAACGTAATAAGTTAGGACAATAGGGGGTTGACGAAGCGGTGAATAGCTTGCAAAACCGGGATTTGGATTTCGTGGCCCATGGAGAATTCGTGGTACTCCACAGAAGCCCCTGCGGCCTGCAGGCGATCGCGGGCTTCATGAGAGGCGGTTAGTGGCACCACCTGATCTTGTCGGCCATGGACCATCAAAATCGGCGGCAAAATCGGCGGCAGGGCAGGGGCGGGGGCGATGGGGGCATGGAGATAGCCGCTTAAACTAACTACTCCTGCTAGAGGGAGTTGTAATCCCACATCTAGAGCCATGGCTCCTCCCTGGGAAAAACCGCCCAGAATCGTGCGGGATAGGGGGATGCCTGTGCTTGTCGCGAGGGTATGGAGAAAGTCAGTCAGTTGCTGTCGACTGGTCATGAGATCCGGGCGTTTGTGCATGACGGTGGCCCGGAAGGCGGCGCGATCGGGAAAACCGGTGGCATCTAGGGGCAGCGCATACCACATTTTGCCCACGGGATTAAAGGGATGCGGTAGAGAGGCGTTGGGAAATACCAGTTGGCAGGTGGGGAGGTTCATGTATTCGGCTAAGCCGAGGACATCTTCAGCATTGGCTCCCCACCCGTGGAGCATAACGACTAATCCTGTGGGGTGTGTGCCGGAGGCCGGTGGGACGGTCAGGGCAGAGAGTAATTCAGGCATTGGTGGTTCCCGGTATCCGCAATTCAGGTATTTGGTCTGGTGGCTCACTTGATACCCTAGCAAAAACGAGGGATCCAAAACTAAGGCACTTCCCCATAAATAATCATGCCATCCGAGCGTTACACCCGCCCCACGAATGAAGGATCCCGGTGGCGAATTGGAACCAGAAAATGGACGCGCGATTTGAGCGTGATCGGCGATCGCATCCTCCGCGCCGGAATGAAATTCGGCGCTCTCACGGCGAAGTCAGTTAGAAACTGACTGGGGAGTGTGCGATAGCTACGCACCAAGAGTCCGCTGGCTCAGTCCAGTGGATCGGATGGAACGCAAAGCCTCGGATCTTACAGTCCACTTCTAGTGGACTTCGCTCTAAGAGCGCCGACTTCTAGTCCGGCGCAGGTCCGAGCGATCGCCAATGAATGTCCAAAGGTATTTTTCTCTTGAATTGGCCACTGATATCCTGAATGGCGGGGTTGGGATGATGATTTATTTGGAAGTCCCTAATCCCAAACCGCAGCCAAAACTTAAGCCAAAACTTAAAACTTGCTCAGGGTTCTATGCTCTGCCCCCAGAACCCTGTACCCTATTGAATCTGTGTAATGCGAATTGTGGGTCAAGACATCTATGGCACGGCTGGCACTGTTGAGTGTATCCGATAAAACTGGGCTAATCGAGTTTGCCCGCTGTTTGGTGGACGAGTTTGGGTTTGACATTGTGAGTAGTGGGGGTACGGCTCAGGCGCTGAAGGCGGCGGGTTTGCCCGTGACGAAGGTGTCGGACTACACGGGATCGCCGGAAATTTTGGGGGGGCGGGTGAAGACGCTGCATCCTAAAATCCATGGTGGCATTTTGGCGCGGCGGGATGTGCCTCAGGATGTGACGGATTTAGAGGTTAATCAGATTCGACCGATTGATTTGGTGGTGGTGAATCTTTACCCCTTTGAACAGACGATCGCCCAACCGGGGGTGACCTTGGCGGCGGCGATCGAGCAGATTGATATTGGGGGGCCGGCGATGTTGCGAGCCTCTGCCAAGAATTTTGCCCATTTGACGGTGTTGTGCAATCCGGCGCAGTATGACGAGTATCTTCAGGAGTGGCGCAAGTCCAATGGGGAGGTGTCTCTGGCCTTTCGGCAGGCTTGTGCTCTGGCGACGTTTCAGCATACGGGAAATTATGATCGGGCGATCGCTCAGTACCTTGAAACTCAGGCTTTAGCGAATTCCGGTACTGCGGAGACAGCGGTGCTCCCGGTGACCTTTGATGTAACGGGAAGCCGGATCCAAGCGTTGCGCTACGGCGAAAATCCGCACCAAGCGGCGGCCTGGTATCAGACTGGGGCGACACCCACGGGGTGGGCGGCGGCTCAGAAGTTGCAGGGCAAGGAGCTGAGCTATAACAATTTGGTGGATCTGGAGGCGGCGCGGGCGATTATTGCGGAATTTGCGGATGCGGATAGTGGACCGGCGGCGACGATTATTAAGCACAATAATCCCTGCGGTTCGGCCCTGGGAGGCACAATTTTTGAGGCTTACCAAAAGGCGGTGCAGGCGGATGCGACGTCGGCCTTTGGGGGAATTGTGGCGTTGAATCGGGCGATTGATGTGCCTACCGCTGAGGCGCTGACACAGTTGTTTTTGGAATGTGTGGTGGCTCCGGGCTGTGATCCGGAGGCGGCAGCAATCCTCCAGAAAAAGGGCAATTTGCGGGTGTTGATTTTGCCGGATTTGGGTGGGGGAAGTCCGTATTTGGTGAAGGATATTGCGGGGGGATTTTTGGTGCAGGCGGCGGATCGGCTGCTGACGCCGGTGCCAGATTGGCAAATTGTGACTGAGGTGCAGCCGACGGCGGACCAGTTGGCGGAGTTGCTGTTTGCCTGGAAGATTTGCAAGCATGTGAAGTCGAATGCGATCGTGGTGGCCAAGGATGGCGCTACGGTGGGGGTGGGGGCCGGTCAGATGAATCGGGTGGGGTCTGCCAAAATTGCTTTAGAGCAGGCGGGATCCCAGGCGCGGGGCGCGGTTTTGGCGAGTGATGGTTTTTTCCCGTTTGATGATTCGGTGCGGACGGCGGCGGCGGCGGGAATTGTGGCGATCGCTCAGCCCGGTGGGAGTGTGCGGGATCAGGATTCCATTAAGGCGGCGAATGAGTTAGGTGTGGTGATGGTACTGACCGGAATGCGACATTTTCTCCATTAATTTTTCATTCCGGATGTTGTTTTTGAAGATGGAGAATGGGAGGCGTGGCACTTTGGCAATAAACTGCCGGGAGCGTTGCGCTGCCATTGGTTTTATGACCTGATGCATCGACGCAAGCGAGCCTATGCCTTTAGTTTAGCGGATGGCGATCGCGCTGACTACATCGTGCCTTTCGTGGTTCCAGCGCGATCGCCCCGGCATGATTGGCTCAAAGCCTTAATCAATCCATAGACGCGGGAGCCATTGCTCTGCTGCGACGGTTGGAAATCCCAATCGAACCGCACTTTTTGGAGAGTCTGCTACTAGCAACCCCTGATCCAGTAGGCGTTTCAATACTGATCGCGCCTGTCTTTCTTGATAGCCAGTAATCGCTGCTGCCTGCCCTCGTGCCACTTCTCCTTCCCAAAAAGCTGCCTTTAGCAACGCAAAGCTACCCGGTAGCAGAGATTTCTGCTGAACCGCGATCGCGGTATTCGCCTCAATCCGAGCTAACAGTTGCGTCGGTTCCAAAAGTTTCATCATGAAATCAATCTGGTCGATGCAAGTCTCCAAAAAAAACTCACAAAAGCTGACTAAGGCTGCCATGCTTAGGTTGCCTCGCCCATCGTAGTCGTTGTGTCGTTGTTGATCGGCTTGAGCTAAACGCGATCGATACTCTTGCATTTGTCGCGCTAACCCCCGTGAAACTGACCACAGGCTATTTCCAACCCCAACACGCTGAAAATAGGCATGGGAGAAGAGCCGCACCACACGACCATTGCCATCTAGAAAGGGGTGAATCCAGACAAATCGATGATGAGATGCTGCGGCTGCAAGAATTTGGTCTATTTTAGAGAGTCGATCCGGTTGATAGACTTGGGCGAAGCGGGCGAGAAAAACGGTTAGCGTCTCTGGGGGGGGCGGGATGTGACGACCAATCTGCACGTTCGTTGTGCGCCACTCTCCAGGCTGAACTGCTACTTGATCGAGTTGCCAAAACACGTCTGGCAATCGTTGATAAAACTCCCGATGGACCTGTTGGATGAATTCTGGACTCACGACATCGAGAACTTGCCAAGCAGGGTCAAAATCCAACAGCGTTTGCACCTCAATGTGTGCCTTCGCTTCGAGTTGCAAATTGCGTTGCTCTGGATCGCTAGAGAAATCTTGTAATAGGGCCCGTTCGATATTGATGGGACGGGTGCGATGTCCTTCAATCAGATTGCTGTAATAGCAGTTCATCGATCGCACCAATGCACCGAGCGATCGAACCACGATCGGATGGAGTCCCTGAGTGAGTTGACCCGCTTTTCCAGCAAGGAGTACCGCTAAGTCTTCTAAGTGTCTGGTTCTTTGGGGATAGACAGGTTTGAGAAGGCTTGGCTCGTATTGTCGATAGGGAATCGCCGAATCTACCATATCTTTGCCGATCAGGAATACGCTGAAACATTCTCCCATTCTAGGAGATAGACTTTCAGCCAGCAAATTTTGCCGCTTTTTTTGCCGCTTCCATCAACTCTTGCACAGAAACAACTTAAAGGCGATCTCGGGAATTCGAGAAAATGGGGTTCTAGCAGGGATTGGCGCGATCGGCCTTTCCCATTGCGGCGATCGCCCCGGCATGATTGGCTCAAGGGCGATCGCCGGGGTTTGAGAAACCGGGGTTCTGCCAGGAGTCACGGCGATAAGTGCTCTGCACAGGCTGCGCCACCGCCCAACCTCTTTGCGAGAACCCCAGTTTCTGGCTTTTCAGTCTAAACCTGCTGGAAAATCGCTTCTATCGCTTGCTTTAAATCTGGCAGATAGTTCTCCACCACATTCCAGACAATATCAAGGTCGATGTCTAAATATTGGTGGGCTAGGACGTTGCGAAAATCGCCAATTGTTCTCCAGTCAATTTCGGGGCGGATCGCTTTCCACGCATCGGGCAGTCGTTGGGCTGACTCACATAGCGTTTGCAGATTTCGGATCACCGCATCCTGAGTTTTCAGATCGGCAAAAAAGGCTGTTTTTCCTTCAGCCGTGTAAGTTTCGATACGTTGAATACAGTCTCTAATGTGAATCAGATAAACACGATTGTCTTTCATAGCGATCGCGCTTCCTTTAAGATGCGATCGCGGATGAAATAGTGTAGGGACTTTTCAGTGACCACATCCACTTTGTGCCCGAGTAATGCTTCTAAATCCTGAATCAGCCCGACGGGGAACCAGGGACTTAAGGGTCCGCCCAAATCGACCAATAAGTCAATATCGCTATTGGGCTGGGCTTCTCCTCTTACGACGGACCCAAAGAGCCGCACGTTTCTAGCGCCGTGTTGAAGGGCAAGCTCTAGAATGCGATCGCGCTGCTCATGAAGAACTGCTTCAATTTTGAGGGTTTCTGGTGTTTTCATTGACAACCTCGAAGCTGTCATTATCTTTATCCCTTAAGTCTATTCTTTTTCTCTTGCGATCGCCCCTTCCTATGACGACGATCGCCCCGGCATGATTGGCCCAAGGGCGAAGAAAAAAGCTCGTTAGTAAGCTCTGCTTGGTAATGCTAACCAGGAAGCTCTTGCTTCCCAAAAGGTTAGGAAGCAGGAGCTTCCACAAAAGGATTACAAAAATTGCTTTAGAGCAGGCGGGATCCAGTCGCAGGGCGCGGTTTTGGCGAGTGATGGATTTTTCCCGTTTGATGATTCGGTGCGGACGGCGGCGGCGGGGATTGTGGCGATCGCTCAGCCCGGTGGGAGTGTGCGGGATCAGGATTCCATTAAGGCGGCGAATGAATTAGGTGTGGTGCTGGTGCTGACTGGAATGCGACATTTTCTCCATTAATTTTTCATTCCTGATGTTGTTTTTGAAGATGGAGAATGGGAGGCGTGGCACTTTGGCAATAAACTGCCGGGAGCGTTGCGCTACTGTTCGTTTTATGACCTGATGCAAAGGGTTGTGGAACAGGGCTGCTTTGTTTTCCCATGGCAAGTTTCCTAATGTCGTGTCTCAGGAGGTTCACTCCCCTGATCGCATGGTTTTTAGATCATCGATGTGTTGATGGAAGCCATCTGGGAGGATGCTGATAATGATGCGATCTCGCACTTTGATATTCACCTGACTAAAATGAAGTTGAAGCTACATAACGTCCCGCTTCACCCGCCGCTAGTGACCTTTCGAATCAACCAACCAACTCCATACGGTCGGTGTGCAACGGGATTATGTTAGGTGTTTTTCTCATCCAAGAACTCCTCAGTCTGTTTTGGATACTTCCGAACAAGCCACTTAAGCAGTTCAACTTGATCGCTACCTTTCGCCCGCCTGACCTGTGCTAAAAGTTTTAAGTTTGATGGTCTTTCCAGAGTTAAATTTGAGGCTCCTTCGTTGCACACAGAGCAAATTGCACGAAGATTTGATGGGTCGTCAGTACCTCCTTGAGATTTATCCACTATGTGACCAATATGCAGTCGAGTTTTTCTCGTAAGGTCATAGGGATGGGGCTCTCCAGCTACAGCACCACACGTCTGACAAGTAAATCCATTTCTGTCGAGAACATACGCTCGTGTTTCCTTAGATATTGCTCTTTCAAAAGCAGGAATTGGCTTGGGATCTTCAAGGATGTATTGACCAGGCTTTAAATCGCCTCTGTCGTTGTGTGTTTGAATTTGATATCCTTCTTCGGAGCGCAGTTCTCTTACTCGTCTTGCCCATTCCGTAATACCTCCTGCTACTTCTCTAAGCTCATCAGAATCCATAACCCTCCCGATGTTATTCAGAAAGTGTTCTCTGAGTTTTGCTCTTGCGCCTTTCTTTTCTGACATAAGATAACCATTTAACTGGCAACTGCAAATATTTTCCTATGAGTCAAGCAGCTATAAACCTCTCTTGCCACAGCTTGAGCAACGGGCGGAGGAAATGCATTACCAACTTGACGGTATGCAGGGGTTTTCTTGCCTGTGAAATGCCAATTATCGGGAAAGCCTTGTATCCTAGCAACCATTTCAACTGTTAGTTTGGGCATCCCCAAGAAGTCTTTGTCAGGTGGCTCATTAGCTATGCCCATTCCATCTACCCCTAAGCTTGCCCAAGCTCGCTTAGCACGAGTAGGACCTAAATCGGGGCCGCCATGTTTCTTAGACCCCCCAACAATTGTGGGTGCAATATCATCGGCTTGTTGTTTCCATTTCTTAGCACCTCTCCATCCTCTTGATGCCATTTGATCATATAAAAGTGTCCCAACAGTTGCTGGATTTTGCCCATAAGCCTTTGGCCATAAAAAATTTTCTGATAAGTCTTTGCGTATAGCTATGATGACAACACGGGGTCTAAGCTGTGACACCCCAAAATCAGAAGCATTTAATAACCTCCAATCAGTTACATATCCCATCTTTTCAAGTTGCCGTTTGAGATTACCTCGATAATCTTCAAAGACAGCATCTAAAAATCCTCGCACGTTTTCTAACATGACAGCACGAGGTCTGCATTCATCTACTAAACGCAAGGCTTCGGGGAAAAGGTCGCGCTCATCTTCTTTTCCCAACTGCTTTCCTGCTTTTGAAAATGGAGGACAAGGCACACCTCCAGCTAACAAATCAATTCCTTCAAATGATTTACACTCAAAGTCTCTCAGATCGCCTTCTATGACATTCCACTGAGGTCTATTAAATCTGAGAGTGTTACAACAAGCTCCATCAATCTCCACAAGTGCTTGAGGCTCGAAGCCTACCTGCTCTAGCCCTAAGGCTTGACCACCAGCGCCAGCACAGATTTCTAAGCATGTTACTTGAGTCATCAGTATTTTCTCGTCGAATCCTTCACGAATCTTACATGAATATGACTCTAGTGATCGGGCAAAAAGCTCCAGACACCTAACTAGTTTGTAGACAGATCCGATCTGTCTAACACCCCCGACTCGGGGATATAGGCAGATCCAGTCTGTCCATATACCCCCAGAAGGTCATATAGGCAGAATCGCGTCTGGCTATATCCCCAAAACGGCAATTAGGGCAGACACAGATCTGTCTAATGTCCCCACCTAGAGGATTTAGACAGAATTCTATCGTCGCGCTAGAAAATGTGCCATAAAACTCGGGCAAATCTTCATAAAAAATATGGCGTCTAGACCGATCGCTCAGTTCATCCCGGCCCCATTCACCCCCGCACCCTTCGTCCCCCGCACATAGTCAAACCTCCTGTCGATGCTAAATATGGGCCCAATGACACCTTGACGCTGGGCAGTGAAATTTCAGCACGAGATCCGTAGAATTTTGTGATTTAGCCCATGGCCTCAAAATAGGACTTGCAAAGTGCAGCGCAATTCGGTATTCTCTTGCGTTAAGGTGAGTTGCCTAGGTTCAACTGCGCTCACCCAGACGCCCAAAAGCCTCTGCCATAAAACGCAATCGCCCAGTGTTTGCACCACCGAGCGATCGCTAACCCCCAAGCTGATACTACCAGCATGGCGGCTTGTCACATTTTACAAGCCACCCTGCTCTGCAACGCATCGGGGTGGCTTTGGTTTTTGGGTTTCCCTCCCCTGCAAACAAACAAGGAGACCCAATCATGACCACTCAACCCATGAGTGATGGAAACACCTGCGAAAACGCGCCTGCCGATTTCATTACTGCCCTCACCCAGCGCGACCCCGACTGGGTCAACCTCACCCTGACCGGCTCCCGCCCCGCCGTCACCGCCATGATCAACCTGCTGCATCAAGTGAATGTGATCGGAGCCAGCGAGTGGAGCAAGGCCATCGCCCTCAAATCCAGTTCCATGATTATTCGGGTAGCCTCGCGGGGAATTGGCACGGGCGGGGGTGATGGGGTGACGCGGTGACGCAGTGACGGACAGGCGATCGCAACGGGTGGTTTGCCGATGGCGGCACAGGGGCGATCGGGCCATGGCGACGTGGCTAAGTTCCGAAAAAGCGCCTCTTCGTCCACCCAAAAGAAGAGGCGCCTGGTTCACAAGGATCAATCCTTTATTCGCAAGGAGCGATCCTTCGTCCACAAGGAGCGATCCTTCGTCCACTAAGGAGTATTCCTTCGTCCACAAGGAGTGATCCTTCGTCCACAAGAGGAGTATCCTTCGTCCACAAGGAGTGATCCTTCGTCCACAAGCAGTGTTCCTTCGTCCACCAAAGAGTGATCCTTTGTCCACAAGGAGTGATCCTTCGTCCACTAAGGCGATTTCCAAGAAATAATATACCCAGTGGGTAATAGATCCGCTGGCTACCCTGCGGGAAGCAAACTACGACTCCGCTCAGCCAGCGGAAAGTTGCTCCCTGAGCGGAGTCGAAGGGAGCACTTTGGGTACCGATCCCGAGCCCCTTGAGACCATCGAGGCGGCTTCTACAAGATGGGAAATTTGGGGTTTAGGTGCCGGGAAGCGAGAGCAGTCGCGGACTTAGATGGGCGCGATCGCCCAAGCGCTCCAATAACGGGCCGTGGTCTGCAAATCGAATCACGCTGACGGAGCCCACTAAGACATTGATGCGATCGCGGTAACGCCCCAGGTCGATCCCCAGGAGACTGCATAAAATAATCCGAATCGTGGCCTTGTGCGCCACCACCAAAACATTGCCCTCCTGGAAAGTAGCTTCAATTTCGGCAATCACCGGCACAGCGCGACTGGCCAGTTGCACGGCAGTTTCGCCGCCCGTGGGCGGGTTCCAGGCGGGTTCAGTCAGCCAGCGGACATAGTCCTCAGCATAGTTTTCTTTCACCCAGGCGAGGGTTTGCCCTTCCCATAGACCATAGCGGAGTTCTTTTAAGCCCGCCCGCAGGTCCATGTTGATCCCCGTAGCTTGGCAGAGGGGCGTCGCTGTGGCGATCGTGCGCTGCATCGGGCTTACGTAAACCGCCTGCCACGGCACCGTGTCATACGCTGCGGCAAAGTCCATGGCCATTTGGGCTCCATCCGCCGTTAAGTCCGGATCAAGTTCGCCGCAGTAGCCTCCCGTTTGGCTGTAAACCGTCTCACCATGCCGGAGTAGATACAGTGTCAGACTCATCCCGCCGCCCTCCATGATTTGCTCTCTATTCACCCACTGTACTGCACTGCACACGGCTCAATCCCGCCGCGATTCAATGTTGACCGACCTTACAAACACTGCCGAGACTCCCTGCCAACTGCTTTGCCGCTATAAGAGGGCGTTTTAAAGGGGTCTCACTGTGACCTTAGGCACTCCGCGATCCCCCCTAGCCCCCCTTAAAAAGGGGGGAACCAGACTCATAGTCCCCCTTTTTAAGGGGGATTGAGGGGGATTCAAGACCTTGGCTACCGACACGAGGACTTTTAAAACATCCTCTAACTTGGCCTCTATAACTTGGCCTCTATAAAAATATGGAAAAGACATGGAACTTATTTAAGGCTCATTCCTTATCGCATGGTTTTTACATCATCAATGTGTTGACGGAAGCCATCTGTGAAGATGCTGATAATCGTGCGATCGCGCACTTTGATATTCACACTGACCGACATCCCAGACTGTAGGGGCACGGGGCGATCGCGCACGGTGAGGGTTTGCTGATTCAGTTTGATTTTGGCTGGGAAACTGGAATAGGGACGCAACTGTGTGGGGGGTAAAGCGTCAGAACCAATGGCGACTAATTCGCCTTTGATGTCACCAAATTCACTAAAGGGGAAGGAATCGACGCGAATGTCTACGGGCATGCCTACCTTGACGAAGCCAATGTCTTTATTAGTGATGTAGACTTCCACCATCAGCGCCTTGTCTGGCACGACCTTCAGCACGGGCTCGGTGGAGGTGGCGACAAAGCCGGGATTGGCGGCTTTGAGGTCAAAAATGACGCCATCCACTGGGGCGCGAAGCTCCTGGTATTGCAGAGTTACTTGAGTTTGGCTGATTTGGCTGTCGATTTCTGAAAGTTTTTTGTCGTTTTCGACGATCGCTTTGTTCAACTGGCTGTCGATTTCCGCAATCTTTTTTTCGGTTTCACCCAGGCGCGTCAGAATTTCTTGGTTTGATCCGGCTACGGTATTTTTGAGGCGTTGTTGGGATTGGGCAATGGCGAGTTGCAGTCGTGCCACCTCCTGGACCGTTTGCTCCACCACCATTTGGCCATTGGTGACTTCCTGCTGCTGCTTCAGGTACTGCACCTTGGAGAGTCCGCCAGCTTGGGCCACGGGAGCTAAATCTTGATAGATGCCTTGATTGATCCGCAGGTTGTCTTGGGCGTTGGTTAATTTTGCTTGGGCTTGGGCGAGTTGTCGTTCTAATTGGGCAATATCCAGTTGCGCGGACTGTTGGCGGGAGGCTTGTTCTGCTTGGCTTGCCTGTACGCGCAACTGCTGTTCGGCAGAGAGTGTTTTTCCGGTTGCTGTTCCTGATAGTTGGGCGCGAAACAGTTCCATTTCTGTGGCCAGGGCCGATCGGCTTTTGGTCAGATCGAGGAGTGGATTGGGGGTGATGGGGTTGAGGCTGACGGGGTCGGGGCTGGCGGCATTAGAGCTGACCGTTGTTCCTGCCATGACTTGTCGGTAGAGTTGGGTTTCGGCGGCGATCGCCCCGCGAATTTTTTTGAGTGCGGTGAGTTGGGCTTCGGCGGCGGACTGATCCAAGGTGAGTAGCAAATCGCCCTGTTTTACGGATCTGGCCCTCTTTGACAAAGACGTCCTTAACTTTGCCATTGAGGGGAAGTTGCACGGCCCGCACGGCCCCTTGGGGGGTGAGGTTTCCGGTGGCGGGGACGGCCTCATCTATTCTGGCAAAGTTGGCCCAGATCAGCGTTGCACTGGTGAAGCCAACAATTCCCCAGATGACCAATCGGGAGGCAATCGGCGATCGCTGCAAAATCACGGGATGATCGAACGGTGGTGATGGCACCGGATTATTTTTCTGGCCTTTGCCCAGGGCCTCTTTTCCCCAGGGCCTCTTTTCCCACGACCTCTTTCCCCATGACAATGCCATGCTTTTCTCCTGATGCAATTGGTTGAATGGTGCGGTTGAATGGCGCGGTTGATAGCAGTTACATCTGGGATTCTTGCTGCTGATACAGACAAAAATATCGACCTTTGAGGGCCATTAATTCTGGGTGGGTGCCCTGTTCCACAACTAAACCTTGATCCATCATCAAAATGTGATCGGCGTTGCGAATGGTGCTGAGCCGATGCGTGATGAAGAATACGGTGCGATCGCGGAAGGCTTCCGCCAAATTTAAACACACTTGGCGCTCGGAGTCGTAGTCAAGGGCGCTGGTGGCTTCGTCCATGACCAATAGATTGGGATTTTGCAGAATGGTGCGGGCGATCGCTACCC
Source organism: uncultured cyanobacterium (assembly GCA_963766075.1). Taxonomy (GTDB): domain Bacteria; phylum Cyanobacteriota; class Cyanobacteriia; order Leptolyngbyales; family Leptolyngbyaceae; genus CAVYAN01. The sequence continues at coordinate 84,920 of CAVYAN010000010.1, read as the reverse complement.
GTTGACGTTGGCCCCCCGATAACGAAGCCCCTCGCTCTCCTACACGGGTGTTGTAGCCATTGGGCAGGCCCATGATGAACTCGTGGGCCACAGCGATTTTGGCAGCAGCAATAATCTCTTCCGGGGTGGCATCGGGATGATTCAGGGCTATGTTTTCCTGTACCGTGCCTTCAAATAAGAGAGTGTCCTGGGGAACGATGCCGATTTGTTGACGTAGGGAGTAAAGCTCGACTTTATTAATGTCGTAGCCATCAATGAGAATGCGACCGGACTCTAGGGGATATAGCCGGGGCAGTAGTTTCATGAGGGTACTCTTCCCGGAACCACTTTGGCCGACAATGGCCACAAACTGGCCAGCAGGGAAGGACACACTAACATTATTGAGCTGCAGGGGACCGGCGGGATTGAACCGGAAGGAGACGTTTTCATAGGCTACATGACCTTGAATAGTCGGCATGGGGATGTTGGATCGATCTAGGGCATCGGCTTCTACGGGACTGTCAATAATGTCGCTGAGGCGCTCCAGAGACAGGGCGGTTTCCTGAAAATTTTGCCAGAGTTGCGTCAGCCGCAGCAGGGGACTGGTGACATATCCGGCAATGATGCGGAAGGCAATCAATTGGCCCAGGGTTAACTGGCCCTGGAGCACGAGGTAGGCTCCCACCCACAGCACCAATAAGCTGGACAGTTGATTCAAAAAGTTGCTGGTGGAACTGGCGGCGGTGAAGGTGAGGGTGGTCTTGAACCCGGCGCTGACGTAGCGGGCATAGCGCTCTTGCCATTTCCAACGCGATCGCATTTCAATGTTCTGGGCCTTAACGGTTTGAATACCGGACAGCACCTCGACTAAATGGGACTGAGCCTCGGCATTGCGTTCTGCCTTGACCCGCAACTGGCGACGCACAATGGGTGACACGATCGTGGTTAATAACGCAAACAGTGGCAAGGTTACAAGTGCCACTATAGTCAGCAACCAACTGTAAACGAACATGACCACGATGTAGATGACGGAAAAGACCGCATCCAAGACTACTGTTAGGGCCGTTCCGGTGAGGAATTGACGGATATTTTCTAATTCATTGACGCGGGTGGCCAGTTCGCCCACGGGCCGCCGTTCAAAATACCGCAATGGCAACCGCAGCAAGTGATCAATAATTTCGGCTCCGAGGGCCAGGTCAATCCGATTGGTCGTATCGACAAACAAGTAGGTCCGCAAGCTGGTCAGTACGGCTTCAAACAGGGCAATCACAATTAGAAATACCCCCAGGATTTGCAGGGTATTCGGACTGTTTTGCACCAGTACTTTGTCGATGATGACTTGGGTAATGAGGGGATTGGCTAACCCAAACAACTGCACAAAAAAGGAGGCGATGAACACTTCCACCAAAATGCGGCGATATTTGTACAGGGAGGGGAGAAACCAACTGAGGCCAAAGGTTTGCTGGGGAGTATCCCGCGTGGGTTGCAGCAGGAGGGCGGCGATGGTGCCCTCGCCAGCATTGGGATCAGTGTCTGTGCCAGGGGGGCGATCATCCTGAGCTTCTGGCGGGAGCAAATCTGCGATCGCCCGCTTCACGATCCCCATCTCCGGTACCCCGAGCACGGCCTGCTTGGTATTGGCCTCATACAGGACTACTGGCCCGTCCGCATAGCGAATCAGGGCGGGCAGGGGCAAGCGACCGATCGCCTCCAGCGGGACTGTGACCAACTGGGCCTGTAGGCCCATCAATTCGGCTACGGCTCCGCAGAACTGGAGGGAAATCGATCCAGTCCGCTGCTGTTGGGTAAGGATGACCTTGCGCACCATGTCCCGCCGGAACGGTAGGCTGTGGTGCTGTGCCAGCATGTGAAAGCTGGCCACGGCGGCTTCCACTGGACCGTGTCCCTTGATGTGGGGGTATTTTTGAGCCGGTTGACGGGATAGTGGGGTTTCGGCTTCGGGTGGGGTGGCGGGGGCGTCGGGGATTGGGTGGATGGGTGGAATGGGTACCGATATTGGAGTGCTGGGCGCTGGATTGGCAGCGCTGGGGGCAAATAGCGATCGCGGGAAGCCCAGCAGTCGCAGCGTGGGTTCGGCGAGAGAAGAGGAGTAGCGATCGCCCACTTGCCCGGTAGACACATCGGGCCCCCCACTGACAAACCAGTCCCAATCGGGGAAGAGGGGCTTGTCTGCTGGGGCGATGCGGGCTGATGGGAGGGCGATCAGGCTGGCGAAGTCCTTGAGGTTGGTGACGCTGTGGGCTTGCAACAGGTGGGTGCGATCGGCGCGGCGGTGCAGTTCTCGGCCTGCGATATCAAAGACTTCGATCAGGTTGGGGACTTGGAAGCTGGCCGCAATTTCGGGATGGTGGCTAAGCCAGTCCAGAAAGTCTGGTGCATTGAGACTGAGGCAGATCGATTCTGTGGCGGCGATCGCGGCCTCACAGGGGACACTGCGCACCCAGCCCACTGCACCGAGAACGGCTCCCGGGGCAAGGCGCTGGAGTGTGATCGGGGTGGGGTGGGCGGGGTCGTATCCCAGCAGGCGGACTGTGCCTTCGTACAGAATGTGGATTTGGGCAGGCAGTCTGTCCCGTACCAAAATTGGCTGTCCAATGCGGTAGCGGTAGGGCTGCAACCGATCGGCAACCTTGCCGATCGGCGGTGGACAGTTGATTAAATGGGGCGATGTCTGCCAGGAAAAGGGCAGCGTTGATTTGGGTGTAGGTCATATTAGACGTGACCGCTGGCTGGCTAAGGTGACTTCTGTTTGGACCCACTGCTCAAATAATTCGGTGAGTAAGCGCTGCTGCATGGCTTGATCGAATTGGGCAGCGATCAATTTTTCTAATCGCACGATCACCACCCATTGCCCGACTTGGAAGGGGGGAGATAACTCACCGGGTTGGAGAGTGGCGAGACGCTGGGCGATCGCGGGGTGTGGAGTATTCAAGGTGGCCGGCCCAATCATGCCGTCGGTTTGGACCTCTTGGCCCTGGGAAAATTCCCGCACCACTGCGGCAAAGGTTTGCTCGCCATCTTGAATCCGAAAGTAGAGTTCCTGGGCTAAGTGCCGATCTTCTACCCGCAGCAAGGAGTAAATAACTTGGTCGAGCTGCTTTTTGCGCTGCAGAAAATAGGATTCGAGTTTGCTACCCCAGGTGGCTTGTTTGTAGCGATCTAGGCGTAGGTTACGCGTCATTAGATGATCCAGATCGGCTGCGGTGAGCTGATTTTGTTCCAGCCAGACAGCGCGCTCGGCATCATTGGTGATTTGATGCTGGGCGTAGAACTGTTTGCAGACTTCTACGGTTTCTGCAAAGGTACAGGAGATGGGGGCGATCGCTGCGTCAATGACCAATTCCCGGAGCAGTTGGGGCAGCAGGCGATATTGCTGGAGGAGGCGCAGCAGTTCCGGGGTGGACAGTTGCCCTTGGCAGACTTGCTGCAGGGAAGATGGGGAGGACGACGACGCTTGCGCCAAGGAGGAATCAATCTGCACTACAGAGGCCATACAAACCCTAGGAATAAACGATAGACACCCGCTAAAACCCAGCCGACCGGACAGTGTTTCATGACTCCGTAACCAAAAATGTTAAAAACATCACACTCAGGCTGCTTACGAATTCTCTCAGCCTCTGGCTTAGAAAAGGTTGTGATGGGGTTAACATCCCGTTAGCTTTGAGAAAAATGGTTGTCTTGAGAGGGGTGCTGGGTGAGCCAAATCCAGATTGCACTTCTGCGGTATACGCAAAGCATCAGGCGCGTTAAGTATTTTCGAAAACCAATTATGAAAGGAGTTTTGACTGATTTTCAATTGATATAAAAATCAAGTGGACTAAAATTGGACTAGATTTTAGCCCCTCAAAAACGCCCCTCCAAGGTGCGATCGCCCGATTTTGGCACATTCTCCTTGCCACCCGCGATCGCCTAACCTCCCCGCGCCACCCTTGTCTCACGATCTTTTTTAAGTCTTACAATTAGTCTTATATAAATTCTCAAATTCTCAAAAGAGACAATCCCCCGATCGCCGATCCAACCCGTCTCCCTCGCCATCCTATTCGCAGCACCCCATAAACCCCCATAAACTAAGGAGGCAATCTTAGCTGACTACTCTACAGAAAGCGATTTCCATCCCCGCTCCGCCAACGAGTATATTATTTTCTGGCCCTGAAAATTTCCTTACTATTTTTTGTCTCATTAATCTCAAATAAGACTTGTATAAAGACTTAAAATGAGTCTTGATTTATTATTTTAAGACCAGTCTCAATAGGTGCACATTGGTCTATTTATAAGTCCAGAGAAGAGTCTTACAATCTCTATTTCAGTCTCGATAGGTGCACATTAGTCTATTTATAAGTCTATAAAAGAGTCTCTCAATCTCTATATAAGACGATTATCCAACAATTTGCCGTCTCATTCATCTCATTTTGGACCCATTGCGAGTCTAGTTTTAAGTCTCTAATTCTTTTATGAGACAGTCGTGTGAAGGCCCCAAGAGAGGTGAGCTGCCAGAGCGATAACTGTCTTGTAAGTCTCAAATTGGTCTTTTATTAAGTCTATAATGAGTCTCGTGGTCTCAAATCAGAAGGTGGTGTTCTAGACATGGGGATAGAGATCAGGGAAAATAGGACTACTTGAATCAGTTAGATCATTCCTAAACGACAGCAATGGTACTTGAACCTGTACATTGCCCCACCTGTGACAGCCCGAATATCGTCAAGCATGGCAAAACCGCCGAAGGTAAGCAGCGACATAAATGCCGCAATCCTGAATGCACGCGTCATAGCTTTGTTCTAGAGTATTCCTACCGAGGCTACTTGCCAGCGGTGAAGCAACAGATTCGTGAGATGGTGCTTAACGGCAGCGGGGTTCGCGATACCGCACGAGTACTCAAGATTAGTCCCACCACCGTGATTGAAGAATTAAAAAAAGGTCGTCAGCTTGAACAGGGCAACCGTCCTTTGTTGGAACAACTCAAGCCAACGACTGTGACCGTTGCCAAACACGTCGAGGAAGCTGAAGCAGACGAGATGTGGAGTTTTGTCCGGTGTAAAAAACAGGAGCGTTGGTTATGGCACGCAATTGATCATCAAACCGGACAAGTGTTGGCGTATGTGCTGGCAGATCATAAAGTTCAGGCATTGGTCGAGTTAAAGGCATTGTTAGAGCCATTTGGCGTTCAAACTTTTTACACCGTTCGCTGAGCGTGCCGCAGGCTTAGGCTGGGGAGCATAGGCTCGTTTGTTGGATGAAGACCAGCACGTCGTTGGCAAGTGGAATACCCAAAAAATCGAGCGCAAACACTTAACGTTACGAACCCGAATTAAGCAATTAGCTCGCAAAACGATCTGCTTCTCCAAATCTGAATGGCTGCACGACATCGTGATTGGTTTGTTCGTCAATCGCTATGAGTTTGGACGAGCAGTTTGACTGCATCAATCCCCATGTCTAGAACACTACCAAGTTTTGTTTGGGTCAGGTGCGGCTGATTCATGGTTGGGGGGATGAGATGCAAGGCGAAGTACCTCCCTTGTTGGCAAAAATTATCGAACTGAGCGATTGCAAAGGCTGGATTACTGCTAGAGATACCAAAAATGGCATTCGAGGGCTGAAAGCCACTCTCCCAGATCAAATCCGTGACATGTTCTCAGAGCTAGTTAGCATGGGGCATGGCGAAATGGAAGGAATCGGAATTCGACTCAAATTTAGAACTAAAACCGCAGACACTGTAGACATCTGTAGACAAGAGTTATCTACTGCTGAAACCCCTACACCTAAGAGATTCCAGGAAACGGTAGACACTGTAGACAAGATTTCCTACACTTCCCAAAAGACCGCCTTTTCATTCTGTTTGTTAACGGCATCGACTGATTTAGCATCTACAGCGCCGACAACGTCTACAGCATCTCTAGAAAACGCTGAATACTCCATTGCACAGAGCTTACAAGTGTCTACAGACGGTCTACTCACCGCTACACAGGACAGTCCGGTAGGAGAGATATTCCTGGATGCGCTCGATCCTTTTCCAATCGTGTCTACAGTGACTATAGCGTCTCTAGAAAATGCTGAATTCCTTTCAGAGCAAAGCTTGTGGTGTGTAGACACGATGTCTACACACGGTCTACAGCGGTCTACAGATGAACCTCCACTGGAAAGGAGAGGAGATTTCTCTGAATTTGAGATCGGCGATCGCGTCACGGTCAAATCCATCAGCACCTGGCAGCCCGCCACCCTGCTCGCCATCCCCAATCCCCATCCCAACCCCAGCCAAAGAATGACCGCCTGGAAAGCACGGCTCGACACGGGCCAAGAAATCTACGTCTGGGATATCCGCAATATTTGTCCTTTGAATGTTGAAGGAGGGATGCCCTGACGGCCAACTTTAGCGATCAGAATCCTCTCCCGGAGATAACTCGCTCTTCCCGTTTGCTGCATTCACTCACTCGTCACACCCAATTTGGAAGTACAACCATGACACCTCAAGAGATTGAACAACTGGCCCGTGAAGGTCAGTCTATCCAGGATTTATTCCAGACGGCGACCAGATTGTTAGCAAGACTTACATGACACGGGTAGAAGGTGAAAACACTCGGTTGCGACACTACTTGGCGCGACTGCATCGCAAGACACTTTGTTATTCCAAATCAGAGGAAATGCTGACTTGGAATAACAGAGGGTCTTGCGATGTAAGCGGGCTAGATCATGCCGTAATCGCGTATTTTCGCCTTCCACGCGAGTCATGTAGGTCTTGCAAATAATTTGGTCACCGTCCGGAATGAAGCCGGGATAGACTGACCACCCATCCGTGACGTAGAAATAGCACTGCCAAGTGGCCACAATGGCCCATAACGGCCGGAACGTTTCGGCGCTGTGGTCGCCTAAAACCCACCCTAAAATGCCTTGGCTGAAGTGGTCAACGGCTGTCCAGATCCAGATTTTGTTTTTTTGACCAATAAAGGTTTCCAATTCATCCAATTCACCCACTTGAGGAATTTTGTCAGGGGCGTAAGCATTCGGCAGGCGTTCGCCAACTTGTCTGACCCAAGTCATCACGGTGGTATGATGCACCCCTTTGACCCGCTCGATCTCCCGAAACCCCATGCCGTTGACATACATCGTGAGACATTCCCGTTTCATCGCGTCACTGTAGCCGCGGGGCGGGGCATAAACATCAATAAATTGCCGACCACAATCGACGCAAATGTGATTTTGTTTACCTTTCTTGATTCCATTTTTACAGACATGGGTTGAGTTGCACTCAGGACATTCCATGCTAATTCACCCTAATTCATACCCCTATTATGCAACGCCGCTTTGTCTTGCTGCCGAAACGTTGGGTTGTCGAACGCACTTGGGGTTGGCTTAAGGCGATTCCCAAGAATAAGCCTACCGATTAGCTGGTTGAATCAAAATGTCCCATTTGGGTAGTTCGGGATTGCGTTCCAGCCTGTATTCAACTTCACGCATCGCCTGTTTGGAGAGTGAAATGCCCTTTTCATAAATCTGATTGTTTAACTGAACAATCGGGTGAATCCCCTTCCAGGTCATGCTTTTCGCCCATGCTAATAGGGTTTGCAGAGCCCGCAGCAATGTCCCATTCCAGTGTTGTTCGAGAATCCCCCAGCACCGCTCGATGGGATTATACTTACTATGATAAGGCGGATAGTACAAGAGCTGAATTGGCTTACCGATGGTGTCGGCAAAGGCGACCATCCGTTTCAGGAATTGAGTCCGAACCCCGCTACTCTCTGGTCCATTATCAATTTTTAATTGGAGTAATTGCATCACCGCTTGCACCGAGACGGGTAAGCCATTCCACCAAGCCTGTAAATTATCGACCATAAAATCACTGGTCTTAGCAGAATTGCCAAAGTGAAGATAAAGTTGACCGCTGTCTTCGTCCAAAATTCCACAGGGAATTGATTTACCGACGGGACTAAAATCATGATCCAGAGCCTGATTTGGTCCGCGAGTTTGGCCACCGCGTGCAAACTCCCCGAGATTAACGGTCGCTTTGCAATCCATACTTAAGCGTTTGACCACACCAATTTTGACCGTCTGGTCTTTCGTTCTGATATTCTCGAAAATCGCATCGGTTTCAGGCACTTTTTTTTGGCTTGGCTTTAACGACTTTGCGTAATCGGTAACCCAACCGATGCAGAATTAATCCCATGCCATTCTCGGACGGTAAAATCGATGCCTCAATCCCAGCATCCTGGAGCGCCTTCAGCGCCGATTTTGTGGTTAATCGTGTATACGCAATCGAACTGTGAAATGTCGGTTCTTGTTGCGATTGCGCTTCGGCAATCACTCGTAACGTCGCCGCCGCTGCCGGATTTTTGTCTTCCCACCGTTTTGCCCCCGAGTACCCGGATTGAGCACCGATACAGACCAGGCCCGTCCGCCGCTCGGCCAGTCCGAGTTCCACGCTTTCCCGGCCCCAGCCAAATCGTGATTCGGCCAAACGGGCTTTACCCGCACAGTATTTCAAAGTCATCTCCGCTTGGAAGCTCCGGCGATCCACCAGATTCATTTTTGATGCAGCCAGACGCAGATCTTCAATTTGAGAGCGGGGCAATGATGTTTCCTCGGAAGCGTCCATACTCACGGCAGTGGCTTATTGAAACAATAGAACCATTCTACTCAACTCGGTAGTCTCTTTTATGGAAATCGCCTAGCGCCGATCGCAGTTGCTGAATCCTGGCCGCTCCCAGATGCGTAGCGGCCACAATGGGCGGCATGGGCGCAGGCCCGATCTCTGCAATCACCTTCACACGATTGCCCCATTCTGGATGCTGTTCTAACGCCATTTCCAGCACGGTGCTATCAAGGGCTGCCCAGTCTACTCGGCCCTCCAGCACCCACGCCAACGATTGTTGATGCGATCCAGATAATACACAATCCCCCCAAAAATCCACGGGATAGCCCTGACTCAGTAAGTACCAACGCACCAGATTATAACCACTGTTGGATCCCAGATCGTTGTAGCCAAAGGATCGACCGGACAAATCTTCAAAGCTATCAATATCACTGTCTGCATTCACAATCACATCCGCAAAATAGATCGGTCGATCGCCATACCGGGCTGCTTGCATGACCGGGGCCGCTAATACCTGCAAAGCATCTGGAGCCACGTGATTATGGCGAATCCAGGGCAACCCACAAATGAAAGCCAAATCCAGGCGATGCTGTACCAGCCAGGGATCCGCCAAGGGGTCGCACGCTCCTTGCTGAAGTTGAATTTCCACATCAAGCGATCTCGCCAGCGCCAGCGTTACCGCTTTGTAAAACTCAAACCAGTTAGGAGCCAAATAAGAAATTGCTTGGAGTGTAGGGCCGCCCATCATGCTCAACCGATGGTGAAATGAGTATTGCGCGATCGCACATGTACCCTAAGCCATCTCAGCCAGCGCAACCAGACCCTAGCCGGATAGTCAAAACAGGTGAAAATATCACCAAATCCATGCGTGACCTTCTGATGATGAACCCAATGCTGTTCCGGTGTCGTAATGCCAAGCACGCGACAGAAACCCACAATCAGTCCCGGCGTTCGCCAACCCAAAGCACTGGTGTGCCGCCACCACACATGCCCCTGCCCCAACAGTAGCCCCACCCCCACCCCGATCGGGGAGTATTGCCACAACATCACCGCCATCAGCAAATAGGACAAAGCCCCTAGCAAACCATCCAACAATACTTGGGCGTCAAGAAAAAGCACCGCATAGTGGCTGAAGGTTTTTTGGGCCGCATGGTGAGTTTTTAAATGCAATTTACCAAATACATGCTCTGGAACATGATATAGAAACGTAGAAATCAAGTCACCCAGAAACAAGAGCAACCCAGCAACCCCAAACTGAACAATGACAATCTGGATGATCTCAAGCAACACTGACGCTCCCATGATTGAAAAGGTAGCAGATACGACTTTGACTTCTGGCAAGTGCCAAAAAACGCGGTAAGCCCATCGACCTGCCGGATTTAATATCCGAGAGTATACCGCCAGTGGTTTATCAACCGAATGTTGGCAGGAACACATCCTCTAAAAAGATTTGGATCTAAAAAGAAAGACTTGGATCTAAAAAGTTTAGATCTGACCCCTGGATCATCCCACCGATTGCGTTGCCGCCCTCCAATGGACTTGTGTTGCCATTGTTTTTTGTTTCTATTGCTTCAAGGTTTTGGGCACTTGCACACTGAGGGCGATCGCCCGCGCCGCCATGAATGAGGCCAAGGCACACCACAAACCATGGTTACTCCGGACATACCAAGCGGCGATCGCACCGGGGACAAACCCAATCACCACCGCTTGCAGCATGGCTTGTCGCAAAATGCGCCCCTCGGTGAGACCCAGAAAGTAGCCATCCAACATATAAGCAATCGAGCCAAATCCCAAAACGGGTAGCAACCAAATCACATACTGATGGAGATTATCCAGCACTTCGACGTGATCGGTCAGCAGCTTAAATAAGGCATCGGGTTGTCCAATAAATGCGATCGCAAACAGTAATCCCAACAGTAAACTGCCACAGCCCGCCACCTGCACCAACTGAATCAACGACTTAGATGTTCCCTGCCCTCGAAAGAGTCCGGCTAGACTTTCGGTGGCAAAGGCCAATCCATCAATGAAGTAAGCCGCCAGAGTCACCGCCTGCATCAACATGGCATTGACAGTCAACACAACGGTGCCCAACCGCGCCCCCAGAGTGGTGAAAAGGGCCAAGGTCGATACCAAGGCAAAGGTACGAATGAGAATCTCACCATTCAAACTGAACGTGGCCCGCAAGGCGGATGGGTCCCACAGCTTACCCGCAACGGCTCGAATCTGGTGGGGTTGCACCTCGAGACTTAGCAGCACGATCGCCACCAGCAGCATCAAATATTGGCTGGCGGTTGTCGCCAATCCAGCCCCCCGACTGGCCCACCCCCATTGCACAATGAACCCATAGTCAAACAGCACATTGGCCCCACTGCTCACTGCTGTCAGCACTAACACGTGGGCACTCTGCGATCGCCCCAGGAACCAGCCCACAATCACAAAATTAACCAGCGTTGCCGGTGCGCCCCAAATTAACGCGTTGTAGAAGGCTGTACCGGCCATCTTGACCTCCGGTGTCGCACTCAAAATGGCAAACCCCAGCCCACGTAAAGGATCCTGCAATCCCAAAATCACCAGCCCGACCAACAGCGCCAAGAGGCCATTGCGCAAGCCAATCAACAGCGCCGCTTCCGGATCGCCCCGCCCCATTGTTTGAGCCGTCATGCCCGTCGTCCCCATCCGGAGAAATCCAAAGGACCAATAGAGGTAGTTGAATAGCACCATCGCCAGAGAGACTCCGGCCAGATGGTGAATTTCAGCAAGATGCCCCAGAAATGCCATATCCAGCAGTCCTGATAACGGCACCATCAAATTCGCCAGGATGTTGATCAGCGTTAACCGCAGAAATTGGCCCAGGAATACTGGCAGCTCAAAGGAGGAAAAGCGATTCATGGGGATAGAGAGGGCACTCTGGAATTGAGCAGATCAACCAAACTGGCGGGCTTTTTCATGGCCACCCGCGCATTTAAGGCTTTCTCAATTCCGTCCAAGTGGCGCATCGCCGCCGCCACCGCCGCTTCCTCATTTCCCGATGCGATGTAGTCTAAGATCTCACTGTGCTCATCTTTGGTGCAAATGGGCATGCTTTTCACTTCATAAAAAAACGCCAGGGACGTTTGGGGCACCAATTCCTTCAAGAACCGACCGAGAAATTTATTCCGACATAAGTCCGCAAGCTGCATATGGAACTGCGCCGATAGCCGCGTTAGCCGATGAATGTCTTGTTCATCGCAGGCTTGTCGCTCTTCGGTCACCAGTTTTTTCAAAGCAGCAATCTGTTTGCGGGTAATCGTTTTAGTAACGTCTCGGACAATCGCCGCTTCTGTGAGCCGCCACGCCTCATAAATTTGCTTGGACTCTTCCAGCGACAGACTAGAGACAAACGCCCCCCGGTTGGCTTCTAATTTGATGAGGCGATCGTGCGCCAGTCGTTGCAGCACCTGCCGAATGATTGTACGACTCACGCCATAATGCTCTGCCAAAAGGTTTTCACCGAGCTTTGTTTCCGGTGGCAGCCTGCGTTCTAGGATCGAATTATAGAGTTCTGCGTAGATCGCCTCTTCCGTCGGCTTCGATTTGGATGAAGCCAATTTGGCCGAAGCCAGCTTAGATGTCGCCAGTTTAGAGGGAGTGAGCGGCTGTGCAGAAGTCATAGATAAATTGACCTTTGACCGGACGTTTGGCAATAGGACACTTAGCAAGGGAGCACTTAGCAAGGGAGCGCTTAGGCAATCATGGGCGGAATTGGCGATCGTTGACGCTCCCCTTTTCCCCTCTCACTATATTAGCCGCCAAGATTGCCAAATTGTGGTCATCCCAGTCTTGATATGGCTGCTTCAGATTTTCCGATCCCCGATTAACGACCAAGCATTGCAAAAATGTTTGCAGACCTCCGCGCCCCGCGCGATCGCCTTGGCACCGCCCAACCATTTCCATACCTCCAGTCAAAATCATCAAATTGTATCGAGAAACACTTTTTTGAGGCTGAAAGCCGTGTACAAATTCTGTATACAACTATCGTCCACAACCCAGCATAGATGAATTGTATCGGATATGCCAGTTTTAGAACTTCTTTGGGTCTAATACTTGATTATCAAATTCAATGCGTGCCAATTTAACGCATTAGTGCGAAATCGCAGCCTGCTGAAAAATCCCCGGCGTTTTTTCAATGGGCCTCTCCCGAGGTAGTTTGCCAGACAGTTTAGACCGTTCGTGTGTAGGGCGTTTATTCCACAGTCTTCACTGAGTTCATTCGGTTTCGCAACATCCATCCTTTCCGTGCAGGAGTAATCATGACAATTGACACCGAAATCAAAACGGTTGGAGCGAACAGAACTGCCCCCGCTTCTGCCACCGATATCCAGAAAGCTTTGGCACAAGCCGCCGCTGGAGTATCTCTACGGTCTGTCAGCAAAAAGTACGGTTCTATCATTGCCGTTGAAAATATTACCCTTGATATTCCAGCGGGTAAATACTGCTGCCTGTTGGGTCCCAGTGGCTGTGGAAAAACCACCGTTCTCCGGATGATCGCAGGCCATGAAGACATTACGAGCGGCGATATCCTGATTGGCGACAAGCGTGTCAACGACTTGCCTGCGGCTAAACGCAACACGTCCATGATGTTTCAGAGCTATGCGCTATTTCCCCACAAAACAATTTGGCAAAACATTGAGTTTGGGCTGAAAATGCGCCATGTTCCCGAGGCCGAACGACGAGTCCGCGTGGGCGAGATCCTAGAAATGATTGGCCTGAGCCATACTGCCGATCGCAAGCCGACCCAACTGAGTGGCGGGCAGCAGCAGCGGATTGCCCTAGCCCGTGCTTTAGTCACCCGGCCCCAAGTGCTGATGCTGGACGAGCCACTCAGTGCCTTGGATGAAAATCTGCGTGTACGCATGCGCACCGAACTCCGCAAGATCCAAAAGCAATTTGGCTTGACCTTCATTCAAGTCACGCACCATGTGGAAGAAGCCTTTTCACTGTCCGACATGGTAGTCGTGATGACCCATGGTCGCCTTGATCAAGTCGCCACTCCCGACGAGTTATATGACCGCCCAGGTTCTCAATTTGTTGCCAAATTCATGGGCGATAATAATATCTTCACCGGCAAAGTGAAAAACGTCATCAGTGACTCAGAGCTGGATGTTATTCAACTAGAAGTGGAGGGTTTCGGGGCTCTTTACTGTCGCGGCTACTCTAGCCCCATAGGTACAGAGGCGGCCTGTTCCGTCCGCCCTGATCTGTTGCATATCGAGGTTTACAATCCGGATATGCCTGTCAAGTCTACATTGGCGGGCAATCAGGTCGTTGCTCGAATTACTGCTGTAGAAATGACCGGATATGTGACGCGTGTCTCGCTCATGGCTGAGGCCACTGGGCAAGAAATGCTCTACAAAGCTCGCACGAATGACTGGAACAGTAATTCGCTGAGCGAGGGGCAGTTGGTGGTCCTCAGTTGGTCAAAAGATGATTGCGTTTTTCTTCCCCATTAGAAGAAGCGCATTCTGGGTAGTGTCCTCCTGCGTACTACCGCATTCCGTGGCGGTTTGCTGACACAGCTTACCTTCCACACAGCCTGTCTTCTCACACATTCATTTGCTTCGCTGGTTTTTTCGCACGTTTTTTCATGATCTCTATTGTGTTTTGTGAGACTTAATCGCAATGTCAAAGTTTAGTCGTCGTCAATTTGTTAGAACCGGACTAGCTGCTGGAGCCATGGTGGTCACCGCTAGCTGTAGCCCGAAGAAAGAAGTCGCGCCTGGAGCTTCCCCAGGCGTGATTACCAATTCCGTTAAGGATGTTACCCTGCGGTTTATTGGCACAGGAGCCGCTCAGAGTAAGGAAATTAAAGCGCAGGCCGAGCAGGATTTGGGCATTAAGATCCAGTTGCGGGCCTTGGGAACAGAAGAAAATAATCAGATCGCCATTACTCAGCCCAAGCAGTACGACATCTTTGATGGGGAATATTTCAGCTTGCCCCTGGTTTATCCATCAGGCAATCTCCAGCCCATTGAAGTGAAGAAAATCAAAAACTGGGATAAAATTGTTCCCTACTTCACGTCCGGTAAGTTTGGCGAAGGCGCGAAGGTGAACGATTCCCAGGGCACAGCGCCCTTCCGAGTCATGTACGTCAAAGACAAAGACTCTAAGGAGTTTTCCCCCACGCCAACAGATTGGGCGACGTTGATTCCATTTCAATACAATGCCGATACCTTGGGCTACCGGCCCGACCTCACCGGTAAGAAAATTGAATCCTGGGCCGAATTGCTCGATCCCAAATACAAAGGCAAAACGGCACTTCTGGACATTCCGTCCATCGGGATTATGGATGCCGCAATGGTGCTGGAAGCCGCTGGACTGATGAAGTTTGGTGATAAAGGCAACATGACCAAAGAAGAACTGGACAAAGTCACCGACATGCTCATCAAGCTCAAGAAGGATGGACAGTTCCGGGCCTTTTGGAAAAACTTTGATGAGTCCGTTAACCTGATGGCCTCTGGGGAGGTGGTGCTACAATCCATGTGGTCGCCAGCAGTCACTGCCGTTAAAGCCCGTGGGATTAAATGTACCTATGCTCCCCTCAAAGAAGGATATCGCGGTTGGGGCGGGGGTATCGGGGTGTCGAGAAATCTAGAGGGTGTTGCTCTAGATGCCGCCTATGAGTATCTCAACTGGATGTTGGATGGCTGGATGGGGGCATTCTTGGGTCGCCAGGGCTACTATAGCGCTGCACCGGAAACGGCCCAAAAGTTCATGAAACCCGAGGAATGGGATTTTTGGTACGAGGGCAAACCGGCAGCGATTGATATCATTGATCCTTTTGGCAAGAAGATTGAAGCCAAGGGTGCGGTGCGCGACGGGGGTTCCTTTAAAGATCGTTTTGCCAACATTGTGTGTTGGAACTCGGTGATGAAGGAGCAAACCTATTTGGTGCAGAAGTGGAATGAGTTTGTTGCGGCTTAAGCCCTGCGGTGGTTGTTTTCGGCGGCGCAATGCGCCAGTAGATCTCTGATGCGGAAGAGGGTGATGGCGGCACTGTGGCGATCGCGCCCTTGCCTAATTTCATAGATTGCTTTCTTCTTGAGTTTCAGATCTGCGCAGAAAAAGTCTTCACCATCAAGTTTCTCGATCGCTTCACCTTCAATGTTTTGTGGGTTGGAGTATTGGGTTGCCCATCGGTGTTGTTTCGTGGCTGTCATTTTGTGGCGGTCATTTCTTGGCTGTTATTTCGTAATACATTGGTGAAAGGAGTTGAACATGGTGACGTTATTCAAAACTCTCTTGGGAAAGAGTTCTGTGGTTTTGGGACTGCTCTTGTTGTCTGCCCAGGCGGCCCGAGCGGCGGAAGCTGTTTCCGTTGACAATTCAACGGCTTCATTGCAGCAGGTGAATGCCTATGCCCTAGAAAATACGGCGTTCCAGACTACTATTCAAGACCAGGTGACATCTGTCTCCCAGCTTTCGGATGTTAAACCGACGGATTGGGCCTTTCAGGCATTGCAGTCCCTCGTGGAGCGGTATGGCTGCATTGTGGGTTACCCCGACAAGACCTTCCGGGGCAATCGCGCCATGACCCGTTATGAGTTTGCCGCCGGTTTGAATGCTTGCATGGATCGGGTGAATGAATTGATTGGGGCCGCCACTGCTGATCTGGTCAAAAAGGAAGATCTGGAAACCCTGAAGAAGTTGCAAGAAGAGTTTGCCGCTGAACTGGCTACCCTGCGCGGGCGGGTCGATGCCTTGGAAGCACGCACTGCGACCTTGGAAAAGCAGCAATTCTCAACCACCACCAAGCTCACAGGCCATGCGTTGTTCACCTTGGTCAATGCCTTTGGGGCTAATAAAAAGGCCGATGGGTCCGGCGCAGATCTGGCTGATGGCACTATTTTCTCGGATCGGGTCCGGCTAATTCTGACCAGCAGTTTTACGGGCAAAGATAAGCTGATCATGCGGTTGCAGGCGGGGAATACGCCAAGCTTTGCGGATGCTACAGGCACTCGAATGGCGAATTTGGCGTTCCAGGATGGCGGCGGCAATGCGGTGAAAATCAACCAACTGGAGTATCGTTTCCCGTTGGGCGATCGCGGCACCTTTTTCTTAGAAGCCCACGGCTTCTTGGATTTATTTGTCCCGACATTGCACCCGCTGGATGGGGACTACGATACCGTCCTAACCGGTTTCGCATTACGGAGTCCCATTTACTTTCCCAGTGGCTTTTCGGGAGCAGGCTTTAATTACAACCTCAGTGACACGATTAATATCGGTGGGGGTTATCTAGCTGGAACGCCCACAGCCAACAATCCCAGTCCTAAACAAGGATTGTTTGATGGTCCCTACGGAGCCTTGGCGCAAATCACATTCCGCCCGACTTCTAAGGCCGCGATCGCCCTCACGTACCTCAATGCCTACGATGATGGGAATATTAATGCTCCTGCAGGTGGATTCTTTGGCAGCCGAAATGCGGCGCAGCCCTTTGGGACAGATGCGGCAACAACCCATGGCTATGGCGTTGAAGCCCAATACGCCTTCAGCCCGCAATTCATCCTCAGTGGCTGGTACTATCTAGCGGACACAAACTCTGAGTCCGGGGTGACCAAGGGTGCCGATGCGACCGTGCAATCCTGGGCTGTCGCTCTCGCCTTTCCCGACTTGTTCAAAAAAGGCAACTTGGGCGGCATTACTTTGGGAATGCCTTCTAAAGTGACCAGCAACGATGTCGGTCTTTTTAAAGACAACGACACCTCTTTCATGGTGGATGCGTTCTATAAGCACCAAATCAATGATCACATTGCCATTACGCCCGGTTTAGTCGTGATTACCAATCCCGACCATAACAATAGCAATGATACGGTGTTCATTGGGGTGATTCGCACCAACTTCAATTTCTAGCGCGTTCAATTTCTCGTGATCGCCTTCTCGCGATCGCCCATGGGTAACCATGACGGACACGCAGGCCATTACGTGTCCGTATGGTTACCCACTACACCTAACTTGGAGTTAGCCATGACAGCAGCTCAAGATCTGCCCACTGCCCCACCCATTCGTCCCAGTCGAACCAAGGCATTCAACTGGAAGGCCCTCCAGCCCTACCTGCTGGTATCGCCCCAAACCATCGTGTTGCTGCTGTTTTTGGTGTTGCCGATCGCCGCCATCATCACGGTCAGCTTTTGGAACTTCAATGGCTATGCCATGGTTCCCGGCTTTACATTGGCCAATTACATTACCGTCTTCACCTCGAAGGTCACCGTTGCCACCTATTTGAATACGTTTAAGTTTGCGGGAATTGTATGGCTGATTTGCTTACTGATTGCCTATCCCGTCGCGTATTTCCTATCGTTTCACATTAAGAATTCCAAGTGGCAAACGATTCTGTTTTTGGTTTGTACGGTACCGTTTCTCACCTCGAATATCATTCGGATGATTTCTTGGATTCCATTTTTAGGACGAGAAGGTTTAATTAACCAGGCGCTAATGGGATTGCATGTTACCGACAAACCCATTGAGATGTTTCTGTTCTCAGACTTTTCGGTAATCTTGGCGATGGTCCATCTCTATGCCCTGTTCATGGTGGCTCCCATTTTCAACAGCATGATGCGGATTGACCGTGCCTTAGTGGCGGCTGCGGAGGATGCTGGAGCCTCTCCCTTTCAAATTCAGAAAGAAATTATTCTGCCCCTATCGGCTTCCGGGATTGCGATTGGGACTATTTTTATCACCACGCTAGTGATGGGCGAGTTTGCCACTGTGCGGCTCATGGGAGGAGGCCAAGTTGCCTCCGTCGGCAACTTGATTAAAAATCAGATTGGTAGCCTGCAATATCCCCTCGCCGCCGCCAATGCGGTGATTCTGTTGCTGGTGACGCTAATTCTGGTGTTTGCGATTTTGCGCGTTGTCGATATTCGCAAGGAACTTTAGGAGGAATGATGGAAAAGAAAAAGCGCCCACTCTCCTATTACTTACTGGCCGGATTTTTTGGCCTGTTTATCTTGTTTCTTTATGGTCCCATGTCCGCTGTGTTTATCCTGTCCTTGCAAGGGCCTGAGGGCAGTCTCACCTTCCCCATGAAAGGGTTTAGTTTCATGTGGATGCAATCTGTCTTTGAGGAACAGCGGGTCGGTAACTTTGTGGATGCCTTTTGGCGATCGCTCTTTCTCGGATTAATTGTCATGGTGCTCACGGTGATCTTTAGCGTCATGTCTGGGATGGCGTTTCGCAGCCGATTCAAGGGTTCAAATATAATTTTTTACCTCACCATTTCTAGCCTGATTGTTCCCAGCATTTTAATTTCCCTCGGGATTGCGGTTGTATTTAACTTAACAGGGCTAACCAATGCCTGGTATACCTCAGCCCTAGGCGCGCATGTAACCTGGACAATCCCGTTTGCCTTTCTGATTATGCTGGGGATCTTTGGGCGATTTAACCCTGCCTATGAGGAAGCCGCCCGTGACCTCGGCGCAAATGATGTCACCACATTTTGGCAAGTGGTCTTTCCCCTGATTGCCTCTAGTGTCATTGGCGTGGCATTTCTGAGCTTTACCCTTTCCTATGATGAATTTACCCGCACGTCTCTGGCCTCCGGGGACACCAACACCCTGCCGCTAGAAATTTTTGGCATGACCACCAACGTCACATCTCCGGCGCTCTATGCCTTGGGGACACTGACGACTATTTTTTCTTTTGGATTGATTGGACTGGCGCTCTTAACGATCACGTATTTGTCCAGTCGGCAGAGCAAGCCAAAGCGCGGCTAGTCGCTCCATCCCACAAGTTCTCACACCTGAAGGGCGATCGCTAATCAGCGATCGCCTTTACTTTGTCTGGGCACGTTTTTCCCCGTGAAATCTTCTCTACCCAATCATGCGGCACGCCGCCCTAGCAAACGGGCCCCTTACACGGCTCCATGGCCTCGAATCGCTGGTGCAGTCGCTAACACATCGGCCCCGTGGCGCATTGCCACAATATCGGCCTCAGTCCAAGAGCGTACCGATTGGCAATGATGGGACACCAGCAAACCCCATAACCCCTGGGGAATCAGCACGGGCACCACTAAATTGGCCCGAACCTGGAGACTGCGCAGAAAATCACGGTGACAATCGGTGATCGGCTCCGTTTCGATATTGGCGATTGCCCGGACCCGACCGGCTAAATACATTGCAGCATAGTCGCCGTTGAAGCATTCATCCGGGCCAGTTGATCCGAAGAGGGAAAACTGCGGAGCACTCAGGGCTTCAAAGGTGACCTGCCCTTTCCACTGACGATAGAAATAGTATAAGAGCACGCGATCGACCCCAAGTTGGCGCTGTAGATCATCCGTGACCTGCCCCACTAGCTGATCCCGCTCTAGGGTTGTTGATAGATGCGCGATCACTCCTTGTAATCTAGCATCACCCCGAAGGGCTGCATCAGGATTGCGTTCTTCAGGAAAAGGAATTTGCACAGCTCAGACCGTTGTAATAGCGAGATGGCCAGTGCTTATTCTAAATGCCCTGGCTAAAGAATGGGAAAAATATTGAATTTGCTCGATGGGGTTGGGCGATCGCCGACTCGTCAGAGTCAACCCCACTGCTTTTAGCCCCAGTGTCTTTAATCCCACCGTCTTTAACTCCATCACAAAATCCTGAAAAACCTTAAAGTTTTGCAACGACTAAGATTATTAGTCATATAACTGTATAGTAGTATTAACACCTTAATTTGCTGGAGGGGACAATGCTCAAGCCAATGCACAGGAGTCAGCCGTCTTGGACTCAGCACCAATGGGTACGGCTCGTAGCCGGCAGTATGGTGCTCCTCAGCTTGTCTCTAGCGCTCGTTAATTCCAACTGGCTGTTTTTGACCGCATTTATAGGACTGAATCTGCTGCAATCGGCATTTACTCGCTGGTGTCCGTTAATTGCCTTGCTGAAGCAGATGGGCGTGAAAGAGTGAGGATGGCCGTTTAAAAACTTACTGTCTGTAAAACTTACTGTAGGAGTCGCAATTATGGCTCGTGTTGTTGTCATTGGTGCTGGACTGGGAGGATTGCCCGCTGCCTATGAGTTGAGGCATGTCTTGCCGCCGGAACATCAGGTGACGCTGATTTCCAATCAACCGAAGTTTACGTTTGTGCCGTCGTTACCGTGGGTCGGGTTGGGGTTAAAGTCCCTTGATCGCATCCAATTAGATTTAGCGACCATCGTGCCTCGGCACGGCATTGAATTAATCCAGGCTGCGGTCACAGCCATTGATCCGAAGTCTCGTCGGATTACGCTGGGCGAGATTGCTTCGCAACGCCAAGGCGATCGCACATTGGACTACGACTATGCCGTCATTGCCACGGGACCAGAACTGGCGCTGGATGCCATTCCTGGACTAGGTCCAGAAGGAGGCTACACCCAGTCTGTGTGTAATCCGCATCATGCTGTGTTGGCGGGGGCCGCCTGGGAGAAATTTTTAGCCGATCCGGGGCCAATTGTTGTCGGGGCGGCACCAGGAGCCAGTTGTTTTGGCCCTGCTTATGAGTTTGCGTTCTTAATCCATCATGTTTTGAAGCAGAAAGGACTGCGAGCTCAAGTTCCGATCACCTTCATTACCTCAGAACCCTACGCCGGACATTTGGGTATCGGCGGAATGGCCGATTCCCGCTGGCTGATGCGCAAATTCATGGCCGATCGCGAAATTGAGCTGATGGAAAACACGGCCATTTCGCATTTTGCACCAGATGCGGTTCACCTAGCGGATGGCCGCAGGATTCCCGCTAAATTTGTGATGGTTCTGCCGCCTTTTCGCGGTCCGCGCTTCCTGCGGGAGGCTCCGGGTTTAACCGATGCCAAGGGGTTTATCCCCGTATTGCCGACCTATCGTCACCCTGACTTTGAGTCGATTTATGCCGTGGGGGTGATTACCCAACTCAAGGCCGTGGAGCAAACCCCCATCCCCACCGGTGCGCCCAAAGTGGGCCTGATGACTGAAGAAATGGCACTTTCCGTGGCCCATAATATTGCTCTAGAGTTGGGGGTTACCTCGGGTCCACAGCTTAAGCCCACTCTACAGGCCGTTTGCTTTGCAGATTTTGGCGATACGGGAGCCCTATTTTTAGCTGATCCGCTCCTACCGGATGAGTCCGGGCATCGCCACCGGGCACTCACCTATCACGGCATTTGGGTGTCTTGGATGAAGTTAGGATTTGAGAAATATTTTCTGACCGAAAATGCGCCTGGGATGGACGATTCCTTGGTTTGAGCGTTGGGGCTTTCGGGCGATCGGGTTACCGCTGGTGGAGCCTGTGTCGGCTGATGCCAGTTTAAAGGTGGAGCATCCGATTGTCTGAAGAAAAAAAACCTCACACGTTCCTCAACTCTTTCAGCTTAAATCGTGAGGAGTCTCTGCATATGGAGATGGCACTAACCCCAGATGAACTGGAGGCGCTGGCCAATCGGTTCAAAATTTTAGCGGAACCCACAAGGCTACAAATTCTGATGACGATTTGTGATCAGGAACGCAGCGTCCAGAAAATTTGCGATCGCACGCAGTTACACCAAGGCAATGTTTCCAAACACTTACGCTTGATGAAAGATGCTGGAGTTGTTGCCTGTCGTCGGGAAGGGATTTGGCGGTATTACCGAGTGATTGATCCGGAGCTGCTGGCCTTGTGCACGCAGACTCATCGAGCTCTTAATCCTCAATAGGAGTCCATAGTGATGGGATGTCAAATTCGGAAGTTTTTTTCAGGGTTATTGTTGTTGGGTGCGATTATTCTGGGTGTGCTGCTGGGGGTGGGGATGCTGAATCTACCCAGTGCCACTGCTGCTATCCGTCAACTGGAGGAAGCACCGGGACAAATCGTTTATCAGGCCCGCCAAACCCTCAAAGATCAGCATGGCAATAGCTGGCAGACAGTAGCCTTCAAGCGCATCCGCCCCGATGGCAAAACCAGCTTCGAGTTGCGGTTAGTGGGATTCCCAGGCGGGGTTGAAATCGATCGCGCCCATCCCCTGACGTTAACCAACTCCCTGGGAAATACCCTAGTGGCGACTGATACCACCCACGATATCTTCACGGAGCGCAATCACCTTGAACCCAACGTAGGGCAGTACGATCTTCAGCCGCTACTCTCGCAGTTACAAGCAGAGATTCCCCTCACGTTGGCCTTGCCGACGCTCCAGGGAGAGGCCATCAGGCTCTCTGTTTCACCGTCATTAGTTCAAGAATGGCGGACTGTTTCCAGTTACGAATAATGTTCAAAATTAATGGGGAGAAACCAATGACAGATTTAGATTTGTTTTCACCCGAATGGATGCAGAGGTTTGCTGAACAGTGGAATGCGGAACCCGAGCTAGCCCATGCTCTGGCCGAGATTTACTTCGATTCAGTCATCGGTTATGGCTTTGAAGAGGATGTCAATCCGGTCGGCGTTCTCACGATTCAAGCGGGACGAGCGGTGGCTGCGGAAACCTATGCCGGCCAAAAACTAAATTGGGATTTACGCGCCGATCGCGACCACTGGCAACAGTGGAAAACCAAAGGGTTGAACATGATGGGATTAAGCATGGCGTACATCACTCGCAAGTTGCAATTTCGAGTGGGAGACTACACCGCCATGATTAAAGATCCCAGAATGGCCGGACCGTTCGTTAAATCATTCGCCGTGATGAGTCGAATTTAAGCAGGAAAAACCTATGAAAATGAAATCAACTCAGCAACACATTCAGAAGCAAACAATGAACCCGGTTTTACTCACGCCTATACAACTGAAGTCACGCCAACAGCAACTCTTGGTGATTGATGTGCGGGGCTGGTTAGAATACGTGATGGGACATGTGCCCGGAGCACAACGGTTAAGCCGCGATCGCATTCTGAAGACCATCTCTAAAGACCAGCCGATCGCGATTACGTGCCTATCGGGCCATCGAAGCGCGATCGCCGCTCAAGAATTAGTCACTCAAGGTTACCGTCAGGTCTACAACCTGCAGGGGGGCCTACTGGCATGGCAAAGCGCTGGATATTCTGTACAGCGAGGCAATCGCTTTTAGCGAGAAAGAAGAACTATGACTCACACGACTTCGGATGAAGCGTATCGAGGGATCGTATTGCTCAGAGAAAACCACCGGCCATCCCCAAAATTGTCGCGAAAGCAGTGGGGACTGTTGCTGGGAGGCTCCTTACTGCTGACAGGGGGCATCTGGGGGATTCTGCACATTACGCGTGTGTCTGATGCACCAGCCGCCGTATCAGTCCCAGCGATCGCGGTGAAGACTCTAGAGATTCGCGCCCAGGCGATCGCCAATACGCTGGAACTCTCGGGGACAATTCGCCCTCTGGAACAAGCTACCCTGTCTACTCGGGTGATGGGGCGGATCACGCAACTGGCGCTGGAATCCGGCGATCGCTTTCGCAAGGGAGCGGTGCTAGCTCAGATTGACGTGACCGACATCTCTGCCCAAACTGACCAGGCAAGATCTGGGGTGGTTCAGGCCCAGGCTGGGGTGGTTCAGGCTCAGGCTGAGTTATCTCGATCGCAAGCCACCCTCAGCCAGCTAGATGCGCAAAAAATTGAGGCGCAAGCAGCACTGCAACTGGCCAAAATTGATCAGGGCCGGATGGCCAGCCTCCGCGCCGAGGGGGCCGTTTCCCAAGAACGCCTGGATCAGGCCAATACGGCCTTAGCCCAGGCCCAAGCCAAGGTCGTCCAAGTCGAGGCGGGAGTTCGCCAAGCCAAAGCTGCGATTGGGCAGGCTGGGGCAGCGGTGGAGCAGTCCCAGTCATCGGTCCACCAGGCAGAATCAGGTGTCGCATCGGCCTCGATCAGCGAGAGTTACGGTACAGTGGTTGCCCCCTTTGACGGGGTAGTCGTTCAAAAACTGGCCTACGAAGGGGAAATGGCCGCTCCGGGAACAGCACTGCTGAAAGTCGAAAATCCAGACCGACTCCAACTGGAGATTGCTGTGCCTGAAGAAAATGTGCGGTTCGTGCGGGTTGGTCAACCTGTCAAAGTTCGAGTCGATGCCGTAAATCAAACATTGCCAGCAACGATTCAGCAAATTGTTCCGGCCTCAGACCCCACTTCTCGCAGCTTCCTGGTCAAGATTTCGCTCAAAAATTCCGGCAGGTTGATTTCCGGGATGTTTGGCCGGATCGTCCTGCCTTTAGATGAAAAACAGGAAACCATTCTCATTCCCACGGCGGCTCTGATTCAACGCGGCCAATTGCAGGGAGTTTATGGGATAGAGACGAATTCATCCAATCAATCGACGGCAGCACTGCGTTGGGTTAAAACCGGGAAATCGCAAAATGACCAGATCGAGATTGTTTCAGGTCTGATGGCAGGCGATCGCATCATCACCAGCAACATCAGCCAACTCAGCGACGGACAACCCATCGCCCTGCGGGAATAGGGGAGTAAAGAAATGACGCAGAACGAACCGAATGGACATCAATCCCCATCCTCCCATCACCCTAAATTAGGCTTCGTTGGTAATTTAGCCAAGAAATTCATCGACTCCAAGCTGACACCCCTGATCATCCTGGTGGCACTGCTGTTGGGCCTTGGAGCAACTCTGATTTTACCACGGGAAGAGGAACCACAAATCACCGTGCCGATGGCCGATGTGTTCGTGCAAATGCCAGGAGCCTCTGCCAAAGATGTGGAACAGCGGGTCACCGCCCCCCTGGAGAAGTTAATCAAAGAACTTCCGGGCGTGGAATATGTCTATTCCACATCGCGTCCGGGTTCATCCCTGGTGATTGTGCGCTTTCTAGTGGGACAAAACCCAGAAGATGCTGTGGTGCAGCTTTACAACAAGCTCTACGCCAACTTTGACAAGATTCCACCGGGCGTTTCTCAACCGTTGATCAAGTCAAGATCCATTGATGATGTCCCCATTCTGACGCTCACGCTATGGGGCGAACAAAGTACTGGAGCAGAATTACGGCAAATTGCGGCCCAATTAGATGAGCAAATCAAGCAGGTTCCCGATGTTTCAGAAACGACGATCATCGGGGGACAAAAACGGCAATTACGCGTCAATCTCGAGCCAACCCGGCTCAAGGCCTATGGCTTAACCCCCTTAGAGATCTCAAAAGCCTTTCAGGGGCAAAATACTGAGCTGGCCAGTGGGGCTTTCAACCAGAATAATCAATCATTTTTGGTTAGAACCCAAAGTTTTATGCGATCGGCGGAAGAGGCGAAAGGATTGGTGGTTGCGGTTGCCAACAATCAACCGGTTTATTTACGGGATGTCGCTACCGTTACGGATGGTTCAGAAGAACCTGCTAGTTATGTGTTCTTTGGGCAAGGAGCAGGGGGGAATTCAAAATTCAAAATTCAAAATTCAAAATTTCTCGGTGAAACGGAGGCGGTGACGATCGCGATCGCCAAGCGGTCTGGAGCTAACGCAATTCAGGTCTCTCACCATGTTCTCCACAAGCTGGAGCAAATTAAACACAACTATATTCCCAAGACGGTTCATCTCACCGTCACACGGGACTATGGCGAAACAGCGGCTGAACGGTCTAATGAACTCCTGTTCCATATGCTGATTGCCATGGGCTCGGTGACGATCCTGATGTGGTTTGTGATGGGCAAAAAAGAGGCCATGGTGGTGGCGGTATCGATTCCGGTTACCTTAGCATTAACACTGGCTAGTTTTGTTTTCTATCACTTCACCCTGAATCGGGTCACATTCTTTGCCCTCATCTTCTCGATTGGAATTCTGGTAGACGATGCGATCGTGGTTGTGGAAAATGTGGGTCGTCATCTCCAACTGCCTGAAAATAAAACGCGCCTACAGCAGTCGGTCAATCGGCGGCGCACCCTGCAACAGATCGTGCTGGAAGCGGTGGATGAGGTGGGCAACCCTACCATTCTGGCTACGTTAGCAGTGATTGCGGCGATTCTGCCCATGGCGTTTGTGGGCGGCTTAATGGGACCGTACATGCTGCCCATCCCGTTGGGTGCCTCGGCTGCGATGATTTTTTCGGCATTGGTCGCTTTCATTGTGGTGCCCTGGACCACGATGCGAGTCTTTAGCGGTGCCAGTCACGCTGCCCATGATCATGGAGAGGATGCCCTGAGTCACTTGTATCGCCGATTTATGTATCCCCTGGTGCATTATCCGCGACGGGGAACCACGTTTCTGATCGCAACGGTGTTGGCTTTGGTCTGTATTGTCGGTGGGCTCGCAGGCTTTAAGCGGGTGATTCTCAAGATGCTGCCGTTTGACAACAAGAGCGAGTTGCAGGTGGTCGTGAATATGCCGGAAGGCACAACGCTAGAGCAGACCGCTAGAGCAACGCGAGAAATGGGACAGTATCTGGCGACCGTCCCGGAAGTGATTCACTATCAAAGTTATGTCGGCACGTCTTCTCCCTATAATTTCAATGGGTTGGTGCGACATTACTTTTTGCGATCGGGATCCAATGTTGCGGATATTCAAGTGAACTTTTTGCCCAAAGGCTATCGCCAGCGTCAGAGTCACGATATTGCCAAAGCGATTCGTCCTAAGTTGAAGGAAATTGGCGATCGCTACAATGCCCGCATCCAAGTTGCCGAAATTCCCCCTGGGCCCCCAGTGCTGCAAACGCTGGTGACTGAGGTGTATGGTCCCGATTATCAAGGCCAAATTGACCTCGCCACCAAAATTCGCCAGTTGTATCAGTCAACCGATGGAGTCGTCGATGTAGACTGGTATGTGGAAGCACCCCAGACGGATTATCGCCTAGTGATCGATCGCGAGAAAGCCGCCCTCAATGGTATTAGTCCTACCCAGATTTCCGAAGTCTTGCAAATGGCGCTATCGGGACAAAACGTGGGGCTACTCCATGATGAAAATGCCCGTGAGGATGTGGCGATTAATCTGCGGTTCAGCCCATCAAGTCGTACCAGTCTGGATGACCTGAAAGCTCTCAACCTCAAGGGAGCAACGGGTAATTTAGTCCCCTTGAGTGCCCTGGTGAAAACGGAAACGACGACGGCAGATACCAGCATTTACCACAAAAACTTGCAGCCCGTTGTCTATGTCCTGGGTGACGTTTCCGGCAAGGTCGAGAGTGCTGTTTATGCGATGCTCAGCCTCCAACCGCAGATCGATAAGCTCGTTCCGACCACTGGCACTAAGGTTCAGACCTACCTGACGGAACAGCCCCCAACCACCGAAACCTACGCAATCAAGTGGGATGGGGAATGGCAAGTCACCTATGAGGTCTTTCGTGATCTGGGGATTGCCTTTGCGGTGGTGCTATTGCTGATTTATGCCTTGATGGTGGGCTGGTTTCACTCCTTTGCAACCCCGCTGGTGATCATGGCGGCAATTCCTTTTTCGCTGATCGGCATTATGCCTGCCCATTGGTTAATGGGGTCATTTTTTACGGCAACATCGATGATTGGTTTCATCGCCGGAGCCGGGATTGTGGTGCGCAACTCGATTATTCTGGTGGACTTCATTGAATTACGCTTGAAAGAAGGCATGCCTCTAGAAGAAGCCGTAATCGATGCGGGGGCTGTCCGATTCCGGCCCATGCTGCTCACGGCTGCGGCTGTGTTTGTGGGATCAGCTATCATTTTGGCTGATCCGATTTTCCAGGGATTAGCAATCTCGTTGATGGCGGGTGAAGTGGCATCCCTGTTACTGTCGCGATCGGCCGTTCCTATTCTCTATTACAAACTCTGGCGCGATCGCAAAGGAAAATTGAATCAAAATAATTCTGGAGATGAAGTGGAGCAGCCTATCACCAACATAATGGGTTAATGGCATGATCCCTTGGACATTTCGGAAAGCATCTTTTCTTAATCGATTCTGGTTTCCTTCTCATGAACGATTCGGTTGACTGACACAGCAAATCGAAGAGACCTCTATTTCAGGAAAAACCGTATGATACCCAAGAAGTCAATTCAGGCTATATTGCTGGGACTCGCCCTATGGGTTTGCCTCTGTTTTAGTATGGGGCAAACCCCGATTCTGGCTGCTACGCTCACTTCATCAGCCTCAACAGGTGACATCAAGGTTCTGCCAGATCCACAAGGATTTCCTAACTTAGAATCAGCCGTGGATCAGTATCTCACATCGATTCCGTCGGGCTATTACACGATCGCCAATATCGAGGGGTTGAAAAGCCTGCTAGAAAATCCCCAAATCGTTTTGGTGGATGTGCGAGAACCCTCTGAGTATCAGTCGGGACATATCCCCGATGCGGTCAATATTCCGCTCCGAACATTGACCGCAACCCTGACCCAAATTCCACATAATCGCCCTGTAGTGCTGTACTGTTCTACAGGTTACCGATCGGCAATGGGAGTGATGACGTTACACCTGTTGGGCTACGACAATGTCCGGGGCTTTCCGCCAAGTTTTGCAGGGTGGAAAGCCGCAGGAGAAGCGATCGCGAAATCATGACAGTGTCAGATTCCACCGGATGAATCCGTACTTACGCTGCACCATCTGTCATCATCTTGCTCAACATCTTCTGCACAATTTGCACCCCGGTTACAGTTGCCAGCCAAACAGTCCTAGCAGAAACAGGTTCAACGAAATGTGGAGGCTGCGAACCCAGTCATGTTTTTGCATAAAGGGAACCAGTGCCGCAGACGTGGCAATCAACCCGACCATTCCTAACCCTGCAAACAGGTGGGGACCAATCATAATTTTGCCGTTGTTGAGGTAGGTCACTGTAATTCCCCCGATCGCCCCCATCACCATCAGTGCCAGGAGAATAGAGCCAATTTGATGATGGCGAATGGCAAACCGACCCTTCACTAATTCTTTCTTGAGATCGCCGTCTGCCAACCGCGTCCGCCGGACTTGCACTCCCAGATACATCGCGTAGAGTGAAACGACCAATAAAATCCACATGGTAATGGGATGGAAAAAGCCGAGGTAGGGCTTGAGAGCCGCTAGACTGTCTAAACTCATGATGGTCATCTCCGAACTGGACGAGAAGGTATTAGTCAAAAATGAACATAGCAACCTGATGTTTGAAAGCATGTTTGAGCACTGTATGAATTGAATGAATTATCCTGATACCATATCAATCTTTACGATAGAAACTTTCAGTTGTTTAGGGATTGGAGCAAGTCCAATCTCATACTCCCTTAGCACTAAAATAATGAATCGGAGCAGATATATAAATGTGTTCTACAGTGCATAATATCTGTTGAAGTTTAAGCAGCGAGCTACAAGTAAACATAGTCACTACTTTCTAGAGAAACTACTTAGCCATCTTTGCAACCATCAAATAATTTTTCTGCCTACTGGTTAAGTGCTTGATATCCTTAATAAATAAATTCACTTGATTATATTTTAATCAGTTATACTAAAGAAGATTGTAAAGTTGCAATAGGTTAGGATTTTCTTCTTTTGTGATTGCACTAAGTTTTTGTAATCCGGTCAATATTGGAGATTTCAGTTATGAAAACGAACGTGGGTTCCATCGATCGCCTGATCCGCTTACTGTTGGCTTCGGTGTTGTTTTATTTGGGACTGTTCCTCTATAGCGGCTCTGCCCTGGGCCTTGGGCTAGTGGTTGCGGGGGGTGTATTGATGGTTACAGCTCTAGTCGGCTTTTGCGGTCTTTATCGCCTCCTGGGCATTCATACCAGCCAGCCCCATGGGCAACTTTAAAAGGATGCACTCATTAACACTGAAGGAGATCCGGCATGGATACTAGTCTTCCGATCGAAAGTCCGTCCCTATCCCGGCGGCAACTGCTCAACTTTCTGACCGGAGCAGTCGTTGCAGTCCCCATGGGTTCGGCGCTCTACGTGGCGGGCAAATTTTTCATTCCTGCAGCAGAAAAAACAGGAGCAGGGGGAGCCATGATTGCTAAAGATATTCTGGGTAATCCTATCCCAGCCGCACAAATTTTGGCAGAGGAGCCAGGAAGCCGTGCGCTGGTTGCCGGTCTAAGCGGTGAACCCACTTACTTAATCGTTAAGGAAGATCACACCCTAGACAGCATTGGGATACTGGATAACTGCACCCACCTAGGTTGCACCTTTCCCTGGAATCCAAACGATCAACAGTTCCAATGCCCCTGTCATGGTTCTCTCTATGCGCCAGATGGAACCGTAGTCAGGGGACCGGCTCCCCTCCCTCTCAAAATTTTCCATGTCGCTGTCATCGAAAATAGCATTTTGATCTCACCCTGGACAGAAACCGATCCACGGACTGGGGAAAAGCCTTGGTGGGTTTGAGAATGAAGTGATGGGACGAGAGTAGATCAGGGTGAGAGGGTTGCCACGCCTTGAGCTACAAGTTCGGGCTCCCAGAATAAAGTCCACGGTCGTTGACTAGAAGCCATTGGAAGCAAGCTTCAGTCCGTTTTAACAGACTTCGTTTGGTTTGCCCGCAATTCATTGCAGGACGAGCTGTTACGAGAGATAAAATATCTCAGTTAAGCACCAATTTCGTTGATCAACTTATTGTGGTTAGATGACTAACTACTGGAATAACGATGGAACCCATTCGTATCTTTTACTTTTCCGATGTTCTCTGCGTTTGGGCGTATATTGCGCAAATTCGCTTGGATGAGTTGAAAACAACGTTTCAAGACAAGATTGCGATCGCGCCACACTTCGTTCCTGTCTTTGGCAATGCCCGAGAAAAGTTAGAAAATCGCTGGCGTGACAAGGGTGGCTTAAAAGGCTATAGCGACCACGTTCACACAGTCGTCAAAAAATTTGATCACATCACCCTTCATCCTGACATTTGGACTGTTGTCGTTCCACCGTCATCCACGTCCTGTCATCTATTTCTCCAGGCCATTCAACTCCTAGAGATCAAGGGACTTGTCCAACCCTCAGAACAGGTATTTGAAAAAGCAACGTGGGCATTCCGGGAAGCCTTTTTTACCAAACTGGCGAATGTTTCTGACCGCAACGTGCAATTTGCCATTGCCGAGGAGTTGGGACTGCCGATCGCGGCGATTCAGGAGCAAATTGATACTGGCGAGGCTTATGCCCTCTTATCAAAGGATTTTGATTTGGTCAAAGAGCATGGGGTTACCGTCAGCCCCACCTTGATTTTTAATGAAGGTCGGCAGCGGCTCAATGGCAACGTGGGCTATCGGGTCATCGAAGCCAATATTCGGGAACTGCTGCACAATCCTCCTGATGAACAATCCTGGTGCTGAGAGGAAGATTGGGCGATCGCCATTGAGTTAACCATTGATGGGTAAAGTCGATAGCGCTGAACTCGTACATTTTTCGTTAGATCTTGTATCGTATTCAATCAATTGATGCAGAAAATCAAACCGTCACCTGTCACAGTCGATCGCTAACTCAATAACGGAACATAAAAAAGGAGAGGTGTCATGGAAACAATCAAGATTGAAATTTTGGGGACAGGCTGCAAAAAGTGTCAACAGCTAGAGACAAATGCTAAAGAAGCTGTGGCAACAGGGTAAGCGCATCTCAAACCCTATTGACAGCTAGGTTCTAGGTTCTGCCTGGATTCGGGTAAAGCAGCGGTCAAAATGTTGAGCATGTAGTGGTCATCCAGGGCGGCGCGTTTCGACTTTTGCCTGAGACTGCGCTTCCAGGAAGATTCGCGATTGAGGGCATTGAGGGCAAAGCGTCTGATTACAGCCAGGTTGTGTGGGGCATGCATCGAGCGGACTCGACAATCATCCTCCCCGAAGGTGACATCGAGCACCCAATGGAGCGAATTTTCAATGCCCCAGTGTTGACGAATCGCGCTGGCAATGCGGGCACAGTCTGCCGGTAAACTGCTGAGATAGAACTGAACTTCGTGGGTGGTTTCATTCCATAAATGCCGGGTGCGTTCAACGATGACAATGGTGCGCAATCCCACCCATTCGTCGCTTTGATGCAGGGGCGGCAGTTGCGCCAGGGAAACGCTCCAAACTTTACGAATTTCAATGCGATGATGCCCGGCTTCGGTCTGATATTCAACGGGCGCTGGTAAGGACCCACGCGTCGTCGCGGCTTGGAACCAAGTTTTAACTTGTGCAAACAACGTCGGATGGTTGGCTTTGAGGCTCAGAATGTAGTCAGC
The DNA here is from genome assembly GCA_963766075.1 of uncultured cyanobacterium. Lineage (GTDB taxonomy): Bacteria > Cyanobacteriota > Cyanobacteriia > Leptolyngbyales > Leptolyngbyaceae > CAVYAN01. The sequence goes on along the minus strand of CAVYAN010000010.1, from coordinate 52,358 downwards.
GCCGACTGCCTGGATCTGTGCTGCGATGGTTTTCTGGGTTCCCATGGCATCGAGTGTGACGATACAACCGGCAATATCGAGTAATTCTAAGAGAGCAGGAATGGCCGTAATTTCGTTGGACTTATCTTGCACTTTCGTTTGGGCTAACACGAGACGATGTTCGGTGGCCCAAGCACTGACAAAATGGAGCGCTTTCTTGCCTGATTTACGGTCATAGGAGCCATTCACACCTTTGCCATCAATCGCAATGACTTGCACACCTAAGCGCTCAACTAAGAGGCGAACCCATTGCTCAAAGCATTGCTCAAGTTGTTGCGGATGAATGCGTTCTAACACTCGCCGGAACGTATCCGGACTGGGAATGCCGTTGGGCAACGCCAGGAAGGTTGACAACCACGCTTGTTTACCCAATCCGTAGATTTCCATATCTTCCCACCCTTGACCACCGGCAATGGTGGAGAGAATGGCAATGGTTAAAATATCGCCCAGTTGATGTTCGCGAGTCCGTTCCACCCGTGGGTCTTGAATCGCCGCAAAACAGGACTGGAGACGCTGACCTAAGGCTTGTGCGTCTAAAACTAGCGGACGGTTTGGCGCGGGTTCAGGCGCTGGAGCAAAGCCTTCAGGCATACGTCATACGGGGATGAAGGGGACACTTTGATCCTCTCTGACAACGTCACATCGGGACAAGCGGGCGATGACGAATTTTTGCATTCTATGCCCTCAGCCCATGATTCGCCCTAAATATCTGTGCATTTCGCTACTTTTTTAGATGCGCTTACCCTGGAAAGACACCGACCTTGTACCCTCAGCCTGAGTAGTTACGGTTACCTTTTAAAGCATCCTCTCAGGCTGATCCCTCTAAAATCTGCTCGGACTGTTGAGTTAAGTCAAATGGGGGAAAAGCTTTACCATTAAATCAGATTGATCGAACGGTTTCACAAGACACTCCGATACTCCGACTTTTTGGGCCGCTTGGAGATCAATCAATTTTGGATCACCGGTAATCACAATGACTGGAATATGTTTAAATTTTTCATGATGGCGCAATAATGAACATAACTGATAACCATCCAGTCTGGGCATATTAATATCTAAAATCACCATATCCGGCTTGATTTTAATCAATTGGATCAATGACTGAATTGGATCATCAATTAGATAGACTGAAAACAGATCATCAGATAAAAAGGCCCTCAGAGAACAAAGCACCGCCGGACTATCATCAATACAAACAATCTTATATCGTTTATGGGGTTGGATTGCCCCTGGCGGTAAGTGTCCCAGTTGACTTTCTGGTTGCTCCACAGACAGGGACGACACCTCTGAATATCCTGTCTGCGGGAAGGCTGCAGGCGTCTGCCTTAAGTTGATCAGTGTCTCTGTCGAATCAGATGTTGAGTCAGATTCGACTCTTAATGAATCTGTTCCAGGCGGCAAGTGTCTCAATTGACTTTCTGGCTGTTCCACAGACAGGGATGATACCTCTGAATATCCTGTCTGTGGGAAGGCTGCAGGCGTCTGCCTTAAGTTGATCAGTGTCTCTGTCGAATCAGATGTTGAGTCAGATTCGACTCTTAATGAATCTGTTCCAGGCGGCAAGTGTCTCAATTGACTTTCTGGCTGTTCCACAGACAGGGATGATACCTCTGGATATTCTGTCTGTGGGAAGGCTGCAGGCGTCTGCCTTAAGTTGATCAGTGTCTCTGTCGAATCAGATGTTGAGTCAGATTCGACTCTTAATGAATCTGTTCCGGGCGGCAAGTGTCTCAATTGACTTTCTGGTTGTTCCACCGGCAGGGATGGCCCCCCTGGATATCCTGTCTCAGGAAATGCTGAAGGTGTCAATGCTGAGGGTGTCTGTCTTAAGTTGATTACTGTCTCCGTCGAAGTAGATTCAACTCTCAATGAATCCAAATCGTAGATTTGATTGAGCACCTGTGATGTCGATTTAGTCGGAGAATTCAATATTGGTGCGTTGCCCCCGGATGAAATTAGGGTAGTGCTGGGGCGCAGGTGCTTAGTTTCTCCAACTGCTGGTAATAGCCGTCCATCTTCCAAGTTGATAATGCGATCGGCAATGTCCAAAATGCGATTGTCATGGGTGACTAAGATGATCGTGCAGTGCTGTTCTTTGGCGAGACGATACATTAACTCAACGACTTCACGGCCAGTTTTACTATCCAAGGAAGCAGTCGGTTCGTCGGCTAAGATGAGAGCTGGTTCGTTGACAAGGGCGCGGGCGATCGCCACCCGTTGTTTCTGTCCCCCCGAAAGTTTTTCAGGATAGTAGTTCAGGTGATTCCCCAATCCAACTGCATTTAAGACCTCATCAACTTTCTGCAAAGCATGGGCGCGATCGGTCTTCGATTGTAACGCTAAAGACATCCGCACATTCTGCCGAGCCGTCATAAACGGTAGCAAGTTATGGGCTTGGAAGATATACCCAATATTCCGCCGCACCTCCACTAACTTTTGATTGGTCGCCTGATTTAATTCTCTACCCAAGACTTTTAAACTGCCGTCTTGAACAGAGCGGAGGGCTCCCATTAACGTCAGGAGGGTCGTTTTTCCGGAACCTGATGGCCCCGTCATAATCACAATTTCTCCTGGTTGGATGGACAGGTTAATGTCAATTAACACCTGTTTAGATAAATCACCCTTACCAAAGAAATGATTTAATTTTTGAATAGAAATAACGGGTTCCATCGTGGGTCGGATGCCATGAGAATGATCAAGAACGGGGTTTTGATAGGATTGTACGGAGTTAGAGAATTCCATCATGATATTCTCTTTGGGAGGCCGTAGGGTGGAAGTAGAATCAGATTTAGTTGGAATAGTGACAAATTCTTCATAAGGTTCTTCTGCCTGATCGGGTAATTGCCATTCGATCTTCCGTAAGGGCATGTACAGTTGAATCATTAAGGCGAGGGCCCCGTGTATTACTCCGAGGAGGATGAATAATAGGGCGATGCCGCGTCCAGGTCCCGTTCCCAAGAACAGGCCAATCGTACCAGCTAGCCACCCATCGGGCTGCATCCAAGGTTCAAACACAACATCACTGAGCGGACCTGCTGCTAGATACCCCAACGGCACCGACGATCCGGCCAGCGCTTCATTAAAAGCAAATATGCGTCCTTGTAGAGCCTGAGGCACTTTCTTTTGGAAAATCACCTGACCGGAGCCATGAATGAAAGGGAGACCGAGAAAGAATAAAAATGAACCCACCATGAAGATTGGAATTGAATTCTTCATGGCGAGCATGATGAGTGTGACCCCGCCGAGGAGTGCAAAGACCTGAATGGTCAGGATTCGCGATTGCCCGATCGGAAATATACTCAAAACAATGCCCCCTACAACCATTCCCAGACCGCCCACGGACAAAATGCTGCCCAGGACAAGCTCTGACGAAAAGGACAAAACATAGGGTGTGGTGGCAACGTAGACAATTGAGGTTAAAAAATTTTTGACGACAAAGAAACCAAGCAATGCCAATAGTCCAGGACGCTGTTTGAGAAATTGGAGCGCTTGGAGAAAGTCTTTAAGGAGGGAAGAGGAGGATTGTGTCACCGTTGCCACCGGAACAGGTGGGGGTAACCGTACAATCATTTGGGTTAGAACGGCAATTAAAAAGGTGATCACATCGATGCCGATGATGCCGGGAAGACCAATGAACTTGAGTAAGGCTCCGCCCAGAATGGGCGCAATTAATTGTGCGACCGATGAGCCAATTTGCATCAGGCCACTGGCTCGATCGAGATCTTTAGCAGCGACTAATTGTGTCGTTGCAGCGGTGTAAGCCGGTCGCATAAAACTACTAAAGGTGGCATTGAGGGCAATTAAGACCGCAATTAGACCAATCGGCAGATAGTTGGCCTTTAGGGCGATCGCCAAAGCAACTGTACTCAGCCCTGCCCCAAAATCACTCAACAGCATGACTGTGCGCCGGTTCCAGCGATCAACAATCGTTCCAATCAAAGGCGATAGCACAATCACCGGCAGGACATTTAACCCAATGAGCAGCGCAAACAACGTGGTCGAATGGGTTTGTTGATAGACCCAAACGCCGAGGGCGAATCCAGTTAGCTGTGATCCGACCAAGGAAACCAGTTGTCCTAACCAAAGAATGAGAAATTGCTGCATGATGTTCTGCGATCGCCTAAAAAATATCCGCTGGATCGGATTGATGCAACTTTACCAGTGACACCAAACCCGAAATAAAACACATCAGAACTGTCATGATGAAAAGTTGTGTGCTTCTGTCAAAGGTCATCTGAAACATTAAGCCCGTCGCCCCTTTGGCTAAGCTGTAAAGGCCAGCACTGAGTAAAAGGCCAGGAATGAAGGCCATCACCGCCAGCAATAAAGACTCTTGAAACACCACCGCGTATAGAAACCGATTCTGATATCCCATCGCTTTGAGGGTGGCATATTCTCGCAGGTGATCGGTCACATCGGCATAAATGATTTGGTAGCAAAGAATCACCCCAATCACAAATCCCATTGTTGTCAGGATGCCAAACACAAAGCCAATGTTAGAACTTTCCTCCCAAACCGTCCGTTCCCACTGCATGATTTCCTCACGGGTCATGACATTCACGCTTTTCGGCAAATTTTGGCGTAGCGTCGTAGCCACAGCCTGCGGCTGGAATTGGGGTTCAACCTCAACAACGGCAATATCCACTTCATTTAAGGAACGATTTCCTTCCTTAGGATCGCGGCCAGAAAAATACTGTTGGAAGTTGTCTTCGCTCATCAGGAGATTACCATTGAGTGACGCAAAATCGTTACCCAGCGTGAAGTTGCCGACCACATACACAGCTCGATCGGCCAACTCGGTGACTGTCCCTGGCGATGTGCGACCGAGTTCAGGACGGGCCAACCGATCGACCCAAACGGTATTAGGCACCTGCAATGCGGAAATATTCTGTTGTAATTCGGGGAAATCAAACAACGGTTGATTCAGATTAAAGGCCAACACGCGGGCTAGACGGACCAATCGCGTGTCGGGATTTTTCCAAAATGCTTCGCCCAAATAAAGTGCTGAAGCCGTCTTGACACCCCGATAAGATTGCGCTTGATACAAAATGTGCCGGGGAATGAAATTGGGTGTGGCAAAGCTGGGGCGACGCTGACTGACAATAAAAACATCTCCCTTCAGATGGTGCAAAATTTCCAGTTGACTGTCATAGAGCGCATGTTTAAATCCAGAAAACATGAACATCAAAATCACGGCAAACACGATACCACTCAGCAGCAGCATGAGGCGACCTGGTTTATGGGTCAGATTTAGCCAGGAAACAGAAGGGTTACGAGATGCCATGGTCAAGTTCATAAATGTCTACAAGACGGAAGCTGGATCGGCAACCAAAATTTTACGCAGGGAAAATATCCCCGATAAAACACAGGTGGCGATCGCTAATCCAAATACCACGACCACTCGATCTGGTGTCATCACCATGGGAATCGCTTCATTAGTAGCTTGCAGAATCAGTTGATAGGCTCCCAACCCCAAAATCAGGCCCGGAACATATCCCATCACCGCTAGCAACAAGGCCTCTTGCAGCACCATACTGACCAAAAAGCGATTGCGAAATCCAATCGCCTTGAGGGTGGCATACTCCCGGAAGTTTTTGGCAATATCCGCATAGAGAATTTGATAGACAATAGCCGCCCCGACAATGAGCGCCACCCCCACGCCGAGGCTAAAAATAAATCCGACGGCGGTGGTTTCCATCCAGTATTGCCGATCGCGCGCAATCATCTCCTCTTTCGTAAAGACTGTGACATCAGATGGTAGCTGTTTCCGGAGTTCGAGCACCACGGCTGGAGCATTGGCCCCCGGCTTTAACTTCAATAGACCCAAATCAATCCGCTCTAGCGTGCGGGGGCTGAAATAACGGAGAAAATTTTGATCGCTCATCATCAGGGTGCCTTCCGCCGCTAACCCGCCGCCAAGGGAGAATAGACCATTGAGGGTGACCTCCCGCTTATTAAATTCGGTTTTGAGGCCGAGGGTCTGGGGGCCATACTTCGGCAGCGATCGCCGATCGAAGAACACAGTATTGGTTTCAGAAAAGGCAGCGATCGCCTGATCAGAACGCACATCAGGCAATAAAAAGGGTTTATCCTTAGGATTAAAGCCAAAACTGAGAATAAACAACTCTTGGTTATTCTCAGCATTGCGCCAAGGTTGATAACCAATATACAGGGGAGTCGCCTGAGCGACATCAGGCTGACTCACTGCCTGATAAAGCCGCTCGCGCGTAAAGGGTTTCGTTGCCGTGCCATTTAGAGATAATGGGGAAACCAGATAAACATCGGCATCCAATTGGTTATAGATCAACCCTGCCGTGTCGGATAACGCCCCTAAAAACCCGAGATTGATAAACACGAGTAAAACGGCAAACGCCACCCCGGAAATCCCTACGAGCAATCGCGTGCGATCGTAAGCCAAATTGGATAAAGCAACAGAATTAAACATAGAGATTGGCGGGCTGACGTAGGGTTAACTAAACAATTAAGGAGTGGGTTGGATTTCAATTTGGACATCGACTTGCAGATTCGTAAATTTGGCCACAGCTTGGCTATCATCCAATTGCACCTTAACTTGAATCACCCTGGCATCGCTCAGGGCGCTGGGATCGTCGTTTAGCACATTATTCTTAAAAATTTGCCGCCCAATTTCACTCACCTGACCTTTCAATGATTCTTCAAAGGCTTTGTTCCGACTCGTAATGGTTGCAACTTGGCCGAGTTTAACTTGCCGGATATTTGATTCATTTACCTCAGCCAGTACCTGCATTGCGCTGGTGTCAGCCAGTGTCACGAGGGTGCCTTTACCCCGACCATCATCGCCAATACTTTCCCCCGGTTTAGTGACAATGCGCAAAATGCGACCTTGGCGGGGTGCTTTAATGATGGTGTTGTCTAGGCGCACTTGGGCGAGGGCGATCGCTTGTTCTGCGGCTGCAACTTGGCTATTGGACTGAATCCGGGCCGTATTTGTGCGCGCTATGGTCACTTGGGCCTGGATATTTGCCAGTTCGCGATCGCGGTCTTTGATGATTTTTTGTAGGGTTTCTTCGGCTTGGCGAATCCGTTGACCCAATTGATCCACTTGGGCTTGGCGTTCATCTAATTCACGCCGGGGGGCAGCTCCTTGGGCTACCAAAGATTCATAGCGGCTCAGTTGCTTAGTCGCCAGGGACTGCTCCGAGCGCAGTGACTCAATTTGTGCTTGCTGAGCCGCAATTGTACTTTCCAGGCTCCCCGGAGCTTGAGTCGCATCAATTGTCCGTTCTTGCAGTTGGGCTTCACTATATTGAGTTTCGGCTGCTAGGCGCACCCGAGCACTGTCTAGATCTTGTTTGGCCTTAGCTAATTCTTCCTGCCGCTCTTGATAACTGCGCAGGTAGCCAAGCACTTGACCTTGAGTCACCCAATCGCCTTCTTTAATCAAGAGTTGGCCGACAATTTCACCGACAGGTCCCCCCACCTGAATGACTCCGGAAACCGGTTCGATTCGTCCCAAAGCGGCTACGCGTAGCTGATCAGGCACCCCAGGGCTAGCCACTGTTGGCGGCGTCTGGGTAGGGGCAAACTTCTGGATACCGATGATGGGGATAGTAATTGCCACCACCGTTAGCCCCAAAAGGCCCCAGATCAAGACAGGTGACGCCGTAAATTGACGAGAGGAAGGGATCATGTCTGACTCCAGATTTAGGGTGAGAAACTGGTTGCGGCCACAGTCCGCCCAGATGGTTTAATTTGACATAGAAAACTGTTGAGATGAGTGGACAGCAGTGCTACCTGGGGTTCGGTGACCAAGGTGTAATGATCACCTGGCAGGTTCCGAATCAAGGGCGATCGGCCCAAGAGTTTGGTCCAGTGATCAGCCACTTGCGGTCCTAAGCGGCTAAACATTGAATGATCAGCAATTTTGGCTTGGAGCAACAGCGTGGGTAGCCGCTGAGGACAGATCGCCGCCGTATAGTTACTTAACGCTAAACTATGGGCGTTGAACACAGTATAAAGTTGCTGGAGCTGTGCCAGGGCAAAACTTTGGGGTAGCAGGCCGATGCGTTGACCTTCTGTCAGTAACCGCTGGAGGGTCATATCGAGGGCGGTTGAATCAGATTGTAACAACTGACTAAAGGCGTCCACTTGCTCTGGGCAGAAGCCCAATCCTCTAGCAAAGACCGTAAAATCGATCGCCGGATCGCGAGGCGTTGCCACTGGGGCTGGACTGTCAATTAAGATCAACCCCGATACCGATTCACCGAATTGAAACAGTTGGAGGGCCATTTCGTAGGCTACGACTCCGCCCATCGACCACCCTCCAAGGTAGTAAGGACCTTGAGGCTGAATGGTGCGGATGGTCTGGATATAACAGGCCGCCATTTGGGGCACATCAGCTAGCGGTGGCGCTTCCTGATCGAGACCGATCGCCCGCAATCCGTAGAAAGGACAATCCCGATTGAGATGGCGTGCTAACGGGCTGTAGCAGCTAATGCCGCCCCCGATAGGATGGACAAAAAACAAGGGCGGATGTTGGGGGCTACCCGCTTGGAGTCGAGCAACGACGGGAGCGACAGGCCGAGCCACAGGCTGAGCTGGGGTCGTCAGTTGGGTCATCGCCATTGGGGTTGGATAGGCTAGGGGCTGGGGGATGCGCGCATCCGGGGGGTGTGCAGTCGGCTGAGAGGGTGCTGGGGTAGAGAAGGCGTCGTTAGGGAGGGGAGCCATGGTTGATTCTGGTTGCGTGGATTCGAGTGGGATAAGCCACTGGGCGATCGTGTCAGCGGCATGAGTTTGCAGATAGGTGACCAATCCGACCACAGTGGGGATTTCTAACAAGGCTGTCATCGGGATATTAACCGACAGCTTTTTCTGGATTTGGGCCAGTAACCCCAAGGCAAGCAAAGAATCGCCCCCCAAATCGTAAAAACTGTCGTCTAGTCCCAAGGGTGCAATACCAAGATAGGTTTCCCAGTGGTCAATCAGCAGGGCTTCTAGCTGGGTCTGGGCGGGCATATAGGCCGTTGCTAGCTCAGGCCGCTGTTGCTTGGGTTGGTTGGTGTCCGGTTCCAGAGTAAGGGACTCCAAAAATTGATTGGTGCTCCACTGGGCTTGCTGTTGCAATAATTGCTGCAAATCCTGAATGGATACGGCGATTCGGGCTTGAGGCTGATTTAAGATTCGCCCAAAGGCATCTGCACCTTCTTCGGGGGTAAGGGCAACTAACCAATTTTGTTCTTCTTCGGCCCGGGCCTTGGTTTTTAGGCGCTCTGCGCGGGAATCAACCGCCATTCCCACCTCATCCCACTCGGTCCAATGAATGGCGACCGTGAAGGTTTGGGTGGTCTGTTGCTTGTACTCACAAAAAGCACTTAAAAACTCGTTAGCCGCACTGTAACCGACCTGACCAAACAGGGTTTTATAGAGGGCCGTTCCCAAGGAGCTACTCATCACCCAAAAGTCGAGGGGCCGGTTGCGGAAGACCCGATCCAACACCAATGTGCCTGTCACTTTCGCGGCTAGAATGCGATCAGTATCACTGCGGTTGCGGCCTTGAATAATCCCACCAAAATCCGCCATCCCCGCACAGTGAATGACTCCATGAATGGGGCCAAAAACCGCTTCTATTGAAGCCACCAGGGGTTCCAGTGAAGCGTGATCAGTGACATCGGCCTGCTCGACCCACACTTTTGCTCCGTAGGCTTCTAGCTCCCGCAGTCGGTAAATCTTTTGGCTGATGGGGTCCTCTTTGGGATGGGTCAAACACCAATAGGCCCAGTGGCGTCGGGCCGGAAAGGGAGAGCGACTCACGAGAACCAAGCGAGCCTGAACGGTCTGAGCCAAGTGATGGGCGAGGGTTAATCCGATTCCGCCCAAGCCGCCGGTAATCAGATAAACGCCCTGCGATCGCAACCGGGGATTGTCCTCTGGCTCAGATAAAGATATGGGCTCGTAGGTAGGAATCCAGCGCGATCGACCGCGATAGGCGACTTCTTGAGGTGCCTCGGGAGTCGTTAACTCCGTCAACAACGTTTGCAGCCATTGGGAGCGGGATACAGCATGGGGAAACACCTCCTCAAGATCGACGTAGCGACAGGATAGCTGAGCATACTCCTGCGGAATTACTTTCACCGCCCCCAGCAGCAGACTTTTCAGCGGCTTGAGGGATTCCGTTCCCAGTAGGTTGTAGGACCCATTTGTGATCACACTGAGTTGTAATGGCTGGGGTTGCCCCACCTTGCCGATCGCTTGCACTAAAGATAAGAGCGCATGTAATCCCGCTTCGGTCTGCTTGGCCACGGTGTCGAGCCTGAGATCTGCTGCCCCAGGATCGAGACTCCATAGATGCAGGATGTGCTGCGGCCAGTGCTGGCGGACCTGGAGGGTGAGCAGTAACCGTTCAAAGCTGGCAGTATCACCGACTTTCACGACATGGTCGGCGGATTGCCAAAATTTGCGATCGCCGTAGGCCACCGTCACGACCCGCTGACCCGCCGCTTTGAGGGATTCCGCTAGGGCAGTGCCCAACCCCATCCGATCGATTAACAGCAACCAACAGTCATCGGTTGCCAAGGGTTGTAAAGAGAGGGGCGGTAGCTGTTTCCACGAGGGGGCGTAGAACCAGCGACTCGGATCAGGATTGCGCGCTAGCCCAAAGTTCAGGGTCAGCGCGCTGCCCTGGGGAGGATCAATCCAGTAGCGTTGGCCCTCAAACGGATAGGTTGGGAGAGGAATGCGGTGGCAGTTATCGTTGGCATAGAACCGTTGCCATTTCGGCGTCACACCATGGAGCCACAATTGGCCCAAGGTCTGGAGCACATGCTGAGGCTCCGTTAGATAGGCCGTCGCTGTCGTCAAGAGGCTATTCAGCAAAGGCTGGGCCTGGGTATAGTTGGGATGGCGACGCACTAAGGCCGTCAAGGTACGCCCAGGGCCAACCTCAAGAAAGATCCAGTTCGGATCAGGTAACAATTGGGCTACCGCTTCCCCAAACCGTACAGTCTGGCGGAGGTGCTGGATCCAATACTCGGGATCCGTCGCTTCGGGAGCGGTAATCCAGGTGCCGGTTACATTGGACAGGTAGGTGCGCTGGGGAGCGTGGAAAGAAATTTGTTGCAGCAGGTGGCGAAAATCCGCCACCATGGATTCGACTAAGGGACTGTGGAACGCATGGGAAGTCTGCAAGCGTGTCACCGATTGTCCAGCGGCGGTGAGTTGGTGCTCTAAGTCGGCGATCGCACTCAACTCCCCTGACACCGTACAAATGCCGCCATTGGTGGCGGCCAGCACCACCCCATCCCGCAGCCAGGGAGTGATCTCAGCCTCCGTGCCCGGAATCGCCAACATTGCTCCTGGAGGCAGATGCTGCATCAACTTGGCCCGCTGGGCAACTAACCAGAGGCCCTCTTCCAGACTAAAAACTCCCGCCAAGCAAGCAGCGACATATTCTCCTAAACTATGGCCAATCATCGCTTCTGGCTTGATCCCCCAACTCAACCAAAGTTGCGCGAGGGCATATTCCACCGAGAATAAGAGGGGTTGCGCCCATTGCGTTTGGTTAATATCAACCGGGGAATCGGCTTTTGGATAAAGCAATTGCCGCAAATCATCCTGCAAGTCGGGCAAGAGCAGTTGTGCACAGGTATCTAGTGCCTCTCGAAATACGGGTTCATGTTTGTATAGGTCGCGACCCATGTTAATGACTTGAGCGCCTTGTCCTGGAAACAGAAACACCACCGAGGTGCGATTGGCCTGAACCTGGAAGGTTGTACCAGACGGGGGAGCTTGCAGGGTCTGAATCGCTGCTTCTGACGTTTGCACCAACCCCATCCAGCGATGGGCAAATTCTTGTCGGCCTTGGGCGAGGGTAAAGGCAACATCCGCCAAACAAACGGTGGGCTGTTGGCTCAAATAATCAGCGAGGTTTTGGCGTTGTTGAGTGAGGGCAGTTTCTGACTTAGCCGATAACACGAGCAGGTGCCAAGGGCGACTGGCCCCACCCGGTTCAAGCGTCTCGGAAGGAGCTTCTTCGACAATAGCATGGGCATTGGTGCCGCCAATCCCAAAGGAACTGACTCCGGCCCGACGTGGGGTATCGGTGGCGGGCCAAGGGGTCAGTTGCGTGTTGACGAAAAAGGGGCTGTGGACAAAGTTAATGGCTGGGTTCGGCGACTCAAAATGGAGACTCGGTGGAATCGCTTTGTGTTTTAGGGCGAGGGCAACTTTAATTAAACTGGCGACGCCAGCCGCAGTATCTAAGTGACCAATGTTGGTTTTAACGGAACCAATGGCACAAAACTGGTTTTTGGTCGTTGTGTGGCGAAAGGCTTGAGTTAGGGCGGCGATTTCGATCGGATCGCCAAGCGTAGTCCCAGTTCCGTGGGTTTCCACATAGCTGATCGTATCCGCAGGCGTATCCGCGATCGCCTGGGCCTCGGTGATTACAGCCGCTTGTCCCTCGATGCTGGGCGCGGTATAACCCACCTTGGCCGTGCCATCATTATTGACTGCTGAGCCTTTGATCACGGCGTAGATCGTATCGCGATCGCCGATCGCATCCGCCAACCGCTTCAGCACTACCACACCGACCCCATTGCCGCCCACAGTGCCCTGGGCCTTAGCATCAAAGGCCCGACAATGGCCATCGGGGGACAAAATCATCCCTTCACTGTAGACATAGCCCGTGGGGTTGACAAAGACTGTTACACCTCCACTCAAGGCCATGTCGCACTCGCCGTTGAGCAAACTTTGACAGGCTAAATGCACTGCTACCAGTGAAGTTGAACAGGCCGTCTGAACCGAGAGACTCGGTCCCCGCAGATTGAGTTTGTAGGATACTAAGGTGGGCAGAAAATCCTTATCATTGCGGATTTGCACCTGATAGCTATCCAACTCAGCCGAAGTGAGCAGATGGGGATAGAGCGATCGCAACAGATAGGTATTCATCCCCACGCCGACATAAACCCCGATCGCCCCCCGATAGGTGTTGGAGTTATAGCCTGCATGTTCTAAAGCGGTCCATGCCTGCTCTAAAAATAGGCGATGTTGCGGATCAATGATCTGGGCTTCCTTAGGGCTAAAACCAAAGAAGTTGGCATCAAATAGTTCCGCATCGTCTAACACGCCCCCCGCTTTAACGTAATTGGCCTGCTTCAACTGATAGGCCGGAACCCCCGCCGCTTTTAACTCATCATCCGAGAAGAACTTAATGCCTTCACGGCCAGCTTGAAGATTATCCCAGTATTCCTCAACATTTTTGGCACCCGGAAACCGCCCTGCCATCCCAATAATGGCGATATTGGTGGCAGAAATCTCGGTTAAGGGGTCTGAAATTGTCTCTGACATACCTGGGTCAATCCCATCCATTTTGATTACTCCTCGTTGCCCTGCTGAAAGGTGAAAACTAAGCGGTTCCTTCGGTCTTTAGGCGCTGCCTGGAAGCGAGGGAATTTGGTTTGGGGGCTGAGCAGGCAGCGTACCCGCCAACGTCAAGCCCCAAACGATGAAGTGTTTAATCATCTTCAGTTAACGATCGGGACTGCTGCCGTAAGGCCCGCCGTTGCAGGGCGGTAGACTGCTGGCTGGTGCGCACCTCCGTTCGTTGTTGGGCCTGGGCTGTGGCCGAGACTTGAGTTTGCCGATGTTGTAAATGATTGGCCAGGGTGGCAATGGTCGGAAACTGAAACAAATCAACAATGCTCAGTTCAATGTTTAATGCCGCATTTGCCTCGGTTTGGAGGGCTGTCTGTAAATCGCTGAAGATTTTGACCATGAGTAAGGAATGTCCGCCCAGGTCAAAAAAGTTGTCCTGCAACCCAATGGGATTAACTTGCAAATGTTCTGCCCAGATTTGGGCAATTTGCCGTTCTAATTGGGTTTGGGGTAGGGCGATTGCGCCCTGCTCAGTCGTAGAACCCGCATCGGGTTGGGGTAATGCCTTGCGATCAACCTTGCCATTACTGGTTAAGGGGAGTTCTTCCAGCAACAGGATGAAGGCTGGCACCATGTAATCGGGGAGTTTTTGCCGTAAAGCCTGCCGCAGTGCAGCAACTTCCACGGTTTCACGGGGTTGGGGCACCACGTAAGCGCACAATACCTTACTGCCGGGTTGATCCTCCCGCACCAAAATTGCGGCCTCACGGACACCGGGATGCTGCGTCACCGCCGCTTCAATTTCACCCAACTCAATCCGGAACCCGCGAATTTTGACCTGATGGTCAATCCGCCCAAGAAACTGGATCGTGCCATCGGGGAGATAGCGGCCCATATCGCCCGTCTTATACAACTGGGCCTGGGGCGCTGGGAAAAAGGGGTCAGGAATGAACCGTTGGGCCGTCAGTTCAGGGCGCTTAAAGTAGCCCAAGGCCACCCCCGTGCCCCCAATGTGGAGTTCTCCTGCAACCCCAATGGGCACCGGGTTGAGATGGGCATCCAGAATATGAAAATGCTGATTGGACAACGGTTTACCGTAGGGAATACTGGTCCAGTCAGGCTCGACCTGGGCGATCGGGTAGTAAATCGACCAGATCGACCCTTCTGTCGCACCGCCAAAACTATAGACCTGGATTTGTGGCTGGGCATGACGGCGGATTTGATCGGGCAAGGTGACGGAAATCGCATCACCACTCATCATCACCACGCGCAAGGAATCGGGTAACCGCAATGCCTGACTGCTGACGTAGGTCATTAGCATTTCCATCACAGCGGGAGCCGTATCCCAAAAGGTGACTTGATGGTCGTGCATCAGTTGGATCCAAGCGGAGGGATTGAGTACATCCCGATGGTGGGGAATGACGATCGTGCCCCCCGCTGCCAGGAACCCGAAGATATCGTAGACCGATAGGTCAAAACTTAAGGAGGCCAGACCAATCACCCGATCGCCAGGGCCAATCCCAAACCGCTGGTTAATGTCCAAGTTAGTATTGACAGCTCCTCGGTGGGAGATCATCACACCCTTGGGTTTGCCGGTTGACCCGGAGGTATAAATCACGTAGGCCAGTTGGTCAGGCGACAGCGATAGCGGGAGATTTGCCGTCGAATTAGCGGCAACCGTAGCGGGTTCGTCCAAGCAAATCACTTGGGCTTGATGCCCCGGAAGCTGCTCAACTAGGTGACTTTGAGTCAGTAGAATGGGCATTTCAGCATCGGCGATCATGTCGGCAATTCGCTCAGAGGGATAGGTGGGGTCGAGGGGGACGTAAGCACCACCCGCTTTCAGAATGGCCAGAACACCGATGATCATTTCCGGCGATCGCTCAACATACACACCCACCAGCACATCCGTTGTGACCCCCTGCTGACGGAGGTGCTGGGCAAACTGGTTGGCCCGATCGTTGAGGGCAGCATAGGTGAGGGTTTGGTCTTCGTAGAGCAGGGCGATCGCATCGGGCGTTTGTTCTACCTGTTGCTCAAAGCCAGCGTGCAGCAAGAACGTATCGGTATACTCAACCGCAGTCGCATTCCAGTCATAGACAATCTGTTGGTGCTCAGGGGACGATAGCAGCGCCAGGGTTGAAATCGGCGCATCAGGCTGTTGCACCATCTGGCTCAACAGCGTTTGAAAATGACCCGCCCAGCGATCGAGGGTAGCGGCGTCAAATAAGTCGCAGTTATATTC
Source organism: uncultured cyanobacterium (assembly GCA_963766075.1). GTDB lineage: Bacteria > Cyanobacteriota > Cyanobacteriia > Leptolyngbyales > Leptolyngbyaceae > CAVYAN01. The sequence goes on along the minus strand of CAVYAN010000010.1, from coordinate 36,721 downwards.
CCAGGTCGCCTCTAGGTGATCAGCCGTTTCATTCATGATCAACGTCAAGTCAAACTTAGCAGTTTCACTCGGCAAGGGAACCGGAGTCAAGGTCAGTTGGGGCAGTTCTAACGTGGTCGAGGGTGTATTTTGGAGACCAAACATCACCTGAAAGACGGGGCTATGGCTCATGGTGCGAGCGGGTTGGATGGCCTCGACTAAATGCTCAAACGGAATATCTTGGTGTCGATAGGCATCCAGAGCCATCTGCTTAGTGCGTTGCAGAAGTTCCCGGACGGTGGGGTTGCCGTCTAAATCATTACGCAACACCAGGGTATTGATGAAGAAACCAATCAGGGGTTCGAGATCGTAGGTGCTGCGGTTAGCGCTGGGGGTCCCAATGGCAATATCGGTTTGGCGACTGAGGCGACTCAACAACAGTGCAAAGGCCGCTTCTAGCACCATAAATAGCGTCCCCCCGGTGCTGTTAGCGAGTGCCTTTAACTCGCGGGTGAGGTGGGAATCCAGATGTTTGACGAAGGAGCGACCGTTAAAACTTTGAATGGGGGGGCGGGGCCGATCGGTGGGTAATTCCAATAACGGCGACAGGCCGCGCAATTGATCTTTCCAGTAGCTTAACTGTTCAGTGGCCGTTGCTTCGGTTAGCCACTGCCGTTGCCACACGGCATAATCTGCATATTGAATCGTCAGGGGAGGCAGGGGAGACGACTGCCCCTGGGCAAAGGCGCTGTAATGGACCATGAGTTCTTGAACCAGAACATTCATCGACCAGGCATCTGTGATGACATGGTGGAAGGCCGCAACTAAATAATGAACGCTGGGGGCGACCTGAATGAGAACAATGCGAAACAGGGGGCCTTGTTGAAGATTAAAGGCGTGCTGGGCGACCTGTTGTAAGAGTTCTGTCAACTGCGGTTCGACTTGCTCGGTCGTGAGTGCTTGCCAGTCTAAGCGCTCGAGGGGGAGAGATAAGCGATCGGCAATGATCTGAATGGGTTCGCCCTGCTTCAGAGCAAAATGGGTGCGGAGGACTTCGTGGCGCTCCACCAGGAGATTTAAACTTTGCAATAATGCCGATTCTTGCAGGTGCCCTGTCAATTTTAGGGCGATGGGAATGTTATAGGCCGACTGACTGCCCTCAAACTGACTAAGAAACCACAACCGCTGTTGGGAAAAAGACAGGGGCAAAGTTTGGGTGCGATCGGCGACTGGAATTGTCAAGGCTGCCGATCCGCGATCGGCATTTTCTGCTTGAAGTTTTTGCAGTAACAGGGCACGTTTGGCCGGGGAGAGAGTGGCAAGGCGATCGGCAAGGTTTGACATGAACTCAACAGGGAGAATAGGGTGAACTGGATGGGCAAAACAGAAAATTTAACAAGACAGAGAATTAAACTGAATGTGCTATGCGTCTTCCTCGGGAAGGGCTTCTACTTCGGCAAGTAGTTGCGCCAGGATGTCGTCATCGGTCTGAAGCATCTGCTCAGTTAAAATCAGATCGGCCAATTGGGCGATCGTGGGCTGCTCAAACAGCGGCTGTAACTGGACTTGAACCTGGAATAGTTTCTGAATCCGGGCGATCACCTGGAGGGCTAACAAGGAATGCCCCCCAAGTTCAAAGAAATTGTCCATCACGCCGATGGTCTCCAGCCCCAATAATTCGGCCCAGACCTGCGCCAGGGTTTCCTCGGTAGCGTTACGGGGGGCGACGAACTCAGTTTGGCGTATGACCTGATGGGTGTCAGGAATCGGCAACGCCTTGCGATCAACCTTGCCATTGGGCGTGAGCGGGAGCGCCGCTAAGACAATAAAGGCAGCGGGTACCATGTACTGGGGCAGGCGATCGACAACCAGTTGCTGCAAGTCTTCAACGCTTGGGGCTTGGGCATGGGGAACAATATAGGCCGTCAGAAGTTGACTCCCGGGCTGGGCCGTTTGCACGATGACAAAAGCATCTTGCACATCGGCATGGGAGCGCAATACAGATTCGATTTCGCCCAATTCAATGCGGAAGCCGCGCAGTTTGACTTGATGATCGATGCGACCGAGATAGTCCAACTGCCCATCGGTGCGATAACGCACCAAATCTCCGGTGCGATACAAGCGTTCATCGGCTTGCGTGGAGAAGGGATGGGGAATAAAGCGCTCAGCCGTCAACTCGGGTCGATGTAGATAGCCCCGTGCTAACCCAACACCGCCAATCAGAAGTTCGCCAGGAACGCCCACAGGAACAGGTTGCAGGTGCTGATCGACGACGTAAACCTGGACGTTTTGGATGGGACGACCAATCGGGGGTTTAGCCTGCGTCTCGGTACAGTTGGCGATCGTGGCACAAACAGTTGCTTCCGTTGGCCCATAGGCATTGTAAAACCCTGGCCGTTGCGACCACTGCGCCACCAATTCCGCCGAACAGGCTTCGCCCGCGACAATTAAATGCTCCACGGCGGCTAAGTCCTCTAAACTCAGAATGCTGAGGGCAGAGGGCGGCATCGTGAGGTGGGTAACCCCCTGTTGCTGCAGGATTTCACCTTGTCCCAATAACTGATCGTAGTGACCCAGCACCAACCGCGCTCCGGCACAGAGCGCCATCAGAATCTCCGACACAGAGGCATCAAAACTAAAGGGAGCCATCTGGAGGATACAACTCTGGGGCGTTATGTTAAACGCCTGAATTTGTGCGGCTGCTAAGTTGCCCAAACCCTTGTGTTCAACCATGACCCCCTTGGGTAAGCCCGTGGAACCAGACGTATAAATTACGTAGGCGAGGTGAGTCGAAGTAACGGCACTCGTGGGATTGGTTTGCGGTTGCAACTGGAGTTCCGATACCATCGCCTCAAGGTGCAAACAGTGAACATGGGGACTCAACTGCGGGAACCGAGACATCAACTCCGCTGTGACGATTAACATCTGGAGTTGGGAGTCATTGACCATATGGGTCAACCGATCGACCGGATAGGTTGGATCCAAGGGCACGTAGGCGGCACCGGCCTTAAAGACGGCTAACATGGCTACGATCATTTCTACCGATCGCTCCAGACAAATGCCGATTAACTGATCGGGTTGTGCGCCCAAGGACTGTAAGTAATGAGCCAGTTGATTGGCCCGTTCGTTAAGGGTGCGGTAGCTGAGTGGAGTATCGCGATCAGTGATCGCAATTGCCTCTGGGGTCAGCTCCACTTGAGCTTCAAACCAGTGGTGAATACACTGCTGTGGTCGCTCGACCTGGGTTTGATTCCACTCGGTCAACAGCGTGTATTGTTCACTCGGTGGCAACAGCGACAGGGTGGCGAGGGCTTGTTGTGGGTTAACCAAGATGGCTTCTAACAGAACTTCAAACTGGGTCGCCATGCGCGTAATGGTGCTGGCCTCAAACAAGTCGCTGTTATATTCCCATTCGCCGATCAGGCGATCGCCCACTTCCATCATGGAAAGGGTCAGGTCAAACCGCGATACGCCACTATGGGTCGGCAAGGCTTCCAGGGTGAGTCCCGGAATTTTCAGCACTTCCATAGGGGCATTTTGCAGGGTGAACATCACCTGACAGAGCGGCAGATAGCTGAGATCCCGTTCGAGGGGCAATTGTTCTAGTAATTTCTCGAAGGGGATATCCTGATGGGCAAACGCCTCTAGTGCCTTGGCTTGTACTTGTTCCAGTAAGGTGGCGTAGGTGGCATCCTCAGCGAGGGTGAACCGCAACGGTAAGGTGTTGATGAAGAAGCCCATCAAGGATTCCAACTCGGGGTGATAGCGTCCGGCGATCGGGGTCCCAATGACCAAATCGGTGTGGCCACTGTAGCGATGCATCAGGGTGACAAATGCCCCGAGCAAGGTCATAAACAAGGTTTTTTGCTGTTGCTGACTGAAGGCATTCAGTTTCGCACTCAGCGTGCTGGACAATTCTATCTGCACCAGTCCACCCCGGAAACTTTGGACGGCGGGACGCGGATGGTCAGTGGGTAACTCTAGTAGGGAAGGTGCATCCATCAACTGCTGCACTTGAGCCGCTAGGCGTTGTTGGAAGTCATCGGCCTGCTGCTGTTGGCGTTGCCATACCGCATAGTCGGCATATTGCAGTGGCAGTGGTGATAGCGGGGAGACTTGACCACTGCAGTAAGCCGGATACAGCGCCATAATTTCCCGCACAAACAAGCCCAGCGACCACGCATCCGAGATGATGTGGTGAATGGTCAGCAACAGGATGTGTTCCTGCTCAGACAAGCGGAGCAATTTGAAGTGGAGCAAGGCCCCTGTCTCTAAGTCAAAGCAAGTTTGGGCTGCTGCTTGCATATAATGCGCAATCAGTGCAGGCGATGATGATTCTGCCTCCTGGGTTAAATCAACCACCGTAATAGGGATGGACAGGTGGGGCTGAATCACCTGAATACCTTCGCCATCGGTTTGGGCAAAATTGGTGCGGAGCACTTCGTGGCGCGCCACAATCTCGGCAAAACACTGCTCTAATGCGGCATAATTCAAGGTTCCTTGGAGCCGCAAGGCGATCGGCATGTTGTAAGTAGCGCTGGCCCCTTCCAATTGGCTGAGGAACCACAGACGCTGTTGGGCAAAGGATAGAGGGATGGGTTGGGTTCGGTCCACCAGCGGGATCGCTAGGGTTAAGGCTGATTCTGGGGTCGTGCCCTCGGCCAGTTGGGCGGCAATGGCAGCGATTGTGGGTGCTTCAAACAACGAGCGCAGCGATAATTCTTGCTGGAACTGCTGACGCACTCGGCCGACTAATTGCATTGCGGCCAGGGAATGGCCACCGATCTCAAAGAAGTTATCGTTGATCCCGATTTGCGATAGCCCCAATAGGTCTGACCAGATTTGGGCTAGTTGGGTTTCAACTTCCGTGCGGGGATCAACATACTCGCCTGAGGCTTGAAAGTCTTCTCCCTTCGGGGTCGGCAAGGCTTTGCGATCAATTTTGCCATTGGGCGTTAGGGGCAATGCTTCTAGCATTACGAAGGCGGCGGGCACCATGTAATGAGGCAAGAATTGCCGTGCCTGTTCCTGTAACTCAGCCGTTGAGAGGTCTGGGCTGGCGGGCACCACATAGGCAACCAACATCTGGGAATCCACGCCAACTTGTCGGACGATAGCGACAGCGGCTTTAACAGCCGGATGTTGCATCAACACCGCTTCAATTTCGCCCAACTCGATCCGGAAGCCGCGCAGTTTGACTTGGAAATCGATCCGGCCCAGATAATCCAACCGACCATCAGGGCGATACCGGACCAAATCTCCCGTGCGGTACAGTTTCTGGCTGGGGTCAGTGCTGAAGGGATTTGGAATGAAGCGTTCGGCAGTAAGTTCGGGTTGATTCAGATAACCCGGAGTCACGCCTGCACCGCCGATTAACAATTCACCCGGTACTCCAATCGGTAAGGGTTGTAGATCAGTCCCTAAGACATAGACCTGAGTATTCGCGATCGGGGTGCCAATCGTAATGGTGCCATTATCAGCCGTCCAGTCAACGCAATCGCACAACGACCAGACTGTCGTTTCGGTCGGCCCATACAGGTTCCACAGAGAGCCGCAACGTTCACTCAGGGCTTGAGCCAGTTGGGGCGATAGGGCTTCCCCACCACTCAAAATCTTGAGGTTGGAGTTGCCTTGCCAGCCAGCATCTAACAGCATCCGCCAGGTTGCTGGGGTCGCCTGCATAGCCGTGGCGGCTCATTCAACCAGCAATTGATGGAGCAGGTTACCGTCTCGGGCAACCTCTTGCGATGCCACCACCACGGTCGCACCGACACTTAAGGGCAAGAACAACTCTAGGACAGCAATATCAAACGACAGCGTTGTCACGGATAGCAGAATGTCTGTCGCGGCAATCCCCGGTCGCTCTTGCATCGCACTCAAGAAGTTGACGACGTTGCCATGCGTCACCTGCACACCCTTGGGGCGTCCGGTCGAACCGGAGGTGTAAATCACATAGGCCAATTGGCTCGATGAGACGGGGCTAGGAACTGCCGTCGTGGGATGTTGAGAAATTGCTTCCCATTGAGCATCAATGTTCAGAACGGGCGCATCGCTAGTCGGCAATTGGGCCGCGAGATGCGCTTGGGTAATCACCAAAGACAACTGGGCATCGCTTACCATCAACGCCAATCGTTCGGCGGGGAAGGCGGGGTCAAGCGGCACATAAGCAGCTCCCGCTTTGAGGATACCCAGTAGGCCAATCAGCATCCAGCTATTGCGCTCAACGCTCAGACCCACCAGCGAATTGACGCCAATTCCTTGACTTTGCAGGTGGTGAGCAAGTTGATTGGCTTGTTCGTCGAGGGCACGGTAGGTGAGGGTGCGGTCAGCGCATTGGGCCAGCGATCGCCTCGGGAGTCCGCTGCACTTGGGCTTCAAAGAGCTGATAAATGGCCTGGTCTGGCAGATACTCACGTTCTGTCTGGTTCCAGTCCATCAAGAGGGTTTGTCGCTCACGAGGAGCCAACAATGGGATTTGGCCGATGGGCTGCTGTGGATTAGCGATGACGCCTTCCAGAAGTACCTGGAATTGTGCTGCCATCCGAACAATGGTGTTTTCCTCAAACAGAGCGCTGTTGTATTCCCATTCGCCGATCAGGCGATCGCCCATTTCCGTCATCGACAGTGTCATGTCGAATCGTGAAACACCACTATGGGTCGTTAAGGGCTCTAGGGTCAACCCTGGTAACGTCAGCGCCTCGGCAGGGGCATTTTGCAAGACAAACATCACCTGACAGAGCGGCAAATAGCTGAGGTCACGGCTCAAGGTCAATCCTTCAATTACCTTAGCAAAGGGGATATCCTGATGGGCAAACCCTTCGAGGGCTGTGGCCTGCACCTGTTCTAGCAAGGTCGCAAAAGTGAGATTTTCAGTCAGAGCAAAGCGCAACGGTAGGGTATTGATAAAGAACCCAATTAACGCCTCCAAATCAGGATGAGTTCGTCCAGCAGTCGGCACACCGACAACCAGATCGGTCTGCCGACTGTAGCGCTGCAGGAGGGTGACAAAGGCGGCCAGCAAGGTCATAAAGAGGGTGCTATGTTGCCGCTGACTGAAGGTTTTGAGGGTTTGGGTGAGCGCCTGAGGCAGTTCGACCCGGACCATGCCACCCTGAAAGGATTGAATCGCAGGGCGAGGATAGTCAGTCGGTAATTCCAACAGGGGTGGAGCATCGCTAAACTGCTGTACCCAAGCCGCTAGGCGTTGCCGAAATGCCTCCGTCTGCTGATGTTGGAGTTGCCAAGCAGCGTAGTCCGCATACTGGACTGGCAGAGGAGAAATCTGCGGCGATCGCCCACTACAGAAGCTCGGATAGAGGGTCATCACTTCCTGCACAAACAAGCCGATCGACCAGGCATCGGAAATGATGTGATGCATTGTGACCAATAAAACATGTTCGGTTGGGCTCACTTGCAGCAGGGTAACCCGCAACAGCGGCCCCGTCTTCAGGTCAAAGGGGATCTGGGCTTCCTGGAGGATACGCTGATGGAGATACGTTGCGGAATCATCCACAGCAGCGATGGCTTCTACCACAATAGTCAATGCCTGATCGGGGTGGATGATTTGCACACTGCGGTCTTCCAACTGGGCAAAGGTTGTGCGCAAAACTTCGTGGCGGTTCACAATGGCATTCAAACATTGCGTCATTGCCGCTTGATCCACTTGCCCCAGCAAGCGCAAAGCAAAAGGCAAGTTATAGGTAGCTGTGTCACCTTCGAGCTGACGCAAGAACCAGAGTCGTTCTTGGGCTGGAGACAGGGCTAAAGGCTGACTGCGATCGGCTAAGGCGATCGCTAGGGATGTTGCTTGCTCCTGTGGGACCGTGGGTTGTGGACCTTCTAATTGCAGGGCCAGAGCCGCTACCGTGGGTTCTTCAAACAACGCCCGGAGCGATACTTCTTTGCCAAACATTGTCCGAATTCGGGCCAACACCTGCATGGCCGAGAGCGAATGACCGCCTAAAGCAAAAAAGTCATCCCGAATCCCAACTCGTTCGATCTTTAATACTTCGGCCACGATGAAGGCGAGAGCCGCTTCCGTCGGGGTTCTGGGGGCAACATATTCTGCCGTACTGACCCAATCGGCCGCCTGGGGAGTCGGTAGAGCACGCCGATCGACCTTGCCAGCGGGAGTCAACGGAATCTCAGCTACTGTTATAAACAAAGCTGGCACCATGTAATCGGGCATCTGAGCGAGCAAGAATGATTGCAGGTCTGGGCCGAGTTGATCGTGGCCAGGGCTGACCACATAGGCAATCAGTTGGTTAATCCCTTGTTCATCAGTCTGCGCAATGACCGCACATCCGTTTACCGCCGGATGGCTCTGGAGGAGATTTTCCACTTCTCCCAGTTCCACGCGGAAGCCGCGAATTTTGACCTGGTCATCAGTCCGGCCCAGGCACACCAAATCACCCGTAGCGAGGAACCGCACCCGGTCACCCGTCTTATAGAGTCGCTCGTCGGGCTTAAGGGATGCGGGATAAACCGTTCCGCCGTCAACTCGGGTCGATTCAGATATCCCGCCGCCAAACAATCGCCGCCAATATAAAGTTCTCCAGCCACCCCGATCGGCACAGGCTGGAGATATTCATCCAGGACATACACCTGCACATTCCCCAAGGGTTTCCCAATCGGCACATCCGCCCCGAGGGGAATCTCGGTCTCGGGCGTGATCTCATAGAAGGTCGCCACAACCGTCGTCTCCGTTGGCCCATAGGTGTTGAGCAGGCGAATCGAGCGCTGGTGCGTTACCTGTTGCCAGAGATTGACCGTTTGGGACAAGGCCCGCTCACCGCCAATAATCACCATTTGCAAAGTCGCTGGCAGGTCCGCATTGCCCTGGGCAACATCTTGGGTTAAACGATGCCAGAAGGCCGTCGGTAAATCCCACACTGTGATCTGCTCGGCGGCACAAGTGTCACAAAACACCTGACTACTGGCCAGCATCGCATCGGTACGCAACACCAAGGTGCCACCGCTACACAGGGTGCCGTAAATCTCTTCGACCGCCGCATCAAAACTGATGGAGGCAAACTGGAGGACGCGATCGCTGGGCTTAAAGCCATAGTGGGCGATCGCCTGTTGAATAAAGTTGGCCAAACCGCGATGAGTCAGTTGTGTACCCTTGGGTTTGCCGGTCGAACCGGAGGTGTAGATGATGTAGGCAATGTGATCCAGACTGATGGAGTGATTCAGGTTAGCGGTCGATTGGGCAGCGATGTCCTCATCACTGATGTCTAAGACGACTGGAGCTTTGAGTTGCAACTTCATTTGTAATTCTGCCCGCGTCACCAGGGCACTCACCCGCGCATCATTGAGCATGTGGTGCAACCGCTCCAGAGGATAGGTCGGATCCATCGGCAGATAGGTGGCTCCCGCCTTCAGGACGCCAATCAAAGTGGCGATCAGATCGGGACTGCGTTCGAGGCAAACCCCGACCAAACTGCCCCCCTAATCCCCTGGGCTTGTAAGGTATGGGCAATTTGATTGGCTCGCTCATTCAGGGTTTGGTAACTCCAAATCTGGCCCCCGCCTTCGAGGGCGATCGCCATGGGCGTTTGTTCCGCATGCTGCTCAATCCATTCATGAACGGGTTGCAGGGGTTGGCTAACCGTCGCTTCCGTCTGAGTGAACTGCTCAAGCAGGGTTTGCTCACTCATGGGGATGAGTGGTAGCTGGGCGATCGATTGCTGGGAATCCTGGGTAATCGCCTCTAGTAAGTGTTGCAACTGCGCTGCCATGCGCTCGATCGTTGCAGCATCAAATAAGTCACGGTTATATTCCCATTCACCCACCAACCCCGATCCAGTCTCTGTCATGGATAGGGTGATGTCAAATTTCGCCACGCCCATGTCAAGCAATTCCCCTTCAGCCTGCATTCCAGGGAGTTCAAAGTGCTGGCGGTGTGCATTTTGCAAAATAAACATCACCTGGAACCAAGGTGAGTAGCCCCGGTTACGTTCTGTTGGCAGGATCTCTAGCAACTTCTCAAAGGGCACATCTTGGTGGGCATAAGCGTCTAGGGCGACCGTTTGCACCTGATGCAAAAAGTCTTGGAAACTCGGCTGATTGGCACCAGTCAACCGTAAGACTAAAGTGTTGAGGAAAAATCCCATTAAGCCCTGAACTTGGGGATGATTGCGATTAGCAATCGGTGACCCCACCAGGATTTCTGACTGACCGCTGGAGCGCTGTAGTAACACCCCAAATGCCGCTAGCAAGGTCATGTATAGCGATACTCCAGCCTGCTGGCTAAATCGATTCAGCGCTTGGGTTAACGCTAGAGGCAACGGAATCCGCAGCACCGCTCCAACAAAGGTTTGTTCTGTCGGTCGAGGTCGATCAGTGGGCAGATTGAGGACGGTCGGAGCACCGCTCAATTGATGGTGCCAATAGTCTACCTGTTGTTTCAGAACCTCTCCTTGTAACCATTGCCGCTGCCATTGGGCAAAGTCAACGGCTTGAATCGGCAGTTCAGGCAATTGGGGCAACTGGCCTTGCGCCAAAGCTGGATACAGGGTCATCATCTCCTGGATCAGAATCCCTAAAGACCAGGCATCGGCAATGATGTGATGCATCACTAGCAATAAGACTTGCTGGTGCGACGATATCTCGACCAACAAAACTCGCAGTAACGGACCTTGTTCGAGATCAAAGGGCTGACGCGCATAGTCTTGTGCAAAGATCGGCAACTCGGCTGGGAGGTTGGTCACCCTCTGGAACTCGATCCGGATTGGCAAGGTGGCGTGAATTACCTGCACTGGCCGATCGCCCTCTAAATGAAACGTTGTCCGGAGCGCCTCATGACGAGCTATGAGCAATTCCAAACATTGATTGAGCACCGCGACATCAAGCTGGCCTTGAATTTGCTGACGAATTGCGACGTGGTAGGCCGCACTCAGTCCTTCCATCTTCTCCAGTAACCAAAGCCGCTGTTGACTCAGCGACAGCGGTAAGGGTTGACTGCGGCTGACTAAGGGGATTTCTGGAAAACTTAGGGCAATCCCCGCATGGATCGATTGGGCAATCAACTGAGCCAAATGCATAATGGTGGGATCACGGAATAGCTCAGCGAGGGCGAGTTCCACCTGAAATTCCTGGCGAATTTTGGAGAGCACTTGCATTGCCAGGAGCGAATGGCCGCCTACCTCAAAAAAGTTATCGGCAATGCCGATCGACGATATGCCGAGCAGAGTGGACCAAATCTCCGCCAGTTTGGTTTCGATCTCATTACGCGGGGCGAGATAAAGTTTTTGGCCATCGAGATCTTCATTCTGGGGGGCGGGGAGTGCCTTCCGATCAACCTTGCCATTTGGGGTGAGGGGTAACTCTTCCAGCAACAGAATGAACGAGGGCACCATATAGTCCGGTAATTTCTGTCGAAGCGCTTGGCGCAGCTCCGCTACTTCCACTGTTTTGCAGGGTTGGTGCACCGTTTTGTGGCGTTGGGGCACCACATAGGCACACAACACTTTATTGCCGGGTTGGTCTTCACGCATCAAAATCGCGGCCTCCCGCACACCAGGATATTGGGTCACTGCCGCTTCAATCTCACCCAACTCAATCCGGAAGCCCCGAATCTTCACCTGATGATCTATTCGACCAAGGAACTGAATCGTGCCATCGGGTAGATAACGTCCTAAGTCGCCCGTCTTATACAACCGGGCTCGGGGGGCAGGGAAAAATGGGTCAGGAATAAATCGCTGCGCCGTCAGTTCTGGTCGTTTGAAGTAGCCCAAAGCCACGCCAGTGCCGCCAATATGCAATTCCCCTGCGACGCCAATGGGCACCGGATTGAGTTGGGCATCCAGAATATGAAAGCGTTGATTGGACAGGGGTTTACCGTAGGGAATGCTGGTCCAGTTGGGGTCAACCCGATCAATGGGATAGAAAATCGACCAGATTGAGCCCTCCGTCGCCCCACCAAAACTATAGACTTGGATGGCAGGATGGGCATGACTACGAATTTGATCGGGTAGGACCACTGAAATGGCATCGCCACTCATCATCACCACCCGCAAGGAATCAGGTAGGCGCTGGCCTTGCGTCGTGACTGCGGTCATCAGCATTTCTATCACAGCGGGAGCGGTGTTCCAGAAGGTGACCTGATGTTGGTGCATCAGGTGTAACCATTGGCTCGGATTCAAGGCATCTTGGGCGTGGGGAATGACGATCGCCCCGCCTGCCGCCAAAAAGCCAAAAATATCGTAAACCGAGAGGTCAAAACTGAGAGAGGCCAGACCAATCACCCGATCTCCAACCTGGATGCCAAAACGTTGATTGACATCCAGGTTGGTGTTGACGGCCCCCCGGTGGGAAATCATCACCCCTTTGGGCTTGCCCGTGGAGCCAGAGGTGTAAATCACATAGGCCAGTTGGTCGGGCGACAGGACAAGATTCAGGTCTTCAGTAGAAGCGGTCGCCACGTTGGTAGGATCGTCTAAACAAATCACTTTGGCTTGATGATCGGGCAGATTCTTGGCCAAATGGCTTTGGGACAGAATGATCGGCATCTGGGCATCGGCGATCATGGCGGCGATGCGTTCAGAGGGATAGGTGGGGTCGAGGGGAACATAGGCACCGCCTGCTTTCACGATGGCTAAGACGCCAATCACCATTTCCGGGGAGCGTTCGACATAGACGCCGACCAGCACATCCGTGGTGACCCCGTGGTGATGGAGGTGATGGGCAAACTGATTGGCCCGTTGGTTTAACTCGGAGTAAGTGAGGGTTTGGTTTTCGTAGATCAGGGCGATCGCGTCAGGCGTTTTCTGCACTTGGGCTTCAAACCCCCCATGCAGTAGAAAACTATCGGTAAATTCGACCTGCGTCCCATTCCACCCCTGCACAATCTGCTGCCGCTCAGCCAGGGGCAAAATCGATAACTGGCTCAGCGACTGGTTAGGATTGACCACAATACTTTCCAACAACGATTGGAAATGTCCTAGCAGTCTTGTAATGGTGGTCGCATCAAACAAATCGGTACTGTAGGACAAAGCCGCCTTTAATCCCTGTTCTGTCTCTGTGAGCTCCAACGTTAAATCAAATTGGGCGGCACTGCTCCCAACCTCTAGCTGTTCCACTTGCAAATTTGGTAATTTCAGTTGCTGGAGGGGGACATTTTGCAGCACAAACATGACCTGAAACAGGGGCGTATGGCTCAGACTGCGCTCAGGTTGGAGTACCTCCACTAATTTTTCAAAGGGCAATTCCTGATGGGCATAGGCATCCAGAGTGACTTCGCGGACTCGACTGAGAAGTGATCGAAAACTGGGTTCATCTGACAGATCCGTGCGCAGAACCAGCGTATTCACAAAAAAGCCAATTAAACCTTTAATCTCAGCCTGGTTGCGATTTGCGATCGGCGTCCCGACCAAGATATTGGGTTGCCCCGTATAGCGATACAGGAGGGTTTTGAACGCAGCCAGCAGCAGCATAAAGAGGGTCACTCCTTCCTGCTGACTGAGCCGTTCTAGATCATGGGTTAAGGTTTCTGAAATTTGCCATTTTAAAGTATTGCCTTGACCTGTCCGAACCGCTGGACGCGGGCGATCGGACGGCAGATCCATCACGGGCAAAGTGCCCGCTAGTTGCCGCTGCCAATATTCTAACTTTGCCTCCAGGACAGCCCCCTGGAGCCATTGATGCTGCCAAACTGCATAGTCAGCATATTGCGTTGACAACGGTGGTATGCGCAGTGGTTGTCCATTGGCATAGGTTTGATACAAGAACAGAATTTCCCGCGCAAACACCGTCATTGACCACCCATCGGAGACGATGTGGTGCATCGTGACCAACAAAATGTGCTCATCCGGTTGGAGCCGCAGCAGGACAACCCGCAACAACGGTCCAGCTTCTAAGTCGAAGCTATACTGTGCCTCCTGTTGACTGGCATATTGCACGGCCTGAACTCTAGCATCATCATCAAGGGCCTGCAAATCCACTTGCTCAATCGGGATTGCAGCAGGTGGATGAATAATCTGAATGTCCTGATTATCCACTCGACAAAATGTCGTTCGCAGAGATTCGTGGCGTTCTGACAGGGTTGCGAACGCTTGTTCTAAGGCTGAAATTTTGATCGCCCCAATGAGACGGAGGGCAAAGGGAAGGTTATAGGCGGCACTAGAACCCTCTAACTGATGCAGGAACCACAAACGTTGTTGGGCAAATGAGAGCGGGAGAGGGGATGTGCGATCCGCTAAAGGGATATGCACTGCCCCAATCGCAGAAACCGTCGATTTTGCGGCGATCGACGGAGATACTATTTTAAGTTCCGTTTCAATACTTCCAGAATCTGTTGTTTGGTTAAGATTAGTTTGAGTGTCGCCATTTCCACTATCACCTTGACGAATACTGCCATTACCAGTAACTTTTCCGTTACCATTGCCATTGCGATAACTACCACTGTGCAAATTGTCCTGTCCATTGTCGGGCGTATCGTTCGTTCGATTTTGATAACGAGATGAACCCCCAACTTGGGTCGAACCAGAATGTAGCTCTGGACGACGCAGGGTTTCGCCTTGGAGCGCTGATAGCTGCTCCATCATGACAGTTTGCAATACCGCCAGTTGATCCTGGATGACCCGTACTAATGGCAGTTCCGCCTGAGTCGAAGACACTTGCTGTTGCATTTGTTCGACTTGAGTAAATACGTCATTCAAGTTCGGTACAGCATTCGATGAGGCGCGGGGTGAAGCGGCTTGTGTAACACTAGGCGTAGCAGTCGGTGTAGACGCAGCAGCAGGAATTGCATGAAACGCTGAAAAATGTGAACTAGGGGGTTCCCAGGAAAGTGGCAAAGATTGGTCAATATAATTTGCCAATGCCTCTAAAGTTGAGAGTTCTTCAAAAAACTGCCGGACTGAAAGCTCGATGCCAAAGATCTGATCGACGAGTTGAATCGTCTCAAGCATATTAATTGAATCGGCTCCCATTTCCAGCAAGGATGCCTGAGGATCAACCCTTCGACCGGCTCCAACGAGTTGTTTACCCACCTGTTCTTGGAGAAACGTGAGGATCTGCAATTGCCGACTATGATCGGGGGGGCGAGAAGGATATGACATTGGCGTGGGAGTGTGGATAGAAGCGGGAACAGGCGCATTAACGGGCTGGCTGACGGGAGCTAGATCATCGTCAAACCAATAGCGTTGCCGCTGGAAGGGATAGGTGGGCAATCCAGTCAGCCGTTGTCGCCCATAGGGTTGGTCAAAGCTGAGCCAGTCCACTTCCACCCCTCGGGCAAACAACTGTCCTAAACTCATCAGGATGGTGTGCCAGTTGTCTTCCTCACTGCGCAGACTCGCGAGCCATAACCGCTCTGGCTGCGCTGATCGCTCAATTCTCTGGGCCATCCCTAACAAGGTGGGTTTAGGCCCCAGTTCCAGAAAAATGCCATGCCTTTGTTCCAGCAGGGCGGTGAGGCTCTGGGTAAATTGCACGGGCTGGCGCACATGGTGTACCCAGTAATCCGCTGTGGCAATTTCTGGGCCGATCGCCCTCCCTGTCAGGTTGGAAATCAAATCTAAGTTGGGTGCTGTATAGGCGATGCTTTGTGCAACCCGGCGGAAATCCTCCAACATGGGTTCCATTAAGGGGGAATGGAATGCATGGGAGACGGCTAAGTTTTTGGCCTGAATGCCTTGGTTCTGGAGGGTTTGCACCACGGCATCGACAGCCTGGGCCACCCCCGAAATGACTAAATTTCGCGGCCCATTGAAGGCGGCAATACTCACCTGGTCAGCGTAGGGCGCGATCGCCTGGGTCACAGTGTCAGCATCGGCCAGAACGGCCACCATTGATCCGTTCGGCGGCAGCGCTTGCATCAATTTGGCCCGGTGAGCAATCAGGTTTAAGCCATCGGCCAAACTAAACACACCAGCGATGCAGGCGGCGACATATTCTCCGAGGCTATGTCCCATTACGGCATGGGGACGAATTCCCCAGGACTGCCACAGTTGAGCCAGGGCATACTCTAGGGCAAAAATTGCTGGCTGGGCATAGCGCGTTTCATGAATACAGTCCGGTGAGTGCTCCGTAGGATATAAGTCGGGGTACAAGATTGACAACAGCGGGATATCAAGGACGGGCGCTAAAATCTCAGCGCACTGCGTCAACGCCGCTCGGAAAACGGGCTGCGTTTGATAAAGTTGCTGCCCCATGCCGGGATATTGGGAGCCTTGACCCGTGAAGAGAAAGGCGATCGCGCCCCGAATCGGTTGATCGCTTTGCACGCTGTTCTCAGGAGACTGCCCCTGGGCGATGCGGTTGAGGTCAGCTTGGAGGGTTGAGCTGCTTTGGGCCGTCAGCGCGAGGCGATACTTGAAGTGCGATCGATAGGCATTGGCCGTCAAGCATAAATCACCCAAATCAATGTCTGATCGAGTAGCTAGATAATTGGCATACTGTCGAGCCAGATCTGGCAGGGCGGTTTCCGATTTACCCGACAGGGTGAAGACATGCAGCGGGCGATCGATTTTGGTGCGTTGCTGGGAAGCCGGGAGAGGGGCTTCTTCCACAATCAAGTGAGTATTTGTGCCAGAAAAACCAAAGGAACTGAGTCCAGCCCGACGCGGCTGTTGTCCCGCTGTCCAGGGGACACTGCGGGTAGGAATGGTGACGGGCAAATCAGCCCAAGGAATATGGGGACTGGGTTGTTGAAAATGGAGATGGGCGGGAATTTCTTCATGTTGAAGGGCCAGAACCAACTTAATCAGCCCGACCATGCCAGCAGCGGCTTCCAGATGGCCAATATTCGTTTTGGCGGAGCCAACGATGAGCGGGACATCGGTCGCCCGACCCTGCCCATACACCGCACCGAGTGCCTGCAATTCAATTGGATCGCCAAGCGCTGTACCCGTGCCGTGCGCTTCGACGTATTGAATCTGGTTGGGATCAAGTTGGGCCTGGGCGAGGGCTTGGCGAATCACGGCCTGTTGGGCTGGACCATTGGGAACGGTAAGTCCACCACTGGGGCCATCTTGGTTGATTGCAGAACCGCGAATGGTCGCGAGAATGGTATCGCCATCGGCGATCGCATCCCGCAAGCGCTTCAACACCACTACGCCGCACCCTTCACCGCGAACATAGCCGTTGGCTTGCGCATCAAAGGTTTTGCATCGACCGTCGGCCGCTAGCATCCGGGCCTTAGACGTAGAGATCGAATTTTCGGGAGATAGCAGCAGGTTCACTGCGCCTGCCAAAGCCATGCGACATTCCCCTTGCCGCAAACTTTGGCAGGCCAAATGTACCGCCACTAATGACGACGAGCAAGCGGTATCAACGGCCATACTCGGGCCAGTCAGCCCGAGGGTATAGGATAAGCGCCCAGCGGCGACACTCAAGGCATTGCCGGTGCCAAAGTAAGCATCGATCGGCACATCTTCTTGTTTGACCGATCGCAGCGCATAATCACTGGTTGAAATGCCAACAAACACCCCCGTCGAACTCTTAAAGAGCTGATCAGAAACCTGGTTAGCCTGTTCCAACGCTTCCCAACTCACTTCTAGGAGCAGCCGTTGTTGGGGATCGAGACTGCGGGCTTCGCGGAGTGAAATATTGAAAAATTTCGGGTCAAACTGATCGACTTGGTTTAAGAATCCCCCGTAACGAGTGTAGATTTTTCCTGGGGCATCAGGGTTGGCATCATAGAACGACTCTAGATCCCAGCGGTTTACCGGCACCTCTGTAATGGCATCCGTGGCAGTCTGCAATAGCGTCCAGAAAGCCTCTGGGTTGTCAGCCTGCGGAAACCGACATCCTAGACCGATAATGGCGATCGGTTCATGCTGAACCCGCTCGGCATCCTCCAACTTAGATTGCAACGCCTGGATTGCTAGTAGCGCCCGTTTGGTTGTTGAAATATCAGTTGAAGCGATTTTGTTCATCATAAAAGCCCAGGAAATATATAGGTGGAATCACACATAACCAATGCCTATAGTTAAGCGAATCGAGAACTCAGCAATTTAGTTGCTCTAATGCCCTTAGCAGTAAGGCTTCCGCCTCTTGCTCAGACAGATGGATCAGAGCCTCCGGCACAAGTTCTAACGAAACTTCTAGTGGATTCCGCACTGGGGCCTTGAGCGGAACACGTGATGAAATTGTCTCTTCTAGAGCTGCGTTCAAGTAATCAACAAGCGCTTCTAAGGTGGGATAGTCAAATAACAAGGTAGTGGGTAGCGATCGTCCTAAATCCTGTTCCAGACTATACTTCAGCTCCATCACCACCAAAGAATCTAGCCCCAAGTCAAATAATCGCTGACGGGCTTCGATTTGCTCTGGATGCGGTAAATGCAGGACTTTGGCAATTTGTTGTTGGAGATAACTAATTAATCGGGGGCGACGTTCTAAGTGCGATAACCCTTGCAATTGGTTCAACAATTCCGATGATGGTGGCGCTGTTGTCACAACCGGGGTAATCACTTTTTCCAAGAATGGGAACGCTACCCCCGATGGCAACTGGCTTTGGAAGGTTGACCAGGTAATCGGCATAACCGCGACCTGGGCGTAATTTTTCGCCGCGTTCTCTGCCAACAAGCGCCCTAAACAGGCTAAACCACGATCGGGATCAAGGGGCTGAATACCCTGGACCGCCAGACGTTGATTAACCTGGCGATCGGAGGCCATCCCCCCATCGCTCCAAGGGCCCCAGTTAATACTCAATCCCGGCAACCCTAAGGCGCGACGGTACTGCATGAACGCATCCAAAAAGGCATTCGCCGCCGCATAATTACCTTGACCGGGAGAACCCAATACCGTCGCCATCGACGAAAACCCGACAAAGAAATCAAGGGACTCGGTTTGGGTCATCTGGTGCAGATTCCAAATCCCCAACATTTTGGGAGCCATCACCCGTTGGAAACTTGCCCAATTTTGCGTATGCAAAAGGGCATCTTCTAAAACGCCCGCTGCATGAATCACGCCCTTCAGGGGCGGATATTGGCCTTTGATCCCCTTCAAAGCCTGCATCATCGTTGAGGACTGCGCTACATCTGCTTGCAGCACCCAAACCTGAACACCTTGGCGTTCGATCGCTTGAATGACCGTTTGGGCGGCGACATTCGGTTGGCTACGGCCCATGAGCAGGATGTGTCTCGCCCCTGCGGCTGTAAGCCACTGTGCGACCTTTAAGCCCAGCGCGCCTAAGCCACCTGTGATCAGATAGGTGCCATTTGCCCCAATCTGAGGGACAGCATCCGCCAAAATGTCTTGGCCGTTGACTGACGGTAAGGCGATCGCAGGAACTAACCGCAGCCGATAGGATTGACCTTGCCGCAGGACAATCTGATCTTCGGCAGCGTCCATCTTAATGGCTTGGGTCAACCAGGGGATTTCATCACTCTCCGGGGTTGGCGCTAAATCAATACGCGTACAACGCAACTCACGATGCTCCAGGGCGATCACTCGACCCAGACCCCACAGAGGCGCTTGGGCAAAATTGAGCGGGGCTGGAGCACTGGTGATCGGCTGTGTGCCGCGAGTTACTAACCATAGTCGCGGCGGGGAGGAAATCTGCTGTCTGGTGATGAGGGCTTTAACCAGATTCAGGGTGCTTTCGCAACCGAGGGATTGCGATCGCTCCAGCATCGTCTCATCCAACTCAGAAAGATCACTCTGCTCCTGACTCCAAAGATGAATCACACCCTGCAAAGGCGATTGATCCAGGCCAAAAGCATCCTGCAATAGCTGCTGGAAGTGCTCTGGTTGAGAAGGATCCAGCCCATATTCATGGTCATTGCGGGATTGGTAAGTAGCGGCAATGTACGCGAGAATGCAGCGATCGCCTTGGCTGCGGAGCTGGGTCGCAAGTTGCCTCCCAACCCCCGCCGAATCTGCCAAAATCAACCAATTTTTAGCGTCAGCCACGGCCTGCCCCATGGACGGGCGCATCCATGCTTCCCATTGCAGGGTGTAGAGGGCATCTGCCAAATCGGGCTGAGCGACTGCTGGAAGACTGGGCTGCGACTTCGCACTGCCATCCGGCGCAACAAACCAGTAGCGTTGGTGCTCAAACGGATAGGTTGGTAAATTCCCTAATCGTTTGCCGTAGGGACGATCCACCTCGTGCCAACGGATTGGCAGACCCTGTTGATATAACTTTGCTAGGCCATCCAGCATTACCGCCCATTCACTGCGAGTTGCGTCGAGAGATGCAATCGCAAGCACGGAACCATCCGGCAAATCTTGCGCTGTTTTGTGAATTTGACTGGGCGTCGTCATGGTAATGACAATGCCATAGCCCAGGGTTCGTAAAGTTTGCAGATCAAAGGAATTATTCCCAACGGGTTGAAGTGGCGATTGTCCAGAAGCCGCACTAGAGGGCCGATCAACGCGGGTAGAAATAACTGGGATCTTCGGTTTGCGACCCGAGGCATTAGTTACTAACTGCGTCATCAACCGATCTTCGGCCTCAAATACCGCTGTTACTTGGGCTTGGAGGGGTAGATCATGAACGAGTTGCTCCCGTTGTGCGGCCCATTTCAGGCCCGTTTGTAAATCAAAAACACCCGCCACGCAAGCTGCGATCGATTCACCAAATCCGTCTCCCATCACCGCATCTGGTACAATCCCCCAACTCATCCATAGGTCAGCTAAAGCGTATTCCACCGCAAATATGGCGGGATGGGCATAATGTGGGATTTGAAGTAAGGATTCACCTTCGGCATCGTGATAGAGCAGGTCAATCAGCGATCGCTTCCACATCGGGCGCAGAATCGCATCACATTGATCTAAACAGGCGCGGAACCGGGGTTGGGTTTGGTAAAGTTCATGGCCTCGACGCCAGGGATTCTCATCGCCTGAAAAGATCAAGACACACTTTCCAAGACTTGGGGAAGACGGTGCAGCATAAAACTGCTCCGAGCCAACCGTAGCTAATTGCATTTGCAATTCTGCCCGCGACTGCACCACAAAACTCGTGCGCCACTCGAAGTGCGATCGGCCTGTATTCGCACTGAAGCACAGATCACCCAGGGTAACGTCTAGATGACGCACCAAAAAATCATGGTATTGCGCCACTTGGGCTTGCAAAGCCGAGGGGGTTTTGGCTGAGAGCGTCAGTAAATGATACGGGCGATCGCCTTTAGTTGGAGTGGGCTTGGCAGTGGATGCTTGAGACATGACGATATGGGCATTGGTGCCCCCAAAGCCAAAGGAGCTAACCCCCTTCATCCGCAGTTGCGCATGATCCCAACGTTGACCCACGGTAGCGACTTGCAGCGGACTATCGGCAATGTTAATCAGGGGATTAAGCTCCGTACAGTGCAACGTAACGGCTCGGGTGTGATGGTACAAAGACAGCGCCACCTTAATAAAGCTCGCCACTCCAGCCGCCGACTCCAAATGACCAATGTTGGTTTTCACCGAACCAATGCCCAGCGGTCGATCAGTCGATCTTCCTGGAGAGAATACTGATTTCAGGGCATTCACCTCGATCGGATCCCCTAAAGCGGTTCCAGTCCCGTGAGCTTCCACGTAACTAATCTCATGGGGAGACACGTTAGCGGCCTTTAGCGCCTGCCGAATCACCGCCTCTTGGGCCTGACTATTGGGTGCCGTCAATCCATTGCTCCGGCCATCTTGGTTCACTGCCGAGCCTTTCACCACAGCATAAATCGTGTCACCCTCTCGGAGGGCATCGTCTAACCGTTTCAATACAACAATGCCACAGCCTTCACCCCGCACATAGCCGTCAGCCTTTGCGTCAAAGGTTTTACACCGACCATCCGCTGCCATCATGTGGGCTTGAGAGAAGGTAATGGTCAAGTCAGGATTGAGAATCAGATTCACCCCACCCGCTACCGCCAAATTACATTCTTGTAAACGCAGATTTTGACAGGCTTGATGAATTGCGACTAAAGAGGAGGAGCAGGCCGTATCGATCGCCACGCTCGGCCCATGCCAATTCATCAAGTAGGAGAGGCGATTTGCCGCAATGCTAAAGGCATGGCTAGTGCCCGAATAGGGATCCGGCAACGCCTGCGAGGATTGCATCAACCGCCCATAATCATTACTGCTAATCCCAATAAACACGCCCGTTTGGCTACCGCTAAGGGATTCCGGCACCAAACCAGCTTGTTCTAACGCCTGCCAGGTCACTTCCAATAACAGCCGCTGTTGCGGATCCATGCTGGCTGCTTCCCGCGCCGAAATCTTAAAGAACGCAGCATCGAATCCATCCACCCCTTGCAGAAACCCGCCCCATCGGGTACTCATTTTCCCAGGACTACCAGGATTGGGATCATAGAAAGCATCAATATTCCAGCGATCGGGAGGAATTTCGGTGATCGCATCAATCTCATTCACCAGCAGTTGCCAGTAGGCTTCAGGATTGGCTGCTCCTGGGAACCGACACCCCATGCCAATCACCGCAACATCACAGTCAGTGCGCCGCCGCCGCTGTTGGGGTGATACGAGGGCAGTCTCTTCCCGGTGGATGATTGCTGCTTGGGTTTTGAGTAAGGCTAGGGTTTGAGCCAGGTTAGAGATCGCCGGATAGTCGTAGAGAATAGTGGGATCAAGGGGAATCTCCAGCCAATCTTGCAATTCGCCTGATAACCGGATCGCCGTTAACGAACTGAGACCGTAGTCGGCTAGCGGATCCTGCACACTAATCTCGTTCTGCGCTACGCCCAGTTGCTCAGAAACCCGATTGAGCAGCCAAGCTTGGATGCGGGCCTGCCAGCGATCGCGTTCCGACCCAAAAGCCGATTCGGCAAGGGGCTGGATTGTTGGCGAGTTAGTTGGAACTGGCGGATTAGTTGGAACTGGCGGGTTAGTTGGCACTGACTGGCTGGCTGGCGCTGGCTGGCTGGCTGGCACTGACGCACTATCTGGACTGACAACCGTGGACTGATAGAGCGGATCGAGATCTTGGGCTAGCCACTTGTCCCGACAACGCAACCGTTTCACCTTTCCACTGGTCGTTTTGGGCAATTGTGCGGGTTTCAGCAACACAAGGGCATGGAGTTGGAGATCAAATTCTTCCGCGATCGCTCGTCGCACCGCCTTAAGGACGGCTTCGGGATCAAGCTGGCGCAGGTGAGTCCGTTCCACTTCCTGCACGACCACCAATCGTTCTTCGCCATTGTGCGCGATCGTAAACGCCGCCCCATGATGAGGCCGGAGCGCAGGATGTGCCGCCTGCACGATCCGTTCAATATCTTGGGGGTAAAAGTTACGGCCCCGGATAATCATCAATTCCTTCAGGCGTCCGGTAATAAAGAGTTCCCCAGCCGCCAAAAAGCCTAAATCTCCTGTCCGCAAGAAGGGGCCAGCAGCCGGCTCACTTAACTGTGCGCCAAAGGCGGCTTGGGTGAGTTCAGGCTGCTGCCAATAGCCCGCTGCCACACTCTCACTGGCTACCCAAACTTCGCCAATCGTACCGGGTTCACACCGCTGTTGGGTATCGGGATTGACAATTTCCACGGTACTTGATCCCACGGGCGCACCACAACTGACCAATTCCGTCACCTGAGAACTGTCGAGAGTGGCATCAACGATTTGATGCGATCGTAGGGCATCTGTCTCAACCGTCTTGACCTGAGGGGTCGCTCCTGGGTGAAGTCCCGTCACCATCAGGGTCGCCTCAGCCATGCCATAACAAGGCAGAAAAGCGGTATCGCTAAACCCACAAGCCGCAAACTTTTCTGTAAATCGGCGTAGGGTTGCCGCCTGAATCGGTTCCGCACCTGTAAATGCCACCCTCCAGGCGCTTAAATCCAGACGCGCGCAGTCCTCGGGTTTAACCGTGTCAGCACACAGAGCGTAGGCAAAGTTAGGCCCCCCAGCCGTAGAGGCCCGATAGCGGCTAATCGCTTCTAACCAGCGCAATGGCCGCTGCAAAAAAGCCACCGGATCCATTAGAACAGTGGAAGCGCCAACAAAAATGGGTTGAAGAATCCCGCCAATCAGCCCCATATCGTGATAAGGCGGCAACCAGCAGACCCCAAAACTATCGGGGGTATCCTGAAAACACTGGTGAATGAGTTGGGAATTGGCTAACAGATGACGATGTTGAATCATCACCCCCTTGGGCTGCCCAGTTGAGCCTGAGGTGTATTGCAGCAAGGCCAACCGTTCTGGCGAAATGTCGGGCCTTTGCCAATGCTCTGCATCTGCCGCATTCAAACCATCCGTGGCGATCCACTGAGCATGGGCCAACTCCGGCCATTGTTCAGCCTGGGGAGCAAAGTTTTCCAACCCCTGTTGGGTGGTTAAGACGAATTTTGCCTTGGCACTGTGCAGAATTCCCTGCAACCTTTCAAAGTGAGCATTTTTACGGGGTGGATAAGCAGGCACCGCGATCGCCCCCGCATAGAGACAGCCCCAAAAAGCCGTAATAAATTCCAAGCCTGGTTTGTAAATTAATAAAACTCGCTCGTTTTGAGCATTAGCAGCCTGTAAGTGAGTTGCAATCGATCGAGCCGCCGATCCTAACGCCTCGTAGCTGAGCTTAGTAGGTTCCGGAGAATCCGTATTGTTTAAAAAGATAAATACATTTTTAGTTGCAAACTGCTCAACTCGAGATTCTAACAGGGATACAAGTGAATCTATTTTAGTCATTGCTTGAAGAGCATCAAGAACAGTAAATGAGATTAACGTAGAACTTTAAAAATCACATCATAACGACCTATACATGTAACGAAAAACACTGTTGATATATTTCTAAACATGCTTGTTAATCGACAGATTAATCGACAGAAAAAACTGGTCAAAATCAGTTTGACCTGGCTTGACCTAGAGAGATATAGGATCTCTACTCAATACAGACAATACAGAACTGCCCATGCTAAGGAGCTGTCCGCATTCGAGACGAGGAATCTTAATTGCAGATCAATTAATCAGTACGTGAAAAACTCTAACATCCCTCACTCTGGCAAACCAGACGACAGATGAGTAGCAATGCAAAGGCGTCTACACGCTCACTCTCTTTACGGATTAGTGGGTCTAGGGAAGCGTGAATATGCTTAACGTGACTGTCCGAATAAGTTTTAGATGCCTACATAAAATGGGCATTAAACCTATCAAAACTTGGTGGAAAGCAATAGTTCAACATCGACCAAATCACTATCCTCAACTCAAAGAATGCCACTTAAGCTTCCATTTAATAGAAACTCCAAAACCAAGGAAAAAATAGATTGAGAACTCAACGAGATTCAGAGCATTGGTTTCTACGACCGCTAAAAACTAACTCTACACACAAAAAAGAGCGCTTAAAACCAGGCTAGATCCAACCACGAGGTATTTCTGGGTATCTCTGGGGATTTCTGGGTATCTTACATTTGACTGCAAGTCTAGGATGTCAATTTGATTACATATCAACTAAAAACATAGAACGCTAAGTTAGATACGCGCCTCAAAATCGTCTTGAGCAAAACTATCTTGAGATAATCAATTTAGAAATCTTAGTTAAAACTAATCAGAATCAATCTAATTAAAGTTAAGTAAAATTTCGGCACTATATTGGAAGGCTTATAAGGAGAGAAAAGTTTCGCAATCTGATTCGATTGAAATTTCTAATCGAACTTGGGCTTCAGCTACTCCGTTCATGATTAATCCTATAGAGCATAATAATTTTAATCCTATCATCCAACTGTACTTTGTTCAACTGAATCTCTAAAAATGTCTTATTTTCAGTTTTAAAGTTAATTTAACCTTATCTGTGTTGATTTATGGTTTAGCTGATTTCAATAGATAAAACATTATGGAAATGCGTGGATCAGCTCTTGTAATAAGTTGAAATATGAAGTCCTTAATCATTCATACTTAGACTGCTTAGGTATATTACAGTGAAATTATGATAATCGCATCATCTCATGGGATAAGTATGGTTCATCTTCATGAAAAATTCATCGATTTGGCCAATAGCTTCATCAAAAAAACAAGTCTATAGGTTTCTGGGATCCAAAGCATAAGGGGATCATACTGAGATGGCGGGGGGATCACACGCCCGTAACCCCCGTTTAGGCTGCTGCCAAAAGTCTTCAATCGGATTCTGCATTGGATCACTGAGAGCAAACCGTCAGCGGGTTACCTCCTAAAGTGGCTTCACAGTGGTGCTGTGGTGATAGGCAGCAGACATTCTCGCTCCGCAGCCTAAGCGCTAAAGTACTTCGCCGTTGGGTGATAAATAATCAGGGCTGTTGTTGATTGTTCTGGATACAACTGGTCACTTTCATCCATCGCCATGGCAATGCGATCGCACCCCAACAGCGCCAACTGCTGAAACTGATCCCTCACATTCGGACAGGCCGGATAGCCAAAACTGTAGCGCGAGCCTTGATAACGCTGGGCTAACATGTCACGGATATTGTCTGGTTCCAAGTCACCATAGCCCAGTTCTCGCCGGATGCGGGCGTGAGTCCATTCGGCGATCGCCTCTGCCATTTGCACCGCCATCCCGTGGAAATAGAGGTAATCGGTGTACTGA
Source organism: uncultured cyanobacterium (assembly GCA_963766075.1). GTDB lineage: Bacteria > Cyanobacteriota > Cyanobacteriia > Leptolyngbyales > Leptolyngbyaceae > CAVYAN01. The sequence continues at coordinate 10,317 of CAVYAN010000010.1, read as the reverse complement.
TTCGCTGCAAACAGGGTTTGAGCAAATTCCGTAGCGACATGACCGACGGTGACGGCTTGCATCGGGAAAACATCGAACGTATTGTCAGCGATCGGGCGGAAAAAGTCGGCAATGCAAAGCCGCCGCAGAGACTTTTGGCGCGGGAACGTCCAAGTGACCACTGGCGTAGCGGTTTGGGGCGTTAACCCCTGCTCCACGACCATCGGATCGTATACATGGACGGAGTTGCCTTCAGCCACACAGGGGAAATAACCATAGACTAATTGAGGATGAAGCAAAGACTCCATTTGGATGCGCTGTTTCCACTCGTCTAGAATCGGATAGACCTTCTCCCCTAGAAAGGTATCGTAGTCTTCACGGGATTGCTCCTTGGGCTTGCGGAACTGCCACTGTCCGGCGATCAGGGCTTGCAAATCTAGATGCCAGAACAATTCCGACCAGGGCATATCGACAGCCGTGAGCATGCGCGTGCCCCAGAAGGGCGGGGTGGGGCGGGGAATATCGAGTTCTACGGCCTGCGATCGCTCCGTATCAATCGCCTCTGGCTCCGCCGGTTTCTCTTCCTTCGGCGGCCCATTCAGCGCCAATTCCGCTGCCTCAATCGCCCTACGACCCTTCTGATTAAACTCTGCGTACTCCTCCAGGAAACCTTCACCATCCTGCCACTTGCCCGCCTGCTTCGCGGGCATGAAATGATCCATAAAGGTCAAGTCGGCAAAGGCATCGCGCCCATAGATCACCTGGCCCTGGTAAACATTTTGGCAATCCTCATAGACAAACTTCGGCGTGAGGGCAGCACCCCCTAGAATCACAGGGACGGAAATTCCCCGGTCATTAAATACGGCTAGGTTTTCCTTCATGAAAGCCGTTGATTTCACCAACAAGCCACTCATGGCAATGCAATCGGGTTGATGCTCATGATAGGCATCGACAATCGCATCTACCGGCTGCTTAATCCCCAGGTTAATCACCTTATAGCCGTTGTTGGTGAGGATGATATCCACGAGGTTTTTACCAATGTCATGGACATCCCCCTTCACCGTGGCAATCAGAAACTTGCCCTTCCCGGAGTCGTTGCCGCCTTCGACTTTTTCCATAAAGGGTTCCAGAAACGCCACGGCGGACTTCATTGTTTCCGCCGATTGCAACACAAAGGGCAACTGCATTTGGCCCGAACCAAACAGTTCCCCCACTACCTTCATGCCGTCTAGCAAAAAGGTATTGATGATGTGCAGCGGTGGATAGATTGCCATCGCCAATTTCAGGCCATCGTCAAGGCCAATTCGTTCGCCATCAATGATGTGCTGCTTCAAGCGTTCTTCAATCGGGAGGTCCGCCAGGGAACTCCCCGATCGCGCCTCCTTTGCACTCACCCCTTCAAACAACTGGGTCAGCTTGGTCAATGGATCGTAGGTGCAAATGCCATCTTCAAACCCGCGCTGGTCATAAATGAGATCGCGACAAACCTGTTGATGGGCGGGATCGATTTTGGCTAGGGGCAGAATTTTTGCGGCGGAGACAATCGCCCCATCCATGCCCACCTGGGTGGCCTCATGCAAAAACATCGAGTTCAGGGTAATCCGAGCCGCAGGACTCAGGCCAAAGGAAATGTTGGACACACCCAGCATAAAGTGGACTCCGGGCAGGTTTTCCCGAATCATCCGAATGGAGGCAATCGTCGCTTTGCCGTTTTCCCGATCTTCTTCAATCCCGGTGGAAATTGGCAGGGCTAGGGTGTCAAAGAACAGCTCGTGGGGCGGCAGTCCGAATTCCAGCGCGTCGCGGTAGGCCCGCTGGGCAATCTGGAACTTGCGATCGGCGGTGCGGGCCATGCCCTCTTCGTCAATGGTGCCAATCACTACGCCTGCGCCGTATTCCTTCGCCAGTTCCAACACTTTGAAAAAGCGTTCGTCACCATCTTCGTAGTTGGTGGAGTTGAGAATGCATTTGCCGCCAGCGACTTTTAACCCAGCTTCCATCTTTTGCCATTCGGTGGAGTCCAGCATCAGCGGCAGGGTAACGTTGGTGACTAGGCGAGACACCAGTTCATGCATGTCGCGTTCGCCATCGCGCCCGACGTAATCGACGTTCACGTCCAGAACATGCGCCCCTTCCTTGACCTGGGATTTGGCGATCGCCATCAGCCCATCCCAATCATCGACATTCAGCAATTCCCGCACTTTTTTGGAACCGCTGGCATTTAACCGTTCCCCCACAATCAGAAAGGAGTTATCTTGGTCATAGGGCTGGGCGGTGTAAATCGAAGCGGCGGCAGGGGTGTAGCCCAGGGCAGGCCGAGGGATGTCCGACGGGGTGATGTGGCCGTTGAGCCACTGGCGATCGCCCACCCGAATTTCCCGCGCCTTTGGCTTCAGGGTCGCAGCGACTTCCGCCAATGCCTGGATATGCTCCGGTCGTGTCCCACAGCAGCCGCCAATCACCTGTACGCCCCAGTCTTCGATAAACCGATGCAGGGCCATCCGCAGTTCCATGGGCGTCAGCTTGTAGTGGGCATGGCCACCCACGTTTTCTGGCAGGCCCGCGTTGGGGATGCAGGACACAACGAAGGGCGCATTCTCGGTGAGATATTTAATGTGCTCGGCCATCCGGTCGGGACCGGTGGCACAGTTCAAGCCCAAAATATCAATGGGAAACGGCTCCAGAATCGCCAACACCCCACTGATGTCGGTGCCCACCAGCATGGTGCCCTGCACTTCCATCGTCACCGATACCATCAGCGGGCGGCGATCGCCCTTTTTCGCAAAGACTGCCTCAATCGCGTTCAGCGCCGCCTTAATTTGCAGTACATCCTGACAGGTTTCCACCAGAAACAAGTCCACATTGCCGTCGTATAGCCCCTCGGCCTGGACGGTAAAGGCGGCCTTGAGCGTGTCGTAGTCAATATGCCCTAGGGTGGGCAATTTGGTCCCCGGTCCAATGGATCCGGCCACAAACCGGGGCTTTTCCGGGGTGGAATATTCGGCGGCACACTGCTTGGCTAGTTCGGCGGCTTTGCGGCTGAGGGCATAGGCTTGATCCGCCAGGTCGTACTCTGCCAGCACCAAAGGACTGCTGCCAAAGGTGTCGGTTTCAATCACGTCGGCCCCTGCTGCTAGGAATTCCCGATGGACTTTGGCAATCGGCCTCGGGTTTTGTCTCGACCAAATATTCGTTGCAGCCCTCGTATTCGGGGCCCCCAAAGTCTGCGGCGGTGAGGTTCTGGGACTGAATATTGGTTCCCATGGCGCCATCAAAAACCAGGACCGGGCGATTGGTACTGTGGAGGCGGGCAAGGAAGGGGCTATTCAAGGCGCTACTCATAGGGGATCCACGCGACTGCGGTTTTGCAAGGGGATGAAGGACGTGAGGGTGTACCCCAACGTCGGTATAGCAGGGCTATCGTGCCCCGTACGACATAAATCCTAACGTTTTTCGGGTGACCCCGTTACCGCTGTCGGGGAAAAAGCCGAAAATCTTGGCCTTACCTCTTACACCATTGGCCGCTGTAGTTAGGTCTGCTGGAGGTAGGTCTTAAACCGTTCCTGAAATTGTGGCAGTGTCAGCGGTGTGCTCCAGTATTCTGTAACCGCATGGCCAAAGGCCCAGGCATTGCGATCGCTCGGCCCCGTCTGATCACTCAGCACTGACCACAGACCCAGGAAGTCAAAGTTACGGGAATTGGGCAGATCTGCTTTCAGCAAGGTAAATAAATCGTAGGCCATTTGCAATTTACCAATCACCACGGGCAGTTGTTCGATGGGAATCTTTTCCGCTAATACATAAGCCAATGTGGGAGACCCGGTGGTGAGGGTGGAAAGAAATCCTAAAACCGGACTCTTGAGCAATGCTGCCAGTCCCTGGGTGGTCGCCATTTGCAACACATAGTGATCAATAATTTGAGCGGCGGCCACGGTGCGGGCCTCCAAATCCCGCAGAAAGCGGGCCAGCCGTAACTGCTTGGCCGGGGCGATCGCCGCCACTCAGACCTAGGGAAAGCGCTTCGACACCCCACGCCGCGTGGCCACTGGCCGCCGTTACCACTGGCAATACCATTCGGCAATAGTCGCCCAACTGCTCCGCCCGATACTGAACAGCTTCCCGAATGGCAATTTCCTTGGGCGCATCGCCCCATTCCCAGTCGTAGGGTGGTTGCCATTCCCGCAGGGGGCGCAGACGATCCACCTGGGTCACCAGGCTAATCACGGGGAGATCGGCGATCGCCTGCACCGCCTTGAGAAAATCCAGATCCATTTGCAGGGCTGGATCCAGGGCGGGGGTTGCCAACACCAGCAAATCGGCCTGGGCCACTTGATCCAACACCTGCGCCCGCAGATCGGCCCGGTTGATTTGTTCATAGCCGGGGGTATCCCACAGGATGAGGGTTTGGCCTGTGGCGGCCTGCCAGTGGTAGTCCTGGAGGCGATCGGTGCTGGGCACTATATCGACAGCGGCGCGATTGTCCCGGAACAGGGTGTTGATCAAGCTACTTTTGCCCGCGCCTGTCCGCCCTGCCAGCATAATCCGAACGGGTGTTTCTGCCACTACCTCCGGCGGGGTGGCCTGGGCCAAAATCTCGCGCAGGGTTTGGGTTTGGGCTTTGGGCAGGGACGATGGGCTGGCTGGAATGACTCCTTTGGCGGCTACTTTGGCGGCGGTACCGCTATAGAGGGCGATCGCCTGTCGGCCCAAATTCTGCAAGGCCACTTCCCGCGTCAGTTGACTCAAGTTGGCCACTAACTGCTGGTTGGCTTGGCTGCCATACTTGCGGGTGGCCCGCCGGGTGATCGCCACTACAGGATTTAACAGCCACTGGGCCGCGTTCCACACTTGCAGCACTTTGCGGGCCGAAGGCTCCAGTTTGCGGTAGATGTCGTAGGCTTCAAAGGCTTGGCCCACGGTGACTTGATTCAGGGCCGGACCCAGCTTTTGCATCCATTGATCCATATCGTCTACGGTGCCCCGCAACAGTCCGTAGGCTTGGGGCACATAGATATTCAATAACGGACGCTTGACCTCGGGGTAATAAATATGAGCGATCGCCTCCAACAATTCCTGACAGCGCTGCCAAAATCTGGCCCAATCTTCCCAAATTGGGGCATCATTTCGGGCGGCGATCAAAATCTTTTGCAGGGCGGCTTCCGCCTGCTGGGTCGTGGGGATCGGCTGGGCGTTGGCTGGGGCGTTAGCGGCTCCTTCTAGCTCCTCTGTTACCTCTGCCACCATGGCCGAGAACTGATCCAGGGCGGGCTGGGTCCACTTAACCAACAGCCAGCGCCACCCGAGGAATATGCCCCCCACCGCTGCCCAAATCCAGTTGATGCCCCAGGCGTGGATTTGCAAGCCAGCGGCAATTAATAAGAAGGCGGCGATCGCTCCGACGGCAAGCCCCCAACACGACCCATTGCCAAGCCTTTAGTCGTACCATGATCCCCACCTCAGCCTGAACACTGCTTTGATTCTATCGCTGTAAATTCCGCAAAATTCCGTAAAACTGGGGAGATGTGACCGAGATCGCTGGTAAACCTTGCGGAAATCACAGAGGCAATTGGGAAGTCAATGGAATAATACAAGTCAATCCCCGCTACTCGGAGGTGGCTGCCATGTCGGGTTCGTTATTTGATAAACGGGTGCTGCTGCTGAATGCGATCGCCATCACCGTCCTCCTAGCGCTGATTTCTGGATATTTGCCCATCCAGGGATTGTCTTTGCCGATTGGTCCCCTGCAATCGGGTCAGTCGATGCTGCCGTCGCCTGTGTTGGGTGGTCAGTAGGCGGTTGGGCAAGTTGGCGGCTAGTTGACCCTGAAAAAATTGACCTGGAGCCAGTTTCGGGGGAACTGATTGCCCATTGGGCCTGTGCTCCCTATAGTGATGACAGGCAATACTGACTGTCCATTGATAGGAGACCGCTATGTTTGGTTTAGGCTGGCCCGAAGTCCTGATCATCGGCTTGGTGGCTGTGATTATTTTTGGTCCTAAGAAAATCCCGGAACTGGGTGCCACCTTTGGCAAAACGCTGCGGGGATTTAAGGAGGGGATAGCGGAGGCCGAGGCGGAGAAAGAAGATCAGGAGGACGGCTGAGAAAAAAGCGTTAGGGAAGCGGGTCAGGGAAATGGGTACAAGAGCGTCTATGTCCTACGTTTTGATTATTCACGAAGTCGCTGACTACCCTGCGTGGAAGAAAATTTTTGACGGGGCGGCGGATCTGCGGCGGGCGGCGGGTGAGCGATCGTATCAGGTGCTGAAGTATCAAAACGACCCCAACCGCATTGTGCATTTTTCACTGTGGACGTCTCTTGCCGATGCCCAGCGCTTTTTCGAGTCACCCCAACTGGTTCAGATCAGGGCTGAAGCGGGGGTGAAATCTCCTGATTTTATCTACCTGGATCAGCTCGAAGCAGGTACGCTGTGATAGGAGCCTTGTGATAGCAGCCTTGTGATAGAGGTCTATAGAGATAGAACTCCATGGATAAAAGCTCACGGGTAGGTCGTTGCAATTAAACGTAGGATGGGTAAAGGGCATCGCCTGTGCCCATAACCAACTGTGATGATGGGCAAAAGCACAGCGTGCCCATCCTACGTCTAGATTAAGAAGCGCTACAACTATCGTGTGACTGATTTGGATGATTCATTGTGGGCGCAAGGAGTTGGACGCATGATCCCTAAAGCAGAGTCCCTGGCGCGGGTAGAAACAGTGTTTAATGCGGCATCGGATTGCTTTGATGCGCCAGCGCTGTCGTTTTGGAACCGATTTGGGCAGGGCACGATTGATCGACTTGCGTTGCGCCCTGGCGATCGCGTTTTGGATGTGTGCTGTGGGACGGGGGCTTCGGCGATGCCTGCGGCAATTCGGGTGGGTCCCACAGGCTATGTGCTGGGGATAGATATTGCGGACTCTTTGCTAGAGCTGGCCCGGAACAAGTCTCGGCAGCAGGGTTTGGAGAATATTGAGTTTCGGCAGGGCGATTTTGAACATCTGGGGTTGCCCGGTGCCAGCTTTGACGCAGTTGTCTGTGTGTTCGGGATTTTTTTCGTTCCTGATATGGTTGCTGCTATTCAAGAACTCTGGCGGATGGTTCGTCCCGGCGGGACTTTGGCCATTACGTCGTGGGGGGAACAGGTTTTTGAACCGGCGACGCAGTGGTTTTGGCGGGAGATCGCGGCGGAACGTCCGGATTTGGTGAAGCAGTTACCCCCGTGGGATCGCATTAAGGATGCCACGACGTTGCAGGCTCTCCTGGAGGCGGGTGGAGCGACTGAGGTGGAGGTTTTTGCTGAGGTCGGCACGCATGCTCTGGCAAATCCTGAGGATTGGTGGACGATGGTTTTGGGGGGTGGCATTAGGGGAACGATTGACCAACTGGATCCGGCGGCACGGCAGCGGGTGCGGCAGGCGAATCTGGAATGTCTGCGGACGCATGATGTGCGGGCCCTTGATGTGAGTGTGCTATATGCCAGGGCGCGCAAGGTATAGGCTCGATAGGGCGATGGTTGCTGGATCTCTGAGGAGACGAGGATGGGCAAGTCATCGGGTGTCCATTGTGTCAATTAGTAATTTTGTTGTGATAATGGGGTTTCTTCAGCGAGTGAGGAATGAATTAGAAGCACTATACTTCACCGGGTTGGTGTGGCGCTGTCTGCCAATGTTGTTTCCCCTCTTTTGCGGTGTGGCATCCTTCGCCAAAGCGCTGGTTGTTTAATCCTAGAAAAACGCATTTGTCTTTATAGCAAGCTACGGCACCCGCTGTATGCCCTTCATATAACAGGTTGAAACGGTGTCCGCGACTTCCCATCCAGGCTTCAACGGGTTCGGTGATGGGCCTCAGGTTTTTAACGGTTAAAAGCCCTTCTTCATATTCTTGATAACCGTTGATATTCTCTGCTACGAATTCTGCGTTCTGAAGCCCGTAGGCCCCCTTCATCGTGTAGGGGCATGTACCAGTCTTTGGGTTTACATGATCGTAGTATTTGTGTTCCCACATATCCTTGGCTCTAGCCATGGCCAAGGTAAATACTCTGGGGTCAAATGCGAGTCTTTGCCTACCATGGTGTTGCCTTAGCTGGTTGATGTAGCCCATTGCCTCCATCCCAGCCTTTTCGGTTTCTGGGTACACGTTGAACACTGTATAGCCAGTTGTAGTTGGCTTCAGTTTAGTTCCTGAGGTCTTAGACGATACTGCCGTTAACACCGCTACCAGCAGTACAACTCCCCACACCAGCACTTGTTCTAGTTTCTTTATTTTTTGCTGAAACCATTTTCTTCTGTACATGAAAGCCCCTGTGCGACTGCCTCATGATTCCCCCTGATCAACCCGTTTGACCATGTTCTCTAGCCGCGTTTCCCGGTTGGTCTGGAGCTTCTGATGCGCGCTCGACTCCTTAGCCCGGTTTCCATTCAATTGGTTTCCCCTGCAAGTGGGGAGTTCCGGATTGTGGGCGGTGCCCACCCTACTGGCTTGACAGGACTAAAATTGTGGGTAAAGATGATGCAGTTTAATTCGAGCGTCTGCGGTCGTAAATTGCCATTTAACTTTAGCGTGTTCTTGATTACGTTCTTTTTGCCAAGCGGCCAGCTCAGTTTTCAGCAGATCGGCTCGACTGATGCGGCGATCTAAGCATTGTTGTGACAGTACACTCAATTCAGTTTCAGCAATGTTGAGCCAACTGCCATTGCGAGGCGTATGATGAATCGTTAATCTTCTCGCTAACCGGTGAGCGGTTTCTGCCGGAAAAGCATGATATAAGGAGCCGATATGATGGGTATTCAAGTTATTACAAACTAATTTAACCCTTGGAGCATCGGGATAATCTTCATCGAGTAATTGTTTGATTTCTTCTGCCCAATCTAAGCGAGTTCTCTGAGGACGACTACTCACTCTCCTCCATCCTTTAATTGGATCGACAAACATAAATATTGCGGCGACACCGTTTCGCTCATAGTGATAATCTTCTTTCTTCGCCTGTCCCGGTTTAGCCGGAATGCTGGGATAGAGATCCCCGGTCAGTTCAATGGATGCTTCATCCATACAAATCAAGGGTATATTCGGCTCTGGTGGGGCACTATAGACATCTAGAACATTCTCCATTTGTGCGATAAATCGCGGTAAATCTTCTTCAGGTATACAGAATCTTTCTGTTTTCCAAGGTTGCAATTCAATTTGATTTAAGGTGTTTCTTACCGTTTCTCTGCTGATCGATATGACGATCTTTCGCGACACCAACTCTTTCGCCAGGAGTTGAATTGTCCAGCGCACTCTTCCGAGTGGTGGGTCACTGCAACAAATTGCAATTAAATGAGCTTCTTGTTTACCATCCAGCTTGGGTGGGGTCGGTGAACCTTCTCTCGGCTTCCGTTGTAGGCTGACTGGATTCCTTCCAGGACGAACTTTTTTCTGATCACTGCAACAGTATTGATGTGCATATTCAATGCTTGGCTGATATCTTCATCCCTCCATCTTCCTTCTACAGCGTTATCATCCGACATTAACAAGACTGTGGCTTGACAGGACTAAAATTGTGGGTAAAGATGATGCAGTTTAATTCGAGCGTCTGCGGTCGTAAATTGCCATTTAACTTTAGCGTGTTCTTGATTACGTTCTTTTTGCCAAGCGGCCAACTCAGTTTTCAGCAGATCGGCTCGACTGATGCGGCGATCTAAGCATTGTTGTGACAGTACACTCAATTCAGTTTCAGCAATGTTGAGCCAACTGCCATTGCGAGGCGTATGATGAATCGTTAATCTTCTCGCTAACCGGTGAGCGGTTTCTGCCGGAAAAGCATGATATAAGGAGCCGATATGATGGGTATTCAAGTTATCACAAACTAATTTAACCCTTGGAGCATCGGGATAATCTTCATCGAGTAATTGTTTGATTTCTTCTGCCCAATCTAAGCGAGTTCTCTGAGGACGACTACTCACTCTCCTCCATCCTTTAATTGGATCGACAAACATAAATATTGCGGCGACACCGTTTCGCTCATAGTGATAATCTTCTTTCTTCGCCTGTCCCGGTTTAGCCGGAATGCTGGGATAGAGATCCCCGGTCAGTTCAATGGATGCTTCATCCATACAAATCAAGGGTATATTCGGCTCTGGTGGGGCACTATAGACATCTAGAACATTCTCCATTTGTGCGATAAATCGCGGTAAATCTTCTTCAGGTATACAGAATCTTTCTGTTTTCCAAGGTTGCAATTCAATTTGATTTAAGGTGTTTCTTACCGTTTCTCTGCTGATCGATATGACGATCTTTCGCGACACCAACTCTTTCGCCAGGAGTTGAATTGTCCAGCGCACTCTTCCGAGTGGTGGGTCAC
>CAVYAN010000009.1:0-4530 GCA_963766075.1 uncultured cyanobacterium | reverse complement strand
CCACTGTTAGCCGTCTTTATTGGGCTAATGACCATTGGCATTATTAGCATCGGCTACATCTTTAATGCGCTTCTATAACTAAATTTAAGGCATCATCAGAGGTTTTCACGTAGTAAGGTACTGGTAAAGCCAGTGTTTCACGCTTAATCCACTTGCAGAGGACTCATGGATCTTTTATCGAACACCGTTGCACTCTCGCGGATGCAGTTTGCCCTGACTGCCATCTTTCATATGCTGTGGCCCGTCCTGACGACAGGCATGGCAATCTATCTGGTGATTGTAGAAGGGCTGTGGCTAAAAACACGCAACCCTGATTACTACCGCCATGCCCGTTTCTGGTCAAAGCTGTACGTCCTCAACTTTGGGATTGGGGTGGCATCGGGACTGCCGATGGAGTTTCAGTTTGGGACAAACTGGGCACCCTTCTCGGAAGCCGTGGGCGATTTCTTTGGTAGCATTCTGGGCTTTGAAGGCGCGATGGCGTTCATGCTAGAAGCGGGCTTCCTGGGCATCATGCTCTTTGGTTGGGGGCGGGTGCATCCAGTCATTCACTACCTTGCCACCATCATGGTTGCTTTTGGTGCCAACCTGTCTACATTCTGGATTCTGGTGGCAAATTCCTGGCTACAAACCCCAGCGGGTGGCGAGATGGTGAATGGCAAGTTTATTGTCAGTGACTACTTTCAGGCAATCGCTAACCCCTTCATGGTCAAAAGCGTGTCCCACATGTTCTTTGCCACGCTGGAAACCTCTTTATTTGTCATTGGTGGGATTAGTGCCTGGTACATTCTCAACAACCGTCACCAAGCGTTCTTTGCCCGATCGCTCAAAATCGTGTTAGCTGCTGCGATCGCCGTTACCCCACTGCAAATCTATATCGGACACCTGAGCGCTGAGCAAGTGGCTCACTATCAACCCACCAAACTGGCGGCGATGGAAGCTAAGTGGGAAACCAGTCCTGCTGGGCAGCCTGCCGATTGGAGTCTGCTGGCACTACCCGATGAATCCAGTCAAACCAATAAGTGGGAAATCACCATTCCCAATGGGTTAGGCTACATTCTGGAATTTAAGAAGAACTTATCTGAACCTGTTCGGGGCTTGAAGGAATGGGCACCGAGCGATCGCCCTCGTATGGTGGGCTTGATCTATTACTCTTTCCGAATTATGAGCGGGATTGGCTTCTTCTTGGCGGCACTGATGCTGTGGAGCGTCCTGCAATGGCTATTAGGCAACCTCTCACCCGAAAAAATTGCTCAGCAAAAGTGGCTGCTCCGCACCTGGATTTTTGCCGCTCCGCTAGGCTACATCGCCGTTGAATCAGGTTGGATTGTCAGGTGTGTCGGGCGACAACCCTGGACGCTGTACGGGCAAATTCGCACCGCTGATGCCGCGTCTCATCTTCCCGCCAGCAATGTGCTGACCTCCCTCACCCTATTTGCGGTAGTTTACTCCATTCTGTTCGTCTCGACGCTGTACTTTGGTAGCCGGATTATCCGCCACGGTCCCAATCTGGAGCTACCCATACCAGGGCTAGAGAACCAACCCGCGATCGAAACAGAACCCGCTACATTTGTCCCCGATCAACGTCCAGTCGAAGCGCAACAATAGGTCATTACTATGGACGCATTATTCCACTTTCTGCCGCAAGTTTGGTTTGTGATTCTGGCGCTGTTCCTGTTTCTCTATGTCCTGCTGGATGGCTTTGATCTGGGGGTTGGTATTCTTTCTCTGACCAGTTCAGATGAAGAGCGCCGTAGCCTTTTGATGACCAGTCTGGGGAACATTTGGGATGCGAATGAAACCTGGTTGGTGCTGATGGGGGGAGCCTTGTTTGGGGCGTTTCCCCTCGCCTATGGCACAATTCTCAATGCCCTGTATATCCCGATCTTCATGATGATTTTCGGGCTGATTTTTCGGGCGGTGGCGTTTGAATTTCGAGAACATTCTGATCGCAAATTTCTCTGGAACTTTGCCTTCGGGGCAGGTAGCTTTATGGCGGCACTGGGACAAGGCTTTGCGCTGGGTAGTGTGATTGAAGGGATCGCAGTGGATGAGGCAGGTCACTTTATCGGCTCCACCTGGGATTGGTTAGACTGGCGATCGCTCCTAGTTGCCCTGACCTTGATCCAGGGCTATGTTCTGATTGGCTCCACCTACCTGATTTTGAAAACGGAAGGCGAACTGCAAAAAACTCACTTTCGCACTGCCAAACTTGCCGCTATCACCACGTTTATTGGCGCGATTTTAATTACGATCGCCACCCCGATCGTCTATGAAGCCGCACGGACTCGCTTGTTTAGCCCACCGTTGGTTTACATTTTTGCTATCATTCCGGTGCTGGGTGTGGTGTTGGTTGGGCTGCTATTGCGAAGCCTCAACCGAGAGGAAGAAAATACGCCGTTGATCTGGACGATGCTGATCTTCTTACTTACCTTTATTGGGTTAGGGCTGATCGTATTTCCCTACATTATCCCGAACCAAATCACAATCTATCAAGCCGCTGCTGCTCCCAGTGCCCTGGTGTTTATGCTCACCTTTATTGGGGTTCTCATTCCCATTATGCTGTTCTACAACATCTACAACTATGTGGTGTTTCGCGGCAAAGTCGTTGGTGATGCGTATGGAGAGTGAAAGGGCTAGGAATAAATCAATAAGTTGTCTCAATTTGTAATATAACCTATGTGGAATGAACGTTACAGCCAGACTGAATATGCCTTTGGCAAGCAACCCAATGATTTTCTAGTACAGGTCATCCAACAGATTCCCAAGGGGCGAGTTCTCTGTCTGGCAGATGGGGAAGGCAGGAATGGAGTGTATCTGGCGCAGCAAGGATGTCAAGTTACAGCCGTTGATGCCTCTCCTGTCGGATTGGAGAAAGCTCGGAAACTGGCAGCAGAGCGTTCTGTAGCAATCGAAACGATCGTAGCAGATCTGGCTGAGTTTCCCATTCAACCTGATTCCTGGGATGCGATCGTCTCGATCTTCTGTCACTTACCACCCACCATCCGCGCTCATGTCCATCGGCAAGTGGTGACTGGGCTGCGATCGGGCGGGGTGTTTGTGTTAGAAGCCTACACGCCACGTCAACTGGCATTCAAAACAGGGGGACCGCCCACTGCTGAATTGACAATGGAACTGGCAACCCTCCAGCAAGAACTGAAAGGATTGGAGTTCAACCATGCTGTTGAACTGGAGCGAGATATCCAGGAAGGGTTATTTCATCGGGGACGTAGCGCAGTCGTGCAGGTGGTCGCTGTGAAAGCATAATTGTTAGCTTATCGAGCAAAGATCATCTTGAGTGCGATCGCCAGCATCGCAACGCCAAACACCTTTTCTAAAAGCACATTCGAGAGACCAGTCGCCAGCTTTGCACCCAGCAACCCACCCAAGAAAAAACCAGAACACAAGAGAGCGGCAATCTGAAAATTCACAAATCCTTGCTTGTAGTAAGTCCATGTCGCCAGTAAGCCAACCGGGGGACTAACATGGCCAAAGTTGTGCCCTAGGCTTCGTGTTGGGATAAGACAAACCCAAAAATCAAAATCGGGACGATAACAACTCCCCCACCGATGCCAATCAAACCGCTCACAACACCTGCCGCCAGCCCTAAGAGCCTATCCGAAAACCTCGAATCTATGAGAAGCTGATTAGAAGGAGCTTTTGGAGATTGAGAGTGTATGAACTTCACAGAAATCGCCCCCGGGTTCTTGTGTCCAGATGAAGTTTGGGAATGCGTCAAAGCAGCCATTCCGGCAGAACCGCCTAAACCTAGGGGAGGGCGACCGCGCATCGGTAATCGGGACGCTTTGAATGCGATTTTTTATGTGCTGCGAACGGGCATTCAATGGAAGGCCTTGCCTCGGTGTTTGGGTGCCGCCAGCACCGTGCATGATGGCTTTTCAGTTATGGGTTGAGCAGAGGGATTTTAAGTCGATGTGGGAATTGGGGTTGAAAGAGTATGCCGAGAAGGTGGGGATTGAATGGGAATGGAATGCGATGGACGGGGCGATGGTGAAGGCTCCATTGGGGGGAAAAAGCAACGGGTGCAAATCCCACTGACAGAGCCAAGTCTGGCACCAAACGGAGTGTGTTGACTGATGGTCGGGGAGTGCCGCTGGGAGTTGCCCTGGAAGGTGCCAATCGCCATGATATGAAGATGACAGAAGCAACGCTAAAGAGTCAGCGCATTGTCCCTCCAGATACTGATGAAACGTGGCTACGAAATCTCTGTTTAGACAAAGGGTATGACTATGAGGAAGTGCGACAACTTGTCATGGCTTGGGGCTATGTGGGGCATATCCCTCCGAGGGATGAAAGTAAGCGAATTATCCATGATATTCCCGATTGCAGAGCCAGGCGCTGGGTGGTAGAACGGACTCATTCTTGGATGAACCGATTTCGACGGTTATTAATACGTGGAGAAGAAGCCTGAGAATTACTTGGCCATGATTCATCTATCCTTTGCAACCATTGCAGTGCGGGCTGTTCAAGTTTTCGGATAGGCTCTAAGAGTAAGTACAGTAAAATGGG
>CAVYAN010000008.1:0-97952 GCA_963766075.1 uncultured cyanobacterium | reverse complement strand
GCCTGAATAGGACACTCGCGATCGCTGTATAATATCGCAATGCACCGGAACTTTAGAATACACGAATAAGTAGCCAGAGTGGTCTGAGTCCGGTAATTGCGAACGTTATGCCTCAGACTCCACATTTCGTCAGCTCGGAGATTACATGTCCGCACTTGAACAACTTCGCTCGGCAGTCCAATCACATTCTGGTCAGTTCGTCTGCAGCGAGATCCACCATGCGAAGAACTCGAAGACCGTTCATTTTCGGCACATTGGCACTCCACCCGAACCAAGTCCCGTTGTCCCTGATATTCACGGACTCCTAGACTTCTACAGCACGTTCGGTGAACTGACGCTCTACGTCGAAGGCGAAAGCGGAGACTCTGCCTACTTCATCGCGAGTCCGTCGCAGTGGGAGGAACTCGATAGCCACTTTCGCCCGTGGCTCGATGGCATTGAAGACGATGAAGCCGACGATTACTTGCCGGATTGGATCAGCGACTGCATTGTAGTGGGAGAGATACCGCGAAGCGGTAACTACCTCTTGGTTCCGACTACAGGGCCAGAAGCAGGAAAAGTCTTCGAGTTCGAGCACGACGGTTTCGAGTTCATCGAACTGGGAAGTAGTCTTCCGGATTTCGTGGAACGCTCACTAGACCTCGATCCCAGCCGCCTTACCGCGATCGCGAGTTATGTGAGGTTCATTACCGAGGTGACCAGCACCAATGGTGGATCCAAGAGCTGAACGACAATCGTGGGAACCTCATCCGCACTGAGGCTTACTAACCAGAGCAGGATATAGTGAACACTTTTTAGGCCGCATAAGTCACATGTTCTTCATGGAAGAAGCGTCTTACAATTTCTGGTTGTCGTTGCCGACGACGTAAATGATGACGAATATTCTCCATCATCTCACGCTTGGTTTTCGCTCGTTTTCGCCCCACAGCATTCGCTTTGACATCGTGGTTGAGCAACTCGTCAGGATTGAGTTCTGGACTATAGGAGGGTAACAAAAACATCCGAATCCGCTCAGCATGTTTCTCCAACCAACGATGGACTTTCGCCGAAAGATGCACCGGGTGCTTGTCCACAATCAAAAATACCTTTTGGGGAATCTGCCCAATCAAGCGACGCAAAAAGTCCAGCATCACGTCGCCATTGAAGTTTTGTGTGAACAACTTGAAGTACAGGGTGCCGTGATTGTTCAGCGTTGAGATCACATTGCAACGAAATCGTTGTCCGGTGCCAGGAATCACCGGAGTCTGCCCTCGCTTGCCATAGGAGTGTCCGGTTTGGTCGTCTGAGCGCAGTCCCATTTCATCACCCCAGTGTATCTCGGCACCCGCCTGTTTTGCGAGCTTGACAATCGCGGGGTAATCCACCTCTAACCACTGTTTAACCGCTTTGGGGTCTTGCTCATAAGCTCGTCGCAACGGTTTCTGAGGGGGCAGCCCCCATCGTTTCAAATACCGGCCAATCGTCCAGACCGAAACCGAGATGCCATAGCGCTGCTCGATCAATTGGCGCACTCCCTCGCGCGTCCACAACGCAAACGGCAAGTCTAATTGTTCTGGACACTTCTGGGTAATGAGGCGAACCGTTGTTGCCGCTTGGTGAGGGGCTAACCGAGATGAGCTGCGTCGCCCTCGCTTTTTCGCCTTCAATGCCCGACGGCCTTGTTCGTTGACGGCTTTCGTCCAATGATGCACAGCCGTTCTTGAAACACTGAAGACCCTAGCCGCTTCTGACTTGCTCATGCCATTCTCAATTGCACTGACCACCCGATAACGCAGGGCTTCTTGCGCATCTGGAGATAGGTGTCGAGCATCTTTCAGTTGCATGGCTTCTTCCTGGAATAGCTACATTACCATGTTAACTATTTGGCGCTCTGGGTAGTATCTTCTTAGAAAATTTCTACATTTTAACTTTCATTCATCATTGTCAATCCACATTTCCTGCGCCCAAAATAACTGATCTACTAGTCTTTAGTCATAGACTCATGCTGAACGATTTTGTGAATGAGTTCAGCCAGTTGATGTAAAAGTGTTGCATCAAAAGACTGTTTATTAATTGATTCATAAAATTTATCCTTTGGAGTTGCCAATTCATACCAAATCTGTCGATAAGTCAGTTCAAGTTCATTACCCATATCCGAGAAAAACTCAATCTGGTTCGTCTGCAACGCAATACAAACGCGATACACCAGCAGAGCCAAAATCGCCACAATCATCCCACCAGCCGTGGTAATCAGGGCTTCCGCAATGCCCAAAGCCGCTTTGGTCGTATCCACCGCAGAGCCACCTCCAATGCGTAAATTGAGAAAGGTGGCAATCAACCCCGTCACCGTGCCCAGCAAGCCCAGCAACGGCGCAATGCCGACAATGGTTTCGAGCAGTTTATCGCCTCTGCGCATAGTAATAAATTCGCGATCGCCCTGGGTCTCGAGGGCGAGACGTAACGTTTCCGGCGTCGGTTGATGCAGTTTCAGCCCCGCCAGCATAAACCGAGCAATGGGCAACTCCGCCGAGGCTTCAGCAATCATCCGCGCCCTATCCCAATCCTGTCGTGCCGTCTCTAAAATCAAATGAGCCAGTCGATTCTCCCCCCGCAGAGTCCGTAGCCAAAACCAGCCCCGCTCCAAGGCGCAGGCCGTTGTAGCAATGGATAACCCCGCAATGGGAATCATCACGGGGCCACCCTTGGTCAGAAATACCAGAACAGTGGACATAGGCAGCACAACGCAAAAGGACTGAGGCAATTCTACAGGGTGTTCGCCGAGACACAGAGCAAATCCAAGCCCAACTCAGCCCATCTGGATTTCGGACAGAAAGTCACCCGCTATTTCCAGCCCGCTCGATCCATAATTTGCAGCGCTAGCCGATTGTTTTTGCCAAAGGTAGCCGCATTCAGCTTGTCCTGCTTTAATTTGGCTAAGTCGCCATAGCTGGCCAAGATCGGATCGATCGCCACACCAGACAGTACCGGATATTCATAGCTACTTTTAGCAAAAATCTCCTGGGCCTCGCGACTCACCAAATGCTCCAGAAACTGAACCGCCGCGTCCCGATGAGGCGCAGTTTTCAGCACAGCACCCCCACTAATATTGACATGAACACCGCGATCGCCCGCCCCCTGATTCGGGAAAAATACACCAATCTTCGCCGCTACCGCCTTGTCCTCCGGCTTATCCGATTTGGCTAAGCGGGGCAAATAGTACGTATTGACAAAGGTGACATCGGCCACGCCTGCCGCGATCGCCCGAATCTGCGCCGTATCGTTCCCTTCAGGAGACCGGGCAAAATTAGCAACCAGGCCCCGCGCCCAGGCTTCAGTCTTGGACTCACCGTAGGCTGCCAAAATTGCCCCCGTGAGAGACTGGTTATACACATGGGTAGAACTACGCGCTATCAACCGTCCCTTCCACTTGGCATTAGCCAAATCTTCGTAGGTAGATAGTTCGCTGGGCCGCACCTTGTCCTTGTTGTAAAGAATCACGCGCGCCCGCTTGGCCAGCCCAAACCAAAGTCCATTCGGATCACGCAAATTACTGGGAATCGCGGCATTCAGCACCGGCGAGTTCACCGCCTGCAAAATACCCGCATCCTGCGCTCGAGCCAGTCGCCCCGCATCCACCGTGATGATCACATCGGCTGGACTGTTGACCCCTTCACTTTTAATCCGTTCAATCAACTTATCGGCATCGGCTTCCACTAAATTGACCTTAATGCCAGTTTTTCGCGTAAAGCTATCATAGATAGCCGTATCCGTGCCATAGTGGCGAGCGGAATACAAATTAATGACACGATCGCGACTTTGGGCCATCCCCAACCGGGGGTGCAGCCACTCCCAGCCGCAACAGCAACGGTGGCGGCACCAGCCCCCAGGAACACACGGCGAGTAACATTCATGATCAATTCAACTCAAGTAGACGACTGCAACAATCAGTTCTACGGAAAATATTCCATAGAAAAGCCAGCGTACAGACAGGGAAAGCTTTCCAGACCTCTGTACAACCACAACTGACAAAAAATATCACTAGCCAAGAATAGGTTAAATAGAAATTACTGTCAAGAGCTACCCCGAAATATGCCAATCCAACCATGCTGGCGCTCAAACCATTGGCCGATTGGCTAAAATGTATTTTCCAAAAATATTAGCTAAAAATATTCGTTAAAAAAATTGGTGTTGCCGAATCTGATGCATTCAGCAACACCAAACCTCATCCTCATCCAAACTCAACGCTGATCTCCAGCCCTCGGATCCAAGACATCCTGTCCCATCTGGCCCCATGGGCGATCGCTCATTACGCCTCCACGACCTCAGATGCCTTAGAGGCATTGTAATTTTGGCGCACATATTCGTGATATTTGTACACCGAGCTCATCCCCGGCTTCAAACAGTTCGCCACCACACCCAGAATCCGATTACCCGACATTTGCAAATGGTTAAAGGACTCCACTAAGGCCGCGCGTCCCGTATTTCCCAAACCTACTACTACGAGACTCCCGTCGGTATGGCTGGAGAGAATCAAACTATCGGAGAACCCCAACAGTGGCGGCGTGTCATAGATAATCAGATCATAATCAGACTTCACAGAGTCCATAATCTGAAGCATTTTGGGAGAAGACAGCAACCGACTCGCATCCGACTGCCGTTCCCCTGCGGTCAACACAAACAAATTGCGTTCCATCAAGGACTGTTGAATCAGACCCTGCACCGCCACATCCGTCGTCAAAACTTGGCTCAAACCTTGATTATTGGTGAGGTGTGAGTAAATATGTGCTCTGGGGCGATACAAATCAGCATCCACGAGCAGCACCCGCCGCCCCATGGTAGCCGCCGCCAACGCCAGGTTCAACGCCACCGTAGACTTGCCATCTGACGCTAGGGGAGAAGTCACCACAACCGAATGGAGGGAATCAATCGTTTCCCGCATGGAAAGACTCAGGTACAAACTGCGGAAGGCTTCGCGGAAGATGGCCGCATCATCACTGAGGTCAAGGAACGGCGCTGGGGCAGCCTTAACGTCCACAGCCGGAGGCAAACCACCCACCCCACTGGTTGGATAGGCGACCTGGGCCGGCAATCGCATGGTGCCGACATGTTTGTAGAACGGCACAATGCTGAGGATGGGGAACTTGCTATCCTGCTTCAGTTCTTCCGCTGAATAGAGGACATCATCCAGTTTCTCTGCTAATAAGGCCGCCATTACCCCCAAGAACAAGCTACCAATAAAACCTAAGCCTGCACTCTGAGGAATGCTGGGAAACACCGGGGCAGGACGCTGCATCGGGGCCGCAATAATCTGCCAGGGCTTATTTTTCTGGGCCGCTTCAATTTGCAGGGTTTCCCGACTCGCTAGAAACCGATCCAAACTATTGTTGGCCAACAGCAGTTCTCGCTGCAAATCGGTATTCTGACGGACAATTGTGGGAATGACAGCAAAGCTGCCACGCAATTGTTGTGCCGCTTGTAGTAAGGATTGATTACGGGCCTCCATCGCCTTGATTTCATTACTAACTGTGATCAGTTGGCGATTCAGATCAACCAACGATCCAGTCAAGTTGCCGCGATCGCTGGCTGCTTTCGGGCGACCCAGAGTCCGGACTTCCTCCTGGGCAATTTGCTTCAGCATCCCGTCTCGTCGTTTGATCAAAGCCTGGACCGGCGGTGATTCTGGAGTGAGCCGCTCCGAGTTGATCGAAATTTGAGTCTCAATCTGTTGCAATTGATCCCGTAGAGCTTGATAACTTTTCGATTCGCTCAAGGCCGAAGAGGCGATCGCGGCCTGTGGACTTTGGCCCACCTGTTGCTGCAACGTCCCATAAAGCGTCTTTGACTCCGCCAGCTTCGCTTGCAGTTGTTGTTGCTCTGACTCCACCTGGCCAATCAACTCAGTCAAATACTTTGCCCGGTCTTCCGGATTGACAATTTCATAGTCTTTGCGAAACCGCTCCAGCTTGCCTTGGATTTGGTCAACCCGATTCGTCAATCCCGGCAGTTGCTTTTCAACAAAATCAATGCCCTGCTGCACACTGCGGTTCCGTAACTGCACCC
The DNA here is from genome assembly GCA_963766075.1 of uncultured cyanobacterium. GTDB lineage: Bacteria > Cyanobacteriota > Cyanobacteriia > Leptolyngbyales > Leptolyngbyaceae > CAVYAN01. The sequence goes on along the minus strand of CAVYAN010000008.1, from coordinate 91,913 downwards.
CATAGTTGAGATACCCCTCCGCCAGCTTTTCCGCCACCAACTGACCCTTGGCAGAATTCTGATCCAAGTAGCTGACTTCAATAATTTCTGTATCCTTCAGACGCACCAAATTCAGCCCCTGGAGCATTTGATCAAAGGTGAGGGTGGGATACTGCCTTTGTAAGGACTGATAAATGGGCAGCAGCGTCTCACTGCTGCGCAGCACCTGAGTCAAGGTCGTATAATTCACCCCGGAGCCGGGAAGATTCGGTGCCACGGCTTGTCGCGCAGCGGAGTCATCGGTCTTGGTCGGCTCAATCAACAACCGAAAGGTACTCATGTAAACCGGCTTACGCGACAGTGACCAAGCCGTCGTCACGGTAAACACCGCACAGGCCACGCCTGCAATCAGCCAGCGACGACGCTGGACAATTTGCCAGATCTCTTTAAGATCAACTTCGGATTTGGTCTCAATTGATTTAGGCGTCAAATACTGAATCGACGTACTTTGGGAAACCTCGGACCTGAGGTTGGCAGCAGAAAGAGAAGAACTGGAACGAGGATTGGTACTCATAGGACTCGGTGAGTGTTATTCCGTATTGACAGCGTTCCCCCGTTTGATGGATGTGGAACGACTATACGTAAAAATACTGAAAGCTTTAGGGCAATCTCCGGGGAGGAGGGAACATAGATGCTTCGACTACCCACAGTGTTTCATGAAGACCCGCATGTGGATTCGGTAGTGTCACGGAATTGACAGCAATAGCAGCCTCTAAAGACCCGAGATCCTACAGAGCTTATCCTCCCAATGATTGATTAGGGTGTAGCAGTCTCCCCATAACTTCCACGGATTGGTCGAGCGATAGTCATGAAATCAGAGCATCACCTCCAGCCGACCGACACTTCCAAGGTGCGTCATTGCCTCAGAACGCTGGCCATTACAGGCTCCATTCTGAGTACGGTTGGGCTTTATGGAACAGCCGCCATTCTCGCGGGAACCTTGGCCGGACTGGCCGAGGCCGGGGCATCACCAACGGCACTGCAACAGGCGATCGGCCTGGGGACATTCCTCGCCACCAGCTCCCAACACAGCCGCAGTGAAGCGTCCCAGTTAGGCGCTCAAATGGCCCAACCGGTTCTCTCCATCACGGCGATCGCCAGCAATCCCGGCGATGCAGGCAAGGTATCTAACCCCTCTGACTGGAACATTTTAGGGGCCACAATTCAGTCCTATAACCAGCTCATTAACAGTAGTAATCCCAGCATTCTGCTCGCACTGTTTAAGAGCGCAGAATTTCGCACCCTCAGCAACCAACTCCGCGAAGCCAGAGGCATGAGCAAGTTGGTAGATCCCTAATCCCCGGCCCTTTACCCTCAATCTCTGGTTTAGATCCTCTCCGATTCTTGATGACGGGTGCTCAATGCGTTTTCCCGGCCCCAAATCCACCTTACCCATAAACCCTGCGGACCCATGACAGGACTCAATCTCCCCCACTCACACCCCTCTCCACAGCCCTCTATGGGCCTTACTCTCGGCCTTTCCCTTGGGCTTGTCCTCGCGGGCCTAGTCACCGCTCCGCAAGGACAAGCCCAAATGGACCCATCTCGGACTGCCGCCGTTCCCACAATTGCCGTGCCACCCCTAGCTCCTGCCGCTCCCCGGACCTCAACGCCCTCCCAATCTGAATCCTCCCTAGCAGTCGGGGCGATTGCACCCACCACCACCACCCGGCCCACCGATAGCGCCTACGCCCTGGGCGCGGGGGATTTAGTACGTCTTGACATTTTTGACACACCAGAACTCACCTTTGAGCCACGCTATACGGTACTCCTAGACGGCACCCTCAACTTACCCTGGGTCGGTGAAGTGCCCGTGCAAGGACTCACCTTAAAGCAAGCATCCGAAACCTTAAAGGCACGCTATAAGCGATTTGTCCAAGATCCCGTGATTACCGTTAGCCTCGTGGCTCCCCGTCCCTTAAAAATTGGCTTGATTGGCGCAGTCAATCGGCCCGGATCCTACATCATTAATGTGATTGGCAGTGAAGCCACACAGTCCAGTTTGAATCAACGCAGCAGCACCGAGGGGGGCAGCCAGTGGCCCACCGTGAGCAAAGCCATTCAAACCGCCGGAGGAATCGCCCAATCGGCCAATATTCGCCGGATAGAAGTTCGTCGCCCTCAGCTCAATGCTCCACCCCAAGTTATCCAGGTTGACCTGTGGAAATATCTGCAAGAAGGAGAACTCAGCCAGGATATTTTACTGCGGGATGGCGACACCATTTCCGTGCCCGTTGCCGCGCAAATCGACCCGACGGAAGCCACCGCTGTCGCCGTCAGCAATTTTTCACCCGAACAGGTGCAGGTGAATGTGGTCGGTGAAGTAGTGCGCCCAGGCTCAGTCGGTATCCGTCCGAACTCAACACTGAATCAGGCGATCTTGGCCGCAGGCGGTGTAACTCCCGGTCGGGGTCGCAAAACCAAGATCGAGTTGATTCGGTTAATGCCAAACGGCAGTGTGGAGCGGAAGGAATTTAAGCTGGATTTGTCTAAGGGGCTAAACGATGCCACCAATCCCGCCATTCATCAAAATGATGTGATTGTGGTGAATCGCAGCAATACAGCCAAGGCTTCTGATCTGTTGAATGCGATCGTCAGTCCCATTACCGGGGCTTTTGGCCTACTGCGGCTACTGATGCCGTAACGTAGCTCTCCCCACATGTTTGCACCGCTGTGGCTTTTTCACTAGGGGCCACATCAAAATCAGTGGGCAGGCACAGATTAATTGAATTAACAATGATCGATGAATGATCATTCAACATTACTCGAGCCATCACGTTTCTTTTTTAGCAGGAAACATGGTGGCTCTTAATACATTAAAGGGAAGAATATTTAGCCTCACTTGAGATCGAAATTTAAATTCTTATACAGATAGAGAATGCCTAAAACAAACTCACAAAAGAACGTTATCAGCCACCATTAGAAGGGAATAAATAAGTCATAGACATATCTATTATTTGGCCCGAATCCAAAATTATTCAGACATTGACGGCATGCATTCCAGCAGGCGATCGCGCGTAGGGGGAATTTAGATTCTTATCCGCGATTTTTTACCAACCCATCTACTTTTCGAGTCTACCGTACTGATGACGGGGGGATTTTTTCATGGTTTCTATTTCAGCACTGGCAAAATCTAAGCTCGGCCAAGACTCCAGAACTGCCAGGACTAGCGGTTCTCTGGAAACTTTACGCATCTGCCATCTATCCAAGTATTATCCTCCCCATCCCGGTGGCATCGAAACCCATGTGCGGACACTAGCCACCATCCAGGCAGACCTCGGCGCAAAAGTCGATGTAATTTGTATCAATACAACAGATACCGACGGGCATCCCGCCCATGGAACTGACACAGTCGAAGAGCTAGACAGAAATGTGCGCGTCATTCGGATGGGGCGGCTGTTTACCCTAGCACGGGTTGACTTTTTCCGGGAATTTTCGCAGTATTTCAGTTCTCGCGCAACAAACTATGATATTGCCCATTTGCACACGCCGAACCCAGCAATGGCCATGCATTGGAGTCTTTCCCAGGCTACCATTCCGCTCGTAATTACTCATCACAGCGATATTATTAAACAACGCTTTCTAAAACATATCGTCAATCCCTTAATGCATTATGTTTATAACCAAGCAGCACAGGTTTTAACCACCAGCCCAGAGTATCTGTCGGGATCGAATTTTTTAAAGCCCCACTGTGATCGCGTAGACGTGTTACCCCTAGGAATTGACTTATCTGTCTATACGGAACCCAGTCCCATGGCCCAGGCTGAAACCGAAAAGCTATTAGAAGCCCATGGCCATGGCCCCATTTGGCTGGCCGTGGGTCGTATGGTTTACTATAAGGCTCTGCATATCGCGATCGCTGCTCTAGCCTCAGTCCCAGGCACCTTGATCATCGTGGGCAAAGGTGAATTGCAAGCCGAACTAAAACAGCAGGCAGAGACTTTGGGCGTCAGCGATCGCATTGTCTGGTTACCCTATGCCAGCCAAGCCGAACTGATTGGGGCCTACCATGCAGCAACAGCCCTCTGGTTCCCGTCTAATGCCCGCAGCGAAGCCTTTGGTCTTGTGCAAGTAGAAGCCATGGCCAGTGGCTGTCCTGTGATTAATGCACAAGTCCCCCACAGTGGCGTATCCTGGGTCAGTCGCCATGAACAAGAAGGCTTCACCATTCCCTTAGACAATGTCTCCGCCCTGGCCGAGGCGGCCAATCGCCTGCTGGCAGAACCGAGTTTACATGAAAGGTTCCGCATTGCCAGTCGCCAGCGGGCACGTCAGTTCGACCACATTCTGATGGCCCGCAAAAGTTTCAGGGTTTATGAGCGGGCGATCGCCGCCTGGAATTCCCAATCCGTGCTCGCCTAAATCCATAGCCTCAATCTACGGCCTCAATTCATGCCCCTTACAGCCAATCTCTCCGCAATCCCACTCCGGTAATCCCACGGAAATCGGGCTATCAGGCCCAGTATGTTCGGTAATGGCACCGATGAGTTCCCCCCTGTAAATGGAGTTTAAGTATAGGGAGTCGGTAGATTTCCCACTGCCCTTGTTAACCCAGAGTAGGCCCGCCCCGGAGTTATCCAGCAACCTACTTGTAAGCCCATAGGAACTTGCACTATGCTTGACACTTGGCGCAAATCGCCCCGTTCAGCCAAGTCTGCATTTCAACTCCCGCCCTGGGGTTGGATTCATGGATTCATCCTGCTGCAATTTGTTTTGCAAATACTGTTGCTGTTTCCCCAGGGGGGGGCTGTCCGCATGCCCATGCGAGTCGCCGCCTTTGCCCTCAGCCTAGTGCTATTAACCCGAGTGCGCGGTCCCGGACTAAAGCATCCCGCTAAGCCTTGGGCGATCGCCATTTTGGGAATCATGGCCATGGAACTCCTCTGGCACCCTTACTTAAATTCATTGCCCGCAGGACTAGCCCAGTGCGGCGTTTATCTGGCCATTTTAGCCCCCTTATTTTGGGCCAGCCGCCTACCCATCACCGTTGATAGTTTTCGCTGGTTGCTGTTTATTTTATGGGGCTTTCATAGCTTCAGCTCTTTAGTCGGCGTCTTACAGATTTATTATCCGCAAACATTTCAATTTGAAATCTCCAACGTCATTGAAACCAACGTCTTCGGAGGCGAACAGTTCAAAATCATGTTGGCAAATGGACAATCAATCTATCGCCCAACTGGACTCAGCGATGTTCCGGGGGCCGCTGCGACCTCTGGCTTTTATGCCCTGCTATTAGGCACAGGAATTGCCCTACAGGAACGGAGCCTACTCCTGCGGTGCATCAGCATCGGTACAATTGCCATGGGCATGTTTTGCATTTATGTATCCCAGGTACGCTCCACACTGCTCTATGGATTGATTTGTCTGATCATTTTGGCAGGCATGTTGCTCCTGCAAGGAAAGTTAGCCCGCCTGTCCGCGATGCTAGGCGGCACAGCCATCCTCGCCATCACTAGCCTGACCCTTGCCTTACAGATGGGGGGAGATAGCACCAGCAATCGCCTATTCAGCCTCATTGCCGATCGCCCTGATGCCGTTGTATACAACAATCGGGGCTTTTTCTTGGAATATACTCTCACTAGCTTGCTGCCGGAATATCCCTTGGGAGCCGGGTTAGGGCGCTGGGGCATGATTAATGACTATTTTGGTGATAAATCCAATCCTTTAACCGGTACGATATGGGCAGAAATCCAGTGGACAGCATGGCTCTACGATGGTGGAGTACCGCTCATCATTGCCTATAGCGGTGCTTTGCTGACTGCCTGTTACGTGGCCTGGACAATTGCGATGAACCGGCAAACAGAAGCATTGCAGATTTGGGCTGGAGTTGTTTTAGCCTATGACATTGGCGCGATCGCCATTACCTTTAATAACCCCCTGTTCAATGGCCAAATGGGCATGGAGTTTTGGTTATTGAATATCGCATTGTTTGCCGCCGCCCATAGCATGGCCCAGCGACGTATCGTCTTAGATCCGAGGCTATGGCGATGAAACCCTATCTTTTAGTCACAGGCGATTTTGTTAAAACAGGCGGGATGGATCAGGCAAACTATTCCCTCGCCACCTATCTAGCCAACCAAGGCGGGGATGTGCATCTCGTGGCCCATCGGGTTGATCCCACGTTGCTCAACTATGGCAATATCACCTGGCATTCAGTTCCCAAAGTCGCTAACTCCTATTTTCTCAGCGGCTTTTTGCTGGATCGAATCGGACGATTTCACGCTCAGAAAATTCAGCAGCAAGGTGGACGGGTGCTAGTCAATGGTGGCAACTGTCAGTGGGGAGACATTAACTGGGTCCACTATGTCCATGCTGCCTATCGCCCAGAAAGTCGGGTAAATCCACTACAACAGGCAAAGCATACACTAGCAAATCACCACTTTCGCCAGACTGAACGTCAAGCTTTACAAGCAGCGCGGCTCGTGATCGCTAATTCTAGTCGCACCCAGGCAGATTTAGTAAATTATTGTGGCATCGCCCCTGAAAAAATTTTTCGGGTCTACCATGGCGTTGACCCCACAATTTTTTATCCGGTTACTGAATCCGAACGCCAACACCGCCGCCGTCAACTCGGCTGGAAATTGGATCGCCCAATCCTGATTTTCTTAGGTGCTTTGGGCGATCGCCGTAAAGGATTTGATACGTTATTCGCCGCATGGCAACACCTGTGTGCAGACGTGAATTGGCAGGCCGATTTAATCGTGATTGGACGCGGCGCAGAATTGCCTCAGTGGCAACAGCGATCGCACAAGGCGGGGTTAGGCGATCGCATCCAGTTTCTCGGCTTTCGGCAGGATGTTCCCGATTTGTTGCGGGCGGCGGATTGTTTGGTTGCACCCACCCGCTATGAAGCCTACGGATTGGGCGTACATGAAGCCCTCTGTTGCGGCTTACCGGCGTTAGTGAGTGCCACGGCAGGAGTCGCAGAACGCTATCCAGAATCGCTTCAGGACCTTCTATTAAGGGATGCCAGCGATGTCAATCACCTCATTGATCGACTCTATCACTGGAATAAACATGCTGAATTTTATAAAGAGATTGTCAGGAACTCACTATCAAATGAACTAAGGATTTACACTTGGGAGCACATGTCAGAATTAATTATAAACATAGTAGATTCATCTAGTTAATATTCAGAATTGGTAAAATATTTCATTTTATCAATCATCAAAGCCTTAATTGTGTTAATACACGTCAAACTTGTGCCCATCATCTCCTTAAATTTTTCTTGCCTACTCAGCCAATCAGATTTATTCCGATCAGATTTATCCCGATTAGATTGTCAGAAACACCATGAAAAAGACCGTCGCTTGCATTGCTCCCTATCATTCTGGTGGGTTGGGTCAGCACTTTTCTTTTGTTGTTGAAGAAACCCGCGCTGCTAATCGCTTAACCGCATATTACACCCCCCAACCGCAACGAGGCGATGGGGCTGGACAGAGAGTAACCATTCCCTTGCAAAAATCGCTTTACCACCATACGCCCCTGCGGTGGAGTCCCGGTTGGCGGCACTACGTATTTAACCAGTTATTTGATCGGGCTGTCGCCGCTCAATTGGGTCCAGCAGACGAATTTGAAGCAGTCTGTGCAGGACACGCGCTCCAGTCCTTTCGACGCGCACGTCAACTGGGCTACAGCATCTTAGCCATGCAAGCAGACAACAGCCATGCGGATAATGTCATGCGTCAGCATCAAAAAGCCCAACAACAGTTTGGATTTGAGCCGAGCTGGCTCAATTGTGCACAACAACGGAATATGCGGCGGGCTTATGCTATGGCTGACATCATTCATGTCGCATCCGACTACACAATGCAAACATTTTTGGCAGCGGGTGTGCCAGCCCATAAATTACGGCGGCGAAACTTTACCGTGCCGAGCCGTTTTGTGCCCCCCGTAACCCGACGAGACGATGGCATTTTTCGGGTTGTCTATTCCGGCAGTGTCACAGTGATGAAAGGAGTCCCGATACTGCTGGAAGCCTTTTCCCGGTTAACCGGACAAAACTGTGAGTTGACCCTTGTGGGCGGCTCCTCAACCCGATGGATGCGGCAGTATTTAGAGTCCTGGCAAGCTCGCGATCCACGCATTCGGCTGGCACCCGGCGATCCATTACCCCATCTGCAGCGCGCCAACGTCTACGTCCATCCATCCTATGAAGATGGCTTTGCCTATGCACCGATGGAGGCCCTGGCCTGCGGCGTCCCCGTAATTGTTACTGCCGACACGGGGATGAAGGAATACGTTCAAGATGGAGTCAATGGCTATGTCGTCCCCACAGGCGACTGGGAAGCGCTGCTAGAGCGTTTGCGCGCCTGTCAATCGTCTTTGTCCATGACAACAGGTATGCCGATCATGGCGGCAGGTGTAGCATGATCATTGGTCATTTTGATGATGCAATTTGGGCCCCTGGGGGGATTGCAACTTATATCCGGCGAATTGCGGCACAGCAACAGGATGCTGGACATCGCGTGCATTATTTTTCTAAGTTTGCCACTGAGGAAATGCTGCGGCAACCGGATGCACCCATCCTTGTTCAAGACGATGCGGATCTGTTTTCACAGGCGCAGCAGCGTGGGGTTAATATTTTGCATCTTCACCGCGGCATTCGAAGCATCCCTCCTAGAGATCTAGCCGTAGTCAGGACTGTGCATGGACATCAACCCTATTGTCCAAGCGGCAGTAAATATTTAGAAAGCCGCCAGCAGCCCTGCGATCGCACCCACAGTTTAGGGGGATGTCTTTGGGGACATCTGATTGACCACTGCGGCAGCATTCGTCCGCTGAATCTGTTGCGTAATTTTCAATCCACGCAGGATGAACTGAGAACTCTGTCCCAGATCCCAACAATTACGGTCAGCCAGTTCTTAAAAGATCAGATGATTGCGGTGGGCTATGCCGCAGATTTAATCCAGGTGCTGTATTTATTTGCCCCGGAATCCTCCGAGCAGAGTGCGCCACCCCAAACCAACCCCCCGCGCTTTGTATTTTTGGGTCGTTTGGTTCCCAATAAAGGGCTGGATTGGCTGCTCCGAGCGCTGCAACGGGTAACTGTACCCATTCATTTGGACATTGCAGGAGAAGGGCCGCAGGAAACATACCTCCGCACGCTAGTTCAGCAACTCAACTTAGGCGATCGCGTCACCTTCCATGGCTGGCTCAGCGCCCAGCAAACCAAGGCCCTCCTGCAGGCCGCTCGGGCACTCATCTTTCCCTCCCTATGGCATGAACCCGGCGGCACAGTGGCCTTTGAGGCAATGACCCAGGCCCGAGCACTGATTATGAGCCGAGTGGGAGGCATGCCAGAGGTGGTGAAGGATGAAATCAATGGACTGCTCGTTACCCCGAACGATGTGGAGCAGCTATCCCACAGTATCGAAAGACTGGCCGTCGATTGGTCTTTGGCAGCGCAAATGGGAGCAGCAGGGCGCAGTATTGCGGCTCAACACTTTGACGCCAAAAACCATTGCGCCCAGTTAATGGCGATCTATCAAGATGTCATCGAATCTAAGGTACCCCAGGCGATCGCCCGTCACCCGCCAGATCAATGCCCACCCATCAGGCGTGCTGCCGCCCCTCTCGCTTAAACCCACCATGACGCGCACAAATCGTTCCATTGCCAGTTTTGCCTCTCTACTACTGCTGCAAGTGACCACCGTAACCACCGGTATTTTCAGCACGCCCCTGCTACTGCATTGGTTGGGGGACGAACGCTACGGAGCTTTTCGGGCCGCCACCGATGTCACAGGTTACATTCTTCTGTTTGAGATGGGTTTAGGAGGCGCACTCAATGCCATGCTGGCCAATGTGATTAGCCAGGGCGATCGCGACCAAGTTCGCATCACGCTGGGGTGTGGGGTCCGGGCGTATCTCCGAGTGCTGTGTCTTATGCTCCTCGCAGGTGTGGGATTAGGCTGTCTCATCCCGCACCTTGTTCCCATCCAGCACAGCTTGGTTCGAGAACTTCAGATGGGCTACTGGATTGGGCTACTGAATATGCTATTAATTCCCCTGAATCCTTTTCATCTCTTGGCAGATGCCAGCCAACGCACGTACTTCAAAAGCTTTCTGCTGATTACCCAAGGGTTACTGATCACAGGTTTGCTGCTATTGTTTTCCTGGTTGGGATGGGGCATTCCTGGGCAATTTTTGGCCGCGTTAATCGGGAATGCATTCGTCAATATTACCCTCAGTTGGGATGGGCTGCGTCGCTATCCCGATGTTGTAGAAGCCATTATTCATCCCCCCAAAGCGATCTCTCAACAAGTCAATCAACGATTATGGTCCCTCAATGTACCCAATTTAGTGCTGCACTTGGCGGGTCGCGTCGGATTGCTGACTGACAATGTGATTGTGTCCTTTTACCTAGGACCAGCCGCCGTTGTCCCTTTTCTGATTACTCAGCGGTTAGCCTCCCTCGCGCAAATGCAAATCCAAGCGGTCGGGGGTTCGACGTGGGCCGCGCTGGCGGACCTACACACCCAAGGGGCACGGGATGAATTTAATACCCGGCTGGTGGATTTAACCAAAATTGTCGTGATTGTGGGTTTAACCGTAATGATTCCCATCACTGCTTACAACGCCCACTTTGTGACACTGTGGATGGGGGCGGATCGGTTTGGCGGCTGGGCCGTAAATCTGCTAGCAGCGGCAAATGGCCTCCTGAGAGGGGTGCTATTTTTGTGGGAATCTTGTTTCATGGGCACTGGAACATTTCCTAAGCTAGTGCGGCTCTCCATCTTTGGCACCCTAGTCAATGGCGGCATCAGTTTGGTGGCAACGCACCAATTGGGTATGATCGGCCCTTTACTGGGCACCTTTATCAGTGCGATCGCGTTGTATGCCTGGTTATTGCCCCGACTATTGCACAGCGTGTTTGGCACCTCACCCAGACAATTATTCTGGGCGATCGCCCAACCCTTAAAAGTTGGCATTCCCTACGCCGTTGTAGTGATTGGCGTTGCCGCCTCTCACACCCCGTACGGTTGGCTAGGGTTGGCGGGTGAAATGGGCTGCGTCGCCTTACTCTATTTGGTTCTGGTTTGGCATCTTGTCCTGAATCCTCAGGAACGGCTGGTTTGGGGACAACGCTTATCTGGCATGATGGCCCAGATTAGACTGAGGGCATTTTCACACTAAGTTCAGCACGCCATTCTCATCATCTTTGTGATTTAGTTTGTGATTTAGTAAGAGGGAGCCGAGGCAATCGCGATGACTGTACAAAAAGCCAGACTCATAGGTTTTGATATTCTAAAAGTTGTGGCCGCCTATGGCGTGGTCGTCATTCATGGACTCGGGGATGTGCCCAAAGGAGCCGGGGCAGAACGCATTGCAGAATACTTTTTAATATTTTCTGTACCTACGTTCTTAATGGTGGCACTTTACTTTAGTACATCCAGCCTCAGCCACACCGATTGGCGGACCTATCTGTTCAAACGCCATCAGCGGATTCTAATTCCATTCTACGCTTGGAGCCTCATTTATCTAGCATTTAGACTGATTAAGCAAATCATTTTAAAAAATATCTCCTTTGACAAACTATTGACCCATCCCACTTCACTTCTGTTTGGCAGCGCCGGTGTACAACTGTATTTTCTTCCCTTACTTTTTACGGGCATTATCACCTCCGTTTGCATCACTCGATATATTACACAGCAGCAGCATCTGATCATTCCAATGATTGGCTTGGGTAGCAGCCTTTATCTGGGGTTTCCCTTACAACTATCAGGAATCCCCCAAAATGCCCATCAAGTTTTAGCTCAATTAGAAGGATCCCTATGGCCAGGGCTGCTCCACGCCTTACTCCAGTCCATCCATCCCCAATGGCTAGCCGAAAGTATCGTTATTGTATTTTCCTGGGTGCTTTACTGCTTGCCCTATAGTTTCGTGAGCGTGATTTTCCTCAACTCAAGTTTTCAGAAACTACTCACCCGATGCATTCATACGCAATTCACTATCGGCACTATTTTTTTATTATTAATAATCATGAGTTTAATCATATTTTTTCAGATGAATTTTCTCCAATTTTCGATTCCCATTCTGGCCCTATTTTTAGCCATTTTAATTTCGGGGACAGTTGATCGGAAAATTGTGGGAATTGCCTATATCAGTCAACTCAGCTTTGGCATCTATTTGATTCACGGCATTCTCACCGCAGGCTTAAGTCCAATGCTGACAAAGTTTCAGATAATCAATTTAGTGACGGAACTTTCCCCATTAAGTCTTCTCAGTGTGGCTACTCTAATTTTTACGGTGAGCGGCTTCGCCACAGCTTGGATTGCCCGACATCGCACCATATCTAAAATTTTATTAGGAGGTTCAGTGCCCAGATTCGAGGAGAAAATATGACTTTACGCTCAAATTTTACCAAACCCCATACCGGGTCATGCTGCACTGAGACACTGAGTCGGGAGCATCTCACCTTTGCAATGAGCATAAATGCTTAGTGATAATTTCATCGAAATACGACAAAATTGAGTCACTGATTTGAGGCTTTGCCGCCATGACGCCTGAAGAATTACAAAAAATAGAATACCATGCCAACCAAATTGCCCAAATTCTCTATTCTGATACGGATCCGAAAGTGATTCAGACCTTGGGGGATATTGAAACTACCGTTCGTCAGCAAATCCTGCAGCATGTCAGCCCTCCTATCGGTGTTTTTTTGTCAAAAATGCCACCGAAATCGAAACGGGAAGAAAGCGAAACATCAAAACAACAATCGGGAATCTTGAAATCACGGAACGTCAAGCCCAACACCTCAATGTAAAACCCTATACTCAAATCAGTGAGCACTTAGAAAACTGCTGTCTACTCGTGAGTGCAAATAGCTCTTATGCACGTTCACAAGAAGATTTAGCAATTCTAATGGGAATAGATATTTCTCATAGTACTCATCATAGATTAGTGCATCGTCAGGAATTTAAGGGAATCATTTCTGAAACCACTATTGAATCAATGAGTTTAGATGGCGGAAAAGCTAGAATCCGCACCCCCAAGGGTGAAGTGTCTATTTACAAAGATTACAAAGCCGTGGTTTTAGAAGGTCAAGGGATTGGGGGATATTTCCAAAAAAATGAGGCGTTGATTGATTGGGTCAATAGCCAACCCTTAGCCACCACGGTTTCCTGTTTAGGCGATGGGCATGATGGGATTTGGAATGTATTTCGTGCGGTGGCGGTTCCAGAACAGCGGCGTGAAATTCTGGATTGGTACCATTTGGTCGAGAATTTGCACAAAGTGGGTGGCTCGAACAATCGCTTAAATCAGGTGGAAGCCTTGTTATGGACTGGCAAAGTCGAGGCGGCGATGGCGCTGTTCTCCGATTGCACTCTTGATACCGTGCCCAATTTCATCACCTATCTGACCAAGCATCGGCATCGGATTCCGAATTATGACTATTTACAGTCAGAAGGATTCACCATTGGCTCGGGTGGCGTGGAATCTGGAATTAAACAAATTAGTCGCCGGGTGAAAATTTCAGGAGCACAATGGGAGGCGAAGAATGTCGATCAAGTCGTAAAACATCGGTGTGCCTACCTAAATGGTCAATTTTCAACGCATTTTCAGCTTTCCAGGACAATATAATCACAAGTATTTCTACTCATCGCAAAGGTGAGATGCTCCCTGCGAGTCTTGGGAATTGACTACCCACAGTTTCTGCAACTGTTGGAACAGGCAGAATTAGCCCATGCTCAACGGCAAGGGGAGAGGGAAGCCCAGAAAATTCGGGTCAATGCCAAAGGAGGAGGGCGCAAGACAATCCTGTCGGTAGCCGAGGAGGTGTGTCTATGCTTGCTCTACTTGAGGCACTATCCCACCTTTGAAATCTTAGGACTCCAATTTGGTGTGTCAAAAACTGAAGCTAATGATACCGTTCACTATTGGCTGAGCATCCTGCGGGTGCTCCTGCCCGCGAGTTTGTTAGAGGCGGTGGCATCGGAGGATAGTGACTATGCGATGGTGCAGGAGTGGCTGAGCCAATTTCAGTTGATTGTAGACAGCCTGGAGCAAGCCAGGGAGCGACCTGAAGATAACCAGGAACAGCGTTCCTATTTTTCCGGCAAAAAGCAGCAGCATACCTTCAAATCCCAGCTTGTGACCTTACCTGTCGGCAAAGATATTGCGGATGTCACCGCAGGAGTGAAAGGGCCGACCGGCGAGGGATTCAACGGTTATGTGTCCTGGCTCTCGCCGCTGTGGTTCAAGTCCTCCAATTACAAGAAGGTCGTGATGACCCTCACCAAGCGGCCAGTGTTGTTTTTTCCCAACGTCAACAGCAGTGTTTAAGCGATCTGGCTCCGACACTGGAAGGACGGACCCAGAAGCAAAAAATCCCTTATCCTCCCTACACCTTAGCTTGGGCATCCTGGCTGATTGCCCGTTTAGGCGGATGGTCTGGACTCCAAAGCCAACGACCTCCAGGAATCAGGACACTCTTCAAAGGATTACAGAAGTTTGAGGGGATCTCTTCAAGGCTAGGGGCTGATTCATGGCCAAGATGTCTATACACGGTAGCTCTAAACGGGAGTTGGAGGAGATTGAACACAGGCTCAAACGACATCCTGACTTATCCAAATGGGATATTCTGATCCAACCTAGCCGGTAATCTTATTCTTGGCAATCGCCTAAAGTCTCCTAGAACGCAGGAACTGAACGAAGGAGCTATTGAAGAGCCATCTGACCCTGGCGAGGCTTCAGGTTCGCATCCACCATGGTTTCGCCTTGTACCGTCAGCGCCGAACAGGGAGAATGGTGCATCACATAGTTGCTGACGCTGCCCAGGAGAAATTCGCCCAGGCCCAAGTGCCCACGTCGTCCCACAATAATCAAGTCCGCACCCCACGTTCGCCCAAGGTCACAGACTTGTCGCCCCGGATCACCCATGACCTGTTGGTGGTCTGCGGCTACATTTTCTGCCAGGGCTTCGTTGACGCACGATCGCAAATAGTCCAAACTCTGCTGTTTAAAGCCTTCCCAGTCCTGCATCCGGCGTTTAATGGCTTCCTCATACAGCGTCGGATAAACCGCTCCGGCCTCGGGATAGAGCGCGCTCGGATATCCAGCATCCAGGGGAGACAGCACATGCACTAAGAGCAAACTGGCCTGGGTTGACTTTGCCAGGGCGAGGGCCGTGTCAAAGACCGGTCTGCCCATATCCGAACAATCCAGCGCAACTAAGATTTTTTGAAACATCGTGACCTCCAAAGTTAAGTTATGCGTCATGGGATAGGGGTTGAAAGGCTGGGGCCGTGGGATGAGGGTCCAGCGTCTTTTCGATCTCAGCGATCCCGACTAACGTTTTTAATAGCGAATCGGGAGTAAGGCTGATGGAATCGATGCCTGCGGCCACCAAGAACTGGGCAAATTCCGGATAGTCACTGGGCGCTTGGCCACACAGACCAATTTTGCGTCCGTGGCGTTTTGCCGTGGCGATCGCTTGTTGAATCAGGGCTTTAACCGCAGGATTACGCTCGTCAAACAGGGGGGCAACCAAGGCAGAATCGCGATCGATGCCGAGGGTGAGCTGGGTTAAATCATTGGAGCCAATGGAGAATCCGTCAAAGAGTTGACTCAATTCATCTATTTGCAAAACATTGCTAGGCGTCTCGATCATGAGATACACCTGCAATCCATGCTCACCACGAACTAGCCCATGCTTTGCCATTTCATCCAGAACGCGCTGGCCTTCTGCAGGAGTCCGACAAAAAGGAATCATGGGAATCACGTTAGTGAGGCCCATCGCATCCCTGACTCGCCCCATGGCCTGACATTCTAGGGCAAACCCCTCGCGGTAGTGATCGTCATAGTAGCGGACGGCCCCTCGCCACCCCAGCATGGGGTTTTCTTCGCGGGGTTCAAATTGCCGTCCTCCCAAAAGATGGGCGTACTCGTTGCTTTTGAAGTCGGAGAAGCGGACAATCACGGGTTTGGGGTAAAAGGCAGCGGCGATCGTGCCAATCCCATAGGCTAACTGGTCAATAAAGAATTGCGATTTATCGTCGTACTGTGCCGTCAGGTCAGCGATTTTATTTTGGGCGAGGTGATCGTCCAGTTCGCCAAAGTTAATCAGGGCCAGAGGATGGATTTGAATTTGATTGGCGATGATAAACTCTAGGCGGGCTAGACCAACGCCATCATTAGGGAGACTGGCCAGACGGAAAGCCGCCTGGGGATTGGCGACATGCATCATCATCTGGGTGCAGGTCTGGGGCACTTGATCCAGCGTCAGGGCTTTTTCCTCAAAGGGCAGCAAGCCATTGTAAATATGCCCTTCGCTGCCCTCCACACAGGAAACGGTGATCATTTGTCCCGTTTTGAGCGTGGTGGTGGCATGGCTACAGCCAACGATCGCCGGAATTCCCAGTTCTCGGGCAATAATTGCGGCATGACAGGTGCGCCCGCCCTGACTGGTGACGATGGCACTGGCCTGCTTCATAATCGGCTCCCAATCCGGCTCGGTGCGATTAGTGACAAGGACTTCGCCCGGTTGAAATTGGTCAATCTGATGCACGTCGTAAATCACCCGTACCCGGCCTTGGCCAATCCGTTCGCCGATCGCGCGTCCGGAGAGCAGTGGCGCAGGATGCAGGCCAAAGGGAGAGGGCAGTAGGCGGTAGGTGCGCAGAATATTTGGCTGTTTTTGGGATTGCACCGTCTCCGGACGGGCTTGGACGATAAATAGTTTGCCGGTGATGCCATCCTTGGCCCACTCAATGTCCATTGGGGTGTAGGTGCCGCGCTCCTGGGTGTAGTGGTCTTCAATGATGCAGGCCCAGTTGGCGAGCTGGAGCACTTCATCGTCGCCCAGGCTAAAGCGTTGGCGATCGCTGGTGCTGACAGAAATATTTTTGGTTAGTTTTGATCCTCCTGGATCATAAATTAATTTGATTTCTTTACTGCCCAGTCGCTTATCCAAAATCGGGCGAAATCCCGTTTTCAGAGTGGGCTTAAAGACCAAATATTCGTCAGGATTCACGGAGCCTTGGACAATGGTTTCACCCAGACCATAGGCAGCGGTGATCAGGACGGCGTCCTTAAAGCCGGTTTCAGTGTCGATGGAAAACAACACACCGGAACTGGCCAGGTCAGACCGCACCATTTTTTGCACGCCCACAGACAGGGCAACCTCAAAATGGTCAAAGCCGTGGGCATGGCGATAGGCAATAGCGCGATCAGTGAACAGAGACGCAAAGCATTTGTGGCAGGCTTCGAGCACGCCCGCTAAGTTGTGGACGTTGAGGTAGGTTTCTTGCTGTCCGGCAAAACTGGCTTCGGGTAAATCTTCGGCGGTGGCACTGGAACGGACGGCCACATCGGTATCCTCTCCGTACTGATCACAGAGGGCTTGGTAGCCAGCGGCGATCGCCGCCCGCAATTCCGGTGAGAATGGCGTTCGGAGAATCAGCGATCGCGCCTGTTGCCCACAGCGATGCAAATCCTGGAGATTCTCCACATTCAAATGGGCAAAAATTTGACGCAGTTGGGGTTCTAAATTTGCCGCCTGAATAAACTGGCGATAGGCAAAGGCGGTGGTGGCAAAGCCCGTGGGCACATTCACACCTTGGGGCACCAGTTGTTGAATCATTTCACCCAGGGAGGCATTTTTACCTCCAACCAGTGCAATATCCCCCAAGTCAACGGCGCTAAAGGCTAAAACCAGTGCTGTTTCCCGAGCCACGCCAGCGCGATTTTGATCCAGTACAGTGTTCAGCATAAACAGCAAGCTCCTAGAAGCGGGGCTGGTGACACCTGGACTGGGGTATGGGCGCGATTCCAGGACGGCCAGCGCTAACTCTCTTGTTATAGGAGAAGAAGTTGAGGAACTTGTGAGGGGAGCCGTCGTTCAAGAGGCCGTCGTTCAAGAGGCCGTAGTCAGAATACGGGCTTGCCCCGTTTGTGCTGAAGTTTGACAGGTTGATCGGCATGGCGCGGGTCAAGGGCCGCACCCGGTGAGAACTCTCACTTCCAGAATGAATCCTGATCGTTACGCTGTGTCATGCGTGTTATCGTAGCTCACACCTAGAGTGTGGATTCACACCCCATGAAACGCCCCCCGATTCTGATTGCCTTTTTGCTGGGACTCATTTTAGCGATCGCCCCGCTGGGTTGGACAGCCCTGCGAGCGAACGCCGCCCCCCCTGCCATCACCACCCTGCAACAGGTTGTCAAAGCCTGGGCGGAGGCGGCCTTGTCTCGCCATGCCGGTGCCAGCCCAATCGCTGGTGCAGACAGTGAAGACCCGCCAACAGCCCCAGACGCCAAGGAATTTGAGCACCTGGTCAAGGGCTGGGAACGCCTAGAGGGGTTGTTTACGCTCTATCGCGATCGCCCCACAGGCAAGCTGTATCTGGAAATTCGCCCCGACCAACTTAATGTCAACTACCTCAGCACCGTCACGTTGGAATCAGGCGTGGGCGAAGGGTGGCTCTACAGCGGCCTGCCCCTGCTGGACCTGCTGTTCAACTTTCGGCAAGTCAACAATCGGGTGCAATTTGTCGTACCCAACCTGTATTTTCGCACCCGTCCCGGCGATCCTCAAACTGCCGCTGTGCGCCGTGCCTTCAGCGACTCGACCCTGCAATCCGCTGCCCATTCTCAGCACCCATCCCACCCGCAAAAGTCTGTTAATCGATCTTGGCCCCCTACTGCTCAAGGACTTTCCCGGCTTAACCCCCATGTTGGCGCTCACCCTGGGAGCACGCTACAGCCTGGATGCCGACAAATCCAGCTTCGGCATGGTCAAGGCGTTTCCGCTCAACATTGAATTGGAATCGATTTACGGCTTCTCCGGCGGGACAGAGGAGGGAGGCTTTCCCGCGTTCGTGGAAACCCTGCCCGATAGCCGCAGCTTTAACCTGCGGGTGCGCTACAGCTTCTCCCAATTACCCGCTCACAAAGCCTATCGCCCCCGCAAAGCCGATGATCGAATTGGCTATTTTCTGTCGGCTTACCAAGACTTTTCCCAAGATACGCCGCGATCGCCCTTTGTGCGCTTGATTAACCGTTGGCATCTGGAAAAGCAGGATCCCACCGCCCCCCTATCCCCACCCAAAGAGCCCATTGTCTTCTGGATCGAAAATACGGTGCCCTTGATCTACCGGGATGCCGTACGGGATGGCATTTTGATGTGGAACCAAGCCTTTGAGGCCGCAGGGTTTAAGAATGCGATCGAGGCGCGCCAAATGTCCAACAACGCCCCCTGGGATCCCGCCGACGTGCGCTACAACACGATTCGCTGGCTGACATCCTACGACAACGGCTTTTTGGGCCTGGGTCCCTCGCGGGTAAACCCTTTGACCGGGGAAATTCTCGATGCAGATATTTTGATTGACAGCAGTTTTGCCCGCTACCTGAAACAGCAATATCAAAATCTAGTGCAGCAAAATCAACTGCGCTGGCTGCCCTCCCTGGCGAAGGCCACGGGCAACGCCAACCTTTGCACCTACGGGCCAATGGCCCAGGAGTTAAAGGGCTTACTGGCCAAGCAGCGATCCGCCCATCCCTTAGCCCTGCAACAAATGAGCAACTATGATCTGTGCTACGGCATGGAAGCGGCCCAGCAGTTTGCCCTGGGGGCCTCGGCGCTGACAATGCTGCACAACGCCTTGCCCAATGGCTCGGAAATGAATGCCTACGTGCAGGAATTTCTGCGTACGGTGGTGGCTCACGAGGTTGGCCACACCCTGGGCCTGCGGCATAACTTCCGGGCCAGCGCCATGCTGCAACCGGAGGAATTGAACGATCGCACCATTACCCACCAAAAAGGCTTGGTCGGTTCTGTGATGGACTATGTCCCAGTGAACCTTGCGCCCCAGGGGACCCCCCAGGGCGACTACTTTACCCAGCGGGTGGGTCCCTATGATGTCTGGGCGATCGCCTATGGCTATACCCCCAGCGACCCGGCCAACGACCCCACCGCAGAACGCAAACTCCTGGAGGCGATCGCCCGCCGCGCCCCGGAACCCGATCTCGGCTATGCCACCGACGAAGACATCTTCGCCGATCTGGATCCCCAGTCCCACGCCTTTGATCTGAGTGGCAATCTGCTCACCTATGCGCCTTGGCAGTTTGAAAATGCGCTGCAAATGTGGAAAAAAGTCGATAGCCGCTACCCCCTGGAGGGAGAAAGTTTTAACGATGTTCGCACCGTGTTTAGTGGGATTTTTAACTACTACTTCAACTACGCTCAAATGCTGACCACCTACGTGGGCGGGCAGTCCTTTAATCGCTATCGGGGAGGCGATGCCACGGGGCGATCGCCCTTTGAGCCAATCTCCCTGGCCCAACAGCGCCAAGCCCTGAACATTATCCAAACCTATGTGTTTGATGAGCGCAAGTTCCGCTTTTCCCCGGCATTTTTGAACAAGCTGGCTCCCTCCCGCTGGAGCCACTGGGGCGCAGACCCGGCGATCGCCCCCCTGGACTATCCGATTTACGATCGCATCCTGGGGATGCAATCCTTTATTCTGGACGAACTGCTCAGCTACGATCGCCTTGCCCGCCTGCGCGATGCCGAACTCAAAGCCAGCCCTGACCAAGCCCTCACCATTCCAGAACTGTTCAACACCCTACAAACGAGCATTTGGCAGGAAATTTTGCCCCCCGATGCCACCGCCGCCGCCAAAACGATCGTCAACCGCGAGGCACCGCTGCACCTCTCCAGTCTGCGACGGGGCCTCCAGCGCCAGCATCTCGCTGCCCTGTCCAGTCTGGTCCTGCGGCAAACCGATGCACCAGAAGATGCCCGCAGCATTGCCGCGTATTCCCTGCGGCAGTTGCGGGATCCCTTGGAAAGAGCCCTGCGGCAGCGCAGTGGCGAGATGGATACCTACACGCGAGCCCACTTAGAGGAAAGCCGCGATCGCCTCATCAAAACCTTAGACGCCCGATTGCAAACTCAGTGATTAGGATAGGAGGAGAACTCGCCCAACTGACGATGCCCAACTGACCAACTCACCCCGTTCCTAGGAATTCCCATGCGCGACTTTTTCAAATACACTGCGGCGACGCTGGTCGGTTTGTTGCTCTTTCTGGGCGTGGGACTGGGCGGCATTATCTGGTTGATCCTCGCTTCGGCGGGCAAAGATGCCGGTCCCCAGGTCAAGAATGGATCGATTTTGGTGTTTGATCTGTCCACGGAAATTACCGATGCCCCACCGGAAACCACCCTGGGACAGGCATTACAGTCGGCCTCCTCTGGGGCAGACAATCGGACGATTACCCTGCGCACAGTGCTGCGCGCCCTGGATGAGGCGGCCAAGGATTCTAAGATTACCGGGCTGTATCTGACGGGCAATATGGACAACGCCAACAGCACTGGATTTGCGACGCTGAAGGAAGTGCGGCAGGCGCTCCAGCGGTTCCGCGATTCGGGCAAAAAAATCATTGCCTACGGGGTGGACTGGCGAGAGAAGGAATATTATCTGGGGTCTGTGGCCAATACCGTTGCCATTAATCCCATTGGCTCCTTTGAACTGAATGGCTTAAGTTCAGAGCCGACGTTTTATGCGGGGGCCCTGCAAAAGTTTGGGGTGGGCATTCAGGTGACGCGGGTGGGCAAGTATAAGTCTGCGGTGGAACCGCTGCTGTTGACAAAAATGAGTCCGGAAAATCGCCAACAGTTGCAAGTGCTGCTGGGGGATTTGTGGGGCGAGTTTTTGACGACAGCAGGAAAGGATCGCCGCCTGGAAGTGCCCCAATTGCAGGCGATCGCCGATTGCCAAGGGATTTTGGAACCCAGTGATGCCCTGGCGGCGAAGCTGGTTGATAAAGTCGCCTATACGGACGAAATTACGGCGGAGTTAAAGGGCTTGGCCAGTAAGGAGGAAGATGAGCAGGCGTTCCGCCAAATTAGTCTGAAATCCTACGCCAACATTACGGAAGACTCAACGGACTATGAATCCGAGGATCATGTCGCGGTGATCTATGCCGAAGGAGAAATCGTGGCAGGGCGGGGCGATGCGGGCCAAGTGGGGGGCGATCGCTTTGCTGAGGCCCTGCGCAAGCTGCGGGAAAACGACAAGGTGAAGGCCGTGGTGCTGCGGATTAACAGTCCGGGGGGCAGTGTGACGGGGTCGGATGTGATTCAGCGGGAGGTGCTGCTAACCCGCAAGGTGAAGCCGGTGGTGGTGTCGATGGGGCCGGTGGCCGCGTCGGGGGGCTATTGGATTGCCACCTATGGCGATCGCATCTTTGCGGAACCGAATACCATCACTGGCTCGATTGGCGTGTTTGGCATTCGGCCTAATTTTCAACAAATTGCCAACCAAAACGGCATCACCTGGGATGGGGTGAAAACGGGGCGCTACGCTGATTTAAATACCACCACGCGGCCCAAAGTCGCCCCAGGAACTGGCGCTAATCCAAAAATCCGTCGATCTGATCTATGAACAATTTCTGACGAAGGTGGCGGAGTCCCGCAAGTTGCCTAAGCCCAAGGTGGGTGAGATTGCCCAGGGCCGGGTTTGGTCGGGTAGCAAGGCGAAGGCGCTGGGGTTGGTGGATGAGTTGGGCGGATTGGAAGCGGCGATTCAGGATGCGGCGAAGCGGGCCAAGTTAGGGGCGAAGTTTCACGTCCAGGAATATCCCCGAGGGCGGAGTTTGGAGGAGCGCATTTTGCAGCAGTTGCAGGGTGATGGTGCCCAGGGCGGGGGAGGAAGAATTGCCGCGCCGTCTGATCCCTTGACTCGCGAGGTGAAGAAAATGCAGCGCGATTTGGCGGCGATGCAAGGGATGAACGACCCACGGGGGATTTATGTGCGCTTGCCGATCAATTTCCGGGTGGAGTAGGTGGGGCGAAGGCCGGGATGGGTTCTGCCCCTCAGGGTTGTTTCATGTTCCGAAGAGAAAACTAGATTCGCATCTATGGTTGGGTTGCCGAGGCTGGATCCCCTATTCCAAAGACTGAGTTGGGATAGAGAGTCAGCGATTCGCATCTATGGTTGGGTTGCCGAGGCTGGATCCCCCTTAAAAAGGGGGACTTTGAATCCGGTTCCCCCCTTTTTAAGGGGGGGGAGGGGGGATCACCGGGTCGGCAGTACCCATTTAAATTTCCTCTCTAGACAATGAACCAACCCTACGGGATGGGTTCTGCCCCTGGCCTAACTCTTTGAGCATCCGGATGCTTGGGCAATGGCGCTATGGTGATGCCCTAGGGTCGGGGGGAGCCGATTCGCATGCCTCGCGAGGCGACGCGAATCACAATGGGGGAGTTGCGGAGGGGCACGATGGGACTCCATTCGCTGGCGGCGATGACGTTGAGGCGATGGAGCAGGTGGATCATGGCTTCGACGGCGGGGGCTTGGCCGCTGAGGGTGATGTTGATCCAGTCGGAACTGTGAGCCGCTGGGTCGCGGCTCGGTGGGGTCATATTCATGGTTGGGTCTCCTGAGATGTTGTGGGGAAGAAGACCCAAAAACCGCAGCCACCCCGAATGCGTTGCAAAACAGGGTGGCTTGTAAAATAGAACAAGCCGCCATGCTGGTACGTCAGCGTGGGGGTTAGCGATCGCTTGGTGTTGGAACCACCGGGCGATCGCGTTTTAAGACCGAGGTCTTTGGGCGTCTGGGTGAGCGCGATTAAACCTAGGCGCACTCACCTTAACGCAAGAGAATACCGAATCGCGCCGCACTTTGCAAGCCCTATTTTGAGCAAATTTGGGGTGGACAGGCATTTCTGCGGGGTTGCCATCCACCGATGGCTTGAGATCAGGTTTGGGAACTCGTATTCAACTTTCGAGAACTCGTATTCAATATTTGAGAACTCATATTCAATATTTGAGAACTCATATTCAATATTTGAGAACTCATATTCAATATTTGAGAACTCATATTCAATATTCGAGAACTCGTATTCAATATTCGAGAACTCGTATTCAATTTCGAGAACTCGTATTCAATATTCGAGAACTCGTATTCAAGTTGCGCCCAGAGCCTGCGCCTGGATTTAGGCATCCAAGGGACTGCGAACCCCCAAACCGCCCCGATTAAGCGCATGGATATGGATTATCGTGTTTTTGACATCTTTGGGGCCGAGGAGTCCTTGGACGGTACGGATATCATAGCCGTTTGGCATATTGAATGGCTTCCGCCACATGCTGGGTTTGCAAATCCGCATCGTCCGCCAAGTCGGCAATGGTGCGCGCGACTTTGAGAATGCGATCGCTGGCCAGCACCGACAATCCTAATTTACGAATCGCCGGTTGACGTTGAGGATGTTGAGCTACGGGGGGATGGAGATCGCCCTTTCCCTTCGCAGTATTGCAGTAACTAGAAGCACTCTGGGAACTCTAACCGTACTAGAGCAAATGAACGATCGCTTCTACTGATTGTCCATTTGCTCTAACCAAAAATTTTTTAAGGTGCGGCAACCTATGAGCACTTTCCCGATTATTCTATTCCCACCTGAGATCGCCCGCATCCAGACTCAATTCCCTCCCTTGCCTGAGTTAACCAAATCTCAGCCCCCCCTAGAACCTAAACCGCCTACACCCGTTAGTAAACCCCCTCGACGAGTCGAATGGGATGCTGTGGGAGTAATAATCCTCAGGGGTAACTACTCAGCGGAGAAGTCGGGGACGATAAGATCGCCCATAAAAAGACTCGTCAAGGCATCCAACACATCAATGCCTTGTTTCCTGAGAGTAGAGAGATAACCGCGAATGCGACAGAACATCTGAGCCCCAGCCTGAGAGCGAAACGAACCCGAGATTTTCTGCTTCAACTTCATCATGCGAATATCGCGCTCCGCTTGATTGTTATCAAAGGGCACCTCAAAGTCATAGACAAAGCCCAAAACTGACCTGTGTTGGGTTTTGAGTCGGTCGAGCAGATTCTTGGCCACCGACTGTTTGGGTCTACCCCGTTTCTTTGGGGTACCCGGTTCTGAATCCGGCGTTGTTGGATTGGCGGCAAAGCCTTGGTCCAGGATGGTTTGATAGCGCGCTGCCAACGGTTGGAGTTGCACCGGGTCAAGGGCCGAGAGCCCAGAGGCTCGGGCATGATCGACGATGGCTTTGGCGCTGCTCAGGAATAGACTCATCGAGTAGGCCCAGAGTTGGTAGTGGCGCTCCCAGATGAATTTCAATTCCCGCAGATGATGGGCATTGCACAAGCAGTGTTCACACTGGTCATAGACTTGATAGCTTTTCCACCCGTCATGAACTGCTTTGCCCGTAAAGTTCGGCAAAATGTTCATCGCCTCCATGGCCACTTGTCCCCGCTTGAGTTGCACCGAGTAATAGGTTAAGGCACGGGTGCAGACCACATGTAACCACCACAATTTGCCATTCACCCGCAATCCCGTTTCATCAAAATGAGCCAGGGTGGACGTTTGTAGTTGGGTCTCAATTGCAGTTTCTACCGGGGCTAATGCGTCAAAACACTGCGCCCGTGTATTGAACAAGGTGCCTTCCGAAAGCTCGACGCCGACCATTTCGCTCAGCATTTCACAGGTCCGAGCGGCGGGAACCACTTGCGCCTCCATCAGATACACCATCCAGCCTTTCAACCGCGAGCCATACTGCACCCGATGGCTCGCTTCCACCGGAAAAGCCGCCTGATTTTCTAGACCGCACCCCGGACAACTTTTCACTTCCGACCGGTGCTCCGTCACCTCCAGTTGGATCTCCGGGAGGTCATGCACTTGATGCACCACGCTTCCCATTATCGGCGCGTGACTCAAGCTCTCTCCACAGCCATGGCACTGATGCACCCGATGCTCCACCACTTCGCTCACATCCTCTCGCCATGACAGCGTGCTCCCCGGATGCGACCGTTGCCCACCGGATGACCGCTCACTCCGCTGCCGTAAGCTCTCCGTGCGTTTCCCAAACCCATCCCCGGATGGCGGTTTACTGCTATTGCGGCTATTTTTGCTCTTTTGATTCTCTAACGTTTCTAGACGCTCTTCTACGCGATTGATCCGCTCGACTAGGGCTTGCACCAGCACCGTCGTAGCCTCGGCACCCTGCGCATACACTGCGTATATTTCTTCAGCACTCATGGACAAACGGGGAGCGGAGCACAAGAGGCAAACCTCGCAGCGGCAATTAACTTTGAAACTCAATATAGACAAAGAATCTATACAATCTGAAAATTAGCTGAATATTTTAACGCTGAGTAGTTACCCTCAGGGTAGCCTTGTTTTGCTTGGTATAGCGGTTATTGGGCTTCTGAGGTACAGTAGCAGCAGTGAGTAAACCAACCCAATAAATTCTCAATCGTCACTTCTGCAAAAGCCTCCTCTAATGCTTTAAGTAAATCAGGATAAGTTCTGGCACCGATGCGACGGAGGATGCTTTTAATCTTAGACCAAAAGTTTTCAATGGGTGAGAAATCGGGGGAGTAGGGAGGTAGATAAATCAGATGTGCCCCTGCGGCAGCGATCAAGGCTTCGAGTTCGGCACTTTTATGAATTGAGCAATTATCCATGATCACCACGGCCCCTGGCCACAGTTGTGGCACTAACTTTTGGGCAATGAAGGCATCAAAGGTCAAGGTATTGATCGAGCCCAAGGCACTCCACTGGGCTAGCAATCCCTTTAAGCTAATCGCCCCAATCACAGAGACATTTTTCCCTTTACGATTCGGCTTTTCACCATAGGCACGTTTTCCAGGTAATGCCCGTGCACATTTACGAATCAAGGATAGATTAACTCCCGATTCATCCAAAAAAATCAGATTCTCGGCAGGGATACCGCGCAACAGATGCCAGTACTCAAAGCGGGCGAGTTGGACGGGGTCAGTCCCTTTCTTTGTGGGATAGAGACTTTTTTTTGAAGCGGAGATTGAGCTTCAGACGGACCATCCGATCCACCGTGGCAACACCAAGGAAGATCGAGGTTTTCTCATAAAGATGATCCCGTAGTTCGGCTAAAGTTGCATCGGGCTGAGCTTCAACCAGTTGCCTCAGGATTTCCAGTTGTTCATCATTGAGTTTTGTGGGTGTCTGCTCAGTCCGCACTTTGGGAGCAATAGTGCCTAATTCACGCTGACGTTTCAGGAGAGTTTGGACAAAGCTTAAGGCGACACCAAAGTTCTTAGCGAGCTTTCGCTGTGAAATATCACCGGTTGCGTAGGCATCCACGATTTTCTGGCGTAAATCAAGAGAATAGGCTTTCATCGCGACAAGTTATGGGTAGATTTCCTTGCTCTTAGTGTACCTCGCTGGACTGATAGCCGCTATAAGCGGGGTAATAAGTTGGGCGGTTCTTGCCATTCCTGGGGCGATCGCTTGGGAAATCGTCAGTCAGATTCGTTCATTCCCTGAACGCTGTAGGGCGCATGAACAAGACACATCCCGATTTGCCCAAGAGCAGCAGCAGTATGAAAAGGCTTCAGAACAGAAACGGCAGTATCGGGATGTCCGCACAGGCTGATCAACCGAAATGGGAGCGGTTGAAAGCAGAATGTCATACCCCAGAAAAAGTTGCTGAATTTCGTCAGGCTTCATGCCTGAAAGTTCTGCGGCAAACCAGCACTTATGATGGCAAGGGTAAATCTCAAGCCGGCGCTTCAGAGGAATTCTTAAAGATGAAGCTCAACGGCTATTTCCCAGGCAAAGTCTATACAGAATTGACGTTAGCGTTCGGGACTGAGCGTTTCTACTATCCTGACGTCAGCTACATTGACCAGGCAACTGGGTTACACATCAACATTGAAATTGACGAGCCTTATATCTATAGTTCTGGGAAACCTATTCATTTCCTCGGTGCAGATAATCGCCGCAATAATTTCTTCCTGCGCAAAGGGTGGGTCGTCGTTCGCTTCAGTGAAAAGCAGGTTGTTATTTCTCCTAACCGATGCTGTAAGGCGATCGCTCAGGTTGTGGCTGACTTGACGGGTGACTCGTCCATCCTGAAAGCATTCCAGAATATTGCCGACCTTGATCCCATGCCTCAGTGGACTTATGAAGAAGCCCTGGAAATGGCAAGAATAGGATACAGAAAGGGAGCATCTCACCTTTGCAATGAGCATAAATGCTTAGTGATAATTTCATCGAAATACGACAAAATTGAGTCACTGATTTGAGGCTTTGCCGCCATGACGCCTGAAGAATTACAAAAAATAGAATACCATGCCAACCAAATTGCCCAAATTCTCTATTCTGATACGGATCCGAAAGTGATTCAGACCTTGGGGGATATTGAAACTACCGTTCGTCAGCAAATCCTGCAGCATGTCAGCCCTCCTATCGGTGTTTTTTTGTCAAAAATGCCACCGAAATCGAAACGGGAAGAAAGCGAAACATCAAAACAACAATCGGGAATCTTGAAATCACGGAACGTCAAGCCCAACACCTCAATGTAAAACCCTATACTCAAATCAGTGAGCACTTAGAAAACTGCTGTCTACTCGTGAGTGCAAATAGCTCTTATGCACGTTCACAAGAAGATTTAGCAATTCTAATGGGAATAGATATTTCTCATAGTACTCATCATAGATTAGTGCATCGTCAGGAATTTAAGGGAATCATTTCTGAAACCACTATTGAATCAATGAGTTTAGATGGCGGAAAAGCTAGAATCCGCACCCCCAAGGGTGAAGTGTCTATTTACAAAGATTACAAAGCCGTGGTTTTAGAAGGTCAAGGGATTGGGGGATATTTCCAAAAAAATGAGGCGTTGATTGATTGGGTCAATAGCCAACCCTTAGCCACCACGGTTTCCTGTTTAGGCGATGGGCATGATGGGATTTGGAATGTATTTCGTGCGGTGGCGGTTCCAGAACAGCGGCGTGAAATTCTGGATTGGTACCATTTGGTCGAGAATTTGCACAAAGTGGGTGGCTCGAACAATCGCTTAAATCAGGTGGAAGCCTTGTTATGGACTGGCAAAGTCGAGGCGGCGATGGCGCTGTTCTCCGATTGCACTCTTGATACCGTGCCCAATTTCATCACCTATCTGACCAAGCATCGGCATCGGATTCCGAATTATGACTATTTACAGTCAGAAGGATTCACCATTGGCTCGGGTGGCGTGGAATCTGGAATTAAACAAATTAGTCGCCGGGTGAAAATTTCAGGAGCACAATGGGAGGCGAAGAATGTCGATCAAGTCGTAAAACATCGGTGTGCCTACCTAAATGGTCAATTTTCAACGCATTTTCAGCTTTCCAGGGCGATATGATCACAAGTATTTCTACTCATCGCAAAGGTGAGATGCTCCCAACAATCTCAATGCACACCGACCGCCGAGAGGTTGTCGATTGGAGTTCAAGTTCATCTGCGGTGGGTGATTGGGGTTGTTGGACAGTAAAGAGCTAAATAAGCGAAGGTGATGTGAAATGGACAACCCAGTCCAAGTTGTCAGCATCTCTGGGGGAGTCGGCTTCAAGATTGATTTATCAGCTTTCCTAGAGCCAGAACCTCTCTTTGCCTATGTCGATGATGTGGGAGGCGGGATCAAGCCACTTTCTGGATTGGTGGTTGCTGGAAGAATACTGATTGATGACCAACCCCCATTCATGTGGTTGGAAGGATTGAGAGACTGTGTGAACTACCTGGTTGACTGACAAAACTTTTTGGAATAGGACTGGAAATCTTGCCTAGAGGGGTGTTGAGGTGTGAAGACCAAGGAAAGAGGCGTTAATCTGTTGTTAGTTCAAAAAACATCAGATTGACCATTATGAAAATCGTCTACGCCTCTCGCCTTTATCATCCATTGTGGGAGTTTGTGAGTCAATCCACCTGGCAGGATGTGCGCCACATCGCGGTCTTGGTGTGGATGCTGATTGGTCTTTTGGAAGAAGGCCGGGTGAATGTGACCCATTGGATTAGTCGTGTGGAGACGAAAGCGCAGTATGCCCAAAGCACCCAGCGCCGGTTCGGACGATGGCTGCACAACAGTCGGCTGAACGTGGCACGGTTGTATGGTCCCTTGATTCGAGCGGCATTGAGCGATTGGCAAGAGGCATGCCTGTACCTCAGCCTCGATACCAGCAGTCTGTGGGATGTGTTCTGCCTCATTCGGGTGTCGGTGGTTTACCGGGGACGGGCGGTGCCGGTAGGCTGGCGGGTGATTCGGCACAAGAGTTGTAGTGTCAAACTGGCAGTCTATCGTGACATGCTCAAGCGGGTGGCAGGGGTACTCCCTGTGGGCGTCAAAGTGGTATTGCTCGCCGACCGGGGCTTTGTGGATGTGGATTTGATGCGCTACGTGCGTCAGGAGTTGGGCTGGCACTATCGGATTCGGGTGAAGGGAAATTTCTGGTTTTGGCAAGCGGGTCTGGGCTGGCGACAAATCAAGGACTATCATCTCAGTGCTGGGGAAGCACGGCTGTTTCAGCAAGTGCGCATCTACACAACCAAGACCCTCAGCGATGTCCATTTGGCCTTGGCGAAAGTCGCAGGCACCCCTGAAAATTGGTTCATTCTCAGCAGCGAACCGACGACACTGCAAACCTTTGCCGAATATGGCAAACGGTTTGATATCGAGGAAAACTTTTTGGACGACAAATCGAATGGCTTTGAATTGGAGCGCTCGATGCTGCGCGATGCCATCGCCTTGTCGCGGTTGTGTTTTGTGGTGGCGGTGGCGACGTTGTTTCTGACGCTGCAAGGGACGGCGGTCGTGGCGGCAGGGTTGCGCCGACAGGTGGATCCCCATTGGCAGCGCGGCAGTAGCTATCTCAAAATCGGTTGGAATTGGATGAAGGGTGTCACGGTGCGCGGGTGGAAGGTATTTACGCAGGTCGCGCTCCAGTCTGACCAGGATCCGGACCCGGCTTTTGCCTCGCGATGGCAACGGGAACAGCGTTTGGAACGACTCGAGTTTAAGGTAATCAGGAATTGACTTGCAGACTTTTGTCAGTCAACCAGGTGTGCTACTCAAAACCAGCGAGCAGGGCAGACAGGAGAACCGTGTCTCATTCCTACCTCTGAGTATAGGTGAGTTTTGTCTGGAGATTTACCATATCAGCCCTGATGGGAGTGCTGAATTACTTTACAAGAATGATTGCTGCCTCAAGTGACGCTTTCTTGAGACCAATGCCAGTGAGACAAATGCCAGTGACGTATGTCAGAGAGGTTAGACTACGAGCATAGCCAATCACCATATTCATTTTTATACTTCCCCATGCAGTTACCAGGTCTATTCAAACCATCTGTTCGTTTGGTTATAGGCATCTGCTTAATGATATTGCTGTGGTTCAGTTGGGCTCCCATTGCTACGGCAATTACTGTTCAAGACGTTCCCAACCCCCGTCAGACCTCAGGAGGCTGGGTGACTGACATGGCAGCATTGCTCTCACCTGAGGCTGAAGTCCAGATTAATCAAATTGCGACCGATCTGGAAGCCGATACGCAAGCTGAGTTAACTGTCGTCACAGTGCCAACGACCGATCCAGCAGCTTCGCCCAAAGCCTTTGCCACAGAACTATTTAATACCTGGGGCATTGGCAAAGCCACTCAAGACAATGGACTGCTGATCCTGGTCTCCCGCGACGATCGCCGAGTTGAAATTGAAACCGGACGAGGAACCGCCAACATTCTGCCAGATGCCCAAGTTGCCACGCTGATTGAAACGGTGATAGTCCCCCGTTTTCGCCAGGAGGACTATGCAGGTGGAATTATCCAGGTAACCCAGCAACTCGCAGACGAAATTCGGAACAATGCCGATCGCCTCCGGCAGTTTGTCATCCCCCCGGTAATTTGGGAATTGCTGGGCGGAGGAATTGTGGGCTTGCTGGGAATATGTGGGCTTTTGACCTGGCGATCGCGCCAACTTACACCACTTCAGATGGGAGAACAGCAAACGCGACGGGATGTTCTTCGTCAAGAAGATGTTCAAACCTGGGTGGGTGAGCATCCAGAGCGTAAATTTACGGGGCTATTTTTGGCACCAACTCTAATTACGATCGCCGTTATTCTCTATAGCCTCACCTTTATGATCTTAACCGCCACCCGCTACTGGGGGGGCCAAATTTTTGGGCTCAGCTTGCTGATTCCGATCCTAGCCGCCTTGCTGATTTTTGGCGGTCTCTTGAAGTTCATCATGGATTGGCTGATCAATAAGCGACGTTTCCTGCCTGTGCTGCAGGAGGTGATTCAGCCTGACTGGGGAGACGTGGTGTCATCCTTCCTCGCCTCGGTGGTGTTACTGTTTGTCCTAGTGGGGTTTGCTAGTAGCCTGGGTTGGTTTCCGCTCCGAGACTTTGGGGGGTGGATTCAGCGGCCAATACAGGCGGCTGGGCTGACGGCAGGATGCAGCATTTTGCTCAGCGGGAAGCTGTTGCAAGCGTTTGAACGGGATAGTTTACGCTACCGTATACAACATCAAGCGTTTTGTTGCGATCGCCACCGCACCGCTCTCAACCTTTTACAGCCCGAACAGCTAGAACCCCTGCTCACATCGAAACAACGAACCTCTCCAGCCGCTAAGGATGTCAAAATTTGTGGCTGGCACTGCCCAACCTGTAATGCGGCCATCAATCGGGAAAGTACTCATCTGCAAATCGCCCGGATTTATCGTCCATCGCCATCTTCTGGTTCTGAAACAAGTGGGCGATCGCGCACTTCCTCTGATGCAAGTTCCTCATCCAGCAGCACCTACGAACCCAATTACTATCCTGATACGTCGAGCAGCAGCAGTTCTGACTTTGGCGGTGGCGGTAGCGATGGCGGTGGTGCTGGTGGTAACTGGTAAAGAATTCTGTTTTCTCATTCCCACTGACTCACTGCTTTAGGAGTTCACCCATGGATCTCAATGCAGGTCATTACTGGAAAAGCTTGATTACCCGTTATGGTCCGCCACTCGAACCAGAGAGCTTAGATACAGATACCCTGAGACTGGCCGTTGCGGAACGACGAGATCAGTCCGTTATCGGCATAATCGCGCTGATTAGAATGGTACGCAACCGAAATTTCCTATGATGGAAGCAGTCTCTCTCCTGGTTCACCATGTCCTCATCCCCCGCCGCCACATTACTCATCCGCAACGCTAGGGTCTTACTCCCCAATGGCCACTTTGAATCCGCCGATGTGTGGGTTGAAGGCGGCGTGATTCAAGACATTGGTCCCAACCTAGAGCGCGCAGCCGATACCGTCATCGAGGCCAACCAGCTCACCCTACTCCCCGGCGTCATTGACCCCCAAGTCCACTTTCGGGAACCGGGATTAGAGCACAAAGAAGACCTCACCACCGCCTCCCGCGCCTGTGCCCGTGGCGGCGTCACATCCTTCTTAGAAATGCCCAACACCAAGCCGCTGACCATCAACCAGGCGGCCCTCAACGATAAACTGGCCCGCGCCGCCCAGAAGTCGTTTGTCAACTTCGGCTTTTTTATCGGCGCTACCGCTGCCAACTTACCAGATCTGCAAACCGCAACGCCCACCCCCGGCATCAAGATTTTCATGGGGTCGATGCATGGTGATCTGCTGGTGGATCAAGAAGCCGCCCTCGATCGCATTTTTGCCACCGGCACCCGCCTGATCGCCGTCCATGCCGAAGACCAAGCGCGGATCGCCCAACGGCGACAGGAATTTGCTGGCAACACCGATCCAGCCATCCATTCCGTGATTCAAGACAATCAAGCCGCACTCAATGCCACCCAACTGGCACTCAAACTGTCGAAAAAATATCAGCGACGGCTGCATATTCTGCACCTGTCCACCGCCGAAGAAGCCGAACTGCTGCGTCAGGACAAGCCTGCTTGGGTCACCGCAGAAGTCACACCTCAGCATCTGCTGCTGAATACGGGCGACTACAAAAAGCTGGGATCCCTGATTCAAATGAACCCGCCGATTCGCAGCACCCACGACAACGCAGTGCTGTGGCAAGCCCTGCAAGATGGCGTGATCGACTTCATTGCCACCGATCATGCGCCCCATACCCTGGCCGAAAAGGGGCAGGCGCAGTCCGCCAAGCCTGCCGATGAAGAGGCGACTTCGGCAACCGTTTTTCTAGAGCCCGCTAAGGTGCCTTCGGGCATGCCAGGAGTGGAAACCTCGCTGCCGCTGATGCTGACCCAGGCGATGCAGGGGCGCTGTAGCGTCGCGCAAGTTTCCCAGTGGATGTCCACGGCGGTGGCAAAAGCCTATGGAATTGTCGGCAAGGGCGCGATCGCCCCTGGTTACGATGCCGACCTCGTCCTAGTGGATTTAGACACGTACCATCCGGTCCTGCGGGAAGAATTGCAGACCAAGTGTGGCTGGAGTCCCTTTGAGGGCTGGAATTTGACGGGCTGGCCAGTGGTGACGATTGTAGGGGGGCAGGTGGTCTACGATCGCGGCCAATTTAATCAGCAGGTTCGAGGTCACGCCTTAACGTTTAACGCCTAGTCCAAGGGATGGCCAGGGAAAACAGCCGCCCTGCAGATCAGTCCCCTGCCCAGTCCAGAGAGCGATCGCAGGGCTGACCCCGCCGCCTGCCCAGCGTGGAGTTTTGCGCCGATCTTCAGCACGGGCGATCGCCCCTGTGAACCCAGCATCAACGCGAGGAAGGAAGCCCTGCGGCTGGGCCAAAAGCTACCCCTCAAGAGGGCTACACTGGTACAGTAAATCAAGTGAAACCTGTTAGGCGATTCGCAGTGGAACCTTCGGTGAGTCAATCTTCCCAGTCTCAGGCAAAATCCCAATCCAAATCTCAGGCGCGATCGCAGAAAGCCCTGTCGCCGGATGTCGAGCCGATGCTGCCGCCCGTGGCCGACGGCTGGAACTATGAAACGACAGTCCAGCAGGTGGAAGCGATCGTCGCCCGGATTGAGTCCGGCGAGCTAGAGCTCGCAGCCGTCTTTGACCAATTCGCCCAGGCCGTGGACTATCTCCAGCAGTGCGAAGAATTTTTGAGCCAGCGTCAGCAGCAGGTGGACTTGCTGATTGAAACCCTCACCGATGAAGCCGCCTTTTAGCCCCGCCTGTCCTCAGGGGACGTTTTAAAGGTTTCAAATGTGATGTTAGGCACTCAACGATCCCGGAGATCCCCCCTAGCCCCCCTTAAAAAAGGGGGAACCGGATTGAAAGTCCCCCTTTTTAAGGGGGATTTAGGGGGATCCAGACTTTTGCTACCAACAGCAGGACTTTTAAAACATCCTCTCACTGCAAAACCGCCGTCGCCCCAGGATAGTGATAAACCTGTCCCCTCAGCGCCCGCACCGCCGCAAACACCGTAACCACCCCATTGAAAACGCCGAGCGCCGCTAGCCAAAGAAACGCTGCGATCGCCACCCCATAGACCTCATCAATCTGGGTCGGACCAATTCCGCACATCGTCATCAGCAGCAGCGTCCACAACAGCATCGAAATCAGCGTATACCGCCACAGACTCCGCTGAAATTTCTGGGCAGCATCCGCATACCACTGCACCAAAGGGTGCTGCCGTCGCACCGCCCGCCAATACTGATGCGCCAGCCACATGCCGATCCAGTAATTGATTCCGGCTAAAGCCACCATGATCACCCAGGCCCCACCAATATTCAGCGTCACCCCCGTCAATCCATAGAATTCGTTAAAATCCATAGATTGAAAAATCGTCACCCCAAACAGCGCCACAATCAGACCAAAGATCCACAGGGTCGGGAAAGTCGCCAAGGCACAGAGCGCAGCAGACCAACGAGTCAGGCGATCGCAATCAGCATTCATTCCAAATCAGCCAAGGAGTTCCTTAGATTGTAGTGGAACGATTCAGCCCAAGCGCCCCACCGTCGGCAACAACCACCAGGGCACCAAGGGATAGTCATGGTGTTCGCGGTGATAACCAAAGTGATAACAGGTCACAAACGACCAGAACCAAGAGCGCCGAATCGTTTCCGCCCGCGACGGATGGGTATAGCCCCCCACGGGTTGGCGGTGGGGCAAATAGGTACCGAAATAAAACAACTGCAACGAGCTGAGTAACGGCGGCAGCACCCAAAAGGCCACCAAATTGGCTTCCGGAATCTGGAGCAAGCGAAACATCAGGTTATAGGTCGTCGCTAAGGCAATAAACCGCAGCCAACTCCAGTAACGGAACATAAAGTACAGGTACCACAACAGCCAGTGCCGATGGGTGCCATTGTGAAAATCCGGATCCCGTGAACTCGCGGGGTGCTGGTGGTGCAGCCAGTGCCGCTGGGCAATTTGGGCATAGGGAAACATGGCATAGGCGAACAGGGCGATCGCCCCAATCACCCGATTAATCCGCGCATGCTGCGGCACTACCACCCCATGAATCGCATCATGGGCCGTAATAAACAGGCCCGTGTACAAAAATGTTTGCCATGCCGTCGCGAGATATCGTCCCAACGGGTGCCACTGGGAAATATTGCACCGTAACAGCACCACAGTGCTGGCTAACCAGACCGTGAGAATCAGCAGTGCGATCGCTAAACCCAACCACTGGGTACGTTGGCGGAGGACGAAAAGTTCAGAGGGAAAAGCCTCCGGGAAGGAGGACAGGGAGCTGCCTTCGGCAATCGGGGAAACCATGCTAACGGGATCACTCTAGGGTACAGGTCAGACAAAACCAGCGATTAAAGGCGTATTTAAGGACAACGTTGAGTGAACGGAGCAGGGCGCAAAAGCAGGCGGAGCAAAAAAGCCGAGAACCTCTAGGCAAAACCCGAATAGATTTCATAAAGATAATTATTTATATACCTTAACATACCCGTCCCCATTCTTTCCTCGTCCAAGTTGCACAGAAATAGCAACGAAATCGCCGACAAAGTACGGCATACTCGGAAACAGATTGACCTACCGGACCAGGGTAATGGCTCGCACTCCCACGTTGACCTACGATCGCGGCACCTTGATTCTGCATCCACCGCCCCGAGGCAAAGCCTGGATGGACTACGCCGCCTGGGATGATCGAGTCGAACGCTTCCGCATTCCCGCCCTGCGCTACCTTGAAGTCCTGCGCTCCTGTCGCGAATCGAGCACCGAAATCACCGATAAAGCCAAAGCCTTTCGAGAAGTGGCCCTGGTGCCCAGTGTGGAAATGGTGCCCTATCCCCACCAGCAGGAGGCCCTGGATGCCTGGAAACAGTCTCAGCAACGCGGCGTCGTGATTTTGCCGACCGCTGCGGGCAAAACCTATCTGGCTCAACTGGCTATGCAAGCCACCCAGCACAGCACCCTGATCATGGTGCCCACCCTGGATTTGATGCACCAGTGGTATGCCCATTTAGTGGCGGCGTTTCCCGATGCGGAGATTGGCCTGTTGGGGGGCGGTTCCCGCGATCGCACCGCTATTTTGGTAGCCACCTACGACAGTGCCGCCATCCATGCCGAAACCCTGGGCAATCAGTACGCCCTCCTGGTGTTTGACGAGTGCCATCATTTGCCCAGTGACTTTAATCGGGTGATTGCGGAGTATGCGATCGCGCCCTATCGCCTAGGCCTCACCGCCACCCCCGAACGCACCGACGGCAAGCACGCCGATCTGGCCACGCTGATCGGCCCGGAGGTCTATCGCAAGCGGGCCGAGGATCTAGCGGGCGGTGCCTTGGCCAACCATGAGGCGGTGCAAATTAAGGTGCGGCTGTCGCCCCAGGAGCGCGATCGCTACGATCAGCTGATCGCCCAGCGCAATGAATTTCTCCAGAGCGCCAAGATCTTTCTGGGATCGGTGCAGGGCTGGCAGCGCTTTGTCCAAGCCAGCGCCCAATCCAAAGCCGGACGCCGTGCCATGCTGGCCCATCGAGAAGCTCGGGCCATTGCCTTTGGCACCGCTGGCAAATTGCGGGTGTTGGCTGACCTCCTGGCCAAGCACCACCCCGATCGCACCCTGATCTTCACCGATGACAATGCCACGGTCTATCGCATTTCCCAGGAACTCCTGATTCCCGCCATCACCCACCAAACCGCCGTCAAGGAACGCCATGACATTCTTACCCAGTTTAAGCAGGGGCAGTACCGCGCTTTGGTGGCTTCGCGGGTGCTGAATGAAGGCGTGGATGTCCCCGATGCCAAGGTGGCGATCGTGCTTTCGGGCACGGGATCCACCCGCGAACATATTCAGCGTTTGGGGCGCGTGCTGCGGCGCGGAAACGATCCCGATAAGTTGGCCATGCTCTACGAAGTGATCGCTGAAGATACGAGCGAAGAAAACGTTTCCCGGCGACGGCATAATCAGCCCTATCAAGCAACGAAAAAGTCTGCGAAAAAGGCAGCCCCGCAGTTGGAATTGGTGCCGCCGCCCTATGGCGTACCGCCCAACGCATTGCCACGGGCCGCGGAGCGATCGCCCCTGTGGAGTCCAATACCACCCGCCAGCCATCCCAGCCCACCGACGACCGAAATCGATGACGACGACGATTGGTAAACGGTGGCCAGCCATCTTGCGGACTAGCCGACCCGCTCTATACCCGCGCTATCTGGTCGGTAGCCTAGCTCACTGCATCCCAGTGCTCACCTAATCCCAGCGTGGAACGTAATCAAATAGCCATTTGAACTGTTGATCAGCCAGTCGGGTGGGGGTAAGTTTATAGATCCAGTTGCGGAGAAAACAGGCGATCGCGCCCTCCGCCTGCCCTAACTGACCGACCTGGCGGGCAGTGGTGAACACACGGGCGATGCGATCGCTGCGGCTCGCTTCAAACTGGCGCAACAACACTGGAACGGCATCTTCCTGTCCCTGCGTAGACAGCCGCTTCGCCACTTCAAAAGCGTCTTCAATCGCCATGCATCCCCCCTGACCAATGCTGGGTTGCACCGGATGTGCGGCATCGCCAATGAGTGTGACCCGTCCATGGCCCCATTCCCGTCCCAGGGGGATGCGATCATAGATGTCATCTCGGTAGATCGGCTGGTCAGCCAGCACTTCGAGAATGGCGGGCACTGGACTGGCATAGCCAGAAAACCGAGATTTCAACGCATTTAACGCCCCGCCCGCACTGTCATCGTTTCCCCCCGCAGCCACGTTGGCAAAGGCATAAAAGGAGCAGCGCCCGGAGCCGACATCAAAATAACCAAAGCGATCGCCCTGCCCCCAAAATTCTGCCCAACTGTATTGGTCATCTAGGGGTAACCCAGTCCCATCAAAATAGCCTCGCCAACAGCACGTGCCGCTATAGATGGGAGGCTCCAATCGGTCTTTGCCACTCAGACGAGCCCGCACGGTAGAATACAGCCCATCGGCACCAACAAGGATGTCTCCTTCTGTGCTGCTGCCGTCCCGAAAGACAACGCGTAGACTGTCTCCCTGCTCTTCAAAGCCCTCGAAGGCATATCCAGGGCGGACCGTACCTTCTGGCAGCGCTGTGTAGAGAATTTGCTGCAACTCTGCTCGCAGTAAACAAATCCCCAGGTTATCTTCTTGAACAAATTGCGGGGAATTGATGTAGAGCGGTTCGCCGCTTTTACTGAAGAAGCCGCCTTTCAGAATGGTTCCGCCTTGCTGGGAGAGGCGATCGTATATTTTTCCTCCCCACAGGAGCTTATAGACCCGCAGGGCGTTTCGCTGAATGAAAATGCCACCCGGTCCTGACAGCATTGCATTCAGCGGGCGCTTTTCATAGAGCTCGACCGCAATGCCTACATCTAAACAGGCACGCGCCAGGGTCAATCCCCCAATTCCACCCCCAATGATGATTACTTTTAGCAAGGATGATCTAGCGCCTTAGAATTACAGAAAAGCATACAATGCCGACAGCATAACGTTGCCCATTACCCGCCGCTAGTAACCTTTACATCATAACCAATCGACTCTCGGCGGTCGGTGTGCATGGGCGTTGTTACGCCGTGCCTGTCAGACTCAAAATTTCATTGCAAGTTTCTTCTATTGCCTTTGCCTTCGTGTAAGTCGTAAATTTTGCAAGCTTATGATTTGAAGGATGCCTGACAAAATATTCATTGATATTGGAACTGCTATCGGATATATAATCATTCCGCTCATTCAGTATCCGTATCGACTCATCTAAATCAGGAGATGGAAGTAGAAGAACAATATTGGGATATGGGGCTAACACTGACTCAACCCTCTGAAATAAAGCAACATCTTCATAAACAGAGTGACTCGCACCAAAATCAATGACACAATTGTGATGCTCCGATAGCAGTCTTTCCACAGCATATGCTTCAAAAGGCTTCCAATATTGATAAACTTCCCGGAATCCTTTGGTTTCTCTTTTGTGCTTTGCCAGATCTTCGTCATATCCAATTTCCTTGTAGTAGTCCCAGCGTCGTTCATCCATTGATTGTTGTGGAAGACTCAGCCGACTGCTTAAAAGCTCAGCGACACTAGATTTGCCAGCACCGATGGGACCAATGAGAATGATTTCTAATGACATAGTTATTTTGGGATTAATAACAGAATCCAAATTGTCAGTAGTTAACCCCACGCTTTTCGATTTCCTTTACGATGGCAACCGCACTGGCAATACCATCTTCGGCTCGAATTTTCGCCCCTAGCTTGGCTGCACACTGACGCATCGATCGATTGGTCATCGCGATGTGAATCGCTTCTGCAAGTCTTTCAGCCGTTAGTTTTTTGCGAGGAATCAGTTTTGGTCCAACCCCTAATTCTGCAACGCGCTGTCCCCAAAAGGGCTGATCGCCAAAGAACGGAATTACGATGGTCGGAACTCCCGCTCTGAGTCCAGCGGCTGTTGTCCCAGCACCACCATGATGGACGACAGCCGCGACACGTGGGAAGAGCCATGAATGGGAGATTGAATCCACCATAAAAACTGTATCTGGTAAATGGTTCTTATTCAGACCACCCCAACCCGATTGCAATATGGCGCGTTGCCCCGTGAGAGAGATCGCTTTTAAGACTAGATCTGCCGTTTCTTCTGGATTTTGACTCCTCATACTTCCAAACCCAACATACACAGGCGGCGAGCCACTTTGCAGAAACTCCACCAAGGCTGCTGGTGGAGTCCAATTAGGTGCCTCATCCAAGAACCAATAGCCAGTGACATGGGTATTACGCCAATCTGATGGTTTAGGGATTATGGACGGACTGAAACCATAGAGAATTGAATAGCGCTGGAGCGGGGGTGAATTGTAGAGTCCCCAAAATGGGGCGGCGGGCAAGCCCAGAACTTGCTGTCGTGCTATCCCATCGCCCGTGCGAGACCCCTGCCACATGATCTGTCGGAATAAATGATGAGACAACCGATTCACATATCCGCCGAGTTTGGATACAAACTGAGGGAAAAGGGGAGCGGGAAAAACTGATGTTGGCGTAAAGGGAAAGACATATGCCTGAAGCAAGGGCAGCTTTAATTTTTCGGCAAGGGCAAGACCTAGAAACAGCCCACCCACGCCTGCAAGCAGCAATTCCATGCCCTGACAAGCGGCTAACCCATCGTGCGCCCAGTCAATCGCCGCTTGTTTGGATGCTTTTGCCGTATACGCTGTAATAGCAAGAAAATTCCCTTTTTCCAATAGATCGCGCATTTCTGGACTTTCCATGATTTCTTGCACGTCACCCTTAGCTGACCAGAATTCTAGGTCATGAGAACTAACCAGTTGTTCAAAGTTTTCATGGCTTATCAATCGGACGTAATGCCCCGCTGTTTTCAAGCCCTTGCCTAAAGCAATATAGGGTTGAACATCGCCGCGAGATCCCAGCGCAATAATCGCAATACGCATGAATAGTACTCCTGTGGCGCTGCAAGCGGTGAGACTCACTGCGTATAATGTGAATGATTACTCATACTTTACGAGCGATCGCGATCGCCTGACAACTCGCATTTTTTTGATACTTACTCATGCCACATAAGCCCCCAGCCACACCGCGTAAACTACC
This sequence comes from uncultured cyanobacterium, assembly GCA_963766075.1. Lineage (GTDB taxonomy): Bacteria > Cyanobacteriota > Cyanobacteriia > Leptolyngbyales > Leptolyngbyaceae > CAVYAN01. The sequence continues at coordinate 50,209 of CAVYAN010000008.1, read as the reverse complement.
AAAACAGGAACGTTCTCAAGCGACCGTTGAAGCCATTCTCACGGCAACGACTCACATTTTGACCGAAAAAGGATACGACCATCTCACCACAAATCGAGTAGCCGAACTGGCAGGCGTAAGTATCGGCTCACTGTATCAATATTTTCCGAATAAGGAATCTCTGATTTTTGCTTTGACGGAACATTATGCCAATGAAATGGCGCAGATAGCTCAGCAGCATTTAGCAGGGCTAGAAGATAGCTCTATCATTGATGTGCTTCAGCAGATTGTCAAAGCGGCGTTGGCGGCTCATGCCGTGAATCCTAAGCTCCATCGCGTTCTACATGAACAGATTCCCCGCAGTGAGGAGATGCGACAGCTAGATGATGAAAGGATGGAAAAAATGCTGCGATCGTTTATGGCGCATCGATGCAATCAACTTCAACCTAAAAATCTAGATTTAACTGTTTTCATAGTTGGGCGGACGATTAAAGCGCTCAGTCATGGGGCGATGCTTGATCGTCCGGAACTGTTGAACAATGGAGAACTTGAACAAGAAATTATGGCTATGCTGTCATCTTATTTAGTGAAAAGGTGACCAATAGATATTGAAGATTTGCTTAAAGAGACAGCTTGCATTTTATTGCCTCAACGGTAAACTGAGCGGCATAACGATTGAGTTCAGCAGCGGCGATAAGTTTTGGCATCTCTACCAACCATCCTTAATTCCGCCGTTGCAACGATTTGTTAGACCACCACAGCTATTATACTTTTGAACATTAACTCGCTTTTGCTAGGGGGCGGACTGTTAAAATTTCATCCGGGCGCAGAACTTCTACTACAGAGATTGGGACAGCAATCACTTCAAAAGATTCACCGATCGCATTAAAGACTTCCAGCACACAGCCCCCTTCGCCATCGCTCGGATAGGGAACAAAATCAACCAATATTGCGACATCTCCAGCTCTCAGTCCACACTCTGGTAAGTCGCAAGGTAATGCGACTTCTTGATATAACTCCATCATGTTAGGACTCTTTGCGAGGTTTGAGGGTTACAAACTGAAATTTGCCGCTCACTCTTGGGCACGGCTCAGCTGCCGTACTAAAAAAACACCAAGCAAGCCGACGAAAAGGGGATGTGGAACGCTAATAAAGCACAAATAAGAGAATTTTATAAGCTCTCTTATTTGCACTGACTTGTGCAGACAATCTTGGCGAAATAGGCATTTCTGTAGGGAGCATCTCACCTTTGCGATGAGTAGAAATACTTGTGATCATATCGCCCTGGAAAGCTGAAAATGCGTTGAAAATTGACCATTTAGGTAGGCACACCGATGTTTTACGACTTGATCGACATTCTTCGCCTCCCATTGTGCTCCTGAAATTTTCACCCGGCGACTAATTTGTTTAATTCCAGATTCCACGCCACCCGAGCCAATGGTGAATCCTTCTGACTGTAAATAGTCATAATTCGGAATCCGATGCCGATGCTTGGTCAGATAGGTGATGAAATTGGGCACGGTATCAAGAGTGCAATCGGAGAACAGCGCCATCGCCGCCTCGACTTTGCCAGTCCATAACAAGGCTTCCACCTGATTTAAGCGATTGTTCGAGCCACCCACTTTGTGCAAATTCTCGACCAAATGGTACCAATCCAGAATTTCACGCCGCTGTTCTGGAACCGCCACCGCACGAAATACATTCCAAATCCCATCATGCCCATCGCCTAAACAGGAAACCGTGGTGGCTAAGGGTTGGCTATTGACCCAATCAATCAACGCCTCATTTTTTTGGAAATATCCCCCGATCCCTTGACCTTCTAAAACCACGGCTTTGTAATCTTTGTAAATAGACACTTCACCCTTGGGGGTGCGGATTCTAGCTTTTCCGCCATCTAAACTCATTGATTCAATAGTGGTTTCAGAAATGATTCCCTTAAATTCCTGACGATTCACTAATCTATGATGAGTACTATGAGAAATATCTATTCCCATTAGAATTGCTAAATCTTCTTGTGAACGTGCATAAGAGCTATTTGCACTCACGAGTAGACAGCAGTTTTCTAAGTGCTCACTGATTTGAGTATAGGGTTTTACATTGAGGTGTTGGGCTTGACGTTCCGTGATTTCAAGATTCCCGATTGTTGTTTTGATGTTTCGCTTTCTTCCCGTTTCGATTTCGGTGGCATTTTTGACAAAAAAACACCGATAGGAGGGCTGACATGCTGCAGGATTTGCTGACGAACGGTAGTTTCAATATCCCCCAAGGTCTGAATCACTTTCGGATCCGTATCAGAATAGAGAATTTGGGCAATTTGGTTGGCATGGTATTCTATTTTTTGTAATTCTTCAGGCGTCATGGCGGCAAAGCCTCAAATCAGTGACTCAATTTTGTCGTATTTCGATGAAATTATCACTAAGCATTTATGCTCATTGCAAAGGTGAGATGCTCCCCACAAGACTTTCCTAAAATTGCCATACCAGCATCATGTGCACTTTCAAGTTTATATCGTCCTGCGGCAGATCCATTTAAGGCATAATCCTTATTCTCAATAGTCACCACACACCAATATCTTTCACGACACTCGATAGTTACCTCATCATGGTAGAAGGGCCAGTCTCCATCAAAATTCTCTTTTCTAACAATTGCATAACGATAACGAGGATTATATGTTCGCTGAAGCTCGTTAACTAGTGTTCGCTGATGAACCTTCTGTTCTTTTTTGATATCTAGTTGTTTCTAACCGATAATTCTGGTTACCTAAGTCTTCATCTTTAAGAAGTATAAATTTGTATAAAGTGGGGGAATATTGCAAGGCTTTTTTCCCTGGTTGACCAATTGTGAATTGTCGACAAATAGCCCGAGTGAACTTTTCTAGTTTAATCAGAATTTGTCGTTTTGTATAACTTATCACTTCTTCTGTGGCTTCCAAGTTTCCCAATTTCTCTAAAATTTCAGGGTTTGAGGTAATAAGGTTACTCTCATATTCCTCCCACAATTGTTTAACATTAATGCTAGGTTTTGCTGCTGAAGTAACTACGTCGAGATTGTGATATCGAGCATACTTCCCAAACTCTGACAATAAATAGATAAGCTTCTCTAAATCGTCGTCATTTGTAAGGAAATCGAAATCCTCATGCAGCAGGGGAATGTTTTTTTTTGAAAAATATGAGCCAAGAATATCCCTCTTTGGTCACTCTAAGCAGATGAAAAGATGAGTTGCAGATTTAACTCATGCACCAATGGGCAGATGAACGCATCCATTTTGCGTGTCAATTGTTCAAACCCGGTTTGCAATGAGGCGAGCGGAAAGACCTCTAACCACCGTTTGAGCCAGTTGAAACAAATTAACGGTTGGATGATTAAGCGCAGGTTGTTGAGTACGTTCTTCCAACCGCTTTGGTTGTCCCACCAGGGATGTCGTGCAAACTGTTGATGGGCAAGTGGACACGAATCGTTGAACTGGTCGGCAAACAAACTGACCATCAAAAACGCACTCATGACCAACTCCCACCACTTTTCAATCTGCTCATAGCTTGTCATGCGAAAGTCTGCCCAACCTAAAGCATCTTTAGCTTGCTTGAGACCATATTCAATCCAGGGTAACTACTCAGGCTTAAGAAATGCAAAGGAATGTTCTGAAACTGAGTCAGAACTAGTAAGTTCAAGGCAATCGTTGCAAATCGAGTTTTGTTGTGAGCCAAGCCAAGCGCCCTACCCAGATCAGTCGAGAAGAGTTCCATGCGCTGTATGAGCAAGGAGAGGATGCTCTGTATGTGTGGTTTACAGAGGTGTTAGGCAAAGTTGAGAAACTTGAAACGCGGATCACAGATCTGGAAAATCGCTTGAGCAAGACGAGTCGTAACAGCAGTAAGCCTCCTTCAGGCGATGGGTTTGGCAAGCGGACGCGAAGTTTGCGCACAAAAAGTGACAAGCCGAGTGGTGGGCAAGCGGATCATCCGGGTAGCACGTTGGAATGGCGAGAGGTAGCGGATCACATCGAAATTCATCCGGTGCATCAATGCCAAGGTTGTGGCCAATCACTGGCGTCGGTGCCAGTAGCATCAGTGCTGTCGCGCCAAGTGTTTGACCTGCCGCCGATTGAATTGGTCGTGGTGGAACATCAAGCGCAAGAGAAAACCTGTCCCCATTGTGGGACATTCAACCAGGGTGAATTTCCGGCCGAGGTGACCACGGTTGTGCAATATGGTCCCCGTCTGAAAGCAGCCATGATGTATCTCATGGAGGGACAGCTATTGCCTGCCCAACGCAGTTGTGAGGTCATCGCTGAACTCATGGGTGTGCCCTTGTCTGAAGGCACGCTGTTCACTACTCGGAGGCAGTGTTTTGAGAACCTCGCGCCGCTGGATGAAGCGATTCACGCGGCCCTGATTCAAGCAGAGGTTTTACACGGGGATGAAACGGGGATGCGGGTGCAGGGCCAGTTGAATTGGTTGCATGTGGCCTGTACGTCGGGACTAACCTACTACTTTGTCCATGCCAAACGGGGTCAAACGGCGCTTGATGAAATCGGGATCTGGCCCGCGTTTCAGGGCAAAGCCGTGCATGATGGTTGGAAAAGCTATCTCAGCTATGCTTGCGCGCATTTCCTCTGTAATGCCCACCATTTACGGGAGTTGCAGTTTCTGTTCGAGCGCTATCAACAGGGGTGGGCCTATCAGATGATTTTGCTGTTGGTCACCAGTCTGACTCTCGTGCAGAGCGCTCAGGCGCAAGGACACGGGGCTTTAGATGCTGACCAACTGACCGCGTTAACAACCCGCTATGAGTCCATTTTAGCTCAGGGACTGGCGGCCAATCCACGCGTCGAGCGCCCGCCGGATGCGCCGAAATCGAGAGGACGACCGAAGCAATCCCCCATGCGCAATCTTCTAGAGCGCTTGCGAGATCAACAGGCGCCTGTTCTTGGCTTTCTCCACGATTTTGCGGTTCCTTTTGACAACAATTTAGCTGAGCGTGACTTGCGCATGGTTAAGTTGAAGCAAAAAATATCCGGTGGCTTCCGCTCAAAGGACGGGGCCAAAATGTTCTGCCGCATTCGCAGTGCTATTTCAACCTGGCGTAAACAAAAGCGTCCTGTTTTTCAGGCGCTGATTGACCTGTTCTCCGGAAAGACACCGACCTTGTACCCTCAGCCTGAGTAGTTACATTCCAGAATTGATTTCATAGCGTCGGCGTTAAGACTAACGTTCTTAAACTCAGCACGACAGCGGCACCCGCTTCTTTTCATCGCATGCCAGAACAGCACAAGCGTTGTTTAATGACCGTTTTACAAGCCGCTTCAGTCACACCCGAGCCAATCGGATAGCGTTTGGCCTCTCGCCATCCGGTGTCGCATAGCAGCATACAGAGGCGTTGACGTGATGATGATTCTACCCGCTCTCTCCAACGGACAATAGGTCTTGCCACTACCTGAGCGTTGATAGACATGGCGTTCAACCACAACTTCCCCATACGGAGTTTGATACGCTTTCGGCTGTTCACCTTTAGTGCGCATCACTTCTCCGGCTATCGCTATCGCTATCGCTGAGCCGTCGGTATCCAAATATTTGAGCGCCGCTGCTGTGGCAATACAACCGACCTTGTTCAGGTTTTGCTGGATATTTTTCTTCACTCGTCAGCATCGAACAACTCAGTTCTATCCTTACTTCTATCGTTACTTGCGACCCTTCAATGCTCAGTAATTGAACGCCCATGACTGCACCTTTGGTTTTCATCACTGAGCAACACCACGATTCAAACGTTAAATCAAGTCGAGGTTGCACCCCTACAGAAGCGTTCGTTCGGATTCCGGAAGTGGAATCTTTAGGATGACAACTGGATCGGTGCACTGTTTTCAATGCGCTTTCAATGCGTATGGCTTCAAGTGTGATCGGAAGCCCTTATGATGGGAGCCTTGCCGGGGACGCGATCGCGAGAGGACTAGGAAAGATGATGCCGTGGATTGAATTAAGTTTAGATACCACTGGAGAGGGAGTGGATTGGGTGCGGACGCTGCTGGCGGGCACGGCTTATAGCGGTGTGATGCAGATGACTGCCTATCGGGGAGATCCGGGTGAGGAAGCCGAGGCGGCGGGGATCGCCCCGGAGCACTGGGCCTTTACGCTCTCCCTGATGCTGCCTGCCGATCAAGTTAGCCTCTGTGCGGCGATTGAACAGGCGATCGCGCCCCTGGTGCGGACGGGCATTGCGACGCCGCTCCGGATAGTGTCTGATGGTGAGAGTCTCCTGGAGGCAGAGCGGCCAACGGCGCAAGGGCATCCGCTCAAACAGGCGATCGGGCAGCGGTTTGTGGTGTGGGCAACTCCGCCTGTCGCCGATCAGGCGACGGGCGAAATTCCTCTGTATATTCCGCCCAGCTTAGCTTTTGGCAGCGGTTTGCATCCGGCTACCCAGCTCAGTGTGCAGGTGTTGGAGCGCCATGTGAAGCCCCCGATGTCTGGCTTGGATTTGGGCTGTGGATCGGGAATTTTGAGTGTGGCCATGGCAAAGCTGGGGGCAGAGGTGGTGGCGATTGATAATGACGCGGTGGCGGTGCAAGCCAGTCAGGAGGCGGTGCAGCGCAATGGCGTGGCTGACCAGGTGACGGTGATGCAGGCTAGCCTGGGAGAGGGCAGCGCCTTGGGGCATTGGATGGGGGGAGAAATGGGGGGGGGGTGCCGCGCCTGGAGCCTCAAGCGACGTTTAATCTGATTGCAGCAAACATCTTGGCGCGGGTGCATATTGCCCTGGCGGCGGATTTTCAGCGGGCACTTCAGCCTCGGGGCCTGTTGCTAACGGCGGGGTTTACCGTGGACTATGAAGCGGATGTGCTGGCAGCGTTGACGGCGGTGGGCTTTGAGACGATTGACGATGCGCGATCGCAGGAGTGGGTGGCCTTGATGCATCGGCTACAGGGCTAGGGTGATTTCCATGGAGATTGTACTGACGGGGGTTGCTCCCTTCGACTCCGTTCCCTTCGACTCCGCTCCCTTCGACTCCGCTCAGGGAACGGAGTCGAAAGGAGCGGTTTTCTGCGGGCTATCCTATTGCGACTCTGTGCTCTGAGCACGGCAGATTGTTAAGTCGCTTCGTGAGGCAGCCACACCCGGAATTGAGTTTGCCCAGGCTGACTCTCGACGTGGATGTGCCCTTGGTGCTTATCAATAATTTTTTGGCAAATGTGAAGTCCTAACCCACTGCCTTTACCCGGCGGTTTCGTGGTGAAAAAGGCATCAAAGATTTTTTGCTGGACTTCAGGAGGAATACCCGAACCCGTATCCGTAATGCTGATCGCAATCCCCTCGTCCTGCTGCCGGGTGGAAAGGGTCAAGGTACCGCCGGATTCCATGGCCTGAATGGCGTTATGGATCAGGTTGGTCCAGACCTGAATCAGTTCGTCGGGATACACCCACACTTGGGGCAGAGCGGCATAGTCTCGGACAACGTGAATGTCGCGTTTGAGGTGATTGTGATAAATCTCCAGGGTTGTCTCTAGGCCGTCAGTTAATTGGGTTAACTGTTTTTGTTCACTTTGCTCAACCCGCGCATAGCTTTTGAGCGCAAACACAATTTTGGCCGAACGATCGACCGCACGCAGAATCGTTTGGTTGTTGAGAAAGGAACAGGTTAAGTTGTAGGCAAACTGCACCGCCCATTCATGGTGTTCACCCTTTAAGAGCGGCAACAAAAAGTCCAAGTCCTCTCGAATGCCCATGTCCATCAAGGTATCGGCAATGTCTCGGGCTTCTTCAATCCCCTGCGCTTGCAAATAGGCGGTCACTTTGCGTTTCAAGGCACGGCCTTCTAACGCATCCACCAGGGAAGGGCTATCGATTGCCCGATCGATCAGCTTAAAAAAGCTCTCTTGCTCAGTAGCATTCAACCGTTGATGCAAATATGGGAAATCGGCGATCGCTTCCTGGAGGGCCTTATGGGTATTGCTCGCCGATGCCTTAATCGCTCCCAAAGGATTATTGATTTCATGGGCCACGCCTGCAATTAACTGTCCCAGGGCTGCCATTTTTTCTTGCTGAATCAATTGGGCTTGAGACTGTTTCAATTCTTCCAGCATTCCCTGCAATTCGACCGACTGCGCTTGAATCTGGCGCACGGCTTCCGCTTGCTGTAGGGCAATGCCAAGTTGTTCGCCAATCTGGGCCAGCAATTCAATTTCATCGGTTTGCCATTGGCGCGGGCCAGAATTTTGGAAGGTCGTCAGCAATCCCCAGAGGCGATCGCCCTGAAAAATTGGGGCGATCGCATAGGCTCTGGCTTGGAAGTCTTCCAGCAACGCCACATGGCAGTCGGAATGCCCCGCCGTGTAAATATCGGCAATGGCAAAGGTTTCATTGGCTGCGTAGCGTCCTCCCTGAGTCTCCATTAAGTGGGTATCTTCAATTGAGGGGGAAACACCGACCAAGGGCTTCCACTCCGCAGCCACCGATTCAAACAAAAAGTCCCCACTCCAATCGGTATTAAAGCGGTAGACCGTCACCCGATCCGCACTGAGCAACTGCCGCACTTCCTCCGTCACCGTTTGGCAAATCACCGCAAAATCAAGGGACTGGCGGATTTTATTGACAATTTTGACCAGGGCCTTCTGGCGACTAATCGCGCGTTCTTGTTCCTGGGTTTGCTGAATCACAATGCCCAATTGTTCGCCAATCTGCGCTAGCAATTCAATTTCATCGGCGTGCCAGTGGCGGGGACCAGAATTTTGGAAGGCTGTCAGCAATCCCCAGAGGCGATCGCCCTGAAAAATGGGGGCGATCGCATAGGCTTTGGCCTGGAATTCTTCCAGCAACGCCACATGGCAGTCGGAATGCCCCGCCGTGTAAATATCGGCAATGGCAAAGGTTTCATTGGCGGCGTAGCGTCCCCCCTGAGTCTCCATTAAGTGCGTGTCCTCAATGGTTGGGCACACTCCCACTAATGGCTGCCAGTCTACAGACACCGACTCAAACAGAAAATCACCACTCCAGTCAGCATTAAAGCGGTAAATGGTCACCCGATCAGCCTCTAGCAACTGGAGCACTTCCTCGGTGGCAGTCTGACAAATCACCGCAAAGTCAAGCGATTGCCGAATCCGACTAGTAATTTTGACCAAGGCTTTTTGCCGGATCAGCGATTTTTCTTGGGCACTGACTTGTGCCAGCAATGTGGCTTGATGCTTAATCTGTTCTAAATGCTCGGCCTGTTGCAAGGCTACGGCAAAATAATCGGCAATTTTGCGGACAAATTCAATTTCTGCCAGTTGCCAGCGGCGCGGCGCGCTGCACTGATGGATGCACAGAAGCCCCCACAGTTCGTCTCCCTTGAGCACGGGCACAATTAGATTCGCCCGCACCTGGAATTGTTCGAGAATCTGGACGTGACAATCACTTAGGCCCGCCTCGTAGATATCGGCGACGGCCTGGACCCGTCCCTGGGTGTAGTAGACCGCAAATTGAGACCCGAAACAGTGGTCATAGACTTTGGCTGCCATGGCTGACGGAAATTCGGCATCCACATCCTCTGAGACAAACTCGCCCTCATCCCACCCACTGCCGGGAGTAAAGCGAAACACCCCAACGCGATCGGCATTGAGCAACTGACGAATCTCCGTTGCCGTAGTTTTGAAGATGATATCCAAGTCCAGGGATGACCGAATTTTGTCGATGATCCGGGTCAAAGTCTGGTGTTGCTCAATTTGTTGAAAAATCTGGTCCGTACAGGAGGATAGTTGATAGGCGGCTTGTTGCAGAGCATTCAGGCGTTGCACAGGCGCAGAAAGGTCAGGCATGAGGATGGCAGGTTGAAACAACTCATGCTTAAGATTCCCCGTTCAAGGCACTCTGTAACTAAATCAATCTATAGAGAAATGAAAAAGATTTTCTGATGGGAATTGGCTGCAATTTCGGGAGCATGTCATCTTTTTCCAGAGAAATTCAAAAGCCAGTAAACCCGTGGCCATGGTAGAACGCATTTCGAGGGGTTGATTTTTCTACCCAAAAGGGTGACATGCTCCCGCAATTTCCCAAAAATACTGTGACCGCTGAGTAACCTGCGATAAGCAGGCTTCGACTCCGCTCAGCCTTCGATTTGTCCTCCCTTCGACTTGGTTAACCTTGCGATTTGTCGTCCGTTCGACTCCGTTCAGCCTGCGATCTGTCGCCCCTTCGACTTCGCTCAGCTTGTGAGCAAGAAGGGGTGCACAGGATCGCCGAAGTCTATCTAGTCATTCATGGATACGCCCATCGGGCATGGTGGCTCCGGCCAGATTAGCTCCGGTCAACTTGACCATGACGCGATCGCCCGCCCCAATTTTTGCCCCCCGCAGATTTGCTCCCCGCAAATCGGCACCGCTGAGGTCTGCACCAATTAAGTTGGCCTCTCGAAGATCGGCTTGGGTTAAATCAGCCTCTAGCAAATTGGCGCGAAACAAATTAATGCGGTAGAGATTAGCCCCGCTAAAGTTAACCCGATGCAAAAAGGCGTCGCTGAGGTCAGCATTGCTCAAATTGGCGCTACTGAGATTACGGCCCGAGAAGTCTTTTTCGCTGAGGTTGCGCCCGCTGTAGTCTACGCCACTGAGATCAGGGTCTTGACGGCGATTTTGACTGGCAGAGGGCGGATAGGGCGTGGACTGAGGAGCGCGATAGCCATAGCTGTGACTCGCAGCCTTGGCATTGGCAGCGCTATGGTTCGCGCCATTATGATTCGCGCCATTATGGTTCGTACTGTGATTCACACTGCTGGTCGTGCTGTGGCGCGTGCTGCTGCTGGCGTGGTTGCCGTTATAGGTATTACTGGCGCGACTTGCCGCTTGCTGACTGGCATGGGCGGTGTGGGAATAGGGATTCCGGGTATGGGCGGTATAGACATGGTGGCCATTTGTAGCACCCGTTGCCGTAGAACCGCTGGCATGGCCCGCCCGCCCGTTGCCATTACTGCTATACCCAGTGCTACCCGTGCCGTTATTGCCGGTACCGTTACTGCCCGTCGCGCCACTGGCCGTGCCATTATTGCCCGCACCATTACTACTATTCGCGTTACTGCCCGTTGCGTGCCGACCTGCGCCTTCGCTGTAGTTCGGACGCGGATAGGGCTGGTAGTAGTAGCGGGAGGAACTGGTTTTCGCTTCTGTCGTCTTGGCTTGGGCCGTGGTCTTGGTTTGGGCCGTAGTTGTGGCCTGGGCTGCATGATGTGCCGTTGTCCGGGAGGACGCAGGCTGCGTTTTAATGCGGGTGCGGAGGCGATCGCGGGCATCGTTCAGCTCTTTGATCTTATCCTGAGCTTTTTGCTGCAATCGCGGATTATCACTGGGAATCCGGTCTGGATGCCAGATAAAGACCATATCCTTATACGCCTGGTTCACCTCTTCCAGAGACGCACCAGGTTTCAGGTCCAAAATCCGATAACACCAATCAAGGTCACTCATGATCATCACGATACCACCGAAGAAAGCGGAACGCATTTGACTAGTTATCGACTATTTTTGGGGATTTTGGGCTGCTTCTTTCTTCTTTCTTCGGATATGGGCAATCCTTTGACCGCGATCGCAAAGCAATCCTACAAAATATGTCGAGTCATCAATAAACATGCCAAAACGTTTAACAAAGTCAGCCCTAGGGGGGAGGTGAATGCTGTGCACCCACCCCTGTCCTGATCCCCGGCTCAGCCCACGCGCCGAGCCAACAGCACCGGGCATTCGGCATGAACCCGTACATAGTCAGACAGCGAACTGCCCAATAGCCGATCCAGATCAGGCAGCCCCTTGGCGATCGAGGGACGGCGCTCCGGAGAACCCAGTAGCAGCAAATCAGCCCGCGCCTCTGTAGCCAACTGGCAAATCTTTTCACCTGCTTTGCCACCTTCCACCACGCAGCGATAGCTGATCCCCATCCGCTTAGCCTCTGCCACCGCTGGAGCCAATACCGCATCCTTTTCCGCTTCAGCCGCCGACAGAATCGCATCAGCCTTGAGATTTGGATCAATGCGCACGAGAACAAGCTGCCCACCTTTTATATCCCGTAGCAGGAAAATTCCCAGCTTGAGGCATTCCAACGCCGAATCGGACTTGTCCATCGCCACCACCACCTTATTCAGGGGCCGAATGGCGTAGAGGTCATCCTTGACCAGTAGCATTGGTCGCGGCGAAAGCTGGAACACATACTGGCTAACAGAGTTCTCTAAAATGGAAACTAACCGATCCAGCCCCCGTGACCCCATAATGATCAGATCGGCGTCAATTTCTTCGGCAACTTGAACAACAACATTCTTGGGATCGCCCTGGCGCAGTATGGCGGTGGCCCGACTGGGATCCAAATTAAGGGATTGAATCGCCTTGGCCAGGATTTTGCCGCCTTCTTCCCACTTTTCGGTCATGGCATCGGATGATACTTGAGGGGGCACAACGTGGAGCACGGTCACGGTGGCCCGTTGAATCCCCGGAATCTCCAGCAGGACCTTCAGCATAGCCTCAGAATTACCGGTGCCGGAGTCTGCAAACAAAATTTTTTCAATCATGGAATTTACCTCATCCGTTTTTTTTTAATGACGCGCCTGCTTAATAGAATGCCAAACGACGCACCTTCTTTGACCGGTTTGCAACCAACAGTCACAATCCCAGGGCCAATTCAGAAAACAGCGGCGGGGTGGTGGTTATACCCAGTTCGGGCCCAACCCCATCACACCGACTATGCCGGAATTGTTTGGCATGGGTCTTACATTACGTGGTTAGAAGAGGCTCGGGTGGAATGTTTACGCCATGGCGGTATCAATTTTGCCGATTTGGTGGCACTGGGTTGCGATTTGCCCGTGGCGGCCATGGGGTTGAAATACCACAGGTCCGTGCTGATGGGAATGGCGGTTGTGGTGTGGTTGCGCCTGAAACAAAAGGGCATCCGCTGGAATTTTGAGTATGAGATTCGCTCGACGGATGGGAATGATTTATTTGTAACGGCAGAAGTGACTCTGGTGCCCGTAGATCGCCAGACGGGCAAGATTTTGCGTCGATTGCCCGCCAACCTCCAGACCGTATTGGCCGAATTGCAGGCTGTAGGCCCACCCTAGGGTCGTTGATGCCTGCATCAACGACCCATAACCCTGAATCCATGTCCCACTCGCGAAGGATTGATGCCCGATGATCCCCGCAGTTGCGTAAGATATTCTTAACTCACCCATAGGTATTTATCCTTATCACCATGCAACCCTTTCCTTGGCTGACTGCGATCGTCTTGCTGCCCCTCGTTGCCGCGTTGTTTATCCCCATGCTGCCGGATAAAGGCGGCAAGGTGGTGCGTTGGTATGCGCTGGGGGTCGGATTTGCTGACTTTAGTTTGATGTGCTACGCCTTTGGGCAACATTACGATCCCAGTTTGGCAACGTTCCAAATGATGGAAAAGGTGGCCTGGATGCCGCAGTTGGGGTTGAGCTGGGCGCTGTCGGTGGATGGCGTGTCCGCGCCTCTGGTGTTGCTGGCAGGACTGGTGACCACGCTGTCCATGTTTTCGGCCTGGCAGGTGGATCGGCGATCGCGCCTCTTCTACGCCCTAATGTTGGTGCTGTATGCCGCCCAGGTGGGCGTATTTGTCGCCCAGGATCTGATGCTGTTCTTCATCATGTGGGAAGTGGAGCTAGTTCCGGTTTACTTGCTCGTCTGCATCTGGGGAGGGCAAAATCGGGGCTACGCGGCGACCAAATTTTTGATGTATACGGCGCTGGCTTCGATTTTTATTTTGGTGGCCGCTCTAGGCATGGCATTCTATGGCGACACGATCACCTTTGATATGGCCGAGCTGGGACTCAAGCAATTTCCGCTGGGGCTGGAACTGCTTGTGTACGCGGGGCTGCTGGTGGCCTTTGGGGTGAAACTGGCGATTTTTCCGTTTCATACGTGGCTGGCGGATACCCACGGCGAAGCGTCTTCCCCGGTGTCGATGATTTTGGCCGGGGTGTTGCTAAAAATGGGGGGCTATGGGTTGATTCGGCTGAACGTGGAGCTACTGCCCCATGCCCATGTTTATTTTGCGCCGGTGTTAGCGATTTTGGGTGTGGTCAACATTGTTTATGGGGCGCTGAACTCCTTTGCCCAGACCAATATGAAGCGGCGACTGGCCTATTCCTCGATTTCCCACATGGGGTTTGTGCTGCTGGGGATTGCCTCCTACAGTGATTTGGGGGTAAGTGGGGCCATGCTGCAAATGCTGTCCCATGGTCTGATTGCAGCAGTGCTATTTTTCCTGGCGGGGGTAACCTACGATCGCACCCACACGATGATGATGAATCAGTTGGGCGGCTTGGGGCAGGCGATGCCCAAGGTGTTTGCCCTGTTTACCATGGGGGCGATGGCTTCCTTGGCCCTGCCGGGAATGAGTGGGTTTGTGGGAGAGCTGGAGGTGTTTGTGGGGATGGCCACGACGGATATTGACAGTTCGGCCTTCCGGTTGGTAACGGTGTTTCTAGCGGCGGTCGGGTTGATCCTGACCCCCATCTATCTGCTATCCATGGTGCGGCAGGTGTTTCATGGAGCCAGCGCCGATCAAATGTGCGATCTGGTCCCTACCTGTGACGTGAATGATCGGGATTTGAAGGCCCAGGGCAATCAAGAGGCGGTATGTTTCGGCACAGACTGTGTGGTGCCGGAGGACGCGGAATTTAAAGATGCCAGTCCCCGTGAGGTTTTTATTGCCGTCTGTTTCTTGGCGCTGATTGTGGCAATCGGCTGCTATCCCAAGCTGGCGACGCAGTTGTATGACGTGAAGACGGTGGCAGTGAATGCCCGCATGCGGGAGTCCTACGAGCAGGCGTTGCAGACGAATCCAGCTATCTATGCTTGGGGTCTAGGGAGTCCGGCGATCGCTGACTCTAAATCGGCGGCTGTTTTAGGTGTGGTCAAGTAATGACCAGGAGGTCTAGAGGCCGGACGCTGAATGACGATATCTGCTTGGATGACGATATTCGATTTTAAGACGTGAGGCAACACCGTTCTATGTCGCCGCGACGATACATGGCGGTGTTGTAGCGTCCGACAATGCGGGGTTCGATACCCGCTTGGGCCAGCCGCGATCGCGCTTGTTTGCCGCTACAGTTCATGATAGCGGCGGCATCACCCAGGGTTAGCCACTGCTGGGCAAAGCGGGCGAGCAATTCTGCGTCGGCGGTGGTCTGGATTTCAGTGAGGAGATGTTTGGCCAATAGCCAGCAGGCTTGGGTGTCGGCGGCGGCCCGGTGCGATCGCCCCACGTCAAAGCCAAAGTGCTGGACCAAGTTTGGCAGACTGCGAGAGGGCAGTTCGGGTAACAGCAACCGCGACAATATGACAGTACAGAGCCGGACTTCCGGGGGCCGCGAGAACGTTATGCCCAAGTGCCGGAACTCTGAACAAATAAACCCATAGTCAAAACTGAGGTTATGGGCAGTGAAAATTCCCGCATTCAGCAAGGGTAAACAGCGCTGCCACACGGGCTCTGGGGCTTCTGCCTCTGCCACCATGGCCTGGGAAATTCCCGTCAACTGCGTGATTTTGGCCGGGATAGCGGTACCTGGGTTAATCAAATGGGTTTCTTGATGCTGAATCCCATCGGCGAGGCTGGCTTGGAGAATGGAGATTTCGATGACTCGGCTGTTTTCTGGCTTATAGCCCGTTGTTTCCACATCGACGATGGTGAATTGCTGTTGGCTAATCTGGCGGTAGGAGGCCAAAAGATCGGTGGACAGCCGCGGCAACACTGTTGGCATAACAGCCTCATGCTAAAGAAAAGAGCAGGAATCCCCAGAAAATTTATGGGGATCGCTCTAGCGATGCTACACCATTATCGGATTTTGGATAGCGCCAAGCGCCACAACGTTAGGCGCTACAACGTTAATTGGCAGGATTCTTGCTGTTTTCCATAGAGTCAGCTTGAACAACGTCAGCTTGAAAAGAGTCAGCTTTGACGGAATCATGGCAGGAAAGTGGGAGGGCATCTCCCGTCGAGCATGCCTCCCCCGTCCCCCACTGACATCTTTAGCGCAACACCTTGGACAAAATGGCGTAAAGCACCGCTGCCACGACGACGCCATTGAGTGGGGCAATGTCAAACAGGGCGATGCCCGTCGGCGCATTCGTCGAAATGTAGGCTGTGACAGACGCAATCACATAGGCAATTACCCCCGCCCAGTTAAACGCAGGCTGTTTTTGATCCAGGGATGGGAATGTGCCTTTGTGCTTGACCCAAAAGTCAGCCATGATGATGCCTCCCACCGGCGGAATCACCGATCCCAGGAACAGTAGGTAGGGCACCAAGGCTTCGTAAATACCCGCCCACGCCATCAACAACGCAATAGTAGCTCCGCCGAGGACAAACACCGTCCGCTTATTGACCCGGAACATGTGGGCACTGGCGATCGCAAACGCATAAATCGTATTATCCTGGGTCGTCCAAATATTGAGCAACAGCAAGATAATGCCCCCCAGCAGAATACCCTGCTGCCCCATCACCTGCACAATGTCCTGGTTGCCATAAACCAAGGCACAGAACGCCCCGGCAAAAATCATCAAGCCATTTACCCCTGTGAATGCTGCCAGGGTTCCTAAAATAGCCGTCCGGCCAGAATTGGCAAATCGGCTCCAGTTGGTAGCCTGGGTGCCCCCCGAAATGAAGGTGGCAATGATCACGGTGAGAGCTGCGCCGACACTGAGGGTGGCCGTGGGGGCGATCGCCTGCACCCCGGCAAAGCCACCCACCTTGCCCGTCGCAATGGACAAACTCCAGAGAATCAGCACGATCATGAGGGGTACGGAAATGCGGCTGAGCCAATCCATCGCCTTGTAGCCGATGTAAGCGGTGGAGCAAAAGGCGTAGGTAAAAAACAGAATCCCGAGCCAGTTCCAGGAGGGCGGAATCCCCAGTAGCTTGTTAACCACATCTGCGACCAAGGCGGAGGTGTAGGCGTACCAGCCAATTTGGGTAAAGCCCAGAATAAAATCCACCCATTTAGAGCCAATATTGCCAAAGCTAAACCGGGCCATCAGCACGGTAGAGAGTCCACTTTTGTAAGCAATAAACCCCAATGCCGAGCAGTAGGCCCCTAAAATCAAATTACCGAGCAAAATTAGCCCAATCAAGTCGGGAGCAAACTGAAAAGCTGGACCGATTTTGCCCCCAGCAAACAGTGTGGTCGAGGTCAAGGCAAATCCCATCAGCAAAGGTGCGAGGGACCATAGTGATTTGCGGGCATGGGTCGGCACCGCAGTTAGCGGATAATCTTCCTGGACTAAGCCCGCACTGGCTACAGCCTCTGGCTTTGTTGTAGTTGTCATACACCCACCTGGGAACATAGAGGAATATTTTATTAGACTGGCAAAGCCTTCTCGTCGTGGTATCTCAGATGACAGTCAGGGGCCGGAACTGGGGTGCAGCAGGCGCTCTGCCAGCGCAGTCAGTCAGTGCAGTCGGTCAGTGCAGTCAGTCAGCGCGGTTACATTATTCGGCGCAAGATTGTCATTCAGCGATCAGTGCCCGCAGCAAATCCAAAAGAATTTCTGAAATCAGGAGCATGTTCTCAGCGTTTGCTCATTTTCAGTTGTGATAATTCCGGTTGTGATAGAACACAACGTCAATAAAGCACCAAAATGCGATCAACCCGAATCTTTAACAGCGCTGAATTTTTCCAACCGACGGAGGGAGAGCCCATTCGTTCCGTTATTACGGAATCGCTGGAGGCTGTCGTTGTCGCCTGGTACATTAAACCGGGACAGGAAATCCCTGCACACATCCATCCCCACGGCCAAGATACCTGGACTATCTTGAGCGGAACGGGAGAATATTATCTAGAGGCCGCAGGCCCAACCACACCGATCGCGGTGGGAGATGTGGTCGTGGCCCCGACCAGATGCGTGCACGGCGTCTGCAACACCGGTGATGTGCCCTTGATTTTCATTTCAGTGGTGTCGCCAGCGACAGCCGGATATCAGCGGATTGGCTCCTAATGGTGGCTCCTGATGGTGACTCTTGAAAGACTACGCTAGCACCTCCTCTAGGCGCTGCTGGTTCCAGAGGGTTTGATAGAGACCGGGCTGTTCCACCAGGGCCGCATGGGTGCCCATCTGGACAATTTTTCCTGCGGCCATGACAAAAATTCGGTCTGCCATTGCCGCTGCTGAAAGCTGGTGGGAAATGAACACGACAGTTTTGCGTTGCCGCACGGTGGATTGGTTAGGATTGCCAGTGCCCAATCCCTGTAAAATCCGCGTGGCGGTTTGATTATCCACACTGGACAACGCATCATCCAGGATGAGAATGGGGGCATCGACCAAGAGGGCGCGGGCCAGGGCGGTACGCTGGCGTTGCCCGCCGGATAGGGTGATGCCACGTTCGCCGACAATCGTTTCGTACTGGCGGGGAAAATTGAGGATTTCTTCGTGAATTTGGGCGATTTTGGCGGCGGCGATCACATCTGTGTTCAAGGCAGTGGGGTCGCCATAGCGAATGTTGTCTTGGATGGTGCTGCTGAAAAGAAAGCTGTCTTGCGGCACGTGGGCGATCGCCCCCCGCAGATCCTCCAGTCTCAATTGAGTCACATCATAGCCATCCAGAAAGAGCTGACCGGGAGCAATGTCCAACAAGCGCGGCAGGGCATTGGCCAAAGTGGATTTTCCCGCCCCAATTGGCCCGACGATCGCCACGGTTTCCTGGGGCGCAATGGTAAAGTTCACGGCATTGAGAGCGAGCGTGTCTTGGATTTTGCCGCTCGTGGGGTCGGGAAAGATAAACGAGAGATTCTGGGCAGTTAGCTCTCCTTTCACGTCAGGCAGGGGCAGGGCTATCGCCGTGGCCTGATCCTGAATCCGGGGTTCAACCGACAGGATCGCTTCGATGCGATCGATGCTAACTTCACCCCGCTGGTACGCCGTAATCGTAAAGCCGAGCAGAGCCGTGGGGAAGGCTAACCGTTCCACAAACAAGAGTAAGGCAATAAAACTGCCAACACTCAGGACACCACTTTGGATAGCACTGACGCCGAACCACAGTACCACCAAAAGACTGACGCTAGCTAACCCCCGCAGTAATGGAAATAATAGATTTCGGGTTAATGAAAGTTTCAAGCTAGCCTGGAGCAAGCGTTGATTTAAATCCCCAAAGGCTTGGCGTTCGTTGGCTTCCTGGGCGTAGATTTTCACCAACCCCATCCCACTCATATCCTCTTGGATCAGCTCACTGATGGTGGACAGTTCCTCTTGGACATGGAGCTGTTGCGATCGCAACTTTTCACTGAACAAGCGCACCAGCACTAACATCACCGGATACACACCCAGCGCCAGCGCCGTCAACGACCAGCTAATCCCCAGCATTGCCGGTAGAGTCAGGGCGTAGGCAAACACCGTATTCGCTAAGCTCAGCACGGCAAACCCCATCAGCCGCCGAATATTGTCCACATCACTGGTGGCCCGGTTAATTAAATCACCAATGGTATTGGCCGCAAAATAGGCCGGTTCCATCCGCAGCAGATGCGTAAAAATCCGTTGCTTCAGGTCAAATTCCACCTGCCGTCCCACGCCAAACAGCGCCACCCGCGAGGCCATCCGTACTCCCCACATCAGGGAAGAGAGCACCAGCACCAGTACTACGTAGTGCAGGGCGATCGCAAAGCTAAAATTACCTTGAAATTTGTCGATCGCCTCGCGAATTTGCAGCGGAATGTAGACCCCCAGAGCATTCACGACGAATAACGCCCCCACCCCCCACGCCGCCTGACGCCAGTGGGGACGCAGGTAAAGCCATAATTTATCCAGCCGAGAGTGTGCCATCGAAGAACTGCCGTCCATGCATAGACCCTATCCATGGTACGTGATTTTGGAGCGGCTCCCGCTGCTTAGCGCAGGGGGGGCGCTTTTTTGGGCAGATGGAGGGGAGTCCGATTGGGGCGCGCAGGCGGCAAGACGTAGACCGCTGGCTGAGCGGGCGGTGAGAGGGGGCGGCGCAGTTGTTGCAGCATCCACCACCGCAGAATTATCGTCACGCCAGCGGTGCTCAAGCCTAACCCCAGCAGGGTAGGATGGTCGGTCACTCCGCCCAGTAGCGCATTGACAATTCCCACCGTGACAGCAAAGCTGACAACGGGTTCACGCCGATAGATCGATTTCAGCACAGGCAGTTTTCAGAGGATACGCTTCTACTCTAATTTTAATCTAGTCCAACACAACTGGCCGTGTCTAGACAAATGTATCTAGATGGATAAGCCTGTTCAGACAATCCAGATGATAATGAACCCAGCGGTTAATTCCCCGTCTACTGACGAGCATCGGTACATGTTGTCCCACACAAACTTTACGAACCCCGACCCCACACCTCCTCAGATGACCCAGCATTTGAGGACAGCGAACCAAATTGCCGTGCGCTCCCAAACCTTTGGGCATCACCCCTTTGGGGCCATCTTGGTTGCCCCCGATCATGAGACCGTGTTGCTGGCCCAGGGCAATGTCGATACCGTCAACCATGCAGAATCAGTCATCATTCGGACGGCTTGCACCAATTTTAGTCCGGCTTACCTGTGGCACTGCACACTGTACACCACCGTTGAACCCTGTGCCATGTGCGCGGCAACCCAGTATTGGGGCCATGTAGGCCGCCTAGTCTATGGCTTGTCGGAGTCACGTCTCCTGCAACTGACGGGCAATCATGCCGAAAATCCAACGCTCAGCTTGCCCTGCCGCGACTTGTTCGATCGCGGCCAAAAGCCCATTAAGGTGTGGGGACCGATCGCAGAAGTAGAAGCAGAAATCGCCATCATCCATCAACGCTTCTGGCAGCAGACCTAGAAGCCTCTTCGGAACGTGGCTCCCTGCGACTACGCTCCCTGCGACTACGCTCAGGGAGCAAGCTCTGCTAGCTGGGCAGAGCCGGGTTCAGGAGGGTTTGTTTGTGGAGCAGAGCGGCTTTCACGCTGCTAAATTCAGCCTCTAAGGGTGGCAGCAGGGGGGAGATTTCCTGAAGCTTGCCCTCCATGCCTAGGATTTCTAGCTGGTGGCAAAGGGTGGACAATCGCATGGCCCCAAAGGTAGCACTCATGCCTTTGCACGTATGGGCCGCCCGAATAATTGCGGCGGCATCATTTAGGGGAATGCCCGTCACAATGGATTGGACATAAAGCGGGACATCTTCTAGGTAGGACGTAATCGTGTCTAGTAGAATATCTGGACTGTCTTCGCCAATGGCTTGACTCAGCTCAGTAAAAACGGTTTCGTCTAGGCAGCCAGACCCATCGAGGGCGATCGCGGCGGGCAGGGATGATAGCCCGGGCGGGGCCAAATTTTCGGAGGGTGCGATGGGTTGAGTTGTCGTATCCACAGGAGGGGTATCCACAGGGGGGGGATCCAAGGGGGTTATATTCACGGGGGGTGCATCCACAGGAGGTTTGAGCGCAAGCATGGCCTTGGGAGGATGGCCGCTACGGGGCTGGGTTGTTTTCAGCACCTTGGCAACTTCATCCAAACGAATTGGCTTACTGATGTAGTCATCCATCCCAGCATCGAGGCAATTTTGACGATCACCCTGCATGGCGTTGGCCGTCATCGCGATAATGCGGGGGCGATCGGGTTTGGGCCACTGCCGACAGATTTGGCGCGTTGCCGCTAACCCATCCATCTCTGGCATCTGAACATCCATAAAAATTAAATCGTAGGTTTGTCGGCGAACGGCGGCGATCGCCTCCAGGCCATTCCCGGCCACATCCGCCCGATATCCCATCCGTTTCAGCATCTGTAAGACCAATTTTTGGTTGGTGGCGTTATCTTCTGTCAGCAAGATACTGAGCGGATGCTGCTCCGCCAGATCGTGAATAATCGCCTGCGGTTGGATCTGGGCAGGCTGGAGGACTACATTTCCCGGTGCCAGCACTTGACACAGCAAGTTGAGCAACTGGGATTGTTTCACTGGTTTGGTTAAACACCCCGCAAAGTCGGCCTCTAGCGCCTGCTGCGGCATATCTTGGCGACTCCAGGACGTTAACATGACCAGTGATAACGACGCCCTATGGGGCAGCTTGTGGATCCGTTGTGCCAGGGTGATGCCATTCATTTCCGGCATTTGCATATCAACAATCGCTAAATCAAACGGTGCACTCTGGGCTAGGCAAGTCAGCGCTTCTGCTCCCGAACTCACGGCATGAGACACCATCCCCCAGTTTTGAGTTTGCTTGTCCAAAAGCTGCCGATTCGTGGCGTTATCATCCACGATCAACACCCGTTTGCCATGGAGCATCTCCGCACTGGCCTGCGGCATCAGCGCCAGCGGCGCGGGCACTGCCGGGACCAAAATTGTGAAATGAAACGTCGTGCCTTGGCCGACAACACTGTCCACCCACATTTCGCCCCCCATTAAAGCCACCAATTGCTTACAAATCACTAACCCGAGGCCAGTGCCGCCATACTTGCGCGTTGTCGAAGCGTCAACTTGGCTAAAGGGCTGAAATAGGCGATTCATGCGCTCCTGGGGAATGCCAATGCCCGTATCCTGCACCGTAAAGCAAATTTTCGTGGGGGAACCAGACGGTCCTGAGTTAGATAGCGCTGAGTTAGATAGCGCTGAGTTAGATAGCGCTGAGACGGGCGGGATAGATGGAGCGCTAGTGTCTGCCACAACCTGAACGGACACTACAATTTCCCCGGACTCTGTAAACTTGACGGCATTGCTCAGTAAATTGACAATCACCTGACGCAATCGGGTGACATCTCCCATGATTCTGGGGGGGACATCTGGCTCAAACTGGTGGATCAGTTCCAAGCTTTTGGCTGTGGCTTGCATCACTAACAAATCGAGGGATTCTTCGACACAGAGGCGCAGGTCAAAGGGTTGCTGTTCCAGTTCCAGCTTGCCGGACTCAATTTTAGAAAAGTCCAGGATATTGTTGATGATAGTCAGGAGGGATTCACCGCTGTTGCGGATCGTTTCGACAAAATCGGCCTGCTCCAGGGAAAGGGGCGTATCCAACAACAAGCCGGTCATGCCGATGACAGCATTCATCGGGGTACGAATTTCATGGCTCATCGTCGCCAAAAATTCACTCTTCGAGACGGTGGCGGCCATGGCTTCATCTCGGGCTTGGGCCAGGGCTTGGGCAGCTTGCTGGCGCTCAATTTCGCCCCCGATCCATTGCGCCATCATCCACAGAATTTCTTGTTCCAGGCTGTTGAGGGCGTGGCGGCGGGGGGTAAAACTGCTAAAACACAACGTGCCGTAGAGTTCTCCCGCCACATACACGGGAATGCCCACATAGCACTCCAGCTTAAAGGTGTGATAGCAGGCGTGGCTCTGCCAATGGCTATCCCGTGCGGAAAGAATGCAGATGGGCATTTCGGCCCGCAGAGTGGTTTCACAGTAGGTTTGAGCGAGGTCAAAGGAGATGTCCCGGAGGGTTCGGCCTTGGGGCAGGCGGGCGCATAGGATGGTGTAGCGATCGCCCTGTACCTGGGACAACAGGCCAATATCCAGGCTAAATTGTTTCCGCCCAAAATCGAGCAAGGCTTTCAGCCGTGGCTCAAACTCTAGGCTGTGGGATGAGGTGACCTGATGCAAGGCCCGAATGGCGGCTTCGCTGGTGCGCAATTCTTGCTCCATGCGCTGGCGCTCTACCAGCTTGATTTGCATTTGTTGATAGAGTTCCGACTGCTGGACTGCGATCGCCAATTGGTCGGTCAATTGTTGTAACAAATCGATTTCCCAAGTGGCCCAATGGCGGACACCTGAGCAATGTTGGACAATCAATAACCCCCACAAATGCTCTTCTTGCACAATCGGCACAGAAATTTGAGCAGCAACCTGTAAGCTAGCGAGAAATTCGAGATAGCACGGATCTAAATCGGCTGTTTGAATATCGTCATAGAACTTGGGTTGGCCCTGACTAAATCGCACAAAAGTTTGTTCGGGGAAACAGTTGTCACAAATATTCTGGTTGAGGAGGGTACCCCAAGAGGAAGCCACTGACTCCGCCACAATTAAGCCTTGGTGGTGGGGATCCAGTTGATACACTAAGACGCGATCAGTATTGAGGAGCTGGCGCACCTCATCCGTTACGATCTGCAAGATCTCTGGCAAATTCAGCGATTGACGAATCCGCAGCATGATCGCAGCGATGAGTTTATCCTTCTCGGCCTGCTGTTGGAGGGCTATTTCGGCCTGTTTGAGTTCTGTAATATCGATGCCGACACTGAGGACGGCGGGGAGGCGCGAGTCAGACACATGAAAGGGGATTTTAGTGACTTGTAAGACCCGATCTTCTCCCTCAGCCGTGGTAATCCTTAATTCAGGAATTTCTTGGCGTTGCCCCGTTTGAATAATGTCTCGGTCGTTTTCGGAGTAGGAGAGGCTCCCTGCAGGTGAGGTCAATAGCTTTGTGCCATCTTGTCCTAGGAGATCTTCTATGGGCTGTCCGAGGGACTGTGCCAAAGCCTGATTGACCAGGATAAATCGGCCTTGATGATCCTGGGCAAAAATTCGATGGGGGACTAAATCGATAATCTGACGTAACCGAGCTTCGCTGGCCTGGAGAGCGGCTTCTGCCTGCTTGCGGGCAGTGATATCCGCAACGGAACCTTCGTAGTATAAAACTTGTCCCTTTGGATCCCGCACCAGGCGGGCGTTTTCCGAAATCCAAATGATATCCCCGTTCCGGCGATAGACCTGGGCTTCAAAGTTGCGGATACTCCCCTCGGCCAGCATGCGACGGTCCAACTCTTCGCGGGCGTCTGCGTGGACATAAATCTGATGTCTAATATCAGAAATTTCTGTGATTAAGGTTTCAACAGAGTCATAGCCATAAATTCTCGCTAAGGCTGGATTAGCACTGCGATACCGCCCTTCTAGTGTGGTTTGATAAATGCCCTCATTAGCATTTTCAAAGATGCTGCGATAGTTCTCTTCTGCTTGCCGTAGGGCGATTTCAACCTGCTGGCAATCGCGAATTTCCGTTTGTAATTGTGCGTTGAGTACGGTTAAATCCGTGGTACGTTCTGTGACTAAGACTTCTAGCTGTTCTCGGTACTGCTGTAGTTCTACTAGAGCTTGTTGCTGCGCCGTCACATCCCGAATGGCCAACACAGCACTAAATTTATCTTGTTCAAACGGAAAAGGCGACCAGTTAATTTCGAGAATTGCCGTTGTGTCCGCATACTCCCATTCATAAAATGCTACGCCCCGGTTCTGTTCTGCCAAGGCCCGCTGCATCGGGTGGGCCGCATCGGGGAGACGTTCACCGGCCTGCTTCAGGGGCAACAACGGCAGCAAGGGTTGTCCTAGGGTTTGAAGTTTGGAGCGCTGAATCATCGATAGAAATAGGGCATTGCACCATTGCACTTGTCCGATTTCGTTCGTCCAGACAATGGCATTGGCAACGGCATCGAGGGCCACTTCCATTTTTCCAAGCGTGGTCCGCAACTGGTGAACAAGAGCAATGGTGTTAGGGGTCATGACAGTTAGCCTTTTTTTTAATATCCTCCTAGGGCAAAGGGCGCAGCACAGCCCCAAACAACCACATATCTCCCTGCTTTTCGGCCACAATCAAATGTTCAGTCAAGATTTCTTCCTGAGTTTTGGTGACGGTTTTGAGCTGAATCGGATGATTGAGCACGGTGGCGGTTTCCGTAGCCTGAAAGCGGGAGAACGCCAACGTATGGGAGTCGCGAAAACTATCCGGCAGGATGAGGGTTAAAAGTTGCCCAATAATGTCCGTTTCTTGCCAGCCTAAAACTTCGGTAAAACGCGGATTAATGTAGGTTACAAAACCTTGGTGATCCGCAATCACAACTGGAATGTCATGCTGCTGCTTCAAATCTGCCAATGTTATCGTCATGGTGAAATCAATGTGGAGTAAAAGGGTTAGGTTAGGGATGCATGAGACGTGAGTAGTCAGTCAGACTCCCACTACGTCTATTAAAAGCAGATGAGGGAGTGCGATCGCGGTGCCCCGATGTCTGCGTTCACGTATAACTTCATAGGCCGAGTTTAGGCATATAAATCAACCGCATAGTTTTTCTGCCCATTCGCGACGACGCCCACAAGGGGAAGCCGCGCCGATTGTAACTGTGCGATCGTGCGGTCCAAGGCCCCGGCACTGCCCCGTCTTCCGAGTCGGTTGACGAGGAGTAATCCCGTCGCTTGGGCGCTAATCAGTTTGACATCGGCCAATCCCATCAGGGGCGGCATCACATAGATCACCAGATCAAAAGCCTGCTGCATTTGCGCCATGAGCAACTGCATTTTGTCAGAAGACAGTAACCGCGTCGGATCGGCGGGCGGCACCCCCGCAGTCATCACAAATAAGTTGGATTCCCAGGAGAGGCGTTGAATAGATTCCGTCAGGGTGGCATTGCCGCTTAAATACTCACTGAGGCCAAGTTCGTTGGTGAGGCCAAGCAGGGCCTGAACGGGCGTGCTGCCCCGGCGGAGGTGGGCATCGACCAGCAGGACCCGCTGGCCCATTGCCGCAGCGGACTGGGCCAGGTGGATGGCAATGGTGGTGCCGCCTTCGCCAGGGAGAGAGGTGCTGACCACCAGGGAGATATGCTCTGTAAGGCCCACGCCCTGGATGTTGGTGTATAGCGTCCGAAAGGACTCCATGAAGCCGTAGGCATCATATTCCCGCAGCCAATAATTTTGTTCGGTATTGCGGTTCGTGGCAACGAGTTCTGGAGCGTGGATTGGGACTGTTTCGGTGGCTGGGGCCAGGGCGGGCGCATTTGGGGTGGTGGTCGTAGGCTGAGCCTGATTGAGCCAGTCCTTCAACCGATGCTTGAGGTCGGTGGCATTTTCAGCGATAGAGCGGTGAATGGTGCGATCGGCAGAGCGCAAATCAACAATATTGGACTGAAAGCCTTCATTCTTCAAATCAATATGCAGGGGAATGGTGCCTAAGATCGGTAACTTCACTTTCCGCTTCAGGTCATCAACCGTATAGTACGTGTTTTCTAATTTCTCGATCATGAAGGCGAGGATGATCCCCAGGATGGCCCCGGTAATGGCCCCGGAGATCATACTTTTAACCGGATTGCCTCCTGGTCTAAGCTTGAGATGCTTGGGTTCAGCCAATAATTGCCAAGGCACATCATTTTTCGCAGCCTGGATCTGAAGATTGTCTTGGGTTTGCAAAAATCGGGTTAGGCTTTCGGTGGCGATCGCCAATTCCCGCTGTAGCTCGTTGTACTGCCGGGACACCGCAGGCATCTGACGATACTTCTCATTCAGTTGGTTATAGGCTTGGGTGAGCGATTGATAGCGTGCCAGGACAATTTGCAGATCGTTTTCCACGGTAGCCAATTGCTCTCCCACGGCTTGGGCCGCTTCTTTCAACAAAATGGGGACGAGGTTTTCCTGTTGCCGTTGCAGCAGTTGGATATTGGGACTATTCGGCCCAAAGCGCGCGGCTTCGATCGCAATCTGCTGTTCTAGGACTTGAAATTTTTGCAGGAGGGCTTGGTAGCGGACGGACTGGCTCAGAGCTGTGGTTTTGCCCAATTGCTCGCTCAGAATGGCTTCGCGCGTTTTCATGGCCGCGATATCACTTTCCATCGTCTGACGCTGCTGATTCAGCGCAAGGAGCTGTTTGGCTAAGTCATCGGAAGCACTTTGGGGGTCAGTCAAGTTAAATTGCTGGCGCAGTTGTTCGAGTTGCTGTTGCAGAGAATTGACCCGATTTTGAATTTTGGGCAATTCCTGTTTGACAAATTTCATCCCCTGCTTGAGTTGGAATTGTTGTTCTTCCCGACTGTATTCCAAATATCCCTGGGCCAGACTTTGCAAAATGAGCTGCACTTTGTCGGGGTTGGAATCGTGGTAGGTCACCTCAATAATTTTGGTTTCTCCCAGTCGGATCACAGAAAGGTTGGGCGCGACCGCATCAACGGTAGATCCGGGATAGCGCTCGTTGACTTTTTGCAAAACGGGCGTGAGCAATTTGGGGCTGTAGAGCACTTCAATCTGGGTGGAATAATCGAGGCCCTTATTGGAAGGGGGGGCGGCGGGGGCATCTGTAAGTTGGTCCGCCACCTG
The DNA here is from genome assembly GCA_963766075.1 of uncultured cyanobacterium. Classification (GTDB taxonomy): domain Bacteria; phylum Cyanobacteriota; class Cyanobacteriia; order Leptolyngbyales; family Leptolyngbyaceae; genus CAVYAN01. The sequence continues at coordinate 22,223 of CAVYAN010000008.1, read as the reverse complement.
AGTTTTGGGGGTGACGGGTTCCACGAGAAGGCGGAAACTGCTTTCAAATTCGGGCGTATTCTTAGCCGTTTTGACGCCCATCAAGCCCGCCATCGCCAGCGCACTAATGCCCAGGATAATGGCTTTGCGCCGCAGCATGCCGGTCACCTGGGACATGCTCCAGGTGGATTCTCCCGATTGGGCACTATCATCAGCACTGGGATTAGTCGCGGGCACTGGACGACCCAACTTTTGCAGAAGTGTGGTCAGCGCCGAGTCTGATCCGGGGGAAGACGTCATGGCTATTTTTTGCTCTTTGGGAAGAAGGGACTGAACACGTTAAAGAGCGAGAAGATACTATTAATTGGCGTAACAATGGTGCCCACGGTGTCGGTAATTTTAGCCCCGAGGGAGCGATCGACTAAAATCACATCCTGGCCTTGCAGGATCGGATTAGACGTGGCATTAATCGATTGGTTGAGGTTAATGGCCACTTTACGCCGGGAAATGGTGCCATTGGGATTGAGGCGAATCAGCTCGATCGATTTCTTTTTGGCCCGTCCGGTAAAGCCCCCGGCCAGCAGCAGAGCCTGGTTGAGCGCTGTGCCGGTGGGCACCACTTGCACACCAGGGCTGCCCACTTCACCGATGATATTGACCTGAATCGTGGCCGGGGTGACATTGGCACGGCTAATCTTGAGAGCCACCTCGGGGGGAATGTCCGCAGCCGGATTGAGGGCCACGGTATCGCCATCGCGGATGGCAATGTCTTGGCTCAGGTCCCCAGTTGTTAATAGCTGCCAGAGGCTGGTTTGAATCACTTGAATGGCACCATCTCGCTGCGGGCGGTGAATCTCAATCGCTTTTAGGTCGGTTTGTTGGGTAATGCCGCCTGCCTGTTCAATAATTTCGGTCAGTTTGGGTAATTCGCCATTTTTGGGCGTGATCGTATAGGCTCCCGGTCGATTCACTTCCCCAATGATGGCCACATGCACCGTGCTCATTTCCGCCAGAATCACCGTAATGGTGGGCTTTACCAGCACCTGTTCCGTGGTGTAGCGTTGGGCGATGGTCAGAGCGGCTTGGGTTTCAGTCATGCCTTGCAACTCGACGGTGCCAATCACGGGCAGGGTAATGCAGCCATCCAACATTACTTGATAGACCCCACTAAATTCAGGCACTGTGGAGATCGACACATTGATGCGATCGCCCGGAGCGAGGGTATAGGCCGCAGGACGCACGAGGGGGACACTGCCGCGATCGGGAGTTTGGCGACTGGGGGGCGTACCTGCCGTTGGGGCCGGAGAAATGGTCGGCATGGGACCCAACGGCGAGGGGGCAAGGGCGGGGGCTGTCTTGGCAGCGGGATCTGTCTTGGCAGCGGGGGCAGTCGGCGGGGCCACGGGGGGAGCGATCGGGAGCTGAGCCAGAACTAGAGAGGTGGAACTGTTGTAGGTGAGCAGCGCAACTGCAAGGTAACCAAAGGAGGGAGATCGCATAACACCAGCAAATTCTTCAAAAAGGAATGCGTGAACCGAATTCAAGGCCACAGGGTTAGTACACTATTCCCGGCAGCACAGGGCTTTCCGCATACTCGGCACAAGTTATACACGATCGCCAAGTCAGACAGGAAGTTGAACAGTAAGGCAAGTGCGATCGTGAGGGGGCACTCTCCAGAGTAGGGATATCGGGCATTCTGTAAAGTTTGGATAAATTGACTATGACTTCTCGTCCCCCCGCCCTCTTGATTGAATCCGGTCGCGCCGATCGCCAGTATTGGCGCGATCTTTGGCGATATCGTGAGCTGTTTTACTTCCTGGCATGGCGCGATATTCTAGTGCGCTATAAACAGACTGCGATCGGCATTGTCTGGGCCTTGCTGCGCCCTTTTTTGACCATGGTGGTGTTTACTGTGGTCTTTGGCAGTTTGGCCAAACTCCCCTCTCAAGGGACTCCCTATCCAATTTTGGTGTTTTCGGCCTTGCTGCCCTGGCAGTTTTTTGCCAACTCCCTCTCAGAATCTAGTAATAGCCTGATTACCAACGCCAACTTACTCTCAAAGGTTTACTTTCCCCGCTTAGTCTTACCCACTAGTGCGGTGATTGTGAGTTTTATTGACTTCATGATTTCTGGCATTATCCTGCTGGGCCTGATGGTCTGGTATCACTTTATGCCCAGTTGGCGGATTCTAACCCTGCCCTTTTTCGTCCTCATCGCGTTTGGGGCAGCCATGGGAGCGGGGCTATGGTTGTCGGCGCTGAATGTGAAATACCGAGACTTTCGCTATGTTGTCCCATTTATTATCCAATTTGGCCTCTATGTCTCGCCCGTCGGGTTTAGTAGCAGCATTGTGCCCGAACAGTGGCGCTGGCTCTACGCCCTCAACCCCATGGTAGGTGTGATTGATGGCTTTCGCTGGGCGATTCTTGGGGGCGATTCTCAGCTTTATCTGCCTACGTTTGCTCTGTCGATCGCCTTAGTTCTGCTCTTCCTGATTACCGGTGTGCGCTACTTCCGGGCCTATGAGCGCTCGTTTGCCGATGTAATCTGACGTTTTTTACTGCTTTCTCACTTTTTGGCCATGCCTAAACAATGATTATGCCTAAAAAAATTCTGATTGTGGGCGCTGGATTCTCCGGGGCCGCGATCGCGCGAGAAATTGCCTTAGCAACAGACTATCAAATCCTAGTGGTAGATGAACGCAACCATCTTGCGGGCAATTGCCATACGGAACGGGACCCCGAAACGGGCGTGATGATCCATCAGTACGGACCGCATATTTTCAATACCGATCGCCTCGACGTGTGGCGCTATGTCCAACAATTTTCAACGTTTGGAGCCTACACGAATCGGGTGAAGGCCGTCACAAAGCGCGGCGTCTTTTCTTTGCCGATTAATCTGCTGACCATTAACCAATTTTTTCAGAAGCAATTCAATCCCGCCGAAGCCGCACAATTCATGGCCCAAATTGGGGAATCTAATATTCAATCACCCCAGAATTTTGAGGAACAAGCCCTAAAGCTCGTGGGTAGAGACCTCTACGAAAACTTCTTTCGGGACTATACGCTCAAGCAGTGGGGCTGTAATCCAAAGGAACTACCGGCCTCGATTCTCAAACGTCTGCCGGTACGATTCAACTACGATGACAATTACTACAACATGCCCTACCAAGGCATTCCAACCGATGGCTACACCAAAATCATCGAGCGCATCCTAGCGCTGCCCACCATCACCGTCAAGCTGAATAGTACCTATGATCGCTCCTGGAATTCCGAATTTGATTACGTTTTCTACACCGGACCTTTGGATGCCTATTACGGATTCGCCCTGGGCCGGTTAGGCTATCGCACCATCTATTTCAATCGCCAAACCCAGGAAGGAGATTATCAGGGCAATCCGGTAATTAACTACTGCGATGCCGCCACGCCCTATACACGGGTCCATGAACACAAACACTTTACTCCCTGGGAAACCCACCGCCAAACCGTTGTGCTCACAGAATATAGCAAAGAAACCGCCGTGGGAGATATTCCGTACTATCCCAAACGCTTGCAGGCGGATCATGCCCTCCTTCAACGTTACCGCCGATTAGCTCAGACGGAAACCCACGTCTCGTTTGTGGGGCGCTTGGGCACCTATCGCTATATGGACATGCACCATGTGATTGGCGAAGCCCTCGACTTTAGCCGCCGTTTTATGCAACAGCCTGCCTCCCAATGGGACCAGTTCGATCGCTTCCCTAATACAGAAGATAGCCTTCCGGCAGATCGTTCTCCTGTCCTGCAAACCGCTCCGTAGACTTCTTCCCCTTCGTCTTACCATGCAACGGATTACTTGGTTTACCAACGCCCACGAACAGCGAAACCATCTGCTGAAATACGGTTTCATGAAACTGCATCATGCGGGTACCGTCGAGTTTATTGTCCGCGATCAATCCTCCCTAGCCGCCTATGATGTTTCTCTCCGCCTTCGGCAGCATGAGCATCGCCATACAACCCTACTCCTTTGGGAGCACAATACCCGCAAACGATGGATCCTCGTCGATAGCGAAGATTCCTTTGCACAGCTTTGTCCCTTGATTGAGGACGTCGATGTGTACTTCTGTGCAGGCTACAACCGCCAAATTTTTCACCATAAAACCTTTTTGCAACCCTATCCCTGGCAGACAGAAGCTGATGTAGCCAGCTACCGTTTGCAGGTAGAACAGATGATTCAGCGCTGGGGTGATCACTTCCCTAAAGTCAAAAAATACGTCCCGATTGGGCCGGACTCGGGGCAATGGCCCACGCCATCCTGGCCCACCCAGAAATGGCGCAATCTGCGCGATAAAACCCAGAAAGCCTTGACCGGACAACGCTACTGGCAACCCGAATTTCAGGTGTTTGAGCAGCGCTACCGGGCAATGCACGCCCTGCGATCTGCGACCCTTCAGTATGATGTCGTGCTGGCCGACACCCTCTGGGGTTGGCCTCACCATCGCTATGCGTTGCATCAAAAGCTCGGTCAGCTTGCCCCGTACTCTCTCATTTACTCCCAACTGAAGTGGAATGATGCCGCCTTGGGATCGGGGTTGACTCCGGAACAATTCCCCCTGATTTCGCGCCCGATCGCAGGCAACTATGAAGCCATGCTAGCGGCTTCCCGGTTAGCCGTTTTTGCCACTGGGTTTCATTGGGGTTGGCGCAACATCATGACCCTGGCGCTGTACTGGGGACTGCCGATCTATATGGATCAGCCTCTGCTAGAACCCTATTTTGATTTCAATCAGTTCAAGGTGTTCTACAACATCGATGAATGGCAGTCCTTGGAATCCCATCTCCAAACCATTGATGAAGCCCTCTGGCACCGGATTAAAGCCCACAATCAAGCCATCTACGATCGCTATCTTTTGCCCGAAAAAGTGGCTCAATACGTCCTGGATGCCCTTGCCTAGGACTTTCAAGCTATCGATGACGCTACTCCACTATCGCAAATATAACGCCCTATCGCGTCACCCCGTATAAAACCGACCTGTACTTATAATTGGAACTTGCGCCATGTCATTCGCTTCATCATCCACGGTTATTCAAGTTGAGCGGCTTAGTAAACGCTATAACCTAGGCGCTCAGCAAACCGATCGCTATCAGTCCTTTCGCGATATGTTGACCGGAAAAACTCGCCGATTGATGCGGCAACTCCATCCCGGTCAGAGATCGCGCCCCCAGTCCCAATCAGAGGAATTTTGGGCATTGCGGGATGTGTCCTTTGAAATTTGTCAAGGCGATCGCGTGGGGGTGATTGGGCGTAACGGAGCCGGGAAATCCACCTTGCTGAAAGTTCTCAGCCGCATCACCGAACCCACGTCTGGGCGGATTGGCATGCGCGGTCGGGTTGCCAGTCTACTAGAAGTAGGAACCGGATTTCACCCTGAATTGACCGGGCGAGAAAATATCTTCTTGAACGGGGCCATTTTGGGCATGAGCAAAGGAGAAATTCAGCGCAAATTTGATGAAATTGTGGCCTTTGCCGAAGTTGAACGATTTCTGGATACCCCGGTGAAACGCTATTCCTCCGGTATGTATGTGCGGCTCGCCTTTGCCGTTGCTGCCCATCTCGAACCCGAAATTCTGATTGTGGACGAAGTGTTGGCAGTCGGGGACGCGCAATTTCAAAATAAGTGCCTGGGCAAAATGAAAGATGTGGCCCACGGCGGTCGCACCGTCCTCTTTGTCAGCCACAACATGGCGGCGATTCGCCAACTTTGCGATTCCGCTCTGATGATGCATCAGGGAGAATTGATTTTTTCAGGTAGCGCGGAAGCGGGTGTCAAGCAATACCTGAAGCAGTCGGAATCATCGGGTAGTCAGGTGGGGGTCGTTAGTCGCTATGGCATTGAATTGTCAGATATCTATTTGGAAGATGCGGAGGAAGACTGCCGCACCCAATCCCCCATTTTCGATCGCGATTATTATTTGCACGTTAATCTCCATGCCCATAGCCCATTAAGTGACTGCGGTGTGATTATCCGGATTTATGACATGATGGGGACCTTGGTTTCTAGTCTATGTAGCATTGAAGAAGGTCTAGCCCCGTTTCCCATCAATGGAAAAATCAATCTGACCTTTGATTTGAAACGGATGCCGCTGTTTCCCGGTTCCTATCGCGCCAGTCTACATCTCCATCGCAGCAACGACCCAATCACCTATTTAGGCGTCGAAGATGCCATTAGTTTTGAAGTGCAGCCAGCAGTGGTGCAAGATGCCATGTGCGCCTACCGCAATGATCACGGCATTGTGCGACTGGCCCAAGGCAGTTATCTGTATCAACGGACCGCGAGCTTAACCCGACTCTAGTTTGACCCCATAACTCTATGAAAATTGCCTTTGTTAGCTACGAATATCCGCCAGATACCGCTATCGGGGGGATTGCCACCTATGTTCGCCAAGCTGCCCAGATGTTGGCCCAACGGGGACATGATGTCGAAGTTTTTACCGCCAGTCCCCATCGAGCGGGCTGCGAAATGACACAGGGCCTCACAGTCCATCGAATCCAACCCCGCGATCGCGCCCACTTTGCCGAGGACATTGCCCCCATCTTTGCTGCACGGCATCATGTTGTCCAATTCGATGTCGTGGAAGGCCCGGATTGCGGGGCGGATGCGGCAGTCATCGCGCAGCACTTTCCCGATCTGCCCTTGGTCCTGAAACTCCATACCCCGAGCTATATCCTGCAAAAAGTGGGAGCGACACCGCTAAGTACGCCAGCCAAACTGCGGTTTCTGCTGGGGGCGCTGCGGCGCGGACAAGGACTGAAATGGCCCCAGTCCCAGCCTGTCTATGATTGCCCGTCCGATCCTGAATATCGCCATGCGTTGCACGCCCAAATTATTGCGGCTCCTTCGCAGGCGATCGGCAACCAAGTACAAGCGGATTGGCACCTGGATACAGCCAAAATTGCCACCTTTCCCTATCCCTACATCCCTTCTCCCGCACTGCTGGACATTCCGCTCAAGACCCAGACTCACCGAATTACCTTTATTGGGCGCTTGGAACTTCGCAAAGGAATTTTGGATTTAATGCGGGCCATTCCCGAGGTGTTGAAACACTACCCAGAAGCCAAATTTCGCTTTGTTGGCCCCGCTTGGCCCTCCCCTGTCAAGCATCTCACAATGCAACAATACCTCTGTAAACAGCTCCATCGCCATATCCACGCCCTAGAATTCACAGGAGCCGTCCCCCTCGACCAAATTCCCACCTATTTAGCACAAACGGACATCTGCGTTTTTCCCAGCCTTTGGGAAAGCTTTGGCTTGGTCTGTCTAGAGGCCATGGCCGCAGGCCGTGGGGTCATTGGCAGTAGTGCGGGGGGCATGGCCGAATTGCTGGATGGGGGAAAAGCGGGCTTACTCCTCCCCCCGAAACAGCCTCAGTTGCTCGCCCATGGCATGCTCCATTTGCTCCAAAATCCACCTTTGCGGCAGCAGTATGGCGCGATCGCCCGCGATCGCGTGCTGAGTCACTACAGTCTGGATTGCGTTGGACAGCAGCAAGAAGCCGCCTATGCCGCAGCGATCGCCAACTGTCGTCAAGGACTACACGCCAAGATTTAGATCAACCCATAATATTTCGGCATAACGCCCCAGGAAACAACCGATGCTCAAACACGTACCAGCGATCAGAGCGCTGACTTTTAAGCTGCGCTATCGATTACGGCACAATCGTCAGCGCATTGTAGGTGAACATAACCAATTGCTCTTCAAGACACAAAGCCACTTACCGATGCTGCAACAGGTGAAGATCGAGGTGCAAGGCAGCCACAACACGATTGTGATTGAATCCGGGGCGCAACTCCGTCAGACTCAGTTGCAAATTCAAGGCTCACACAATCACATTGTGATTGGTGCCGATTGCACCATCAATGAGAGTTGCCTATGGATTCAGGATGATCGGGGCCAGATTCGGATTGGTAGAAACACCACGATCGCAGGAGCCAATATTGGCGTGGCCGATCCCGAAGCCCGGATCAGCATTGGCGAAGATTGCATGTTTGCCCACGGGATTGAAATTCGCTGCGGAGACTCCCATGCCGTGTTGGATCGCCGCAGTGGACAACGGCTCAATCAAGCCCATTCTGTAACGATTGAATCCCATGTTTGGCTGGGCATGCACGTCCGGGTATTAAAAGACTTGATCATTGGCCATGATAGTGTCGTCGCGGCGGGGGCAATTGTGACGAAATCCCTGCCACCCCATAGCCTAGCCGCTGGCATTCCCGCGCAAGTGCGGCGAGGAGAAATCACCTGGAGTCGGGAAAAGCAACCCCAAAGTTATACGTTAACCCTGGATCCGATACATTCATCTTAAGCGCGATCGCAAATTGAGCACCACCATACTAAAAATAACTTTCACCCTAACTTTCATCCCATACCCGGCCCTAATTCTGCTCCCCAATTCTGTCCCCAATTCCTTCTAAGAGCACCGTCGCCATGTCTTTGCAAATTAGCGTGATTATCTGCACCCATAATCCGCGCTCCAGTTATTTACAGCGCGTACTAGCATCTCTCCAACAACAAACGTTGGCATTAAGCCAATGGGAACTGCTGGTCATTGACAACGCCAGTGCCCTGCCCTTAGCTGCGACGTGGGCTTTACCCTGGCACCCGCACGGGCAGATTATTCGAGAAGCGACCTTGGGGCTGACTGCCGCCCGCTTGCGCGGGTATCAGGAAGCACAGGGTGAGGTTTTAGTGTTTGTAGACGATGATAATGTCCTCCATCCGGATTATCTCAATCACGTTCAACATATTTTTCAGCAGCAGCCCGGTCTAGGAGCGATCGGGGGCAAGTCTTGCCCCGAGTTTGAAGTTCTGCCCGAAGCCTGGATGGCCGAATTCTACCCAGTCCTCGCCCTTCGCGATTTTGGGGACCAGCCGTTGATTAGTCCTGCCAGCGTGTCGGAGCCACCCCAGACCTATCCCGAATTTGCCCCAGCAGGCATTGGATTAGCCATTCGGCGATCCGTCTTTCAAGGCTATGTCGAGGGCGTGTTGTGCCAACCCCAGCGGTTATCGTTTGGGCGCACGGGCCAGCAACTCACCTCCGGTGAAGATAATGACATTGTGCTTACCCTGTTAGCGATGGGATGGCAGGTGGGGTATTTCCCCGAACTCCAAATTACCCATTTGATTGCCGCAAACCGGCTAACAAAAGGCTATCTGGCTCGTTTAAATTACGCTTCCACCCGTTCGTGGGTGCAAGTCCTACAGGTCCACGGCATTGAAGCTTGGCAACGGATCGCCCCTGGACTGTCATACCCCGCAAAATCAAAGCGTTTTTTGCCTATCAGGCATGGCGGAATGCGGCGGCCTATGTGCGTTGGCGGGGAGCCTGCGGACTCTACGAATCCCTTGGATCTGGGGCTTAAGGGCTGTTGATTTGGGTTATCCCAACGTTTTTTAGACAATGACTTGGACAACTATTTGGACAACCATATGCCTGCCCACAATCAGATGTATCAATTCGCTAAGGTATTTCAACCCGGTAAAATTCTGTACTGGGGGTATTACGCTCCCAAAGGATTGATCCAAAAGTCATTAAAGCGGGGGATTTTAGCCCAAATGGGCGATCGCCGCGCCCAGCAGCAAATGGAAGCTGCTGCCAACCGATTGCCGCCGCTCACCCCCACCCCAAATCCTGATCGAATCTACTTCCTCAGCGGACAGCGGTTTTGGTACCAGACCTGCTTTTGTGCCTATTCAATGATTCAACAGTCGGGAATTTACTTTCGGCCCGTAATTTATGACGATGGCAGCTTAAGCCAGCCCTACGTAGCCGCCATTCGGCGTATTTTCCCCGATGCAGAAATCATTACTGCCCAGACAACGACAGCAACGTTAGATGAATACTTGCCGATCGCGACGTTTCCCACCCTGCGATCGCGTCGATTGAGCTATTTTAATCTGCGCAAGCTGACGGATATTCACGTCAATTCCCAGGGATGGAAACTGGTTTTAGATTCTGACATGCTGTTCTTTCGTCAGCCAACCTTTTTATTAGATTGGCTCCAGTCACCACAGACCCCCTGCGCTATGGTCGATGTAGAAACAGCCTATGGCTATTCAGATGAACTAATGTGTCGATTGGCAGGAGCCACTATTCCCGCCAAAATTAATGTCGGGATTTGTGGCTTGCAGAGCGAGTCCATTGATTGGCATGAGCTAGAGTATTGGTGCAAGACAATGATTGAAGCAGAAGGCACCAATTACTATCAGGAACAAGCGATGGCGGCGATGTTGATGGCGCGCTATCCCAGTATTATTGCCCCCGCACAAGATTATGTATTAATGCCCGACAGAGCAGAAGTGCAAACGCCCACGGCTGTCATGCATCACTATGTTGCCAATTCCAAGCCCTGGTATTTTCGTGATGCTTGGCGACATTGTTTAGGGTAGTGCAAAAACGCAGAGGGCAGAAGACTAATGACTGAATAGTTATTTCTCCTGAATCACACAAGTCATGTATTAAAACAACTGACTTTTGACGATTCTTTTGTTGACTAATTTAATAATCCATACACTCAATTTTCATTGATTATGAAACCACTCGTTTCTATTCTCATTCCGGCGTATAATGCAGCTGATTGGATGACTGAGACAATTCACTCAGCGCTCAATCAAACCTGGACCAATACTGAAATCATTATTGTTGACGATGGATCATCGGATCAGACATTAGCTGTCGCCCGACGGTTTGAAGGCGATCGGGTCAAAGTCATTACCCAGGCCAATCAAGGGGCGGCGGTAGCGCGGAACACAGCCCTGCAGTTAGCGCAGGGTGAATTCATCCAATTTCTAGATGCAGATGATTTGCTTGCCCCCAATAAGATTGAATGCCAAGTCAAGTTGCTATTAGAAGCTCCCGAAAATTGTGTGGCTTCGGGGGCCTGGGCGCGGTTTTATCGCCATCCCGAGGAAGCCACGTTTACGCCGGAACCGCTGTGGCAGGATCGGTTACCCATAAATTGGCTGATTTGTGCTTGGTCGGGCAACTGGATGATGCATCCCGCAGCCTGGTTAGTGCCAAAAGCCATTGCAGACATGGCTGGCCCCTGGGATCCCACTCTGTCGTTGAATGATGATGGGGAATATTTTTGCCGGGTGGTGTTGGCCAGCCAGGGAATTAAATTCTGTGCGGAAGCCAAGAGTTACTATCGATCGGGACTTTTGGGCAGTTTAAGCGATCAGAAGTCAAAGGCGGCCTATGCCTCAGCCTATCGGGCCATTGAGCGATCGGTAGAGGCACTGCTGCGGGTGGAAAATGAGCGATCGCACCCGGCAAGTCTGCGCCACGGTATTTCAGCGCTTTATCTATGAGGTCTACCCAGCAGCGGGGAGTTTGCGGCAGCAGGCCGCAACGCAAGTTGAGGACTTAGGGGGTTCAGATTTGCCTGCAACGGGCAGTCCCTTGTTTGAGAAACTCTCAAAGCGATTGGGTTGGCGACTGGCAAAGCACGTTCAGCATTTTCTATATGCCCTTGGCTATCGTCGTTGGTTATTGCATTTCAAACGACAAGCGTTTACCTCAGCATCCACCCTTCACGATTCACTCCTAACTCATGGCTAAAATTTTGATCTTAATGGGCGGGCACTTGTGCAACGGCCCACGCCCCTGTAAAGAGGCAGATGCCCTAGCTGCTGCTGGCCATGATGTTATGGTCGCGGGAGTCTGGTTTGATCGCCAGTTTGTGCAGCGAGATTACGTATTACTCAAAACGAAATCTTGGCAGTTTTATCCCATTCTCGATTTTCGGGGAATTACGCTGCTCCAAACATGCCAGCGTGGGCTAATTCGACTACAAGCAAAATTAGCACAGCAGCTATTTGTGAAAGCAAATCTGCTATCTCTGCCACTCTTAGGCTATGGCGCACGGGCGATGCTCAGGTTTGCACAACAGTATCGAGCGGATTTGACGATTGTCCATTCTGAGGTTGGCTTGTGGGTTGGACGAAAGTTGCAACAGCAGGGGTATCAGGTTGGTGTGGACTTTGAAGATTGGTTTTCAGAGGATTTGCTGCCTGCGGCAAAGGCCAACCGTCCAATCACCTGGATCAAAACGTTGGAGGCGGAGCTAGCCCGCCATTGTCGCTATTGCTTAACGACTTCGCAGGCCATGGCAACGGCTATGGCAACGGCCTATGCCTGTGCAGAGCCAACCGTGATCTATAACGCCTTTCCTCGGAGCGATCGCCCACAAATTTGGGATTCTCCAATTTGGAACTCTTTAGCGTGGGACTACACGGTTCGGGACTATCTGGTTCGGGACTGCCCAGCCTGGGACCACCCAGTCCGAGGCTATCAGGATCGACACAATCTCAGCGTTCCTTCACTGCATTGGTTTTCCCAGACGATTGGGCCAGGCCGGGGGTTAGAAACGCTGCTAGCCGCTCTGCCCCAGGTGCAAGCCCCCGTGGAAATTCATCTGCGGGGTAATTGTCCAGGGGGGTATCGGGATTGGTTGATGGCCCTCGTACCCGATGGATGGCAAGATCGAATCTTTTTGCATGAAACGGTTGATAATCATCACTTACCGGCTCGGATTGCAGAGCATGACATGGGTTTAGCCCTTGAAACCCCACAGATTCCTAGCCGTAATTTAACCGTAACGAACAAGCTGTTTCAGTATCTAGAAGCTGGCTTAGCGGTGATCGCCACCGATACAGCGGGACAGCGTGAGGTGTTGCAACAGCATCCCCAAGCGGGACACCTAATTCCAGCCAATGATCCGATCGCCTTAGCGCAGGTGATTAATCATTGGATGCGCCATCCAGATGAATTATGGCAGGCTAAGCAGGCTGCCAAACAAGCGAGTGTCGAACTGAGCTGGGAAACCCAAGCAGAAAAATTAGTCCATCAAGCTCAACGGGCACTGGCTGGATCTAAACACGATCCAATCTCCGTTGAGGGCTGGTTTTCCACTGTTGCATCCACCCGACGGTCAAAAAGCGATGCTGTAAATCCTCAGTTGTAAGTCTTCAATTGTAAATCCTCATACATTTAAAAATTGGTGATGGCTCATGGCTCAAACGACGCTACAGATTAATCTTGCACCGAGTGACTGGCTTCATGCTTGCCATATTCTGCCGCACCAATTGCGGCAGTTTGCAGGACAAGTGGATGAAGTACTGCTCACCCTCGATCTCCACCGCAGTGTGGGGCGGTTCTCTGAGGGCTGGGAGGAGCGTCGCCCCAAGCTAGAAGCGCTGATTGAGGACTGTTGTACGCAGTTTGCCAATGTGCGATCCGTGCTGGTGGATTATCATCCGGAAGCGGTGAAGGCAGTCAGTCAGGCATTTTTTGGTGGGGCTATGATGCCAGCCAAGGACTTTCGCGGCGGGCCTTTCTATGCTTACTTTTATGGGTTATATGCCGCTCAGCATGACTATGTTTTCCACATGGACTCCGATTTGATGTTTGGCGGTGGCAGCCAAACCTGGATTGCGGAGGCGATCGCATTTTTGCAGCAGTTTCCCCATGTGTTATTCTGTGGCCCATTACCCGGTGCTCCCACCGCCAATGGCAAGCTGCGATCTCAACACGCCAATCCGTTTGCCTATAACACTCCCGCTTTTCAACTTGATGAGATGAGTTCTCGATATTTCCTCCTCGATCGCGCCAGATTTCGCGATCGCATAGGAGCCTTGCCACTGCCCTACGCTGCGCCCTGGGGCTTTATGAAAGCAATACTTGAGGGCAATCCCCCCTATCGCTTGCCCGAGGATATTTTCACCCGGATGATGGCAAAGAAAGGATTGCTGCGCGTAGAATTTTTGGGTGAGGGGGCGGGCATGTGGTCATTGCATCCGCCCTACCGCTGCCCAGAGTTCTACGATCGCTTGCCCGAACTCATTGAACGAATCGAAACCGGCAATATTCCCGACGAACAACGGGGCGACCACGATATCAATCAAAGTTTGATTGACTGGAGTGGAGCCCGCTATAAATTACAACAGAATCGCTGGTGGAAACGCTTGGGAACACGCTGGGTTGCATCCCAACCCATGCTAAACAAACAGCGTTGGGGTATACAACGCTAAACCTATACAGTTCCGTATACGCCATCGCTAACAGGGACTGGCCTATCGTAGGGAGATACCCTGACCCCATTTCCCTATGGCCCTTTGCGCTTCTGCTCTCGCCTCAGCCATGACCGCTCAATCTCGACGGCGCGTGCTGATTGTTAGTCCCCATTTCCCCCCCACCAATGCCCCCGATCATCAACGGATTCGGGTGGCATTGCCGTATTTACAGGAGTTTGGCTGGGAGGCAGAGATCCTCGCCGTACAGGCCGATCAAGTCCCCCACCCGATTGATCCGAAACTGGCCGAGGCCCTGCCACCGGATCTAGCCATCACCCGAACCACCGCTCTGCCGCGCCAATATACGGGTTGGGTAGGCCTGGGCAATGTCGGTTGGCGTTGTCTGCCCTACTTTCAGCACCAAGGCGATCGCCTGCTCCAGACCCGCCCCTTTGATTTAGTCTTTTTTTCCACCACAATTTTCCCCGTCATGACCCTGGGCAAACGGTGGCAACAGCGCTTTGGTCTACCCTATGTGCTGGATTTTCAGGATCCCTGGCGGAGCGACTACCACCGGAGAAATTTGGAAAGCTCCCAACTTCAGGAGCCCACTCCCCCGCCTCCCGGCGGTCGATTTAAATATGGGGTGACCCAGTTTTTAGCTCGCCTCTGTGAGCCACAGGCACTGCAAACTGTGAACCATGTGATTAGTGTTTCGCCCACCTACCCCGAAGTGCTACAACAGCGTTATCCTTGGCTGAGATCGGAACAATTTACGGTATTACCCTTTGGGGCACCGGAACATGATTTTGCCCAATTACCCCAGCTCCAGATCCGCCAGTCAATTTTTGATCCCCAGGATGGCAAGCGCCACTGGGTATATGTAGGACGCGGGGGGGCAGATATGGCTACGGCACTGCGGATTCTGTTTGCGGGGCTGCAACAAGCGCGCCAGCAGGCACCCGATCGCTGGCAACAGGTGCATCTGCACTTTGTGGGTACCAGCTATGCCCCCGATGCCTTGGCCGTAAAAACTGTCGAGGCGATCGCTCACGAGTATGGGGTCACTGACTTGGTGACAGAACATACCCGCCGCATTCCCTACTTTGAGGCGCAGCAGTTGCTGGTAGACAGCGACGGAATTCTGATGATTGGCTCAGATGACCCCAGCTACACCGCCTCTAAACTCTATCCCTGCATCCTCGCCCAGAAACCGATTCTGGCCATTTTCCATCAGCACAGTTCCGTTGTGGAGATCATGCATCAGTGCAAAGCTGGCCAGGTCGTCACCTTTGACGCGGACACAACACCGGGCGATCGCTGCCAAGACATGGCCCTCTGCTTGAACACACTGCTCAACCAGCCCCGCCATAAAGCACCGGATACACAATGGGATGCCTTTCTTCCCTATACAGCCAGGGAAATGACCCGACGGCTCTGCGCCGTATTCGACCGAGCCGTCGCTGAGCAGGCCCTGGTATAGGCGGAATGGTTCAGCATTAGCCGTCAACAAGCCAGAGAACGTCAACAAACCAGAGGACATCAACAAACCAGAGGACTATGGCAAAACCACCACAAAAAAATCAAATGCCGATCGTCTTCTGGTTTGGCATGGGTGCACTCGTCCTAGCCAACGCCAAAGCTTTATTCAAAGTAGCCCCCGCCACCGCGATCAGCGCAGTCATGATTGGGATAGCCTGCATGTTTCCGATGTATTTATGGTGTGCAGGCAAGGTCAAGGGCATGCCCATATTCCCATTCTTTACCCTGACCTATTTATGGACCTTTTGTCTGCCACTGCTCAGCGATAATCCCAATATCGTCATGTATTCACCTGCGGCCCATTTGTACGCCAGTTTCACTACGGTGGTGTTTCTGGGCAGTGGCAGCATAATTTGGTGGCAGTTTGTTAAAACCGAAAACCTTGATCAGCGACCCATCTTAGCTTTGCAAACCAAAGGCGCAGAAAATTTCTTTTTCTGGATGCTGGGGGTGCAGTTGGTATTCAATATGTATTTCTTAGGAGCCTGGTTTAGCATTCCGGGCAGCTTATTTTCCTTAGTTCGCGGCATTATTATTGGGCTCAGCACGCTAGGTGTTTTCGTATTGTGCTATCGCTGTGGCGGCGGCAAATTATCTAGATTCAAAAGTGGGTTGCTGCTGTTCTTTATAGCGGGCATTATCTTAACCAGTGCGGCCACTTTGATCCTCAAAACCGCCCTAACGATTTTTCTCATGAGCGTCGTGGCGTATGTCATTGGGGGGCGTAAGCTGCCGCTAGTGGCTTTACTGGTTGGGTTAGTTTGCATTATTCCTCTGCATTACGGCAAGCATCCGATGCGCCATATCTATTGGAATGGGCCACCCCGGCATGTTCAGCCTTGGGAGTACCCGGCCTGGTTTCAGGAGTGGATTGGCTATGCCCAGGGGGAAATGTTTCATCACGCCAATCGTTGGGATCCACCCAAGGAGAAAAAGGAATCCTTCGTCGATCGCTCCAGTGTGATCCACATGCTGATGATGGCCCAGAATAAAATTCCTCGACTGTATCCCTTCATGAATGGGACGACCTACGGAATTATTCCACAACTCATGATGCCGCGATTTTTAAGCCCCAATAAAATTCGCAGCCACGAAGGTACCCATCTGTTAAACGTGCATGTAAAACGACAAACCTATCAGGAAACGTTTAAGACCGTGATTGCCTGGGGACTCCTGCCCGAAGCCTATGCCAATTTTGGCTTAATGGGCGCGGCGCTGATTGGCAGCATTCTGGGGGCATTCTATGGCTTTGTCACCCGCCAGGGCGCTGATGCCCCCACCTTCTCATTTCGGACGTTGTTTTGCATTCTCGTGATTAGCTTTGCCCTCGCCTCAACAGAATGGACAGCAGGCGTTTATGCCGCCACGCTCCAACAATCCTCCATGCCCCTGCTAGGGATGCGATTTGTCATTATGCGGCGGTTTCGTAAACCGCACCGCACCCCACAACCGCCCTTAGAGATCACCCGTTTAGCCACCCTCAACGAAGAGGAAATCCACCTCTTGATCGAAGCCCTAGAGGCCCAAGCACCGCTGCCCCAAGCCCCACTACTCCAAGCCCCGGCAAACACCACTGTAACTTCACCCTAAATCGGCCCCTAAATTGGCCCAGCCCAACCTCTTCCCAATGCACTCCTCACTCCCACAACCCATGGGACAGACATCATGAAAAAATTAGCCATCATCACATCCCATCCGATCCAGTATTATGCTCCCTGGTTCCGCTACCTCGCTGCTACCACCGATCTGGACATTCGGGTCTTTTATCTCTGGGATTTTGGCATCACCCAACAGGCCGATCAAGGCTTCCAGCAGGCCATTCAGTGGGATATCCCTCTACTCACAGGCTATGCGTCGGAATTTGTCCCCAATGTGAGTCGGCGTCCCGGTACCAGTCATCCCTTAGGACTACAAAATCCAATGCTGGGCGATCGCGTCCGGGCCTATGCTCCCGATGCTGTCCTGTTAATGAACTATAACTATGCCAGTATTTATCAATTTTTACTGACCTGGCACCAGACCCCCATCCTCTTCCGGGGCGACTCCCATCGCCTCGTCCCCGAACGCGGTGGCAAAGCATGGCTGCGCCAGCAATGGATTCAGCAGGTATTTCGCCGCTTTGCGGCGGTGCTGTATGTCGGGCAGGCCAACCATGACTATTTTCGGGCCCATGGCGTGCCCGCCGATCGCTTGTTCTTTGCCCCCCACGCCATTGAGAATGAACGGTTTATGAGTCATCGGGTGGCGGCACAGCAGCAGGCACAGCACTGGAAACAGACCCTAGGCATTCCCGCAGCCCATCGCGTTGTCTTGTTTGCAGGAAAACTGATTCTGAAGAAACGTCCCCAGGATTTGCTCCAGGCATTTATTGCGGCCAATATAGCCGAAACATCTCTGTTAATCGTGGGGGCAGGGGCACTGGAGGGAGACCTGCGATCGCAGGCCACGGGTCACAACAACATCTTCTTTGCACCCTTTCAAAACCAGAGCTTGATGCCCCGCACCTACGCGATCGCCGATGTATTTGTGCTACCGAGCCAGGGAAACAGTGAAACCTGGGGCTTAGCCGTGAACGAAGCCATGTGCATGGCAAAACCAATTATTGTCAGCGATCACGTCGGCTGTGCTGCCAATCTAGTCAAGCCGGGAGAGAATGGCTGGATTTTCCCGGCTGGGGATGTAACAGCGTTGACAGAATGTTTGCAGGACGCGTTGCAAGCGGGCGATCGCCTCATCCAATTCGGACAGGCTAGCGAACGGCAAATTCAACACTACAGTTATCGCCAAACAACAGATGGATTGCAGCAAGCATTGAACTGGATTAATCCTTTATCGACTCCTTCATTAACCGCAACTACTGAGCAGAAGTTATACGTTCAGCAATCCCATTCATCATCTTGATCGTTAACAACGAGAGAGCAGAGTAGAAGCATCCATAAACTTTTCCCAGGACGACCTGTGTGATAACTATGATTGCTTCTCTGGCTTTTTTCTGCTCGTTATGGATTGTGTTACTCGTAACACCGATGGTTCATCGCTTAGGCAAGCGGTGGGGGATGTTTGATCAGCCCGATGCCCGCAAACTGCACCACAAACCCATGGTCCGGATGGGGGGCTTGGCGATCGCCCTCGGGACGTTACTGGCCTGTGGGATCAGCCTCCCCCTAGCGGGTTTAGCCTTCCCCGAATTGCGGGCATGGCTACCGATCACAGGCGTGATACTGGCCAGCATCAGCTTTTTTGCCATTGGGTTTGCTGACGATCGCTGGCAACTGTCTCCCTACTGGCGACTGGGCCTACAGGCGATCGTTGTCTCCTGCACCTGGTTCATGGGTGTCCAAATTCATACCCTACCCATTCCACTGCTAGGCTCTATCCCTATCGGCATCTGGAGCTTGCCGATTACATTCCTGTGGCTCGCCGGGGTAGCTAATGCCATCAACTGGATGGATGGGATGGATGGCCTCGCCACCGGGGTAGCCACTATTACCGCCGGCATGTTTGCTCTCCTGGCATGGCAACACCATAACTTACCCGTCATGATTCTAGCCCTAGCCCTAGCGGGTGCAGCTCTGGGCTTTTGGCCCTATAACCGGAAGCCCGCTCAGCTTTACATGGGAGATGGCGGCTCCTATTTTATCGGCGGACTACTCGCAGGAATTGGGGTCTTAAGTATGGCCCAAGGCGAGTTTACGGGCAATGCCATTCCCTACCTCGTCCTATTCGTACCCATTATTGACATGGTTCTGGTGATGATGACGCGCCTACTGAATCGGAAATCCGTGTTTTTCCCAGATCAACGCCATATCCATCATCGGTTGCTACGCCTAGGCTTGTCCCAATCCCAAGTGGTGTGGACCATTTATGGGCTTGTACTCTGGGCTGGACTCAGCGCCAACGTCCTGATGGTGAGTCCCTGGGGGTGGAGTGCCTTGGGATGTGTACTGGGCGTAATGGGTGTCCTCAATCGCACCAGTTTAAGCAGCGGTCCCCAAGAAACCCGTAAGCAGTTGAAACCCTCTAACTAGTCGAAGCAGACACTCTCACCCTGCCCTCACCCAATCCGTTCATCGCCATGTCACAGGTCGCCCGCTCATTCCTGACAGGAAAAATGCCCATGTCCCATCGTCCTCAACCTCTCCTACATTTCTGGTCCCCTGGATTATTTGATTTCAAAGGGGGCATCCAAGTGTTTTCCCAGTTCTTGCTGACGGCCCTTCAGGATCTCGATCCAAGGATGCAAAAGCAGGTGTTTCTGATGCACGATCGCCCCCAAACGGCGATCGCCCCTGACCAGACCCACTTTCATTACGCAGGGCAGATTCCCCAGCGGTGGCGAACACCTGCCTTTGCGGCCCAAGTGTTAGCGGCAGGAGCATGGCAACGCCCAGATTTAGTCCTGACCACTCATCTCAGCTTTACGGTGGCCGCCTATCGCCTGAAGCAACTGCGGGGCATTCCCTATTGGACGATTGCCCATGGCTTTGAAGCGTGGGAAATCCAGCGTCCCCAGGTGTTGCAAGCCCTCGCCGGAGCCGATCGCATCTTAGCCGTTAGCTCCTATACCCGCGATCGCCTGTTAGCCCACGGCGGAATTAATCCCCAGAAGGTGCACATTTTGCCCAATACCTTTGATGCAACGCGATTTCAGGTGGCTGAGAAACCGGCCCATCTACTCCAGCGCCATGGCCTCACAGCAGAGCAACCCATCATTTTGACGGTGAATCGCTTGGCCGCCGGGGAACCCTTCCACAGCTATGACCAGATCTTGGCGGCGTTACCCCAGATCCAGCAGGCCATTCCCAACGTGCATTATCTGATCGTCGGCACGGGGGATGATCGCGATCGCCTAGAACGCCTGATTCAGGCCAAACAGCTTCAGCACTGCGTCACCTTAGCCGGTTTCATTCCCGATGCAGAACTGCCGCAGTATTACAACCTGTGTGATGTGTTTGCGATGCCCAGTAAATTAGAGGGATTTGGCATTGTATATCTGGAGGCGATGGCTTCGGGTAAGCCCGTCGTGGGGGGATTGGATGGCGCGATTGATGCCCTGGATCACGGACGCCTGGGAGCACTGGTCGATCCCTGCGATGTGCCCTTGCTAGCAACGACCCTCCTACAAATTTTGCAGAAACGCCATCCCAATCCACTACTGTACTCACCCTCAGCACTGCGGGAAGCTACCCTGCAAACCTTTGGTCCCGCTGCATTTCGGCAAACTCTGGCACACCTGCTGCAAACGTCGTCTTTAGCCACAGATCCTCACCACCCTCAATTTACCCACGAGGCCTTTGAATGAAAATTCTGCATGTAATTCCATCGGTTTCACCGGTGCGGGGCGGACCCAGCCATGCCGTCCTAGAAATGGTTTGGCAACTTCGCCACCAGGGAATTGATGCCGCGATCGCCACCACCAACGACGATGGCGATGGGCTTCTGGATGTGAAACTACAGCAGTGGGTTGATTATCCTGTCGATTCCGCATCCAGAGCATTTGTTAGTGTATCTACTAGTGCATCTACTAGTGCATCCACCAATATAAAAAATGGCGATCGCACTATTCCTATCCGCTTCTTCCCACGATTTTCTCCAGCTTCAGACGCAATCCGCGAATTTACATTTTCATTCGCGTTGACCCGTTGGTTGTTTCAACATATGCGTGACTATGACTTGATTCATATTCACGCTGTTTTTTCCTATCCTGCTGTCATTGCCATGATTCTGGCACGACTGTTGAACGTTCCCTACATTGTTCGTCCGTTGGGTTCCCTAGCCCATTGGTCACTGCAACAGGGTGCGCAGAAAAAAGCAGATGTATCTGCGCCTAATTCGGCGAGAACTCGATCATACCAGCGCATTACACTTCACATCAGCCCAAGAGCAGCAGGAAGCTGCCGCCTTGAACCTGGACTGCCCCAGCTTTATCCTGCCCCACGGCATTACACTTCCACCAGTGATACCCGATGCCCAAAGCCAATTACGGGCTTGGCTAGGGCTACCCCCCACAGACCGGATCATCCTGTTTTTGTCGCGACTCCATCCCAAAAAAGGCATTGAGACCTTGATTGCCGCCCTGGGGCATTTATCCTCAGAGCCGTTTCAATTGGTGATTGCGGGCAGTGGCACCCCGGAATACGAAGCGGAAATCACGCGATGCATCACAAGCGCGAGGATCTCAGCCCGGACCCATCGGGTGGGATTTGCCAGCGGCGATCTGCAAACAGTTACTGCTCCAGGGAGCGGACCTGTTCGCGCTTCCCTCCTATTCCGAAAATTTTGGCATCGCGGTTCTGGAAGCAGCGGGGGCGGGATTGCCATCCTCATTACTCCCGAAGTTGCGCTGGCAGAATGGGTGCAAACCCACCATGTGGGATGGGTGGTGCCACAGGAGTCCGAGGCGATCGCCCAAATCCTAAATGCTTTTATCCAAGATCGAACTGTAGGGCGTGCCATGGGCGATCGCGCCGCCCAAGTTGTACGGGCTCAGTTTGCATGGCCAGCCATCATTCTACAACTCATCAATCACTATCAAACATTAGCGCATCCAACGCTAACGCCTCCACCCAAAGCATTACCCGAACAACTGTCCTCTAGTCATCCCTTCGATCAACCATGCTAACTGCCATTACCCCCGTCATCCTGACCT
>CAVYAN010000007.1:0-22556 GCA_963766075.1 uncultured cyanobacterium | reverse complement strand
AATGCCTGCTACGAGAGAAGCTCAACCGACGATCCGCTTTGTCGATGAGTATTGCCAATTGTATAAGGACTTGTTTTAGAAGTGCGCCGCTTTGAGGCGTTAAAGTACTTACATTTGGGCATGATTAGCGAGATTAAACGGAAATCGCTGCCAGCCATTGCCAAAGCGGTTGGACTCGATAACCAACAAAACTTGCACCACTTTCTGAGCGAATCTCCGTGGACAGCACCCCAGCTACGTCAGAGACGGTTGGAGATCATCTTGAAAGTGCTTAACGGTCGGTCGATGATTTTGTTAATCGATGAGACTGGAGATTGTAAGAAGGGGAAAAGTACTGACTATGTCAAACGGCAATACATCAGCAACGTGGGTAAGAAAGAAAATGGCATTGTGGCGGTGACTGCCTATGGGTTAGTCGATGGCATGATTTTGCCATTGACCTTTGAAGTCTACAAACCGAGAGAACGACTCAAGGATAAAGAGGAGTATCAAAGCAAGCCTCAAATTGCAGCTCAAATGATTCGTCAACTGCAAGCAATGGGATTTGGGTTTGAACTGGTGCTCGCCGATAGTTTGTATGGCGAAAGTAAGGTCAACTTTGTGAACGTGTTAGATGAATTAAAACTGCCTTACATCTTGGCGATTCGGAGCAATCATGCCCTGTGGCTCCCGCAAGACCAAGAGGTGACTCAGGAGCCGTGGCAGACGTTTGAGCGCACCTTTAGCAATGGCACCACTGAAGTTCGCTACATGGCAGAGGTGATTTACGGCAAGCGTCAGCGCCAGCAATATTGGCTTTTGACCACTGACCCCGAAACCTTGCCAGACAATTCCACCTCGTTCGTCATGGTGGTTGCCCCAAGCGTCAAACTGCAAGAGATTGGCGACAACTACGGTTTTAGAACCTGGATTGAATATGGTCTCAAGCAAGCTAAAGATGCTTTAGGTTGGGCAGACTTTCGCATGACAAGCTATGAGCAGATTGAAAAGTGGTGGGAGTTGGTCATGAGTGCGTTTTTGATGGTCAGTTTGTTTGCCGACCAGTTCAACGATTCGTGTCCACTTGCCCATCAACAGGTTGCACGACATCCCTGGTGGGACAACCAAAGCGGTTGGAAGAACGTACTCAACAACCTGCGCTTAATCATCCAACCGTTAATTTGTTTCAACTGGCTCAAACGGTGGTTAGAGGTCTTTCCGCTCGCCTCATTGCAAACCGGGTTTGAACAATTGACACGCAAAATGGATGCGTTCATCTGCCCATTGGTGCATGAGTTAAATCTGCAACTCATCTTTTCATCTGCTTAGAGTGACCAAAGAGGGTTATGATACTCCTCATTCTCATCCGAATAACGGGATTGGACCTGTCTTCGTTCCCTTTATCAGGAACGTACCGATTCGAGACAGAGAAGTTGGGCGGAAAGGTGGAAGGGATGCTTTTGGCTTTCATGCCGATTGGAACTTCATTACGGAAGGGCATTCCCCTGGAAGTGCGGGATGTGTTTGCACGACTTCAATCGAAGACTTACAGAAACTAGTCAGGCTTCTGCGTCTATATGATCCTCGCGATCTATTTGTAGATTGGAAACTTCTGTAAGCACCCGATTTCGCGGAGCCAATCCAGTTTGCTGCTTTATGTAGTCAAACAGGATTGGCTACTGGACCCAGTTACGCCGATCCTGTGCGACCGGAAACCAGGGTAATCCCTCCGGGTCAAGCTTGGAAGTCATGGTCGCAACCCGTTCAGCACTGGCGAGGTCACCCCGAAAAAGTTTGCCGTCACGGCCCCCAACTTGGCAGAGCCGTGCATTTACGGTGCGATCGCCTTTCAGCCTGTCTATCAGGGCATAAATCGAGATGGCATTCACAGTAGGGGCAACCGGGGTGGAATCTTTGAAAAAAGTTTGGGCACCTTTTCGCACTTTTCGCCCGGATGTGTCCAACGGGGCCGAGGTGGGCATAGGCTCTAATCGCTCCAATATCGCCTTGATTTGGCTTTGGAGAGTTCCCAAGACATGCGGCACGGATGTTCGCCCAGACTTCACCAGATACCGATCAGACGCGGCTTGTAGCAGCAGTTCTGACAGGGACACATCTAGACTTTGGGCAACCTCGGATAGTGCTTTTTTAGCCGCGATCGGTACGTAAATTTTAACTATGGCAGTCGAGTTTTTCTGAATCGGCATGAGGTTCTGGTGGGTCTACCAGAAGTGCCCCAAGGAAGGCGAACCAGTCCAAAAACAGTCCACTCTTTAGTGGACCCACCGAATCCACAGCGTTTCAATTTCTTCGGCTTTCTGCCCGGGTGGGGGCAAGGTGTGTTATCTTTAATGAGCAATTTCTGCAACGGGATGTAGCGCAGCTTGGTAGCGCGCCTGCTTTGGGAGCAGGATGCCGCAGGTTCGAATCCTGTCATCCCGATTAAACTTTAATATCCACTGGGTGGTTAATTCAGGTTCCCTTAAAGCCCATTTGGGTCTCTACAGTTTGGGCCTCAGGAGTCTGAGAAATTGAGACGATGTGGATTCGGTGGGGCCACTAACGGGTGGACTGTTTTTGGACTGGTTTGCCTTCCTTGGGGGACTTCTGGTAGACCCACCAGAACCTCATGCCGATTCAGAAAAACTCGACTGCCATAGTCAAAATTTACGTACCGATCGCGGCTAAAAAAGCACTATCCGAGGTTGCCCAAAGTCTAGGTGTTTCCTTGTCAGAACTGCTGCTACAAGCCGCGTCTGATCGGTATCTGGTGAAGTCTGGGCGAACATCCGTGCCGCATGTCTTGGGAACGCTCCAGAGCCAAATCAAGGCGATATTGGAGCGGTTAGAGCCTATACCCACCCCGGTCCCGTTGGACACATCCGGGCGAAAAGTGCGTAAAGGTGCCCAAACTTTTTTCAAAGATTCTGCCCCGGTTGTCCCTACTGTGGATGCCATCCCGATTTATGCCCTGATAGACAGGCTGAAAGGCGATCGCACCGTAAATGCACGGCTCTGCCAAGTTGGGGGCCGTGACGGCAAACTTTTTCGGGGTGACCTTGCCAGTGCTGAACGGGTTGCGGCCATGACTTCCAAGCTTGACCCGGAGGGATTACCCTGGTTTCCGGTCGCACAGGATCGGCGTAACTGGGTCCAGATGTCAGCCAAAGATTTTTGTAGGCAGATTTTATCGAAACCCTCGTGAATAGCGTAGTCTGGACCCAAATTCAAGGAGAGAAAAACCTATGCTCACATTGCCAGACCGTTATGTTGGAGAGGAAAACCGGACGCGCTACCGGGTAGATTGGCAAGACTTTTTCACCGCTCAAGGCATTTCCATGATCCACCCTCGGAACATGGACCACCTCAGAGCCAATCCGAACGCTGCACAAAATCCCTTGTTCGTGCCAGACCCTAGCGGCTATTGGGCACCGGATTTTGCGATCGCCCTGAACAAGAAAACCTACGGGATCGAACTGAGCACGATTGGACGGCATGAAGAGCATTTCGACGATGCCCGATATTTCCCGCTCCGGGGGCAAACTTCCGATTGTGCTTTTGGCCAATCAGCCCCAAAACAACCCGCAATGCTGGATCTGGGACACCACTTGTGGATTCGAGTGGAAACCGTGCAACTTTGAAGACGGCAAAATAGTCCCCTTGGTCCAACCGTGCTTGCATCAAGCCCTGGACCGTTCCCTGTTCGCCGTCAAACACCCTGGCAGCGGGCAACGGATGCTGATTGAAAAGTGGCAATACGATTTTCCCGGCTACCAGGGGAATCCACAGTATGAGCCGTTTGAAGAGGTCGCCTAACACCCTGTCCTGAAATAGACAAAGCCCCTGGAATTACGAGTTTTCCAGGGGCTTTTTTGTCTGTCTAAATACGGTGAAAGTCACTTTTATCAGGGGTTTTGGCAGTCGTTAACGATTACAGGTTGGTGCAATTTTAATCGCCCAAGTGGGAGGATTTTGGTCCCACCTTTGTCCAGTTTGACCAAACACTTCCAATTGAACGGATCGCCTAACTCCCGAAACGGTTCGGGTGAAATCGTTACTCCGATCACTTTGGATAGTGGACGGCCTAGCCCAACTTGCAGAACAGTCAAACCCGGTTTGTACTCTTCAAATTTCATATACGGGTATCAGAGAGGGCATGAGTCCGATCAGACTACGATATTTTGCGATCGCATCGGCTTATTCCTCAGGCTTAGACTTCCGCCCGGATCCGTCACGCTTGCCACCACGGGGATCCCCTAACGGCTCTGTATCCATTGGGATTTCACCCAATTGCTTAGCATGACTCATCAGAAGATTTTCAACGTATTTATTGGCTGATATATTCCCCTTTTTTGCAAGCCGATCCAGCGCTTCCAACAAGCGATCGTCTAATCGAAAAGCACGGGTACTTCGGGGCATCGTTGCGTCACACATAGTCATTACCTGATTAATTTACATCTGAACTCGATAGTAACTGCATTCTCTTATCAATTGCAATACTATTGATATAGTTAAAACTTATGAATCAATAGTATTGCTTTTGCTTGAAACTGCTTTCCTGAAAGGGTTTAAGTCAAAACAGATATATAAGATGATTGAATATCAATAGTATTGCAATCGTATTGCTATTGAATTACATTAGATTCAAGCGGGACAGACAACCGCCTCCCGGACTGAACCCCGGCAAACCAAAGGTTCCGCCCAAGCCCCGTAAAAGGCTTCCCGGCAGGGTTGAACCGGGTTAACAACTTTTCCAACCAGACCGGGGCCACCTAAAAAAGCCCCACCCTTAAACCTTTTACCCCTGGAGACTACACCAATGCTTTCACTCTTCCTCGCCGCTTCGTTTGGATACTGGATCGCTAAGCATGTTGATTTGGTTACGGTTTGCATGTCCGAAGGCAACGATTTCGAGATTGATTTTCGGGTAACCGGGATGTTGCAAGACATTCGCTGGTTCTGGACCGCGTTCTGCTCCTTCTGTGGCTCCGTAATCGACGCTGCCAGAGCTACCCGGAACTATTGCAATGCCATCCTGATTCCTTGGCTGGCTGGCTACGGGCTGTGCTTACCCCTAATCCCAGTGCTCAGACTACCCCGCTCTGCTGAATCACTGATTGATTTTGATGAACTGGACAGTCGGATTAAGAATTCTCCCAAGGTCGTCGCCTAATTTCGCACGCCCTCAAGCTAAAAACTGCCCACTGTAAACCTCTATCCAAAGGTCAAAACCATGATCACGATTTCTCAAGTCCAGTCCTCTGCCGCACGCTGCCAGATGATCAATTCATCCAGGAATTGAACGGTGGATTTATATTGACCGGATTCAACTTGCCGACAGAATTCGGGTCTGAATACATTGGGACCACGATCGTCACGACTGATCAAGAGTATGTCGGAACCCAATTACTGGATTACAACCCCTACGACTCACTTCAATACAAGCGCGGGCAATCGGCTCTAGCAAAACTACGTATTTATCTGCTCCCGCCTAATTTCACACGCCCTAGGTATGGCTCAAAACTGCCCACAGCACCTTTATTTACCTAAAACCAATGATGACCCCACTTCAAAAACCACTTTCTTGGACCGCCAAGATTCGCCCTGAAGTCTTGCTAAACGCCGGGAACCGCTACCTAGAGTACATTTCAGTGAATGGGGACTTGATACGGATGCCCCATGTGATCCGCCATTTCGATACAAGCTGGGAAGATGTACCCGCGCCCGGTGCCGATACCGTCATCATTGAGCGTGACGGCCAAACCTACGCCATTGGGCAAGCCGCTAAAGCTCAATCAGGGCACCGCAGTGCATTCGACAAAGGCAAGCTATCGATGCTGTCTGAGTCCGTTTTCGCCGCGCTGGAAGCACCTTTTGGGCATTCGGCATTCCGAGTAGAAACCCTGAAGATTGCCGTACCCGATACCCGCAACCCAGATGCGATCGCAGCAGGCAAAGCACTGACCGGCACCCACGAATACACCCGCAACGGTCAAGCCCTGATTGTCACTATCGCCCATGTGGTTCTAGTGGAGGAAAGCACCGCCGCTTACCTGTATGGGGTTACCAATGGGCTTTACCAGTGGGCTGACGATGCCGTCAACGGGGTGATCGACTTTGGCGGTGGGACTTCTAGCGGTCGGCTCTACTCTGCTGAGGGTGTGAATCTGCGCGATGCCTCTATCACCTTGCCCGGTACAAACAAGCTGGCTCAAGCGATTCAGGCACGGTTGCTCAAGGAAACGGGCATCAGTGCTGACCTATCTCAAATCATGGACGGCATCGAAAACGGTTCGTTCAAGATTGGGCGTAACGGTTCCAGCTTTGTGACTCACTTTGCCTCATGCCGCGATACCTGGATCGATGACATCCGCACTAGTGCTACTGCCGCATGGCAACCCTACCTGTCGGATCTGGGTGAAGTGCTTCTAGTGGGTGGCTCTGCCTCTCTGGCTGAGTCCATGGAGCACCGCACCAAAGGACGGTTTAAGGTTGTGCCCCAACCGCAGGACATCACCGTTTTAGGCATGGGGTTGTGATGGCAGAACCCAGAATCAGGCTAAGCGAGAGGGCACGGCAACGCCTCTATGCCCTCTCCGACCAAGCAAACCTTGAACCCTCGTTTTTACTTGAATACCTCATCAATCGGCACGGTAGTGACGCTATCCAGTTTACTAACAGGACAAAACATCCCGATAGCGCCCGTTAGTGACACTAACCCGCCTAAACCTGTTCCAAATGACTCGATAGCGCCCGTTAGTGTCACAGCACTGCCCAGTACTGCCAAGAAGCCCAGACCGCCGATTGAAGGACTTTAGATTCGTTAACCACAGGAGAACCCAATGAAGGCTTACACCCCCGATTACGTCCAACGGCAAGTAACCCACTACAACCGCTCCATCAGCCCCAGTGGCCGCGCCGATGCCCTATGGCGGATTGCCAGTCACGCCGATTTGTTCGATCCACAAGTAGACGGGCCGCTGTCTGGCACTGAAACCGATTGGGTCATCGAATGGTTGGAGCTAGAGGGTTTTGAGGTTGCCCGTGACTTGTTTTCCATCTCTAGACCATTCCCGTGCATCAATGCAAAAGCCTGCCCCGACTACCAATCACAGGCAGGCTTAGCACCCCAGAACATCGAACTATCAACACTTTGAGGTATTCCAATGGTAACGAAAAACAGTCTGCTATCCACCTACGACGCTGATTTTGCAGAAGCCGCCAACGCCTACGGGCCGCGCCTAGAGAGCTTGCCCCTATCCGAGAAAAGCCAGCTAATCATGGTTATCGGGGATTGGGTGAACTACTGCGCGTCGGTGGAAGAAGTTGACCGCAGCAGCTTTTACGAATTTATCGAGATGACCGACCCATTCGATTTTCACGAATGCGATGCGGTCAAGATGATCGAGGAATTTCTAGACTTTGCAGAACCATTGCCCGCTATCCAGTTAGCGATCGCACTGGGACATCAAATCCTGGAAGGCATCTATTCCCTTGATGAGGATTCAGTCTACGAAGGGTTTCGGGACGAATTGCCAGAGGTAGCGGCATGAACAGAACCTCACAGCGCTGCCTGTTGGGCCTTGGGGCCGTGTTCTCGGTGCAAGCCTTGTCTATGTGCGCAAATCCCCGCATCGTCGCCTGGAATCAGGTATCCAGCGCCGCCACAATCGCCCAACAACGCGCCGCCACTTGCCAAAGGATGACAGGCACGATTAACCCTTGGTATCGCGCCTATAGCAAACCCGGAATCCCTTTGACCCCTGGCACTCTGGTCTGTGATGACCAGGGCAACACCGCTGAAGTGACCGCCGATGCCAAGGTCATTACATCCGCTCTGCCCCGCCTGAAGTGCTGAATCGGATTCTCGCTTCCAGGTTTGCACCTACCGCTTCCACACCCGTGGATTCCGCACCAATCCCCAGCACATCGCCCGTTCCACCGTAAACCCTCAATAGGAAATACACCATGGCTTTTCAAACTAATTCCCGTTCCACCCAACGCACCAATGATCGCCAAGGCAAAGGAAACCGCAAAGACTGACCCCAAGCGCCCGTGGGCTGATGTGGTAGACAAGAATCACAATGGCCGGATTGACTTTGATGACCTCCTGATCGGTCTTAAAGAGGTCTTTCAGTGGGTGGTTAGTTGGCGTGGGGCAACGCTACTCTGTGGCTCATTCACCGTGTTTGCCGGGATTATAAATGTCACGTCCTGGTCTGCTGCAACGGGTTCCTTTGCCGCTGGGTTGCTCAGTTGGGGTGTGATCCAAGCTCTAGAAATTATGCCCGCGTTCGACAATCTGAATTTGAAGGCAAACATCGCCGGACTAGTCAGACTCCAACGCAAGCCAGTAGAAATCCCCGTGGTGAATCACGAACTGAACCCGGTAGCTCGGAACAAGTTCAAGCGCTATCGGAACCGCGAGAAGTCTCAGGAGATGACCTTTGAGGCGATTCGGTGGGTCTGCTATGCCCTGGAATTCTTCGTGCTGATTGTTGGCGGTGGCATCCTGGGTGCAACTGGGGTGAGCTGGTCAGGGGTGCTGCTGGCTCTAGTCGGCATGTTTGGGGTAGAGGTCGGGATACGCCTTACGAACACTTGTGCGGAAAAGCTGCTATCCCGCGATGAACTAGAGTTCATTCAGTCCCTAGAAGCCTCTGTGCGCCGTACTTCCGTCACTGTGCCTGACCACAATTCCAGCAACAACTAACCGTCAATCTGGGGGCAACGATGCCCCCTTCTTTTCACTGAACTGAGAGGTATTTTATGCGAAGCTTTGAACCCAACCCCGCCACGCTCATCACGTCCGAAATGCTACGGCAAGACTTCATCCCTGATGCCCATGAAGCGCTCAGAATCATCCACCTGGATGAAGCTGAGACGGGCAAAGATACCCTGATCGCCTCTAACCACTGCTGCGGTAGGCATTGCCAGTGCGGCGGGGATTGTGGCCTTGTCTGGCTTTACTTTGCCACTCCTGGCACCCCTGATCGTGCTGGCAGGTTGGCAGGCATTGCAAGCTTGGAATTACAGGATCACCCAGCGCGATCGCCAAGCTGAAGCCGATTTCCTCACCGATCACCCAGAAATCTTGGATCTGGTGGACGAAGGTTGACCAGGGCGAACCACTGGGCAAAGTTGCCGCCGCACTGGAAACGGCTTACCGCGCCTATGTGATGGGTGATGCCCCGCAGCTTGCCCTTTCCCCGTCTGGCAAAACAGCGCCCGCCGTCGCGCCCGCCGTGGGTATCCAAACCCAGTTAGGGGCAATTCCGGTGCAAGCCGTGGGTGTGGGTATGGAGGTTTACGGTGATGACACCCGCTCTGAAGTGATCGCCCCACAAGACGGGCCTGTGAGTGTGCTTCTAGCTAACCCATACCAGAATCGGCTCATCTTTGGCGGGCAACGCACAGGTAAGAGTTTCTTAGCTGCGATCGCAAGCCGCTACCTGGCCTCAAAGGGCATCAAGACTTTTCACCTCAATCTCAGCCACACCCGGACATCGGAGGGCAGAGACGAAGATGCAGAGTACTGGCAACATGCCACGGCATCAATCCGGTTCGACCTGGGGTCGCTGGACAGTCCGACGGCGAAGCAGGTGATTGAAGCATCCATCAAAATGGTCCGGGACTTTTGGGCACAGACCGGGGCGATCTTGGTTGTCGATGAGGCACCCGCGCAGGCCGCAATCTCCAACATGCACCGGGGTTTGTTGGAACCTTTGAATGCGGTGATCGCTTCCCTGTCGAGTCAATGCAACAGCACCGGGGTGAAGCGGGGTAAGTCTGTCTGGGCTATCGGGCCTGAGTTCATCGCGGCAAACATGGTCCAGCACGGCAAGAGCTTTTGCAAAACAGGCAGTCTGACCCATGTGTTCATCCACCCGGCCTCTCAGTCGGAGTGGAACGGGCAACGCCTAGTGTTTGATTCAGGGCTGTTCAAGCAACTAAGCACCAACTTTCAAGGGGCAACCTTGGACCCAGCAACCGCCGAAATCTGCGATCGCACCGTCCAAATCGAAGGCCGTTTTTACAGCCTCGATGGGCTGTCCCTGCCTGACTGGGATGGCAGGAAATGTGTTGCGGCTAAGGTTGAAAAAGTTCGGGAAGTGGCGGGTGTAACCGACTACAAAAGCGCTGAAGTTGACCACCCGCAAGTGACATCGACCGCGCAAAACCCAGTACCTAATAGCCGCATCGAAAAGGTTATCGCACACCTAAAAAACCACGGCTCAGAGGATGCTTTGCTCGTTGCTAATTTCCTGAGTTGGATTCAGGAGAAAGCAGGCACAGAGCTAACCTTTGAACAAATCAAAGGCAACTGGGGCAAGCGCAATGGTTGTAGGCAACGCGACAAGCTGACTCAAGTTTTAGCCGTGGCGGTTGCTCAGAAATGCCTAACACGAATTGATGCCGATACCTTCCGGGTAGAGGGGTAAAAAGTTGGGGATGGGGATTTGGGGACGTTGGGGATAGACCCTTGGGGACACGCAGGGGACGGTATCCCCGCCATCCCCAAGGCTATCCCCATCCCCATCCCCAGATTCATCCCCAACGCTGTCCCCAACGTCCCCAAACCGCATAGAACGAATTAGACTGCAACACAAAAGCACTATCAAACTATTAACGCCATGGCTAAATTCTTCTTAGGAATTGCACAAGAAACCCCGGTAACTGTGAGCAAGAACCCCTCACAGTGGATGGTTGACTTTGAGCTACCCGATTCAGTCCGTGACAACCTGCCTAAAGCTGAAGTAGAGAAGCTAGAAGGCATCTTCTTAATGTCGTTTTACGAGCCGCCTATGGTTGGTGATTCGGTTGAATACCTGGGGTTTCTATGGCGGGTTGCTCAGCGCTACCACTATGCCCATCGGCACCGTAAACATGAGCCTAGGCAAATTTCCAGGTTGGATGTGGAGTTCATCGGGGAAGTGCCGGGGAGTGACCCATGAAGCGTTACCACCAACTTGAATTGATCGCACCGTCCCCAAGCGCACAACCTGATCGCTGGCTCTATGCGATGTATGCCCGCTACCAGGATCGGACTAATGCCCTGCGGTACGTTGAGGCAGGCAGTGAAGAGCAGGCTAGAGCCATCCTCACCAAGCAACTGAACAAGCAAGGCAAACCTTACCGGGGCATCACATGCAGCTTGGGTAAGCGGTTGTCTTTGGATGGGTGGGAATGTTGCCCCATTCGCAGAGAGGATGAATACCTATGAAGCTCAGGCAAGCTTTGCGAGAACTACGCCGCGCTGGGTGGGAACGGATCAGGAAAGGGCAAACCTCTCACGCTATCTGGCAACGCGGTCCAGACCGTCTGGTGATCAGTGAGCATTGCCCGTTGTCCAGTTCTGCGATCGCAGCTATCCGCCGTGCCATCATGTTCCCGTAACTGATTACGGGAACATACCGAACCGATTCAATCATTCGTACCAAAAATCCCATCATTCTCTACTGAGAGTGGTGGGATTTTCGCTATGTTGTCACCTGGGCTTGCACCAATGCCTGAAACCATTGCCCTGTATAGGTTTTGGATTTTGGGTTTTGCACTAAGTGCTTTGACCAAAACTGAAACCATTGCCCTGTATAGGTTTCAAGGCTTGGGGCAAGACCAGGTGACGAAGTATAAGCGAGACCGGTCCGACTATGGCATAGGTTTAGCTTATACATTGGTTTTTGGTACGAATGATTCACTTTGGCGCAAGAGATGCTGATTTGCATTTCACTTTAGAGCAAACCGATGGACCAAAAATCCCATCATTCTCTGCTGAGAGTGGCGGGATTTTCGCTATGTTGTCACCTGGGCTTGCACCAATGGACTAGAAAAAGGCAAAATAAAATCTCAAACCCTTATGGCGAGGCAGTTTGAAACCTTACTTGCACTTCTGCCTAAGATGGCAGAAGACCCACGGACTAAGACTAAGCTAAAAAGCTTTCAGGTGAAGGGTTTCAAGCATTTTGCTCTCTGAATCTTGCGGATCTCAGTCTCATGAGCCTATTAGGTTTCACCTGTGTGCCAGTTGAGTGGTTTTTTGCTTTGTAGTCCGTTTCTAGTCCAGGGTGTTTTTGAGACAGTCAGTCTCAACTTGATACAACTTTTGACAACCTTTTTTTTTGGATGAATTAATACTGATGCTTCCTACTAAGACGCATTCCAGGAAATACCCAGAAACACCCCTCTGAGAATGCCCTGTAACGCACGGTAGACATGGTGTCTGAGGGATTCTACCTGAAGCAAAACACCCCTTTAGCGCACCACAGAGAACAAACCCCAGAATCCTTTACTGATGAGGGTTCTGGGGTTCTGTTGTGGCGTGTGAAGATTTCGTGGGTGAGAAAGGATAAGGTTAGACTTGCGGTGTTCTCCCTTCAAAAGCAAAATGACTGACCAAGAACCGCGACGCAGAATAGTCAATCCCGAAATGAGCAATTACCGCCGTGTGACTTTTGAAGAATTCAAAGCAGCGGTAATTGCTCATTTAGGGGATGTTTATGACGAATCCATGGTGTCTGGATTTTCAGTGATGGGTACTGCATTTTCATTTGAGCACCCGATTCCCAATGTTTTTTATCGGTACGATGGTTACTGGTCTTTCGGATTTAAGAAAAGGAGTGGTTTAGCGTTGCCTAAGCCCACACTCGAAGCAGCTATAGCAGAAGAGAAGATGTTCTACTCAGGACAAAAGCGGATTATTGGCAGATTTGGTAGTAATTTGAACCCTGGTCGATCTATCAGTACTGATTGATAGTGACTATGCAGAAAACGATCAAGAACGCGAAAACCTTCAGAAATTTCATTCCTGGACTCCAAAAAGATGAGCATAAAAATTGCCAGTGGTTTTGAATCGGAAGGGTTCCCGTGGGACAAAGACCGTGGAGTGTGGGTTAGGAAATCTACCAGAAAAGGGGCTGTTCCTTTCACACCACTGGATTTGTTCAATCCGTCAGTTGATTTTGCTGTGTGGACACTTATGGGTGACGGGTTGTGCTTCCCACCTTTCAATCGGCACGAGGCCCGCGTTGGAGAATTGCAGTTAGCGGGGATGACCGAATCTTTGTGGATGTTGTGGTGCGAATTTCTCGTAGGGGATGCCGTTGACTTTTCAGGGACGCCACTTGAACACGCTGAAAGTCCTTTGTGGCAGATTTTGAAAAAGAAACGTGAGGTCTACGACGCGCTTACTGATAGTCATGAGGCTGCTTTCAGGAGAGGGATAAACCTAGAATATCGTGCGACTTTTGTCATACTGCAATCTAGCCTATGTGACCTCTGCGACATGGAACTGAAGGCCGTGCATTGTGTCAATTATTGTTCCGAAGGTTTTGTTTTCCTTCCGTTTGGGCGGCTTCTGTTGATGTTCGATTTCAAAAAACTAAGTCGGGAGGATCTAGTGTGGACTATTAGCCAGGTCCAACAACCCGCTTTTGAATTTCACCCGACTTAGCTAATCACTGAGAATCTTGTCAAAATCTAATCAAGTTAGGGATGAATACTCCTTTGGGATAAAGGTGTACGACGGGGATTGGTGCTCTCTGTGGATTTTCGTCGGGTTTTTTCTCGGCAGGGCAATTCGTTGTCACTACGCCATAACCGTTTCTATCTACGAGCGACGTATATCCGCCGTTTACTATTCTGATTGTCCCTTAACCGCAGCCACAGCAACAGCCGTGCCACTAGGAAGAATAACGTCCACATATTTTTGAAACCCATAAACGTTGTGCGCCAATGGTTTACCTCCTATCCAATATCTACCCGAAGTCAGCAAAAGCGCTCGTGCAAAAACGCTTTTTATTTTGAGACTTATTGCATCTCCACTGACAGAATTTATCCCCAAGTTATACGTCTGTAAATTCAGCGCCAATACACCCGATGTACTGTCGATTCGCAAGCATTCAAATTTACCGGAACTGACGGGAATCGCACCAGAATATGGGAGGTACACGGTAGAACCGCTTAAAAAATCACTTTGATCGGTGGCCGCCCAAGCTGGACTCCCAAAACCAATCATCAGTACCAGAAGTGCGAACGCAAATACTTTGAAAAATTTCATTCCAGAACCTCTTGATTTACTACGTATTGTCTCTGTGTCATTTGGTACAGGGTTTAGTCGTTTTTTTGGGGCAAAAATTAGCATTAATTTAGTATCTTTTTTCGCTTTCGGGAGAAGCTCAATAAAAGTCAACACCGTTTCCGGCATCCACTAGGGTCCGCTTTGGAATGGCACTATCGCCGCGCCCGTTGTCGGGAATGTAGACAACTACGCTGGCAGTCGGCGCACCGTCCTCAACTTTGGCCTGTGCCGTGATTGCCGCCGCTGAATTCTGGACCGGGTGAAGCGCTCGGTAGTAGCTTAAGATTTCAGTCGTCACCAGCAGCTTTTCAGGAAGGCTTTCCGCTGTCTTCAGTTCTGTCCCCAAGACAGTAAGCGCTTGCTGCACAAGCTGTTGAGACTTGGATCGAAGTTCCTTAAGCGAGTCTACCGAATCCGCCTCAAGCTCTGCCCCTAACGCTGCGATCGCCGCCTTCACTTCAGGCAGTGTGAACCACCTGTAGACCGTGGCATCTTTTACCTTGAGTTGTTTGGCGATCTCTGAACCTTTCAACCCTTGTAGGCGCAAGCTCACCGCCTGAGCTTGCTTCACAGTCAATGTCATGGCTTTTTTTTGAATCCTATAGAAGAAACCCCCTGAACACTGCGTGTGCGAGACAGCGCTTAGGGGTTTGTGACACTTATTAGGTCGTCAGCACGCACACAAACTTGTGGTTAATCGACAATCGCGATTTCGTTGGCGTTGAGTTTGCTCAAGAATTCGGTGGCTGGGACTCCGTTTTGATGACACCAGGCGCGGGTATTCCGCATTTCAGCGCGGGTGATTTTCAACGCTCCCTTAGATGTCGGGGCTTGCTTGGTTGCGATCGCACCCGTCTTTGACCCATCCCGATCAATCACTACCCTGCCATCACCCATGGCATCAAGCGTGATACCCTCACGCCGCAGAAAGGAAGCATCGAGGGCTTGCTGCTGGGTGATGTAGCGCACGCCTCCCTCTGCGGTGTCCGGGGCTTGGAAGAAGCCTTTGTGAGTCGCTTTTACTTCCCCGGCAAAGTCAGCAACGGTTTTAGGGCCACCGCGCACATACTCAGGTTTTCCTTTGTCTGAAAGGACTGTGATGGAGAAATCATCGGTGTCCATGTCTAAGCGATTCTTGTATTTCTCATAGAGAAAATCAGCCACTTCTGCATCACCACCCAGCTCTTTGATAAAGGCTTGCTTCGTGATCGCCGCTGTAAGCCCCTGGAAGCGGGATTCGTATGCATCACGGATGTCTTTAACGTCTTTGGTGGTGTCAGCCGTCAGGGCTTCAATCTGTGCCACTGCCTTGCTCAATTGCTTCTCACCTAAAAGGTTGGCTTCTTTGAGCGTGTCGATTTCCTCTAACGCCGCTGCCAATTGAACATTCAGGTCGTTGTTGTCGGTTTGCTGTTCTTCGTTGATTTCCATTTTTTCCTCTAAGCTATTGTGCTAACGCCTCTTCTATGATATACGCGCTGATTGATGTTGTGTTGTGTTGATTGGAGGGAGTTTTGCTTGCATTCACCCGATTTGCTGACATTTTTCTGATTTGCTTGCATTTTTCTGATTTGCTGACAGCCTGCTTGCACAAATGCAAGCAGGGTAAACCCGTTGATGTGTAAAGGTTTCAGCCGTTAAAAAAGTGTTTGCTGACATGCTTGCAGTTTTCTAGGTAAGAATGTGGACTCTGATGGGGTTATTGATGCCTAGAGAAAAATATTGATTCACACTCCCAGTGATGGGCTTCCCAGATTCTTCCCGAAATTTGCACAATCTCTCAGTGTTTTTCGGCATATTTTGGTACATCTGTTCAAACAATAAAGCCTTTGCCCATAAGCTTTTCAGCTAGAGATGTATGGGTACAGGTGTTTTACGGCAGAGGACTGAAAATCCTCGTGTCACCGGTTCAAGTCCGGTTCCTGGCATTCAATGAAATCAAGTAAAAGGCTCCACCTGTAAAGGGTTCGGAGCTTTTTTAATGGATGAGCCAACCCTACCCCTGTTCTATTTTCAGACCGGTTTGGGTCAGTTTGGGGGACAGATTGGGGGAAAATTGGGGGAATTTTTTGAGCCAACTCGCTACAATCCGAATAGTACAAACACTCTTTACCCCCGAGCAAAATTATGTACTCCAAGGAAAAGCAATCCAAGGCCAGTAAGGGTTCAGTCCAATTCAAAAGCACAAAGGGGCGCTTGCAAATCGTCTTTTCATATCCCGTGGAAGAAAATGGCGAAATCCAGCGGAAGCGTTTCTATATTTCCACGGGGTACGAGGACACCCCTCTCAATCGCCAACGGGTCGGAGACAAGGTGCGGGAGATCCAGCGCGATATTGACTACGGTGAGGTTGATTTGAGCCTCAGCAAATACAAGCCTAAGGCTTCCCTCACCACCGTTTCGTCCATTCCCCCAATTTCCCCCAATGCCCCCCCGAAATCCCAACCCTCCCTGGATGAACTTTGGGAGAAATATTCGCAGTTTAAGAAACCTCAAGTCAGTCCCAGTACCTACGCAAAGGACTTCACCAAACACAAAAATCATATTGGCAGGTTTCCGAGCCAATCGTTGGAAGATGCCACGCTTATCCGTGACCATCTATTGGCAACTCTTACGCCGGATGCCGCTAAGCGGTGCTTGACTCAGTTAAAAGCATGCTGTAACTGGGCCGTGGAAGAGGGGCTCACTCAAGACAATCCTTTTCTGACCATGAAGCTCAGAGTTCCCAAAGGGGTATCTGAAGATGAGGATGTCAATCCGTTCACCAAGGCTGAGCGTGACCTGATCATCGCCAGCTTTGCCAGCGATCGCTACTACAAGCACTACACGAACTACGTAAAATTTCTTTTCTTCACGGGTGCTCGCCCTTCTGAGGCGATTGCGTTGCGGTGGAAGCACATTGGTGAATCTGTGGTCAAGTTTAGGCAGTCGGTGGTTGTATCTGAAAAGGGTCTAGTTCTGAAAGAGGGTTTAAAGACTCAGCGTAAGCGAGATTTTCCCATGACACCAGAAGTTAGAGCTATTTTGGATGATTTAAGAGAAGAAATTTACAACCCTGAAGGATTTTTATTTCCGAGCCCCAAGGGCAAATTCCTTGACCAACATAATTTTGCAAACCGAGCGTGGCAGTCTATCTTGGAGAAGAGTAATATTCCATATCGAAAGAGTTATCAGTGCAGGCACACGTTCATTAGCTTGTGTGTAGAGGCTCATATTAATAGTACGGCTATTGGCAGATGGACCGGAACCAGTGCCAAAACGATTGATCGACATTACGGTGCAACCAACTTTACTAATCTCCGCCCCCCTGATCTCACCTAAGGCGCTGTAAAAAATAACTCCATAGTTTCAAGCATCTTCTACGCTTATGACTAGGACTTCTCACCTAAAGCCATGAAGTTGCTTCTTTACAGCCCCTAAGCAATTTACAGCCAAAACCGTACTGATCAAGATCGGTGAGACGTGGTTAGCCAGCAGTTGCTTGAGAAAGTAGCGCGACTCAGGATCCTGGAAAATCGCAGCAGTTCAGATTGATGCAGTTATCGGAAAGATCTCCCAGCAGACAGGAATACCCGATATTTTCTCTCCAATGGGAAATTCATCAAAACTAGAGATAAGTCATCCTGACGGATGCCCACCTCTCCGAAGAAGTGAATGTAGCGAATATCACGTGTTGAATTCGTGATAGCACGTAAGCTCACTCACTCCGATTAGTTTTTAATGATACTTTCCCAACCCCTTGCTCAGTGTAGGTGTCAGCTAGCTAGAGTTCTATCCGTCGATTAAATTTGGCGTTCGCTTTCTTGCGGCACTTTTTCTCAGCCTGATTTTGACGGCGACTTCTCTGACTGGGCTGGAATCCGTTGCCTTGGCCCACCCCGTTGGTGAACAGACCACCCGCTGTCAGCTCTCCAACTATCTTTCACCAAGTGGTAATTCCTCCGGTCAACCTGTAGCAGATCCCGTATGGGAAACCCCGCAGGCCATTGTGAGATCACGCTACGGCACTCCCCAAGGCGGACATACCTACGTGGTCACCTCCGTCGCCTATAGCCCGGATGGTCAGTTTTTACTGAGTGGCAGCCGAGATAAAACGCTGAACATTTCGGCGGATGCTGAAGTGGATGTAACGGGCTGGGACGCAGGAGGGCGAGATCGCACCGACGCTGTATTCACCGGTGCTGCGTTCATCGGCGCTGGAGCGGGCTGGTAAACTGGCGGAGGCGGATCGTTGGCTGGGGCCAAGACCGGTACGTGGGCCAGATAGGTGGGTGGGGCGATCGCAGCGATCGCTGACTGGCGCTGAATCGCTCGCGATTGCAACGCCACTTGAGTTTCAGCCACTAACGGTCCGACTTTCTGCTTCCAATAGGGATGCTTGATTTGTTCGCGTTCTTTAAGGATTTGGGTTGGTTTGGCGTTGGCTTGGGTCGCCTTCGCGAAATGATTTTTATCCTTGTTCCAAACTTGTACCCATTGCTGAACTTTTTCCTGCCCTTGCGTATACAAAACACTCGACTGGGGCGTGGCCTGAGCCAGTCGGATCGCCTGCTCTAGTTCACCTTTTTGATAGTGTTTATGGGCAATAGCGAGAATCCGTTGGGCGGCTTGGTCAATGCGCTGCTGTGCCACGGCATACAGTGCAGCCTGTCGGGGAATCCGGCGGAACTGGGCGATCGCGGCTTTGACGGGATGCTGCCATGCTTCCGGATGCAGCAAGGGAATCAGGGTGACCCAATCCTCGGCTCGCACCTGAAGCAGAAAGTACCGCGCCCAGACATCTGGCTGGGGACAGGGAGCCGTGGTCACTAAATTCGTGATCACCTGCTTGAGGGCAGTATCGGCGATCCAATTAACGGATACGGACTCGTTGATGCTAAATAAATAGCCAAAGCTGGAAAAACTGCGCACCAACGGCGCGAAGGCTACATTCATGCCCTGCCTCTACTCATGCGGGATGGTCAGTGGTCGATGTGCGGTTTGGCACGACGGAAGCTACGAGGCATCCAAAGATTGGCTGTCTCGGCGTCCGGTGCGTTGATGGTGGCGGTGGATGGCTTCCCTGAAATTTGATTTGGTGACTTTTTCGCCCAGGGCGTGACTGAGCGATCGCCACAGTCTAGACGCCTCATTTTTGAGGCTCCACGATCTGCTACCTACCTACAGCATTTCCAGGGGTTGTGATCGCGTAGGCGGCGGAAATGCCTTATCCAATGCCACCAAATCAGCTTGACTCAGCGTCATCTCCAATACCGCATGGTTTTCTCCAATGCGATCGCGCTGCCTCGATTTTGGAATCACCACGACATTGTCTTGATGCAGCAGCCATGAGATCGCAACTTGCGCGGGAGTGACGTTTAAGCGCGTCAGCGATCGCACTCAATGCCGGATTTTGCAGCAACCGCCCTTGCTCGATCGGGGAATAGGCCATCACAGGAATCCTTTCCTGCCGACACAATGGCAGCACATCCCATTCAATGCCACGGCGGCTGAGATTGTACAGAACTTGATTGGTTGCTGTCAGATTGTGGTCAAACTGACGCGCTTCGACTAAATCATCTGGGTCAAAATTGCTGACGCCAAAATCACGAATCTTTCCGGCTTGGCGGAGTTCGAGCAAGGCGGCAAAGGTTTCGGCGAGGGGTACAGAACCGCGCCAATGCAACAGGTACAGGTCGAGGTAATCGGTTTTGAGCCGTTTGAGACTGCGCTCGCACGCTTGGATTGTGCCCCGTCGCGTGGCGTTGTGGGGGTAGACTTTGCTGACCAGAAAGAGGCGCGATCGCTGCCCCTGAATCGCGGCGGCGACAATTTCCTCAGCTCCGCCTTCACCGTACATTTCGGCGGTGTCGATTAAGGTCAGACCCAAGTCGATGCCAAATTTCAAGGCCGCGATTTCCTGCGATCGCGCTTGCGGATTCTCGCCCATACGCCAAGTACCCTGACCGAGAACGGGGATGGTGGCACCAGAAGGCAGGTTGAGCGATCGCATGATGAATCTCCCATGTGCAAACTAAGCTAATTCTAGGGACTGTTGTGACAATTTGCGGCGTTGCTGAATGAAGCTATGAATCAATGAGGAATCGGAACATCCCAGAATTTGAGGTAGTGCAGTAGCAAGCGAATCGAGTGTCTCAGCATTTCCTCTGATTTGGAATAACAAAGTGT
This sequence comes from uncultured cyanobacterium, assembly GCA_963766075.1. Lineage (GTDB taxonomy): Bacteria > Cyanobacteriota > Cyanobacteriia > Leptolyngbyales > Leptolyngbyaceae > CAVYAN01. The sequence continues at coordinate 2,332 of CAVYAN010000007.1, read as the reverse complement.
CTTGCGATGCAGTCGCGCCAAGTAGTGTCGCAACCGAGTGTTTTCACCTTCTACCCGTGTCATGTAAGTCTTGCTAACAATCTGGTCGCCGTCTGGAATAAATCCTGGATAGACTGACCAGCCTAATGCCTTCGGCAACGCTACGCGAACGGTGACGTAGAGATAGCATTTCTAAGTTGCCACAATGGCCCATAGAGGCTTGAAGGTTTCGGCACTGTGGTCACCTAATACCCAGTCTAAAATCCCTTGCTTAAAGTGGTCAACGGCTGTCCAGAGCCAGATTTTGTTTTTTTGAGCGCACAAACGTTTCCAGTTCGTCGAGTTCTCCGACTTGGGGAATGGTCTCTGGGTCGTCAGCATCAGGTAGGAGTTCTCCGACTTGCCTAACCCAATTAATCACGGTGGTGTGATGCACGCCTGTGACGCGTTCAATGCCTCGAAATCCCATGCCATTGACGTACATTTTCAAACATTGCGCTTTGACTTCATCTGAGTATCCTTTGGGCGGCGTATCCCTCTTTGGTCACTCTAAGCGGATGAAAAGATGAGTTGCAGATTTAACTCATGCACCAATGGGCAGATGAACGCATCCATTTTGCGTGTCAATTGTTCAAACCCGGTTTGCAATGAGGCGAGCGGAAAGACCTCTAACCACCGTTTGAGCCAGTTGAAACAAATTAACGGTTGGATGATTAAGCGCAGGTTGTTGAGTACGTTCTTCCAACCGCTTTGGTTGTCCCACCAGGGATGTCGTGCAAACTGTTGATGGGCAAGTGGACACGAATCGTTGAACTGGTCGGCAAACAAACTGACCATCAAAAACGCACTCATGACCAACTCCCACCACTTTTCAATCTGCTCATAGCTTGTCATGCGAAAGTCTGCCCAACCTAAAGCATCTTTAGCTTGCTTGAGACCATATTCAATCCAGGTTCTAAAACCGTAGTTGTCGCCAATCTCTTGCAGTTTGACGCTTGGGGCAACCACCATGACGAACGAGGTGGAATTGTCTGGCAAGGTTTCGGGGTCAGTGGTCAAAAGCCAATATTGCTGGCGCTGACGCTTGCCGTAAATCACCTCTGCCATGTAGCGAACTTCAGTGGTGCCATTGCTAAAGGTGCGCTCAAACGTCTGCCACGGCTCCTGAGTCACCTCTTGGTCTTGCGGGAGCCACAGGGCATGATTGCTCCGAATCGCCAAGATGTAAGGCAGTTTTAATTCATCTAACACGTTCACAAAGTTGACCTTACTTTCGCCATACAAACTATCGGCGAGCACCAGTTCAAACCCAAATCCCATTGCTTGCAGTTGACGAATCATTTGAGCTGCAATTTGAGGCTTGCTTTGATACTCCTCTTTATCCTTGAGTCGTTCTCTCGGTTTGTAGACTTCAAAGGTCAATGGCAAAATCATGCCATCGACTAACCCATAGGCAGTCACCGCCACAATGCCATTTTCTTTCTTACCCACGTTGCCGATGTATTGCCGTTTGACATAGTCAGTACTTTTCCCCTTCTTACAATCTCCAGTCTCATCGATTAACAAAATCATCGACCGACCGTTAAGCACTTTCAAGATGATCTCCAACCGTCTCTGACGTAGCTGGGGTGCTGTCCACGGAGATTCGCTCAGAAAGTGGTGCAAGTTTTGTTGGTTATCGAGTCCAACCGCTTTGGCAATGGCTGGCAGCGATTTCCGTTTAATCTCGCTAATCATGCCCAAATGTAAGTACTTGAAGGCCTCAAAGCGGCGCACTTCTGAAAACAAGTCCTTATACAATTGGCAATACTCATCGACAAAGCGGATCGTCGGTTGAGCTTCTCTCGTAGCAGGCATTGTGTCTTGCTTACACCCTAAACTCTCTACCTCCTATTCTAAACTCTTCTGGTAAAAGTGATTAAAGAGGGATAGGGTGCCATGATTCGACTCATGCTCAGACGGCTAGCGTAGCTGTTAACTTCTCAGACATCCTCTAAAGATGCCCGAGCCAAGGCCGTGCCCTATGGCATTTATGATGTGGTGCATCTTAGTGGTGCAGAAAACTTCTTGAGTCTCAAGATGAGAATACGGTGACGCGGGAGAACTCAATGCGCGTTTCTATCTGCACTCGTTTTTTCAGAGAAGCCGTGGCCGGTGGAGGATTCTTTCGAGGTAAGGTGGCTAACCGAGGAATGGGAAGATGTTGATAAGCCAACCGTTTAATTTCGCGTAAACCTAATTGTAAAAAACTCAATCCCCGTTGGTCATGCCAGTCGAGCATGTTGCGCCGACCTTCCTCGACAACGACCACCGCAACGACAATGGCAATCAACATGGCCGCGGCCAGGAGCAA
>CAVYAN010000006.1:0-7458 GCA_963766075.1 uncultured cyanobacterium | reverse complement strand
AAAAGACGAAAGAGTCTCAGAGAAGCCCGAAACAACATCAAGATGTCTGGGCATACAGGATGGAAAATCCCGAAATTCTGAAAGAGCTAATCGCCCCACGGGTTGCCAGGGGTGAAAGCGCCTATAGCATCGCATCAAGTTTAATCTGTGGTCAAATCAAGAAAAATTTCAAGTCCAGATTTGGGATGACACCCACGGAAGCGATAGCCAAGGTGATGCAGTAGTACAAAATCTATCAAATATCAGTACAGCCGTCCTACATTGGGCGGCTTTTTTGTACGTAGCCTAGGTGCTCAAAGATACCTAAAAATGACCAAAAAAGTGGCAGGGATAAGGCAACAGGGATAAGCTTATCCCTGTCTCAAATGCCCTCCCTGTAAGGGTTTGGAACAGGGATAAGGGATATCCCTGTTGCTCAGACAAGAATATCTAGTTGATGGTTGACTGAATCCACAGGGTGGTGTGTACTATTGGAGTTATAACGCCATTAGAGAATAATAATTTAATTTAATAAGAGAATATAAAAATGGCTTTTATATGATTCTTGTATCCCCTATCCCTCCACTGTGGGTTACAGCTAGTACAAAACTTCTAAGTACACTAGAGCCTGACCCACATTATTCTTGTCTGAGCAACAGGGATATCCCTTATCCCTGTCTCAAATGCCCTCCCTGTAAGGGTTTGGAACAGGGATAAGCTTATCCCTGTCCTCTTATCCCTGCCACTTTTTTGGCCGTTTTTAGGTGTCGATTTATACCTAGAAGACGCTCTCAGCCGATCAGCGCTTCAAAAAGTACCTGACCACGGTATCCATCCCATCCGCCGCGATCGCCGCTTCGACCGCCTTCACCCACTTCTCATCCACCACTGTGGATTCAAGCTGTTCTACCCCCGGTTTTGCCGCGCTCCAGTAGGTTTCCCAGTACCCGCCCGACTTCATCTGGGGCAACGCAACAGAAAGCCGGATCACAACAGGCTTAGGCAACTTTCGGGCAAGTTGTTCAAGCTTTGTTATCCGGCTTTCTAGTTTTCGATAGGTCGGAAACATCCGTTAGTTCCTGGATAGGACGGCTTCCATTTGTGCCTCAACATCCGCTAGTCGCTGATTGTTCATGTTGATGATTGAATCTTCTTTGATTGAAGTCAAAATCAGCTTCCAGACCTCTTTTTGAGCGGTTGCAGCACGGGGAATCAATCCGGGTCTTTCGACTTCCGCCGATGCGATCGCAATTAATCGCTCCATCGTTGCGGATCCGGCTTCATAAAGCTTGGTCCGATATTCTTCATACGCCGTAGTGATTCGTGGTTTAGCCATGTTTTCAACCCCCAAAAGTAACTTTCAGATCCTCGAAACCCTTACGTATCAGGGCTTTCGACCCGCTTTGACCGCCGCCAACAATTCCCGATCGCGCTTTTCCCGCAATTCCACCAACAACTCCAGCTCCAGGGCTTTACGGGCCTCTCTTCGCCCGCCCATGCGAACCTCGATGGATTCGTCCAGACGGCGACAAAACTCTGCCCAGTCGCTCCCATGTACTCTGTGGGTAACGAACCATCCACATCCAGAAGCCAGCAGCTCACGGAATCCCCGCCCCTCGGAGGGGTAACAAGTCGCCTCCGCAATTTCGTGCGCCCATTTCTCTACCCGGTACATGCCGTCAGTTTCCCGAACTTGCAAGTTGCGGATGATTTTGGACAATGCGCTCACAGCGGGCAAATCCGGATCGATTTCCGCCGCTGCCGCTGCGAACCCGGTACGAATTGCCAATGCCAGAGCGTCTCTATGCGCTGCTGAGCCGTTGATTTTGTCGGAAATGTACAACCCATAAGCCGCAACGTACCAGGGCACCGTGTGAGCGCCCACATTTCGATTTCGTTCGATAAGAGTGTATTCATACAACCTCGGAACGGTTTCTGATTTTGACTTTCCCGGTCTGAAAATCCTTCAAGGTGATCTCGTTTCGGGCCAGGAAACCGCGATCGCGGGCTTGCTGCGATGTAACATACTTCACCCCGTCCTCAAGAATCTCTGGACGGTCATCCCGAAAAGTCAACCCCGCATCAGGGCTAATCCTCACCCTGCCTTCTGCGATATCAATCGGTTTAATCCCTTCCGCACGGAGAAAAAACAAATCCCGGCTCTGTTCCCGGCTGATATACCGGACTGCTGGAATCCGAGATTTGTCGAACAAGGTAGGGTGGCGCTCTGCCAGCTTGACCAAAAGGTTCTCCGTGCTGTCGTAGGGAATCCCGCCAAAGCTGACCCGGTTTTGTTCGTCCTTTTCAATCGGCATGGACGCGATAAAATCGGCCACTTCTGGATCGATTGCCTTTTCTGCTACGAGCGATCGCACCCTTGCCCGCAAATTGTCTGAGAATTCCTGGAAGCGATAATCGGGCTGCTGCTCCACCACCTGTGGGTTCGATTCGGTTTCCTGCTCAAGTTCGGTTAAATTTTCAATTGTCATTGCTTTTTCTCACCATATTTTCCGTCAGACTACGCTCAATCGACCGATACGGCAAATTTGCCCCGCGAGAATGGCCGTTAACCCCTCTCTGTAAAGGTTCCCTTGTGTCTGTACCTTGTCTGAAAACCCCTCTCAGAGCATCCACAAGGCTCTGTATCAGAACGCTTGCCCCACAAGGGTTTCAGCCACCTAAGAAAAACCCCGATCAAAAAATGACCGGGGAATTTTGTACCTATACCAAATTTTTCTAGAGCGGACCGCAACCGTGCGGGAAAATCAGGGAGAGAAAAAACCGCACGGTTCCGGTTGCCCTGGTCCAGACTACGCCATTCAGGGCAAAATATACCCGTGCTCTCGATTGGCGCAAGCTGTAACTGATTTCGGGCATTTACCTTTAGAGTCAATCCGATTCGAACCAAAAATCCCATCATTCTCTACTGAGAGTGGCGGGATTTTCGCTATGTTGCCACCTGGGCTTGCACCAATGGCTGAAACCACTGCTGTGTATAGGTTTTGGATTTTGGGTTTTGCACTAAGTGCTTTGACCAAAACTGAAACCATTGCCCTGTATAGGTTTCAAGGCTTGGGGCAAGCCCAGGTGACGAAGCATAAGTCAAGCACCGCGCTGCCGTCACCATGGCATAGGTTTTGCTTATTAATCAGTTTTTGGTACGAATGATTCACTTTGGCGCAATCTGTACCTATTTGCATTTTTCTTTAGAGCAAACCGATCAATCCAACTGGCACACCCCTTTAATGTTTCTGCTGCGAAATAAAGTCTAATTTGGCTGGACTAGTCCAGGTTTAGTCCAGAGTTTTGTATCACTCTCTGAAAGCCTTGCATATCAGCACTTTTAGATCTTGGGTTAATTGCGTTAAGAGCAGAAGACCAAAGGGCAAAACGGCTGAAACCCTTACACAGCGGGCTTGTGCCAGTTTGAGTTAGTCCAGCCGTGAAAAATCGGGTTAGTCCAGATTTAGGCGCGGTTCAATTGGCGCAAGCTGTGCCTAAAAACACAGTCCCTGATCACTTGAAAAAAGTGGATTCGGTGGGACCACTAACAAACGGACTCTTTTTGGATTACAATTTGGCCTAATTCCACAAAAAGAAGTACCACCCCAGGGAAAAAAAATCTAGTTCCAAACCTTGAAACCCTTACCCTGTATAGGTTTCAAGCTTGGTAGCGCGCCTGCTTTGGGAGCAGGATGCCGCAGGTTCGAATCCTGTCATCCCGATTGAACTTTAATATCCACTGGGTGGTTAATTCAGGTTCCCTTAAAGCCCATTTGGGTCTCTACAGTTTGGGCCTCAGGAGTCTGAGTGACTTTCTCTAGGGGTAACATACTGCCTGTCGCCATCGACGCTGGAGTTGAGACCTTGCGCGTAATTCCCCTCTGACTGAGGAAAATGCCAACTAAAATTACGCTGCCGCCAATATATTGGGCGGAGTTGGGTGCTTCGCCCAGAATCAAGTAAGCAGCCAAAATGCCCGCGATCGGAGTAAATGAGGCCACGAGGGAAGCCGTCGAGACGGTAGAGGCCCGTAATCCCTTCAGCCAAAAGGACTGTCCGACGACCACGATCAGCACGCCATAGAGCAACATCCACTGCCATAGAAAGGGAGAAAGCGCTTCCATAAAGTGGTCTTTGCCGTAGAGGAGGATGGCAAAGCCAAAAAAGATCACGGTGCCGAGGGCGGTCCGAAAAACGCTGTAAATGCCCAGAGGCACCTGAGCCAGATACTTTTTACCCAGAATGGTGGCTGTGGCTAAGGCCAAGGCAGCGATCGCCGCCAGCAGATCGCCCAATCCCACCGCCCCACCGCCAACCTGCATCAGGTTGGCGGTGGGGGGTTGCAAGACCAGGGTGAGGGCAACGCCGATAAAGGCCGCGATCGCCCCTAAAATTTCCCACGCATTTACCCGTTCCTTTAAGATCCAAACCGACAAAGCCAAGGTCAGCGGGGGTTCCAACCGTCCCACGAGGATCACATTATTCACCCCTGTCAGTGATAATGCCTGGAAAATCAAACCCGGAGCCAGCGCGCCCGCCAGAATCGCCACGAGGATCAAGCTAAACCACTCCCTTTGGGATAAGCGTTTCAGGGTTTCCCGATTCCACTGATGGCCATGGAGAATCACCAGCACCAATAGGGCACAAAGGTTGCCAACAAATAAAACATTGCACAGAGAAATGGGATTATGACCGCCGATAAAGTGCTGCGCCCCAATTTCCGTAAGCTTGCGGGTGACGGCACTGGATGCGCCAAAGATCAGAACGGCGAGCCAAAGGTAGACTGATCCACCCCAGTGCCCTCTAGAAATCCGGGGAATGAAATGCCGTGGCTTGCCTAAATTGTTCACGATCCCACTTCCTGTCTGAAAGATTATTCATACTAGTTCACCCTACCGGGACTAGTTCACCCTACTGGGACTAGTTCACCATACCAGCGTGTTGGTGAATTGCTCTAGCGTTAGCGATCTCAATCAGGATTGGGGAGCAGTTCGGCGCAAATCGATCAGAGTGGTCACCGCATCTAATCAATGACTATAGGGTTCATCAGGATAAGAAATTACGCGACTAACTCTGCCATTAATTCAGCGACGGGGACAATTTTTTGGGCACGTCCGGCATTGCTGCCGGAGAAAACCAGACCATTCTCGACATCACCCCGTGCCGCTTTGTCCAACACCTGAACAATGCAGTAGTGTTTCTGTTCATCCCGGCATTGGCAGACATGCATACAACTGGCCAGACAGCGTTTTTCCAGGTCGGAAGAGTTGGCGATCGCCTTTTCCACAAACGCATTTCGCAACGCCCGTCCCGGCATGCCCACCGGACTGGAAATAATCACCACATCCTCTGGTTTGGCGTGGAGGTGAAATTCCTTGTAGCGAATATCCGCATCGCATTCGTCTGTGGTGATAAAGCGCGTGCCAATCTGCACCCCCTTGGCTCCTAGGGCTAGCATCCGGTCAATATCGGAACGGTCCCACACGCCACCAGCGGCAATCACCGGAATGGAGTGCCCCACGTCGTGTTGTAGATAGGCCACTAATTCGGGGATGACCTGTTCTGCGTCTAAGGCGCGATCGCCTAACTCCTCCGCTTTTGCGCCTAAATGCCCCCCGGCTGAGTTGGGATTTTCAACGACAAAGGCATCCGGTAGCCGTCCGTGCTGACGTTCCCACTTGCGACAAATCACGCGAGCGGCACGTGTGCTAGATACAATGGGGACCAGGGCCACATCTGGGTACGCTGCCGCATATTCCGGCAATTGCAGGGGCAATCCCGCACCCGAAATAATCAAGTTCACACCTTCAGCAACAGCGGTGCGGATCAGCGTTTCATAATCCCGCGCCACGACCATAGCATTGATCCCCAGAATGCCGTCAGGACTCAGGCTACGGGCGGTGCGAATTTCATCAATTAGGGCCAGTCGATTGGCTTCAAAAAACTGTTCTCGGCGCTTGCGACCATTGGGCTGGGTGATATCGAAATAGGGGGAGTTCAGCCCTAAACCGACTGCCGATATGATCCCAATGCCACCCGCATTGGCCACCGCAGCGGCAAGTTGTGCCCCAGAAATGCGAATGCCCATGCCTCCTTGAAGGATGGGATAGCGGGCCATATGCTGCCCAATTTGCAGTGAAGGTAATGGTGGCATAAGGGGTAAGGTTAATTTTAAAGGAATGTGATTATTATAATTCATATAACTATGTAGTTGTAAAATACGATAAAACATCGAGTGTTTTATTCCCCTTATTATTTCTTGTGATCATGGCTACCGTGTTCCGTGGCATTTGTTATAACCCTTGGAGACTCCTGGCAGACTCCAAGGAGGCAGCATTTCATCCCTGATGCGATGCCATGGGATGTGCTGGCAAGGCATCTTCTGTGCTGCTCTGATTCCACATGGCCGTGCTGAGATATCGTTCTCCCGCACTGGGTTGGATAATCACGATCCGCTGGTTCTGGTACTGCGATCGCTGCCCAATTTGTAGGCCGGCATAGACCGCTGCCCCTGTTGAAATGCCGCTCATAATTCCTTCTACCTGGGCCAATTTCCGGCCTATCTCGTAAGCGTGCGCTTCGGTAACAGTGACAATTTCATCGATCAAATCCACTCGCAAGACATCCGGAATAAACCCGGCACCAATGCCTTGCAAATTATGTTCCCCCGCAGGCTTGCCACTCAGCACGGCACTGTTGGCGGGTTCGACGGCCACAATCTGGAGGTGGGGATTTTGCTGTTTGAGATAGCGTCCAGCTCCGGTGAGGGTACCGCCTGTGCCCACACCCACAGACTAATGCGGCGATTTGGCCAGCGGTATCCTGCCAGATTTCGGGTCCGGTGGTGTCGTAGTGGATTTTGGGATTGGCAGGATTGCTGAACTGGTGGGGCGAAAAGGCATTGGGAAGCGTCGTGAGCAATTGATTAGCCTGGGCGATCGCCCCCGGCATATCGGCAGCGGCAGGAGTCAAAATCACCTCGGCGCCGTAGGCTTTCACAATTTGCTGCCGTTCTCGGCTCATGTTCTCCGGCATGGTGAGGATCAGGCGATAGCCTTTGGCGGCACAGACCATCGCTAGCCCAATGCCGGTATTTCCGGAGGTGGCCTCCACAATCGTCGAAATTCCGGGTTGAATCAGCCCTGCCTGTTCGGCTTCTAGCATCATGCTGACGGCAATTCGGTCCTTCACTGATTTTGCCGGATTCATGCCCTCTAACTTGAGCACAATTTCGGCGACACAGCCAAACTGCTGCGGCAGTCGTTGCAGCTTGACCAGAGGGGTGTGGCCGATGATTTCAGTAATGGTGTTGTAAATTTGCATTGTGAGCGTGATGGGGAATGGAATGATCCGCTAGACAGAATCTTGCTGCTGGGATGCTAAAAATGTGGCAATCGCTTGATTAAACGCGATCGGTTCCACTAGAAAGCACCAATGATGCCCCGGCACTTGAGTTAGCTTGAGATTTTGTAGATA
>CAVYAN010000005.1:0-39750 GCA_963766075.1 uncultured cyanobacterium | reverse complement strand
CAAGGGGCAGACCTGGTTGCCCTGCCGGGAAAATTTTGCTTTTTTGGGTGATGAAGCCGAAAAATGGCCCAGGCAGACACCATCGCCCACGATACCGAAAAGTTCCTCAAAACCGTGGCTCAGCGCTTCCAAATCACCATTCTGGGCGGGGGCTTTCCCGTGCCCACGGGCAACGGCAAGGTTTATAACACTGCCCTGCTGGTGTCTCCCAACGGTGAAGACTGGCGCGGTATCAAAAAATGCACCTGTTTGATGTGAATCTCCCCGATGGCAACACGTATCAGGAATCGGGCACGGTCCTGGCCGGGACCAACTTGCCCCCAGTCTACGATTCCCCGGAATTAGGTAAGCTGGGCATATCGGTATGCTACGACGTGCGGTTTCCAGAACTCTATCGTTATTTGTCCAAAATGGGAGCAGAGGTGCTGTTTGTTCCGGCTGCCTTTACCGCCTATACCGGCAAAGATCACTGGCAGGTGCTGCTGCAAGCCCGTGCCATTGAAAATACCTGTTATGTAATCGCCCCGGCCCAAACCGGACAACATTACGCCATGCGCCACACCCACGGCCACGCGATGATTGTCGATCCCTGGGGGACGGTGTTGGCCGATGCAGGGGATAAGCCCGGTGTGGCGATCGCCGCCATTAATCCTTCCCGCCTCGAACAAGTCCGTCGGCAAATGCCCAGCCTCAATCACCGGGTGGATGTTCAGGTCTAGGATGGAGCCTTGTGCTACCTTGTATACCCTTAGCTGACCGATACGGGGGTCGGCGTAGGGAAGTGCTCCATGGCGCTGGCCAAATGCTTCAGCAAGGTACTATCCGGCAAGGGACCTTGTAAATGGCTCCACGGCAGTACCTGGTCAGGGTGCCAGGTATCATGCACGTAGAATTCCAAGGGTGGCAATGTCCCCCGCAGTTCTTTAAAGGCGCGGCGATAGCTGCCCAGAGAGTCCCCATAGTGGCGTGTCAGTTCCAGCAGGGGGGACAGGCGGCAATCGCCTCGGGAAATCAAGGCTTGAATCACCGACCAGCTATAGCTTTCCGGACGAAAATCCATGCCCTGCGATCGCAATTGCTTCTGCAAGCCCTGCAAACGTTTTTCGGCCTCTGGATTCACCCCAAACCATTGAAAGGGCGTGTGCGCCTTGGGCACAAAGGTGCTGCATCCGAGGGTTAGGCGCAAACCAGGGGCGGCTTTCTTGAGGGATTTCATCATTGAGACGGTTGCCTCGGCATCTTCCGGGGCCTCACCGGGAAGGCCCACCATGCCGTAGAGTTTTAGAGCACTGAGTCCGCCCGCTTTGGCGTTGATGCCCGCTTGGATAATTTCGTCATTGGTGAGTTTTTTGTTGACAATCTGCCGTAGGCGATCGCTGCCGCTTTCCACCGCAATGGTGATCGATCGACTGTCATGCTTCACCAAGGTTTGGGCGAGCTGTGGGGTGACGGTGTTGGTACGAACGGACGATAAACTGAGGCGAACCTGATCGTATTCCGGACGATTGATGTACTCCAACAAGGTTTCAAACTCTGGATGCTGTGTGACCGAAGCCCCCAAAAAACCCAGGCGATCGGTGACTTTCAGGCCCTGCTGAATCGCGGGGATTAAGGACTGCTCCATACTGGCCGCCCGAAACGGCAGCGTCAGATAGCTCGCGAGGCAAAACCGACACATTTCCGGACAACTTCGGACCACCTCCACCATGAAAATATTTTCCCAGGCGGCCTTTTCCGTCACCACCGTGGAGGCAGAGAGCACATTGCCCCGATAGGTCTGTTTTTGGACCTGGACCGGAATAGTGGCATTCACGGGCACAATCGCCGCGATCGCCCCCTCGGCACTGGCATAGGTAACCGCATACAAACTGGGAATGTAAATCCCCGGCACCTGGGCCAAATGCCGCAGTTGCGTGGCGCGATCGGCCTGCCGCACAGCATGATAGGCCGTGATAAATTCTCCCAGCAGCAGCTCGCCATCCCCCAGTAAAATCACATCAAAGAAATCCGCAAAGGGTTCGGGATTCGCCGTCAGTACGGGGCCACCGCCAAACACTAGGGGATGGGAGGATGTGCGATCGCCCGCCCGCAAGGGCACATCCAAACGCTCCAGCAAGCCCAATACATTCACATAATCCAACTCCCACGACACCGAAAATCCCAACAGTTCCGGCGCTTCCGGCAACGACTCCTGCACATCCGTAAACAACCGACTCACCCGCACATCCTGCCGCAGAGCCAACGTGGCCCACACAATTTGGTACCCCAAACTGGTAATGCCGACCGTGTACTCATTGGGAAACGCAAAAACAACAGGCACTGCATCCGCCCTCGGTGTGGCCGGGTCAAACAGCAAACGCTCAGCCGCAAAAGGAGAAACAGCCATGAATTCAGCATGAAACAAATATCCCCTATTATCTCAAGCTACAGCCTATAATCCCAAGTAATTCCCAACTTTCGGATTTCCTTTCCCACAGTGCATTATGGCCATGGTGCTCGAATCGGTTGTCCCCTTTGGGCGATCGCTGTCTGAATACAGGCACATGTTTAACCTGGATGGGGCCGATTTGCATCGCCGCATTGTCGGCATCGGCGACGGTCCAGCCAGCTTCAACGCTGAACTGGCGCACCAGGGAAATCCCGTAATTTCCGTCGATCCGGTCTATCAATTCACGGGCGCAGACATTCGGCACCGCTTTGATGCCGTCGTCGATCGCATCATTAACCAGGTCAAGGCCACGCCCAATGACTGGGTATGGACCTATCACCAATCCCCCGAAGCGCTTCGCCAACGCCGCATCCAGGCCATTGACACATTCCTGGCGGACTATGATCTCGGCAAGGCCCAAGGGCGCTATATCGTCGGGGAATTGCCCCATCTGCCTTGGGCGGATAACTGCTTTGACTTAGCCCTCTGCTCCCATTTTCTGTTTCTCTACTCCGACCATTACGACTATGACTTCCATCGGCGATCGCTCCTGGAAATGCTGCGCATCAGTCCCGAAGTCCGAGTTTTTCCCTTGATGACCCTCGCCCTTCATCCCTCGCCCTATGTGGCTCCCCTGATCCAAGAGCTTACCCACCTCGGCTACCACGCCACCGTCGAAACCGTTCCCTACGAACTTCAAGTCGGCGGTAACCAAATGCTCAAAATCGTGAATCCAGCAGTTCCCCCGTTACCAGCACCACCCGATTCCGTCCCTGCTGCTTCGCTGCATACAGCCCCGAATCCGCAACCTTCACCAACCCCGTCGGCAGCCAATGCGGCACCGGAATCATACTCGCCACCCCAAAACTGAGGGTGACACAATCGGAAACCTGGGAACCGCCGTGGGCCAATCGCCGCGATCGCACCGCGTCCCGCAGCTTTTCCGCCACCTGGACAGCCCCGGTCCCATCCGTATTGGGCAGCAAAATCGCAAATTCTTCCCCGCCATAGCGCGCCGCTAAATCCGCCGGACGCTGTAGGGCAGTCTGCAAAGCTTGGGCCACCTGGCGTAAACATTCATCCCCCTGGGGGTGCCCATAGGTATCGTTATAGATTTTGAAATAATCCACATCACACATAATTAAAGCCAAGGATGTTTGCGATCGCAAAGCCCGCCACCACTCCCGCTCCAGCGCCTCATTAAACACGCGCCGATTGGCCAATCGGGTAAGCTCATCGCGGGTAGACAATGCCCGCAACTGCCGCGCATCGTAGACCAACATCCCCGCCGTTCCCAAGGCGATCGCCAATAGCAGCGGCACCAGCGGCACCCACCACCCCGCCAGCACCAATCCCCCGTAACTCCCCAAGCTGAGAAGACCCACTAGGCCCGCAATCAGTCCCCACTTGCGCCAGGGCGAAAACCGTTGACCATAAATCCAACTGCTGCCACAGGCCACCAGCAAAATCAACCCAAACTCTATCCACTTCGGCAAAGCCCAAATTCAGCGATCGCCCATCCAACACCGCACTGATAATTTGGCTAGCCAGCGTCGCATGCAGTTCCACCCCAAACATCGTCCGAGGCTGCCCTCCCATCCCCCCCAGCGACGAACTATAGGATGTAAAAAACACATCAGCATCTCCCACCGCAGTACTGCCCACCATCACCACCCGATCCCGCATCAGCCACGGTGGCACTCTACCCGCCAAAACTTCCGAAGCAGACACCGCTAGAAATTGCTGTCCGCCACTCCGGTGATTCAGCAAAATTTGATAGCCCCGTGTATCAGCTCCCACGTAGCCCCCCGCGTTGGCTAGCAACTCTGGAAACTTGACCCCATTGAGCTGTAGCCACTGGGCCTGGGCATCGGGTTCAATTCCCTCCCCAGCGAGATAGTCCAACGCCACCCGCAGCCCAATGCCCTCGATGGCAACAGACCCATCGGCAACCACCTTGGGAAACAGCAACCCGCGCCGCACCCGCCCATCAAAATCGACTGCCAAATCACTCGCAGCCAGTTGCCCCGCTTGCAGCAACACCGGATTTCCAGGTACTGCGGCCAGTTCTGCCGTGCCAATTACTTTTTGAATGCCAATCAGATTGGGTGTGGACTTGAATACTTGAAGGAGGACTTCATGCCCCGGTTCCATGGGCAAATTCCGATACAGATCAAGGCCAATCACCCGAGGGGCTTGGGCCTTAATCCGCTGGAGCAACTGGGCAATTACGCGATCCGACAGGGTGGCATTCCCCAGCTTTTGCAGATCCGCCTCCCCCACCTGGACCAGCACGATCCGGGTATCTGGCTTTTCTGCGGGCCGCAGTTGCAACAACCGATCAAACACCGTGAGTTCCCAGATTTGCAACATCCCCACGCATCGCAGCAGCACTACTCCACAGGCGGCAACCAAACCGGAGCCCAGCACAATTCGATGATGCCCTTGACCCTTCTCACGTCCTGTTTTCATAGATAGCCAGCACCAAAATGATTAAAGTCAGCAATGTCGTTAGGCCCGCTAGGCCCCTGAGGCTCTGCTGAATCGGAACATGAAAATTGGAACATGAAAGTATGCTGCCACAATTTTCCAGACTTTATCCGGATCGGCAGGTGGCTGGCTTGTATGACAGTTGAGTCCCGAAAGCTCTGAATCGCCTGTGCTCTGAGTTGCACATCATCTGAGTGATTTTGTCGAGATCATGAAGGTTCAGGTGGGTGCTATATTCAGTCCACCGTTGTGGGTACCATCAATAGATTCTGGTTTAGCGCTGTCCGGTATGGGCTATGCCTGTGCGTAGCTTTCCCCCATCACGGACCCAACCCGCTGCTGCTGCTTCATCCCCCCATGCCATCAGGACGATCTTCCCCCTATGTTACAATTCAAACCCAGTTTGGTTCTGACCGTCTCGATACTGGCTAGCATCTGCTTTCTTGATGTTCTAATAATCGGTGGATATTGTCCTGCAACGGCGCAACCCCCGATCGCCCCAGTCCCCAACTCGCATCCCAGAGTGCGCTGGCAGCCCAAGCGGAACATGGGCAGCATTGGCAGTACGCTTTCCGGTGGACGACGGGGGCAGGCGATCCCCACTTGCACAGCCGCTGACCCTCTGCACCCGACGACGATTACGCCTTTGGTCCCCAGTGGAAACACCCGCTTACTGACCACTGCCGTCCGGCCCGCTCTGCACTGGCATACGGATACCACACAGGCCATAGCGGTCAAGTTTATTCTGTCTGATCCGAGTGCGGCAGAGCCGCTGGTGATCCAGGACGTGCCCATGGCAAAACCGGGGATCTTCAGAATGGTTTTGCCTGCTCATGTGCAGCTTAAGCCCGGTATTCGCTATCGTTGGACCCTATGGGCGGTTTGTCCCAATAGTCCAGCCAGTGAAATTACTGCCCGCAGTTTCATAGAAGTCACGGATCAGCCTGCTTTGCAGACCCAAGTCATTGGCAAATCCCTGGTGGAGCAGGCGGTTCTGTATGCTGAAAATGGTATTTGGTATGACGCCTTGGATGCCCTGTTGCAAGCGCGTCGCCAAGAGCCTGCCAATCCCCAAGTAACGGCGGAGTTGCACGCCTTGCTCACGCAGGCGGACAGCCTTGCTACAACGGATAACCCAGAACGAAAACTCTCGGAAATTGCCAACGGCCTGTAGGTTCGACCGTATGATGGTCTGTATTGGCTGTCATTACAGGTGAGGCATGGGTACGTGACGGAGCAGATCCTGCCAAAATTGGGCGATCGCAGGGCCGTAAAACTGCTGGTGGTGATCCTAGAACGATCCTGACGATCGTCCTCGGCATGGGATTTATCGCCCTCGGGTGCAGCGGCGGTGCTTGGATGCTGGGCGGCATTGGGGCAGGAGCCCTTGCCTTTTCTGCCTACCGGGCCCGGATCAATGCCCAGGCCCAACCCAATCGCAGTGCCCGCAAGCTAGGGCAGGTTTTGGTCGGGCTGACTGCCGGATTGGCCATTCAGCATCGCGATTTGGCCACGCTGCTGCCCCAATTGCCGTTATTTCTGCTGCTGGGCTTGGTGCTGTTAGGCAGTGGGAGTGGGGTGGCTTATCTCTATGCCCGTTACCAGCAGACCGATTGGGTGACGGCGGTACTGGCCACAACACCCGGCAATATTGGCATTATGGCTACGATTGCGGCGGACTATGGCAAGGATCCCACGTTGGTGTCTTTGGTGCAGTTGCTGCGGTTTACGGCAGTCATTGGGGGGGTACCCTTACTGATACCGGGGGTACCAGCGGAGCATTGGCAGGAAACCTTGGCGGCGTTCACCCAGGAGATCAGCCATACGGACCCTCAGACCCTACTGCTAATTCCCCTGATCTTGGCTGTAACGGCAGCGGTGATTCCCTTGGGTCAGGCCCTCAAAATTCCGGTAGCCACATTCTTTTGTGCGATTTTGGTAGGGGTTCTGTTTAATGGGGCTGTCAATGCCCTGTGCGGGGTATTTTCCCTGGGCGTCATTGAGGATTTTAGATTACCTAAGGCGTTGAATATTCTGGGCCAAGTGTTGTTGGGAATTACGATTGGGGAGTATTGGAGTAGCACGTCTAATACGCTGAATAAAATGACGATCGCCCGCGCGATTGTGCCTGTGTTCCTCACCTTTTTGGCCGGGTTCGGGGCGGCAGCGATCGCCCACCGGCTCACCGATTGGGATTGGCTCACCTGCTTGCTCGTGACTGCTCCAGGCGGTTCTCCAGAGATGATTTGGATTGCTACAACCCTCGATCTCAATGTCGAAATTGTTGCCAGCGCCCACTTGTTCAGGATTATGCTGATTAATCTGATGCTACCTGGATTAATTGCCCTCGCGACCCCATTGGAACGCTATCTCACCCCAACTCCTGCGCCGACTTTACCGGAATTGCCCGGAGTCACCCCAGAAGGGGCCCACCCACTGGGGACCCAAGATATACAGGGATGAGCGATGCCGCATGGGTGCCCTGGGAAGTATTTGAGGTTTTAGGGAGTGCGGCAGAACGGGGATAGCTAGGAATTCTGGGAGCCGTCGAAAGTGAACAAATTATCAAACTCATGATTGACCCAAGCACGGCGTAATGAGGAGATGATTGAGGGAAGGACATGTTGCCCCTACCTCCCATAGAGTCCTCGCCTACTAGCTACTCTGCCTATTGTCCAGTAATTTTATAGCCGCTATGATAAGCCAGTAAAGATACTAATAACAGCGCTGTTCAGGCACGATGGACACTGATTCTTCTCCCATTGCTGGTTATCATCTCACCCAACTACTTTATCAAGGAGACAGAACCTT
This sequence comes from uncultured cyanobacterium, assembly GCA_963766075.1. Classification (GTDB taxonomy): domain Bacteria; phylum Cyanobacteriota; class Cyanobacteriia; order Leptolyngbyales; family Leptolyngbyaceae; genus CAVYAN01. The sequence continues at coordinate 32,021 of CAVYAN010000005.1, read as the reverse complement.
GATTTATCGGGGCCTGCAATTGACCAATCGACAGCCTGTCGTACTGAAAGTTTTGAGCGACAATTTCCCCACCGTACAAGACCTGTCACGCCTGTATAACGACTACACCATTGCCAAAAACCTACATCTAGCAGGCGTAATTCAACCCATCAGCTTCGCTCCCCACGGCAACGGGGCCGTGATCATCATGCCAGACGAAGGGTTCATTTCTCTCTTAGATTACATTGCCACCTACTCCCTGAACTTACCTGAAATATTGGCGATCGCCCTCCAACTCGCCACAATTCTGGATGGTCTCTACTACCAGCGAGTCATTCACAAAGACATCAAACCCGGCAACATTCTGATTCATCCCACCACCCAACAGGTAAAACTGACCGATTTTGGGTTAGCCACACGACTTCCCCACGAAACCCAAGACATCGTCAGCACCACCATCCTAGAAGGCACGCTAGCCTATATGGCCCCAGAACAAACAGGCCGGATGAATCGAGGAATTGACTATCGCTGTGATTTTTATGCCTTGGGCGTGACGCTCTTTGAACTACTGACCGGGCAATTACCCTTCCCATCTGACGATCCACTGGAGTTAGTGCACTGTCATCTCGCACAACCTGTCCCCTTGGTGGACGAATTGCAGCCAGAGTTGCCACTTGTGATCGGGCAAATCGTGGCCAAACTGATGGCCAAGAATGCCGAAGATCGCTACCAAAGTGCCCTGGGCTTGAAGTATGACTTAGAAATTGCTCAGCAGCACCTCAAGCAAACTGGCACCATTACGCCGTTTAAGATTGCTACCAGGGATTTTAGCCATCACTTTTTGATTCCTGAACAACTCTACGGTCGCGCTGTGGAAGTGCAAACCTTGCTAGATGCCTTTGATCGAGTTGCCCAAGGTAGCACCGAACTAATCCTAGTGACCGGGTCTTCCGGCATTGGCAAAACTGCCGTGGTGAATGAAGTTCAGAAACCCATTGTCAGGCAGCGCGGATATTTTATTAAGGGCAAATATGATCAGTTGCAGCGCAATATTCCATTTTTTGCGTTTGTGCAAGCGTTCCGCGACCTAATGGGGCAACTGCTGAGTGAGAGTGATATCCAACTGGCTGCCTGGAGAACCCAAATTCTCGAAGCAGTCGGTGAAAACGGTCAAGTCATGATTGACGTTATCCCTGAGCTAGAGAGAATCATCGGCCATCAACCCCCGGTCATCGAGCTCTCTGGTAATGCGGCACAGAATCGATTCAATTTTTTGTTCCAGAAATTCATTCAAGTTTTTACAACCGCCCAGCATCCGTTCGTGATGTTTTTGGATGATTTGCAATGGGCCGATGCAGCCTCCCTCAGCCTGTTGCAAGTCTTAATGCAAGATACTAAATATCTACTGATACTGGGCACCTATCGTGATAACGAAGTATCGCCCGCTCATCCGCTGATGGTAACCGTGAATCAGATTGGCAAATCGAGTCGAGTCCAGCGCGTTGCTTTACAACCCTTGAGTCCCTACGTTCTGAATCAATTAGTTGCGAATACGTTGAGGTGTAATCGCTGGCTTGCACAACCATTAACTGATTTGCTATACCAAAAAACTCACGGTTATCCATTCTTTACCAAGCAATTTCTGAAAGCACTGTATGAAGATGGTTTTATCCATCGCCATCCCAATGGTGGTTATTGGCAATGTGATATCAGTCATATTAAGGTGCAAAGTTTGACCTCTGATGTCGCGGAGTTTATGGCGCAGCAGTTACAGAAACTCACTCCCACTACTCAAGAACTGCTAAAACTGGCCGCTTGTATTGGAGCGCAGTTTAATTTACAGACATTGGCGATCGTGTCTGATCAATCGCCCACTGAGGTAACTACTGCATTATGGCCAGCACTGGCCGCAGGACTCATCATCCCTCTCAATCAAATCTACAAGTTTTTTCAAGAAGACTCCGATATTGTTCATCAGGAATTAAATGGCAGCAAAGAGCCTTCTGCTAAAACTGAGATGCTGGATTCTGGCGTATGTGCTTATCGATTCCTGCACGATCGCGTACAGCAAGCGGCCTATTCCCTCATTCCTGCAACTCAAAAAGAAGCCGCCCATCTCCATATCGGTCGATTGCTGTTAGATCGCACACCCATCGACGCCCGTGAGGAAAACTTATTTCAGATTGTTAATCATCTCAATCTTGGCGTCTCACTCATTCATCAGCCAGTAGAGCGAGAATTACTTGCAGAACTAAACTGGCAAGCAGGCAAAAAAGCTCGCGCCTCTTCCGCCTACGATGCCGCCATGAGGTATCTTGATGCAGGGTTGCAACTTTTATCGGCTCAGGCTTGGGCAACCCAATACAGGTTCAGTTTGCAAGTCCATCAGCTAGCGGCTGAAGTTGCTTATCTCTCTGGTGCCTATGCCAAGATGACCATCCTCATTGAAATTGGGCTAAAACAAGCTAGAAATCAGCTCGACCGCGTGAAATTCTATGAGATTCACCTGCTCGCGCTGGTGGCCCAAAATCAGGCCCGGGAGGCGATCGCCTATGCCCGTCAGATTTTGCCCAGTTTTGGGATGCACCTCCCCCGAGAAGCCTCTCAACTGCGAACCATTGTGGGATTCCTGACTACTGTCTACCGCATGAGGGGCCTTACCCCACGGGATTTGCTCGCCTTACCCCCGATGTCAAATCCTTATAAATTAGCCGCTTGCCAGTTGGCCAGCGCTATGGGTGCAGCCGTTCAAAGCTATAGGCCAGAGATGTTGCCATTCATGACCTACGCTGGCATCTCTTTCTACCTACGTTATGGCAATATTCCTAAGTCATCCATGGGTTACATGATCTACGCTTTTTTGCTCTGCGAAAAGCTGGGTCGGATAGATACGGGGTATGCCATCGGCAAGGCAGCGATCGAGTTATGTCACCAAACCTCATCCAAGGCAGCCTTAGGGCCGACGCTATTCTTGTGGACTCGGTTTATTACCTACCGGAAGGAGTCGATACATACCGTATTACCGGTGTTGATGGAAGCCTATCAGGTGAGTTTGGAGGTCGGGGATGCCGAGTATGCCGCCTATAGTCTCTGCGTATACTTTACCCAATCATTTTGGATCGGTACAAATCTCGCCGATTTGCTCCGGGACGCGATCGCCAATCGTCCTGCTTTGCATCGCCTGCAACAGGTCGCAATGACCAATATCTACGACTGCAACTGCCAAGTTGTAGAAAATCTCACGACTGAAATAGACAATGCTTTTCACATTGGCGGTCGGTTTTTTGACGAAACAACCATTTCCTCCCACGATCGGCAAATCCAGGTTTATCTCGGGTTCCGAAAACTCCATCTGGCGTTCTTGTTTCAGCACTATCCTCTTGCCCTACAACAAATAGAAATCGTAGAAGCCCATATCGGAATTCTCGATGGCACATTCATCAAGACGCTGTTTTATTTTTACGCCGCTTTGGTCTGGCTCGCACAGTGCTCTGCCCTATCTCAAAAGCCCCAAAAAGCCAATCTCAGAAAAGTCATGGCGACGATCAAACATCTGACGAAGTTGGCAAAATCGGCACCCATGAATTATCAAAATAAAGTTTTTCTATTAGAAGCTGAGCGCTTGCGAGTGCTGGGGAAATCGAGTCAGGCAATGGCTCTCTACAATGGGGCGATCGCTACAGCAAAAGAGCATGGATATATCCAAGAAGAAGCCCTAGCCAACGAACTTGCGGCTAGATTTTATGTGGACTGGGGCAAAGAAAAAATCGCCCAAGTCTATATGACTGAGGCGTATTATGGGTATGTGCGTTGGGGCGCGATCGCTAAAGTCGCCGACTTAAAGCAGCGTTATCCCCACCTCCTGGTCACGATTTTACAGAGAACTTATGCCTCTAGTTGGCCTGAGCAAGATACGATTACAGCGGTTAGCAGTGATGCTGAAGCCCTCGACCTAGCAACCTTCCTCAAAGCTTCTCAAGCAATTTCAGGGGAAATAGAGCTGGAAAAACTTCTGGAAACGCTTTTAAACATTACCGTTATCAATGCGGGTGCTGATAAATGCGTCTTACTTTTACAATCCGACCAAACATTACAAATTGTCGCCTCAGTAGCAGCAGGAAAACCCACACACATCTTCTCATCTCCTATCCCTTTAGAATTAAGTGACGCGGTAGCAATTAGTTTAGTCAATCAAGCCAAACATAGTTTAGAACCGATCGTGGTGAATGATGCGTGCGACAATCCACAATTTGCCGGTGATCCCTATCTTGCTCAACATCAACCCAAGAGCATTCTATGCAATCCCATTCTCAAGCAAGGACAATTACTGGGGGTTTTATATCTAGAAAATAGTTTAACCGTGGGGGCGTTTACGCGCGATCGCCTTGCCATCCTCAATATCCTCTGTGCCCAAGCTGCCATTTCCCTAGAGAATGCTCAACTCTATCAACAATCTCAACAAGCACTCGCCCATCTGCGTTCTAGCGAAGCCCGCTTCCAAACCATATCGGATAATCTGCTGGGTGTGATTTTCCAAATTTGCATGAATCCTGAAGATGGCTCTTCTTTCACCTCTTATATTAGTTCTGGGTGCTATGAGATCTATGAAGTGCCTGCCGAGGCGATGATTTCAGGGCAATATAGCCTGCGGGATTTTGAACATCCGGATGATCGTCCTCAGATTGTCCAAGTGCTCCGCCAGTCAGCGCAGCAGCTCACCCCGATTCGAGAAGAATTTCGCATTGTTACACCGACCGGAAAGGTGAAATGGGTGCAGGTTGCCTCCCAGCCCAAACGACAGGCTGACGGGTTGGTAACCTGGAATGGTGTTTTGCTCGATATTAGCGATCGCAAACTTTTAGAACAGAAACAGGATCGCCTACTCACCATCCTAGAATCCTCCTCTGACTTCATCGGCATCGCTAGCCTTGACGGCAAAATCATCTGGATGAACCAGGCATTCTATCGCTTTTGCAACTTTGCGCCCAATACACAACTGACAAACCATTCCATCCGAGAATTTCATCCTGACTGGGCGAATGAACTTTTCCACCAAAAGGGATTACCACAGGTTATGCAACAGGGGCAATGGTTTGGAGAAACGGGACTCTTGGCTCCCAATGGGCAGGAGTTACCAGTCTCTCAACGGGTGATGGCACACAAGTCTGCCGATGGCACGCTGGAGTATGTGTCTACTATTATTCGCGATATTAGCGATCGCAAAGCCACTGAAGCGCAACTTCAACATCAGACTCAACAGCTAGCGCAAGCGAATTACCAACTCGAAGAATATTCCCAAACCCTGGAAGCACGCGTCGCGGAACGCACTGAAGAACTATCGCAAGCCTTAACCGACCTGCAAGCCACCCAGGCAGAACTGATCCAATTTGAAAAGATGGCGGCTTTAGGACAACTCACCGCCAGCATCGCCCACGAAATCAATACTCCTCTAGGCGTGATTCGGGGTGCAACCAGTAATATGATGGCGGGCTTTCATGCCACTCTCCACCAGTTGCCGATGCTTTTGCAAAAGCTCTCTCCTCAACAGCACGCAGATTTTTTGGCCTTGGTGAGTACAGCGCTGCACCCCCAACCAGCCCTCTCGACCCGAGAAGAACGGCAACAGCGGCGGCAGTTTCAAACGGCCCTGGAAACTCAAGGCATTAGCAACGTCCACACTATTGCCACTCAACTGACCCTGTTGCAGTTAGGCGGATCCGCCCTGACATCCTATCAGTCCATTCTGCAAGCTCCCAACTGTCATGAGATTTTGCAAGTTGCATGCAACCTTGTATTACAATCTCAAAGTGCCCTTAACATTCAACAGGAAGTCAATCGGGCCGCTAAGATCGTCTTTGCCCTTAAAACCTATAGCCATCGCAGCGATGCCAGCGAGCAAAGTCTCGTTCAAATCACCGATAGTCTGGAAGTGGCGCTGACGCTATACCAAAATCGTCTCAATCAAGGCATTAAAGTCGTGCGTTACTATGATGCAGTGTCCCCCATTCTGTGCAACCCAGATGAGTTGACCCAGGTGTGGGTAAATCTCATCGATAATGCCCTTCATGCTATGCCTGAGCAGGGTCAGTTAGAGCTTCAAGTGATTCAGCAAGCCAACCAAGTAGCAGTGTCGGTGACCGATTCTGGCGGTGGCATTCCCGAAGCCATCCAATCACGAATTTTTGAACCGTTTTTTACCACCAAGCTTCGGGGTGAGGGAAGTGGCCTTGGCATGGATATTGTTCGCCAGATTGTCCAAAAGCACGCGGGTGATATTCAAGTACACAGCCAATCGGGGCAAACGACTTTCACCGTGTGGTTGCCGTTGCCAAATGCGCAACCACACGATTCTTCATAGCTTTCCGATTGGACACTCTGTCAATAATGAGCAATCCAGCACTTGGAGAAGAGTGATTCGGAGCCGAGTCATCTCACCCTTCTTGATTAATAAGCAACGTCCTATCTAGAAACCCGTTATGAGTTATCCCACCATTGTCTGTATTGATGATGAACAAAATGTTCTCTTCACCCTGAGAACTCAATTAATGCGATATTTTCCGGGGTATGCGATTGAAATCGCCGAAAGTGGAGGCGAGGCATTGGCCCTAGTCGAGGAACTCGTCGCTGAGGGGGTAGAAATTCCGCTGGTCATTGCTGACCAAATTATGCCAGGGATGAAGGGGGATCAGGTTTTGATTGAACTCCATGCCCGTTATCCCCATATTTTAAAAGTGATGCTAACGGGACAGGCACGAGCCGAAGATGTGGGTAATGTGGTCAATCGGGGAAACCTCTACCGGTTTCTGGCCAAACCCTGGAGCGATATTGATCTGCAACTCACGATCGCAGAAGCATTACGTCACTATCAGCAAGAGCAGCAACTGGCCCAAGACCAACTGGAACTGGAACTAGCCATTAATGAAGTAGAGGCACTGAATGCGGCGCTGGAATCCTAGACTGGTGGTGGCTCACTGTTTACGTCCATCCCAACGCTATGCCTTCGCTGCCCGATAGACCGGGTATATAACTCAACACCGCGGGTCAACTCAGGGCAGAAAAACAAACTCTCCCTGGGTGCCCTCGGCATTCATCCGAATCTGGGCCACATAAAATTGCTGTTGGATCACTTCCCCCTCAGGAGTAAAAGTCAACTGGCCCAATGGCGTATCATACTGCCCTGCCAGAATCTTCTGATTCAAACTGATTCGGGCAGCGGCCAGCGATCGCCCCGTCACTTTGCTTTGGCGATCGACCGCTTGCAGCGCCTCCACCATCACCTGCACCGCCGTAAAGGCTTGGGCGCTGAACTGGGGCGGCTCCTTTTTGTACTGCTGCTTATAGGCCGCCCGAAAAGCTTGATTCACCGCATTCCCATGGGCAGGACTGTAAGCCTGAGCCACCAGAATGCCATCGCACAACCGTTTGCACAGTGGAAACAGATTCGGCGTATTGAACCCATTGCCGCCAACAATTACCCCGGCATAGCCCAATTCCCGCAATTGCCGCACTAGGTTGCCGCCATCCGCCGTCAGACCAGAAATCACAATCAGATCCGGCTTCAAGTTAATCACCGTAGTGGATTGCACCTGAAAATCGGTATCGGTGGTTTGAAACTTCTGGATCGTGATCGTCTCCAGCTTTTGTGCCTGAATCGCTTGCTGAAAAATGGCCGTTTCCGACTTGCTAAAGGCATCGTCCTGGGCATACATCACCGCTACCCGCCGAATCCTCGGATTCAATTTCAGTGCTGCCTTCAGGGAATTGGGAGCCAGCACCGTCACCGGAGCCGCAACGCGGGCAATGAATGGCCCAATTTCGGGAATGCCCTTGGCGGTGTTGGTGGGGCCGACCACCGGCACTTGGGCGCGATCGGCGATCGGGTCAGCACTAAAGGCTTGCTGTGAGGACGATGGCCCTACAATGCCTACGACCTTGGCTTGATTGATCAGGGCTTGGAAGGCATTAATTGCCGCAGTTTCATCACCGCCTGCATCCTGATAAATCAATTGGATGGGCGTACCATTCACGCCCCCGCGTGCATTGAAATAGTCTTCCGCGATCTTAGCGCCATTGACAGACTCTTGCCCCAGTAGCGCCAGATTACTGGTTTGGGCCAGGGCAATGCCAATGGGAATGGGTTGGGAAACAGTTGTTTGGGCGGGACTATTGGAAGACGCTTGGCAACTAGATAATAACCACACTCCGGTCAAGCATCCCAGCATTGACCGAAGCGTCCGAGAAATGGAGAATAATTTAGTCATCAACTTTATAATCAAATAACATCTAAAAATATTTGTACTTGTAAAGTATTTGGCATCTAATTTTTATAAAAGATGTAATAAATCACAACCGCAGTTCGAATTTAGCGACGATCATAATTAGCAACTCCAGAACGCCCCTAGATGTTTTGTCCTGCGACTTCGCTCAGGACGCAAGCTGGCTTCGACTCCGCTCAGCCAGCGAAAGATGGATTCCTGATGCTCAGCCAGCGAAAGATGGATCCCTGACGCTCAGCCAGCGAAAGGTGGATGCCTGAGCGGAGTCGAAGGGAGCAGTCTCGGTCGTCCGATTTCTTCAGTTCAAAAACTCGAATCGACCATTATTGCCATCCGCATCCATTTTGATCCGGGCCACATAGAACTCTTTCTGCACAATCTCGCCTTCTGGGGTAAAGGAAATATCACCGAGGGGTGTGCTGTACTTGCCCGTTAAGAGTTGCTGATTCAGGGCAACGCGCAAATCGGCCAGGGGTTTTTGCCCCACTTTGGTTTGGCGATTCGACGGCTTGTAGCGCCTCCACAAATACCTGCACCCCCGTAAAGGCTTGGGCACTAAACTGGGGCGGTTCTTTCTTGAACTGGGCTTTGTAGGCTTCGCGAAAGGCTTGATTCACCGCCCCTGCCTGCTGGGGATTATACGCCTGGGCAATCAGCACCCCATCGCACAAGGCTTTGCAGACGGAAAAAACATTGGAGGTATTCAGGCCATTGCCGCCAATGATCACGCCTTTGTAGCCCAACTCGCGCAGTTGCCGCACCAAATTGCCCCCATCCGCCGCCAGTCCGGAAATGATCACTAGGTCCGGTTTCAAGTTAATTGCTGCGGTGGCCTGGGTTTGAAAGTCCGTATCGGTGGTTTGAAACTTTTGCACCGTCACGAGATCGAGGTTTTGATCCTGGACGGTCTTTTGGAAAATCTCGGTTTCTGATTTGCTGAACGCATCATTTTGGGCAAAGAAAACCGCAACCTTTTTGATTTGGGGATTGATTTTGAGGGCGGCTTTAACGGAGTTGGGAGCAACAACCACGACCGGGGCGGATATGCGGGCGATAAAGTCCCCAATCTGGGGAATACCTTTGGCTGTATTGGAGGGGGCAAGGACAGGCACTTTGGCGCGATCGGCAATGGGATCGGCGGCAAAAGCCTGCTGAGAGAGAGTTGGTCCCACAATGCCCACGACTTTATCCTTGGTGATCAAGGTTTGAAAGGCATTCACTGCGCCTTGCTCATCCCCCGACGTATCCTGAAACACCAGCTTAATCGGAACGCCGTTAATGCCACCCTTGTCGTTAAAATATTTCTCGGCAATTTTGGCCCCGGCCACCTGCTCCTGTCCCAGCAGGGCTACGTTGCTGGTTTGGGCGACACCAATACCGATCGCGATCGCCCCAGCATTGCCTGTTCCCGATGACGATGCATCCGTACCAGGCTGGGAACCCGACGGACCACACCCCGCTAGGGTAAAACTGGTGAGGGCAAAAACCGCAGCGAACGGAAGGACAGCGTTCATGGAAGCGTTCATAGATTAAAAATGTGTGAGTTAAAAATGCGTGAAATAGATGTGCGTGGAGGCGATCGCTCCAGACTTCATTTCACCATAAACTTGGGTGGAATTAAAAATGCAAAATTAAAAATTAAACAAGCCGGTCCGGCCCGCCTACGGGCTCACCGTTTTTAATTTTACATTTTTAACTTTTAATTCCGCCTTACGCCACATCCGGCTCTATGCCGCGAACATTTGAGTCAACTTGAGGGCTAATTCCATCAACTTCTGACGCTCGGCGTCGCTGAGGGCATCCATCACTTCCGACAGTTGATACTGATCCTGGGGGGTAAGCCATTCAAGAAACTGCTGGCCTTTAGGAGTGAGTTTGATCATTAAAGCGCGGCGATCGGAGGGGTGACTGTCGCGTTCGACATACCCATCTTGCTCTAGGCCATCCAGAAGTCCGGTCATGGCGGCGCGGGACACCCCGCAATGCTTGGCCAAATCCGAAGGACTGGCACAGAGTTCCGCTTCACCGCTGAGGCAAATCAACACGGCCAGTTTGGTTTGCGAGAGTCCGAGCCGTGCTGCATGTTCATCGGTGATCCGCAGGACCATGCGGGCCAACCGCGTGACGATGGAAACCGTTTGAAAGCTGTCAGTGGCGGCAGGGAGATTAATCAGTTCCTGAGTGGTTTCGGTGACTTTTTGGCTGAGGGGACTGGGGCGAAGGCCCGTGGGGCGGTCGCGCCATTGCAGTTGGGTTTGCCGCAGGGATTGCAAGGATTGCTCCAATTGCTGCACTTTGTCGATCGCACTCATTTCACTGATCCGCAGCTCAATTTCCCGCTGTTTATGCTGGATCAGCTCCGACTCTAGATGACGACTGTCGTCTAGCAAATGCATTAGGGTCGAAAAACCCCGCAGGGCTGTGATCACCGCGATCGCCAATTTCTGGGCGGTCAGTTCCGTTTTAGTTTTGTAGTCGTCAATGCCATAATTGACCGCCACCACCTCTTCCGGGGCTTGACCGGGCTGTCCTGTTCGCAAAATAATCCGGACCAGTGGATTATTTAATTCCTCGCGAATGTATTTAACCAAATACAGCCCCGCACTTTCATTCTCCATCACCACATCCAGAAAAATAATGGCGGTATCTGGGTGGACTTGAATCAGGTGTTTGGCTTCCTGGGCCGAATAGGCGCTGATGAAGCTGAGCGATCGCCCTGCAAAAGTGACATCCCGCAGCGCCAGTTGGGTAATGCTGTGGACTTCCGCTTCATCATCCACAATCAGAATCTTCCAACTGGCTGCGGGTGGGCTGGGTTCCGTCTCGGCAGCAAACCGAATTTCATCGTCATCATCTGCTGGCAGGAAGGGAGTCATGGGCCAGGGAAAGGGGACAACTAAAAATGCTCTAGCGTAGCGGCACGGAGTGCTGTTAAAAATACTCTAGGAGGGTATGGAGTCGGATTAGAACGGAAGGGTGATGATAAATTTGGTGCCGTGACCGGGCTGACTTTCGCATTGGATGGTGCCGCCGAGTTTTTGGGTGACAAGGTTGTAGACGATGTGTAGCCCGAGGCCACTGCCGCCTTGGCCGCGTTTGGTGGTGAAGAAGGGATCAAAAATTTTATCCAAGTGCGGAGGGGCAATGCCAGAGCCATTGTCGGCGTATTCAAAGAGCAGGTGGGTGTGGCTCCGGCGGGCTGTCAAGGTAATTGCGCCGGATTGATCGGGGGCAAAGGCATGCAGCAGGGAGTTAAGCACTAAATTGGTGACAATTTGCGAGAAGGCACCAGGATAGCTGTTGAAGGTGAGGCTGCGATCGCACTCAACGACAATATGATGGGGCGTTGCCCTGAGCTTTGGACTCAACTGCAACAAGATTTCCTCAAGGTACAGCTTGACATTAAAAACCCGCTTCGACTCGCTGGACTGATCGACCGCCACCTGTTTGAAGCTTTGGATCAGCTCGGCGGCTCGATTCAGATTGGTCAAGGCCATCCGACTGCTTTGCTGCGCGATGTCTAGGAACCTTTCTAAGTCCGATCGCTTCATGGTCCCGGTCTTAGATAGGGCGGAAAATGCCTCGGTTTTCTCCATCAACAAAGAGGCCGCCGTTACCCCAATGCCGATCGGCGTGTTAATCTCGTGGGCAATCCCGGCGACGAGTCCCCCCAAGGCCGCCATTTTTTCGGTTTGAATTAGTTGTGCCTCGGCCTGCTGCAATTCCAAGAGGGTTTTCTCTAACTGTTGGGCTTTTTCCTGGAGTTGCGTCTCGGCTAAGAGCCGCTCCTGGACCTCTTGCTGCAATTGCAGATTGCGCTGATCCAGTTCTTCCTGGGCCAATTGCCGACTTTCCTGGGTCAGGACCAACCACCAAGACCCAATCCCAATCAGAACTAGAAAAATGCCGTAGGCTCCCAGCAGCGTTGCTGTCAAATGCTTGATGGTGATCGAGGGCAGGGCTGCTGCCGCCACCATCTGCTGATGATACACAAAGGCCAAGGCTGCTCCGGCAATTCCCGATAGGGAGATAAACACCCAGAGGTACCTGAGAAAGCGATTGCCGAACTGGGGCGAAACTTTATGGGACAAATTTGGATAAGAAAATGCCCGCCCACCCGATAGGGTAGAAACGGCAGTCACAGAGGGGGCATCGTGGGGAGGCACAGCAATTTCGACAGGTTCGACGGCAACTTTGCAGGCATCGTGGCAACAGGCATCCAAGCTGCAACAAAGGGAACAAATCGGACTGGCATAGACCGGGCAGTAGAGCATGTCCGGGGGTTCGTAGACTTGCTCACAGATATTGCACTGCGTGGAAGGCTCGTTGGGATCATTGTATAGGGTTCTCGAATAGGTGTCTGCCCGCGCAATATAATATTTACCTTTGGTCAGGAGGGCAATCGCTGGAGCCAGAAGCAAAGCTAAGCCGAGGGCAATAAAAGAGGCAAAGGCCTTGGGAATCTCCCCGAATAGGCCCCAGAAGGCCAGGATGGAAACAAGGGAGGCGATCGCCATCGCGCCAAACCCCACCGGATTAATGTGGTAGAGGTGGGCGCGCTTAAACTCAATATGGGGGGGCTGAGGCCAAGGGGTTTATTAATCACTAGGTCGGCCACCAATGTACCGACCCACGCGATCGCCACATTGGAATAGAGTCCTAGCACGGCCTCCAAGGTAGCAAACACCCCGAGCTCCATAAGTAGAAGGGCGATCGCCACATTAAAGACTAACCATACCACCCGGCCTGGATGGCTGTGGGTCAGGCGCGAGAAGAAGTTGGACCAAGCCAAGGACCCAGCATAGGCATTGGTTACGTTAATTTTGATCTGCGAAATCAGGACAAACAGCGTAACGACTGCCAGCACCACCGCCGGATTGCTAAAAACATACTCAAATCCCACCAAATACATTTGCGTTGGCTCTTTTGCCTTTTCCAGGCTCACCCCATGGCTGATGGCCAAGGTCGCCAAGAATGAACCCCCCAATTGCTTAGCACAGCCAAAAAGAATCCAGCCCGGACCCGCCAAGAGCAGGGCTAACCACCAGGAGCGGCGGTTGCTCGCCTGCTTATTGGGAAGAAAGCGCAGATAGTCCACCTGCTCTCCAATTTGGGCAATCAAGGAAAAGGAAATCGTCGCCGCCTCCCCAAACAACAGGGGATCAAATCTAGCGCCGCTCCCCGACTCTCCGGCAAAGTGGAGCCAGTCGGTAACGGCTTCCGGCTGCTTGTACAAAATACAGAGATAGGGCAGCACCATCAGACCAATCCAAATGGGTTGGGTCCAAAATTGCAATTGATTAATCAGAGTCACCCCAAAAAACACCAGGGGAATAATCACCAGGGAACACACGACATAACCGATGGGGAGCGGCAACTGAAAATACAATTCCAGCGCCTGCGCCATAATGGCGGATTCTAGAGCAAAGAAGATAAAGGTAAAAGAGGCGTAGATCAGGGATGTAATCGTGGAGCCGATGTAGCCAAAGCCTGCACCCCGCGTCAACAAATCCATATCGACGTTGTACTTGGCGGCATAGTAGGCGATCGGCAATCCTGTCAGAAAAATGATCAGGCCCACGACGACGATCGCCCAGAAGGAATTGGCAAACCCGTAACGAATAGTAATAGAGCCGCCAATGGCTTCCAACGCCAAAAACGACAGTCCCCCGATCGCCGTATTGGCCACTGTCCACTCCGACCACCGCCGAAAAGACTGGGGGGCAAATCGCAACGCATAGTCTTCGAGGGTTTCCGTGGCTACCCAAGTGTTGTATTTACGCCGATCCTCAGCAACTTTTGAGCTGGGCTGAATGGCCATAGGGGTCAGAGCTCTAATTCTAGAAGGTCAGCATGGAGCAGCATGGAGGGCACGGATCCGTATTGAGAGAATAGGGCGGCGGGAATAGGGCTAGGCAAGCAGTGAAATAAAAAATATTTTCGTATTGTCAAGGTCAATGGAACTCCCTTCAGTAGCGGTGGACACGGTTTTCTCACAAGATGACCACATTTCCCCCCTTGATTGTCGATACTGAGACGTAGTAAGACAGTTTTTTGCAAGATAGTTAACCAGTTAATAATTAATTTGTAGACCAGTATACAAAATCATAGAGAACGATTCCCTATGATTCAGCTACAAATCACGGACGACTACATACCCTCTGCTATCAATCCAGTGTTCAAGAGCTAAGGTTCTCGGGAACTAAGGTTCTCGGAAGCACGCTTCTCAGAAGTAAGGTTGGCTATCGATAAGTTATCTTTTTCACCCATGCTTCAGGGGGCTGGGTGCCTACGCAGATATTCACCCTGCACATATCCACATAGCCCCTTCTGCTTACACGCAGACAGGCCTTGGGAAATCGGTAACAGCTCTATCGCTCTTTAAGAATCGGTCAGGTTGGTCTTCCTGTAAACGAGTCTGAAGAGCTTGCAGTCTGCGGAGCAGTTGTTTGCAGTTATCGCTCTCAAACCGTATTGCTTTAACCCTGTTGCTTGAATCAGATTTCAGGGAAATCCGATTCTCGATAGGTTTCTCATTGATTTCTATGATTAGTTTATTCGATTCTTTTAATCCCCTTTGGAGTGGAGATATTCAGTTGTGAAGGCTCAAACGAAATGGTTGACGGAAATTGATGAAGTGCAGCGATTGGATGGACTGTTGCCCTTGGACTGGGCATCCCAGATGCGGCTATCTAATATCAAAATCGTGCGATCGCCCGATGTCAATCCAGCCTTAATTACGACAGCGCGCATCGGCAAACAGCAGTTTGCCATTCAAGTCGATTGGGTGAGTTGGGGGAGGCTCCCCACCCATCAACGCGACTTGCTGTTTTGGCACGAAGTGGCCCGCATTCAACACCGCACGGTTAACCATTTTGCCTGGGAAATGCCTGTAATGATTGGGGGGCTGGCCTTCTCACTCACCGAAGTAGCCGCGCAGAATATTATTCTGCTCGTCCTGGGTTTGGTCGTTGCTGGATTAGCAGGCAATCAACTGTATCAGCGGCATCGCGGTGAACAAAGCCTCCGAGAGGCGGCAGCGGCGGATCAGCAAGCGATCGCCTTGGCAATCCAGTTCGGCTATTCATTCCGGTCCGCCTGCAACAGTCTTTACGATGTTCTATGCCATCTCGCCCAGGAAACAACCCACAAATCGCGCTGGAAAACCTATCAAGTTCGCCTCAGAGCCCTAGAAATTTTAGCATCGGAGCAACCGGTACAGCCCAAAATATCAGCCCTTAGACAACCCGCCTGACGAGCGTGGAAATCAAATTGAGCATCAGCTTGAGCAGCCCATAAAAGTATCTCTATCATCACACAGGATTCACCATGTCTATGCCATCGACCACTCTGCCACCGCCCACCCCATCGATCATCCAGGTGATTGCCCAAGCCATCCATCAACCGGAGTTTCGGGCACAATTGCTCGTGAATCCCAAGGCCATTCTTCAGGATATGGCAATCCCCATTCCAGAATCGCAACAGGTGACGGTTTTAGAAAGTCAACCGGGTCAGATTTTTTTCGTACTCCCCTTGATGACGGAGACGGAACTGCAACAGTTGCAGGAGTCCTTGGGATCAATCTATCCCCAACGGGCGGTGCGATCGCGCATTTTATTGCGAGCCTCCCAAGATGCCGGATTCAAGTCTCACCTCCTGGCCCATCCCAAAGAAACGTTAATCGCCGAGGGCATGCCCATCCCCGCCACCGCAGAAGTTAGAGCTTTAGAGAATACGCCCGACCAGCTTTACATTATCCTGCCGCATGTCCATCCCTCACACCATTCCCATTAGTTCACGCAATCTTAGGGCATGGGTAGGGCTTCGACTACGCTCAGCCCACTGGGGCAATGCTACGACAGCGTTCAGCCCACTGGGACAATGAGGGTTGAGCGTAGTCGTAGCTTGCTTCCCGCACAGGGCAATCCGGTGCATAACCAACCCTTACCAGGCTAATAGGTTCCGCCTGGGAATTCCCAGGCAAAGGCTCCACCTCGCATTGTGGAGTCGGATCTCCAGGAGATCCGCTCCTAGCCGAAGCCTGGGGCAAGGTTTTTAATTACTCGTTGGCTCGTTCTCGAATTCTCCATGCAAATAACTCTACACAAGTAACTTCTATGTTGACGTTAAAAAACCTCTTTGGACTATTTGTCCAATGCCAACTGTGATAGTTGCCATTGGATGGGATACACCTCGATTCAATAATTCTGACTATCCTGCTATCTTCAACAATTGCCCTGTCATCACATCATTAAATCGGTTGAAAAGAGGTCAAATGAGTAGAACCGAAGCCGCTAGTGCTCGATTAGAAAAATCAAAACGCCATTACAGTTCTTGGGTTGTGAATGAAACCCTAGAGGACTATTCGCTTCGCTATGCGCCCCGTTCATTTCGCAAATGGTCTGAGTTTACGGTAGCGAACGCTGCTCTCGGGGGGATTTCCTACCTCGCGGATTTTGCGATCGGGGGTTCGATCGCCATCAGTTCCGGATTCACCAACTCCTTCTGGGCAATCTTTATTGCCGCCGTCATTATCTTTGTCACGGGGATTCCAATTTCCTACTACGCCGCCCGTTACAACATTGACATGGATTTGCTGACCCGGGGCGCAGGCTTTGGGTATATCGGCTCTACCCTCACATCGGTAATTTACGCCTCATTTTGTTTCATTTTCTTTGCCCTAGAAGGGGCGATCATGGCCCAGGCAATCGAAATTTATTTCGGTCTGCCCCTAATGTGGGGCTATCTGCTCTGTACCGTGGCGATTTTCCCGCTGGTGGTCTTTGGCATGACCCTGCTGGCCCAGTTGCAGGTGTGGACGCAACCCATTTGGTTGTTGGGGATGTTTGCGCCTTGGTTTGCCGTGTTGATCAAGGATCCAACAGCGTTGTCTACCTGGTTTAGCTTTGGGGGAACCTCTCCGAGTGGTTCCGGGTTTGACATTCTCCTCTGTGCCACCGGAGCTGGGGTTGCACTTTCCTTAATTGCTCAAATTGGAGAGCAGGTTGATTACCTGCGGTTCATGCCGGATTTGACGGAGCAAAACAAGGGCAAATGGTGGACGGCGGTCATGGTCGCTGGTCCGGGTTGGGTGATTTTGGGCGCGTGGAAACAGTGGGCGGGTGCCTTCTTCACGGCGATCGCAGTCAAAAACGGCGTCGATATTGCCAAAGCCAACGAACCGATTCACATGTACATCGAAGGGTTCAAGGAAATCTTCCCCGACCCTGCCGTATTCATGTTCCTGGCAACGGTTTTCGTGATCTTGTCCCAAGTCAAAATCAACGTTACGAACGCCTACTCGGGTTCGCTATCCTGGTCGAACTTCTTTTCTCGGTTAACCCACGCCCACCCCGGTCGCGTCGTTTGGCTGGTGTTTCACCTGATCATCGCCCTGACCTTGCAAGAGATGGGTGTGTTTTCAGTACTGCTATGGGTCTTGGGCTTCTATTCCAACGTGGCGATCGCCTGGGTAGGTGCCCTGGTTGCGGACTTGGTGATCAACAAACCCTTAGGCTTAAGCCCCTCCTACATTGAGTTCAAACGCGCTCATTTGTACGACTTCAATCCGGTCGGGTTTGGCTCCATGGTTGTGGGTTCGGTGATCTCTGTAATTGCCTTTTTTGGGCTGATGGGTCCAGCGGCTCAGGCATTTTCGACGTTTATCGCTCTGGGTATTTCCTTTATCCTATCCCCCATCATTGCGGTGATCACCAAGGGCAAATACTACATTGCTCGCGAAGATGTCAATTTCCGTGATAACCCAGAGGTTGCTGAGCTGACCGAATGTTCGATTTGCGAGTACGAATACGAGCGCGAGGATATGGCCTACTGCCCCGTGTATCAAGGCTCGATTTGTTCACTCTGTTGCAGTCTCGACGCCCAATGCCACGATGCCTGTAAGGCAGCACCGGCTTGAGGAGAATGAATACCGGTATAGGGGGCAGTTATTGTACCTGCCCCGCCCGGTCTGACGATTTTGCTATGCGTTAGTGTGTAGAACGAGGAGAATTTCATGCCTAAGACTCTGTTCAAAGTCGATTTGACCAAACCCATGGATCAACAGGAATTGCCCGGTCATAACCGCTGGCACCCTGACATTCCCGCTGTCGTCTCGGTAAATCCGGGCGATGTCTTTCGGATTGAGTGTAAAGACTGGACCGATGGTCAGATCAAAGATAATGATGATCCCAGTGATGTGAAAGATGTTGACCTATCCGTTGTTCATGTACTGAGCGGTCCTATTTGGGTCAATGGTGCAGAACCGGGTGATATTTTGGTCGTGGATTTAGTTGATATTGGCGCTCTCCAGGGTGATGAATGGGGATTCACCGGCATCTTTGATCACAAAAATGGTGGGGGGTTTCTGACCGACCATTTTCCCAATGCTGCCAAGGCCATTTGGGACTTTCAAGGGATTTACACTTCGTCGCGACACATTCCCGGTGTCAAATTTGCAGGCATTACCCATCCCGGGTTGATTGGCTGTGCGCCCTCCCACGACCTGCTAGCCGCCTGGAACAAGCGGGAAGCGGAGTTGATGTCTAGCCAGCCCGATCGCCGCACCTATGGAGCCGGTATAAATATTGATGGGGTGCCCGTACTGGCAGCTTTGCCAAATCCCACCAATGCGATTTTGGGCACGTTGGACAAAGCCGACTACGATCGCGTCGCCGCAGAAGCAGCCCGTACCGTGCCCCCCCGCGAACATGGCGGCAACTGTGATATCAAGAACCTGTCACGCGGCACCCGGATCTACTTCCCGGTGTATGTGGAAGGCGCCAAACTGTCGATGGGCGATATTCACTTCTCCCAGGGGGATGGTGAAATTTCCTTCTGTGGTGCGATCGAAATGTCAGGCTTTATTGACCTGCATGTCGATATCATCAAGGGCGGAGTGGAAAAATATGGCATGGTCAACCCGATTTTCAAGCCGGGTCCGGTTGAGCCTCACTATTCGGAATACCTGGTATTTGAAGGAATTTCCGTGGATGAATTCACGGGTAAGCAATATTTCATGGATGCCCATATTGCCTACCGTCGTGCATGTCTGAATGCGATTGAATACCTCAAGAAATTCGGATTTACGGGTGAACAAGCTTACTTGTTGCTAAGCTGTGCCCCCGTGGAGGGCCGCATCAGCGGCATTGTGGATGTTCCGAATGCTTGCTGTACGATTGCCATTCCTACGGCCATTTTCGATCAAAATATCCTGCCTGTTTAGTGTCTTGTTGAGTACGAGAGACAGGGTGATGCGTCGATCGCCCTGCCTCTGCCCCCCAATAGAGTTCGTCAGCCTTGCCTGGGAGACCTGTATGCCCCTTTATGAATTTCGGTGTGATGCCTGTGGTGTATTTGACCTGTGGCGATCGCTGGTGGAATCGAGCAATCCTGCCCATTGTCCAACCTGCCACGAGCCGGGACGCCGGATTTTTTCGCCCCCTGCCCTACTGTCTGGCACCATGCGGCTGAAGCGCGAAAACCCGGAGCCCCAGTTAGTGAAGCGCGATCGCGAACCCGAAAAACCTCGCGCGAAAAGCTGTAACGATGGCCGTCCCTGGATGATTACCCATTAGCATCGCGATCGGCACATTATCGCGATTGGCCTATGATTCTTCCTCGATTGATCTAGGGGACCGAGGTCACCATTTCTGTGGTGGCCTCGTTTTTTATGGGCGAAGTTTATGAGAGTGCACAGTGCCAAAGGGCTTCTTACCAAAGATCCTCATAACAGTTTTTCCAGGCGCGATCGCTGCGGGGAATTAGCAGAGTTCAACCCCAGACGGGTAGCTTCTAACTCTTGGGACTCCTGGGCAAAGATGGCCAAGCGTTTCAGCCACCACTGCCACCCCGTCGGGCGGTGTAGGTCTTCCTGGGAGAGTTCTAAGCATTCTAAGGACTCTTGATGCCGCAATAGAGTTTGGGATGGGCCTGGAGAGGGAGGATTCAGAAGACGAGCGGATTGGGCCCACAGGAGTTGTTTGAACTTGTCTGGGCTGAGCTTTAGGCAGTGTGGACAAACATCACCCTTCAACCAGCCGTGATTACTGTAGAGTAACGTGCGAATCGAATTCACGGCAAAGGGTTGGCGGCACACTGTGCATGGGAGTGTTGCAGGACAACTTGGCAATCTTCGTTCCAATCGGATTTTCATAGGACTCTACTGTCTGCCGAGCAAAGGAGAGATGGGCAAATCACTACAGTAGATGCCTACAAGCTAACTGATAAATTAGATACTTTTTGCAGGATTGTGATGATTCTCAATATTAAGAACTGTTCTAACAGTTTGAGGTGGGTTTGGCTGCCCTCCCAGATCACCCTGTATTGTTACGGAGATTAACTTTGGGCGATCGCATCAAAGTTATGCACAGCAGGATGGAGGCGATCCAACCAGCCTCCCTAGACTCGGCATTTCTGCGGCGTTGTTGCATGAAACAGGGGTCGGGTGCGGAAAAGGCATGGTAAATTTCAGTTACCACACAAAGACCCGCCATGAAAGCTCAATACCGCATCCGCAACGGGTCTGAGTATAACGCGGGTCTGAAACAGAGGGGAAGTCTCACCTTTTGGCTGGATGAGTCGGTGCTAGAGGAGTGGATTGTTCCCGATTTGAGCGGCAAACGAGGAGCCTCCGTGACGTTTCAGGTTTATGAGATACAGTAACAACAGTTAGCAAACCAGTTACGGAGATGCTCAGAATTCACTAAATCGAGTGCTGTTCCAATCAGCGTATCGACCATCTGCGTTGTCGTCGGTGAAAACGTTCGCAGAAAAGCTTTCAGTTGTGACCACCACAGCTCTATCGGATTAAACTCTGGCGAATAAGGAGATAAATTAATGACTCTAGCCCCAGCGGCTTCAATCAACGGTGTAATCGCCGCCATTTTATGCGCCGCTAGATTATCCATTACTACTGCGGCTCCCGTCCACAATTCGAACTACGCCCATGGGTGCGGGTCAAACCCAGTAAAACCCCCATCTCATCGAGGAATATCAGATTCTCCGGCGCTATATCTTTCACCGCTTCCCAGTATTCAACTCTCAGTTTTTGCACCCGTTCGGTCGCGGCTTGCGTGCTGCGTAAGGTCTTTTTTTTTAGGGTGTGTCGAGCTTTTTGCAGCGCTCGACACATAGTGCTCGGACTAACCCATTGGTCATATTGCTCTCCCCAATATTCACAGTACTCGGCCAGGGTTGCATCTAGATGCTGCTCCACCATCGCCGCCAGATCCACCTCGCGCCCATCGAGTTCCCCTTTCATGTGGCCGCCCTGCTTGCCAGGGTTGACGTGGCCTTTTTCCTGCTGTTGTTTCAGCATTTTCTGCACGAACCCCTTGCTCACAGCAAATCGCTCCGCTAGCTTCCGAATGGAGATGTTCCCGGCTTCGTAAATCGTGATGATTCTTTCTCGCAATTCAATGGGGTAAGGTTTCATGGCTATCTACTAATCTACGGCTATTTGACTGTGACATATTTACCTGAAAAACGTTGTAGTGATCCCCATTTAAAAAGATAGTTTCTGCAACAGAAGTATTCTCTTTCGCGATCGCTCCAATCTCCAGAGCTGCAATCAAAAGCAATCCTCACAAGTTCCTCATGTTTAAGCCATACCATTGAGCCTAGAACACTGGCGTTGCTGAGAGGCGTTGCTGAGAGGAATGAATTGCCCTTACTCCCAATCCCCATGCTGAATCGTCGTCTCCTAGCCCTGTTAATTAAAGAAACCACCGAACTGTTACGCAATCGGCAATTGGTGATTTTTCTGACGATCGCCCCCGTGCTTTCGATGGTGATTTTTGGCTACGTCCTGAATTCCAGCATCTCCCATCTCCGGTTGGGTATTCTCGATCAGAATCAAGTAGCGCTCAGTCGAGACTTGGTTGATGCCTTCACCGCAAATCAGGTGTTTCTGGCCGATCGCTATCCCCCGAGCCAACCCGCCCTGACCCAACAGGTGGCGCACGGCCAAGTCGATGTGGGGTTGATGATTCCGAGCAGTTTCAGCCGCGATCTGTTGCAGAGCGGCACAACCGAAGTGGCGATCGTGGTGGATGGCATCAATGCCTACAGTTCCGGTTTAGTCAAAGGCTATGTCGCCCAAATCGCCACGCAATTCAACCTAAACCTGCTGGCACAAAACCAGCCCCTATCGGCAGGATTGGCCATTCCGATTCAGTCAAATATCACGTTTCGCTACAATTCCGGCACCCTGGATAGCTGGTTTTTTGTCCCCGGTGTAATTGGGGCGATCATCACCCTCAGCGCAATTTTGGCCGCAGCCGTGGAGGCCGTGCGGGAAAAGGATCAGGGCACCCTGGAGCAACTGCTGATGACCCCCGTGGCCTCTACCGCTATTCTGATTTCCAAAATTGTCCCGATTTCGGGATTACTGACCGGCACTTTGCTGCTGTGCTTTGTGGTGGCCTATGTCGTGTTTCAATTGCCGTTTCGTGGCAATTTGCTGCTGTTATTACTATTCTCGATGCTCTATCTGCAAATTGGGGTCGCGATTGGGCTGGCGATTTCCACTTTTTCTAAAAATAAGTTACAAACTATCCTCATCGGCATTTTCCTGAATATTCCGATTATTTTGCTGGGGGGAGCCGTCACATCTGTCGGCAGTATGTCAGCGCTATTTCGGGGAATCGCTCAAATTAATCCCCTGTATCATTACCTGATCATTCTCCGGGGAATTTTGCTCAAAGGGACTGGGCCAGCGGTGTGGTGGCCGCATCCGATCGCCATGGTTGTGTTTGCCTTAGCAACCTTACTGGTGAGCAGTCATCGGTATCGCAGACAACTCAGTTAATACTAATACAAGACTGATGCAAGACTGATTCACTTTTATGCAAGTTTAATTTCAGGTTTAAGTTTAAGGATGCACTGCATTATGACGCAATTAAAAAATACTTCTAAACCAGTCCCAGCCATCTCAGAGATTCCCGCGATCGCCGTGCCGTCCCCACCACAGTCCCCTCCTGT
The DNA here is from genome assembly GCA_963766075.1 of uncultured cyanobacterium. Taxonomy (GTDB): domain Bacteria; phylum Cyanobacteriota; class Cyanobacteriia; order Leptolyngbyales; family Leptolyngbyaceae; genus CAVYAN01. The sequence continues at coordinate 8,784 of CAVYAN010000005.1, read as the reverse complement.
CCATCCGAACCGCCGGTGGCTGTGGCCGCTGATCGGATCCGTGACCGTCGCCAGTATTGGGGTAGGAGTCTGGTATGGATTCTTCCGATCTCAACCCCCAGACTTCATTCCCGTGAGCGGGCGCATTGAAGGCTATGAAACCGATGTCAGTACCAAGGGTGCGGGTCGGGTCGAAACCGTAACGGTGCGAGAGGGCGAGACGGTCACCCAGGGCCAGCTATTAGTGCGGCTAGATGACGCAGAAGTGCAGTCCGAACTGGCCGCTGCCAATTCCCAACTGGACGCTGCTAAACAGCGCGAAGCGGCGGCCCGCCTCCAAATTTCCATGTTCGAGAGTCAGAGGGCAGATGCAGGGCTCAATCTCCAACAGACTGAGGGCGATACGACCGGAAAGGTCGCAGAAGCTGACGCGCTGGTGGCCACGGCCCAAGCGGCTCTGCAACAGGCCGAAGCCCAAGTCGAAGAAATTCGGGCCTTACGGGAACAGGCTCGCGTCGATCGCGATCGCTTTGTCCACCTCGCCAATCTGGGGGCCGAAACCCAACAGCGGGCGGATTTGGCCCAAACGGCATTTAACACCGCCCAGGCGGCACTGCAAAGCCGGGAAGCCGCGGTGAAAGTAGCCCGGAGCGCGATCGCCATCGCCCAGGGCAAATCCACTCAGGCCCAAACGACTCGCCTCAACCCGGAACGACAGGCCACGACGGTCAGTCGCGTGCAAGCCCAGGTTGACCAGGCTAGGGTTGCTCTGTTAGAGGCCCAGGCCGATGTCAAAACCGCCGAGGCTAACCGCAAGCTGATTCAGAGCCGATTAAATAATTTGACAGTCACCAGCCCGATCGCGGGAGTGGTGACAACGCGCAGTGTGGAACCGGGCACCGTCGTGCTGCCCAGTCGCCCACTGCTGCGGATTGTTGATCTAAGTCAGGTGTACATGCGGGGATTTATTCCGGGTGGCCAAATCGCGCAAATTCGGGTGGGGCAGCCGACCCGCGTCTACCTCGACAATGACCCCCAGCATCAGCATCCGCTATCGGCCACAGTGGCCGCGATCGATGCTAAGGCTTCGTTTACGCCGGAGAATGTGTATTTTCAAAAAGACCGGGTGGAGCAGGTGTTTGGGGTAAAGCTGCGCCTGGATCAGCCCACGGGTCTGGTGAAACCGGGGATGCCCGTAGATGCCGAAATTTTGTTGCAGCCCTAAGGTGAAGGAGTCGATCAGCATGGCGTCAGTGCACCAACCCCTCTGGGCATTATCCTGTGAGGCCGTCTATGAATCCTTAGGCACGGCTGCCGAGGGATTATCGTCGGATGACGCGATCGCACGGCTAGAAAAATTTGGGGCCAATGAATTGCCGGAACCTGCCCATCGGCCCTTGTGGCTGCGGTTTGTGGATCAATTGACCCACTTTATGGCGTTGCTGCTCTGGGTGGCTGGGATTTTGGCGTTTGTTTCGCGGACGCCGGAGCTGGGCTGGGCGGTTTGGGCAGTGATCTGGATTAATGCCATCTTTAGTTTTTGGCAGGAGTTTCAAGCTGAAAAAGCGCTATCGGCCTTGCAAAAAGTCCTGCCGATGCAGGTGAAAGTCTATCGGGATGGCAACCTGACGCAGATCCCGGCCCGAGAACTGGTGCGCGGTGACGTTATGCAATTGGAAGAAGGCGATCGCATTGCCGCCGATGCCCGGTTGATCTCGTCCGAAAGTTTATACCTTGATATCTCGGTGATGACAGGGGAGTCACTGCCGGTTGCCCGTAATGCTTACCCGGTGCGGTTGCGGGAGGCGGTATCGGTGCGGGGTGGCAAACCCCTGCTGCATTCAGGGGAAGAACCCATCCAAGAGCAAGTTAATCCGGGAGAAATTGCCAATTTGGTCTTAGCGGGTTCAACCGTAGCCGCCGGAAGAGCAGTAGCAGTGGTCTATGCGACGGGTGCGCAGACTGAGTTTGGTCAAGTGGCGCATTTAACCACGGTGGTGAAGCGGGAGCCCAGTACGTTAGAAGTTCAAGTGGGGCGGATTGTCCGCATGATCACCGCGATCGCAGTCAGTATGGGGGCGATCGTTTTTTTGCTGGCCTACTTCTTAGTCGGTATAGAGGTAAAAGAAAGCTTTATTTTTGCAATTGGGATCATCGTGGCACTGGTGCCAGAAGGATTATTGCCAACGGTCACCTTATCCTTGGCGATCGGCGTGCGGCGGATGGCGCGGAGCAACGCCCTTGTGAGAAGGCTCTCGGCGGTGGAGGCTTTAAGTGCAACTACGGTGATTTGTACCGATAAAACGGGCACCTTGACCAAAAATGAAATGACCGTACGTTATCTTTGGCTCCCGCATCAACCCCAAACAGATCAAGCTCAGTCCGATACTATCAAGACTAATTCTGATCGATCACTAGATGCACGCGCTAACGCCCTGGTTGAAATCACGGGTGCAGGCTACGATCCGACTCAAGGCCGGGTTAACCTGCCCACACACTCTGAAATTGCTTGGAAAGCCCAGATTTTGCTGATCGGGTCAGCCCTGTGTTCTAATGCCCGTCTGATACATCTGAATACGCCGAGTCGTTGGCAAGAAATTGGCGATCCGACCGAGGCGGCGTTGCTAGTTGCGGCAGCCAAAGCCAAACTGAATTTAGAAATCCTCCAAAAACAGTTCCCTCGCCTGCGGGAGATTCCCTTTGACTCGCGCCGTTTGATGATGACGGTAGTGTTGAATTGGCAATCTTCAGAACTATGGTCAAGCACATTGCCTAATCTGGCCTTTACTAAGGGCGCTCCCCTAGAAGTGCTGAAGCATTGCCATGGGATTTTGCGCGATGGTGAAACGCAGACATTAACCCAGGATGATTACAATCAGGTTGTCAATGCCAATGATGATTTAGCCCGACAGGGCTTTCGCGTGTTAGGTTTGGCGGCGCGTCCGGGTGGGCCGGAATTGCTTGATCTGAAGGCCCAGGAGTTAGAACAGGATCTGATCTTTGTGGGTCTGGTCGCCATGTTCGATCCACCGCGTCCTGAGGTGGCGCGGGCGATCGCCCAATGCCACCAAGCAGGGATCACGGTCACGATGGTGACGGGAGATTATGGCCTGACAGCCGAGGCGATCGCTCGTCAAATTGGTTTAGTCACCGGCAACGTGCGTGTGGTTACGGGTGAGGCCATGGGACATCTCTCCGACGCCCAACTGCGGCAGGTGGTGAAATATCGTTTTGGCTTGGTATTTGCGCGGATGTCACCGGAGCACAAATTACGATTGGTGCAGGCGTACAAAGATATTGGCGAAATCGTTGCGGTGACGGGTGACGGGGTGAATGATGCTCCGGCCCTGCGGGCGGCTAATATCGGGATTGCGATGGGGCAAAACGGTACGGATGTGGCCCGTGAAGCAGCGGATATTGTGCTGACCGATGATAACTTTGCCACGATTGTTGTCGCAATTGAGCAAGGACGGTCAGTGTATCAAAATATTCGCAAGTTTATGACCTATATTTTGGCATCTAATGTTGCCGAACTCGTACCGTTTCTGGCCATGGTGCTCTTCAAAATTCCCCCAGCGTTAATCATTATGCAAATTCTGATCGTTGATTTGGGGACTGATATTTTGCCTGCATTAGCACTGGGAATTGAACGTGCTGAGTTGGGAACAATGCAACTACCACCACGCCTAAAATCACAACCATTACTAGACCGCTTTTTACTCTTACGGGCTTACTGTTTCCTGGGATTAATTGAGGCAACGTTGGGGATGATTGGGTTTTTCATGGTTTGGCGAAGCTATGGTTATGACTTTGCCTCATTACAGGCGATCGCGCCTACCATTCTCTCGCATACCGCCAATCCAGAGATTACTTTTATTTACGCTCAAGCTACGACAATGACTTTAGCGATTATTGTTGCTTGTCAAGATGGAAACGTTTTTGCTTGTCGCTCGGAACGGACTTCTATCTTTCGATTAGGATTCTTTTCTAATCCTGCCATTTGGGTAGGAATTGCGACGGAATGGCTATTGATTGTATCAATCATTGAAATTGCCCAGTTACGACAGGTCTTTTCCACTTCGCCAATGGCACCTTGGCAATGGTTGATTTTACTCATTTGTCCGCCAATCTTACTAGGCGCAGAGGAGCTTCGCAAGTTACTACGCCAGCATCAGCAACGGCATTAGGTTCCCAGAGTGGGGTAGAGGCATGATGCACAATAAAACTCAATTGAGGCTGATTAAGGGCATTCACACGGTGATTTGGGTATTTTTCAATGTTGTGATTTTCTACATGCTTTATGCCGCGATCGCCGATAAGCTGGATCACTGGCTCTGGCTGGGGTATGGCTTTGTCTGTCTAGAGGGACTGGTCCTACTGGGGTTTAAATCTCGCTGTCCCTTAAATCTTCTGGCCCGAAAATACACTGATTCGACTCAGGCCAATTTTGATATTTATCTGCCCGCTTGGCTGGCCAAATACACAAAATTAATTTATACAGCCCTTTTCGGGATCATTTGCATGATCACGATCTATCAAATTTTGTATTAACACACCTGGATCAAGCCGATCAACATCCTTGTTATGCTGCTGCTTAGCCTGTGACTCAGGCTGGCAGCATTGTTCGGCCCGGGGTAGGGCGTTGGGCCACGGGCGATCGCGGTTGGGACTCGACAATAACGCCGTCTTGCATCTGAATCACTCGGCGGGTTTGGGCGGCGACTGCCGCGTCATGGGTGACGAGTGCGATGGTTGTCCCCTGCTGGTTTAAGGCGGTGAGCAAATTCATAATGTCGTGGGATGTTTTGGAATCCAAGGCGCCCGTGGGTTCATCGGCTAAGATCAAGGCGGGATGATTGACCAAGGCCCGCGCGATCGCCACCCGCTGCTGTTGGCCGCCGGAAAGTTGGCTGGGTCGGTTGGTTAAGCGATCGCCCAAGCCAATCTTTTTTAAGGCGGCAGTTGCAGATTCTAGACGCTGCGATCGTGAAACATCGGCATAAACCATCGGCAGCATCACATTTTCGAGGGCCGTCAAGCGGGGTAACAGATTAAACTGCTGAAACACAAAGCCAATATACTGATTGCGGATATTGGCCAGCCCATCATCATCCAGTGTGGTCAGGTCTCTACCGTCCAAAACATACCGCCCGCTCGTCGGTCGATCCAGACAGCCAATGATGTTCATGAGCGTTGACTTCCCAGAACCCGAGGCTCCCATAATTGCGACATATTCCCCATCGGCGATCTCCAGATCAATCTGCCTCAAAACGGGCACGTCCAATTCTCCAAAGTGATAGGTTTTCGTGATGCCCTCCATTGTGATCATGGTTGCCATAGTGATTACTCTCGTGATTACTTGAGTGATTATAAAAAAGACAGAAAGGAGCGGGCGGGAGACAGTCAAGGGACAGAAGACATGCAGGGGGCAGAAGACAGTCCCGACCTACTCACTGTGTAAAGCCGCGATCGGATCTAACTTGGCCGCGTTGCGAGCCGGGATGCCGCCAGCCAAAACGCCAACAATGAATGAAAGGCCAAATCCTGCCCCGACTGACCACAGGGGAACAATGAACGGGAATTTAAACGCGGTTGCCGCCGCAAACGCAAACCCAACGCCTAGACCCACACCAATCACACCCCCCACCGTGGAGATGACGATCGCTTCGGTCAAAAACTGGTTCAGAATTGTGCCGCTGGTGGCCCCAACGGCTTTACGAATGCCAATTTCTCGGGTACGTTCCATCACCGAAACCAGCATAATGTTGGCAATGCCAATGCCGCCCACGACCAGGGAAATGCCCGCGATCGCCCCCACCATCAAAGTAAATGACTCCATCACACTACCGAACGTGCTGATAATATCCACGAGATTGGTAATCCGAAAATCATCGATATCCGATGGATGCAGGCGATGCCGCAGCCGCAGAATATTTGTCACCTGAAATTGAGCCGAGTTGAGCTGATCGCCGTCGCTAGCTTCGACCCAAAATCCGTTAATGGCTACACCCGTCAACGCATTATTGCCCACAATTTGGGCGGACATATTGGTGAGTGGGATATAAATTACATCATCCAGATCCTGGCCGCCCGCCGATCCCTTCGATTCCGCGACCCCAACGACGGTGTACCGCTTGCCCCGAATTCGTAAATCAGCGCCAATGACAGATTCATCGGTGCTAAACAATTCATCCCGCACCTTGGAGCCAAGAAATGCGACTGGATGGGCAGCATCCAAATCCCCTTGACTAAAAAACAGTCCGAGTTGAGGCTGAATGTTTCGGATCTTGGGAAGGTTCAAATCCGTGCCTACAAGGGTTGTGGCAATATTGGTATTGCCCCTTACAACCTGAATTGAACCCCGTTGTAGGAATGCCGTAACGGACTGTGCGGCGGGGACTTGTTTAGCGATCGCCTGAGCATCCTCCCACGTTAATGTACTGGCCGAGCCTGCTCCTTGGCTAATCCCACCATTTCTAGCGGCCCCTGCCGACACCATCATCACGTTCGTTCCCAACGCTTGGATTTGGGTCTCGATTGAGTTCTGCACGCCCTGCCCTACAGCAGTAATTGTAATCACCGAAGAGATGCCAATAATCACCCCCAGCATGGTCAAGCCAGTGCGCAATTTGTTGCCCCACAGGGTTTCGACCGACATGGTCAGAATTTCACTGAAAGAGACACGGCGCTTGCGAGAACGGCGAGATCGGACTCCACCCCGCTGGCGAGGTCGGACAGTTGCCTGGAAATTAGCCGGTTTTTTCATTGGGATCAAGACTCATGAAGGTCTGCCAGTAGAAACTTTGCGGGTTCCGGATGGAAAGCTGAGTAGAACATGTTCGGTCCCGGTTAATCCAGACTTGACCTCGGTTTTGTCATTCACCGTTGTCCCGACTACAATAGGCACGAAAACTGAATCGCCTTTATCTTTTGCTACAAATACGCCCTGGGTATTGTTTTGTTGCACAATTGCTGCCGTCGGCACTAACAGCACATTGGTTAACTCTCCGGCTTTGAACACCACATTTACATTCATCCCCGATCGCAGCAGATGTTGGGGATCGGACACCGAGGTCTTCACCTCAAAGCTGGTCACGTTCTGCATCACAACCGACTGGGTCGCAATTTGGGTCACTCGTCCGGTAAAGGTTTTCCCCGTGTAGGCATCGACCTGAATGGTCGCCACCAGCCCGAGATGAATTTGGGCAATATTAGCTTCTGCCACCTCGGCAACAATCTGGTTTGTGGAGGCCAGAGACAGGATGGAGGACGATGTTGCCGAGGACACCGAGCTGCCTGCTGTGGTGGGGGTCACAAAGGAGCCGGGATCAGCAAATTTACGGGCAACAATCCCACTAAAGGGGGCCCGAATCACCATATCGTTGAGATTAGTCTGAATAATTTGCACCGCTCCTTGGGCCGCTGCCACCTGGGCTCGGGCTTGCTCGATGTCTTCAGATCGTGACCCCGCTTGGGAAAGAGCCAGCGCCTCCTGATATTGCTTCACTTGGGCCTGTGCGCGATCTCGAGCCGTCACTACAATATCGAAGGCTTGCTGAGAAATCGCTCCCGCCTCAGATAATGCCCGATTGCGCTGTAAATCATCTTCCGTTTGGCGGAGGGCAAATTTGGCATCCTGCAATTTGGCTTTCGCTTGGGCAATGTCTTGTGGTCGGTTTCCGGTGGTGACTCCTTGCAGGTTCGCCGTTGCGACTGCGAGATTCCCCTGGGCTTGATGGAGTTGCCCCTGAAGGTTTGAGGCATCCATGTAAGCCAGCACCTGCCCTTGCTGCACAGATCCCCTTCTTTGACCAGCAGTTGTTTCAGAATCCCCGATGTTTTAGGACTCACATTAATTAATTTTTCAGGTTGCACTGTCCCATTGGCAGAAACCGTAATTGGCAGGTTGCTCCGCTCTACTAAAGCCGTTTGCACCTTATTCTTTGCTGCCTGTTGCGGGACGATCACCAGTTGGCGATACGCTAGATAGCCAACTCCCATAACGGAAACTAGCGCAACAAGGCCCAGCAGCCATTTGCGCAATCGGTGTGGAGGATGAATTGCTTCGAGTCCCGGCTCTTCGGGGTCTAGGGCTTTTGGCTCCTCTAGTTCTAGTGCTGTTGGTGCCTCTGGCTCTGGTGTTTTCGGTGCCTCTGGCTCTAGTGCTTTCGGGGTGAGATTCTCAGGCTTGAGGGCAGTGCTCATAAGTAATACCTCTTCGGAATAAATAATGAGGTGATTTCCACTAAAAGGTCTTTGGGGAAGGCGGATTGGGCGATCGCTTGAGCACCTATCTAAGCAATTGATTAGATTTTGCTGTGATTTAATCTGCTGCTTCTATGACTATGACAATGTGATGTTTGATGTTGGGGGTTATTTGGTTGATTACAATCGGCGGGGTGAGCAATAAAGCGAGTGCATCCCCCGTTTGCCGCCTTCACTCTAAATCCCTCTCCCGATTTGGGCGTGTATACACAAATCCCCCTTACACGAGTTGAATCAGATTCGGGGTGCAGTCAATGCTAGAGTTGATGACCTCATTCTAGGGAATCGGAAAGCAAATATCCCCTTCCCTCATCTCCCATCACTTGTGCTTGGTAATGCCGCACATCTGCCGATCGCTCTCGCTGGCATTGGGATTGGTCTGAAAAGAGCGCTGCACACAGTCATTACAAACTAACCACTTCAACCTCTAGCCTTTGTTTCACTGGGTGCTCTGTTTTGAGCAATTGATCGATCGCATCCAGGGTTATGGCATGAAAGTATCGTTCGCCGCACTCCAGGCAAACTTTGGCCGCTTCTTGG
>CAVYAN010000004.1:0-19997 GCA_963766075.1 uncultured cyanobacterium | reverse complement strand
ATCCCCCAACAATCAGACCGGATCACTCCACTCGTCCACTCGCTCCACCGCCAGTCCAGTGATCTGAGCCACCTGTGCCACCGACATTCCCAACTGCAACAGGTGCTTTACCGTTTGCCTCAACTGAGCCTCGGCTTTCTCAGCCCGCTGCTGCTCAGCTTCAGCTCGTTGTTGCTCAGCTTCAGCCCGCTGCTGCTCGACTTCTGTATCCGTCGGCATCCAATGGCCCTGCTGATCGCACCAGCGCAGCCACAACCGGGAGACCCCGGCAAAAACGCCCTGCCATAGCCCTAAACCCGCCTTTAACTCTGGAATCCAGACTTTAGGATTCGCAGGATTCAGAGCTTGTTCTTGATAGTGTGCCCCCACCAGTTGAAAAAACCGGATCTGACCGTTGGGGCGATTGAACACCACATAGTAGGGCACCCGCAGAATCCGTTCATACACGTCCCATTTGCGCGGGGGCTTCGAGCGTAATGCATCGTTGGCGACAAGATTCTCGGGGGCAGGGAGGCTGCGCTCCTCCCTGGCCCGCATTACGTCAGCACTATCTGCCGTGAGGTCCTCCGTACTGTCCTCAGATTGCGGATCGGCATAGTCCCCTAGATCGTCCTGGGCGGTACCTGGAGAGAGCAACTCCACCACCACAAAGGGGACAACGCCTTCCTGCCAGATCACATAGCTCGATCGCAGGTCTGTCCCATCGTAAAGGCGCGGCACATCCACCGCCAAAAACCAATCCGCACGCTTGTACCAGAGTGGATGGCGCACATCGTAATATAGATTCAAGTCAGACCCAGTAAAGATACGGTCTGCCGCATAGTCCACCAAATGCAGCGTGCGGCTGAGCAGTTGCGGTTGCAGATCATGAAACTCGTCAGGCAATCCTGGCTCCTCCGGATTCTCACTGGGCAAATCATACATCGTCGGCAAGGTTTGCCGAGGGGATAAGGGTGGGTTCGTGTGGGGGAAGGAAAAATGCAGGTGCATAGGATTCGGAATAGTACGGTTACCCATCCTAATTTTGGCATACTCCTGATTTTGGCAGGCATGGGTGAACTAGACGAGGGTGTAGTCCCGGTCTACTGGGGCGATCGCCGATTCCACCGATCCATGCCTGCTTTCCACACCAGTCCTATAGCAATCGCCCCCAATCCCGTCAACCAAATCTGAGGTTCCACCCAAAAGGCCAGAAAACCACAGGAGCCCAAACCCACCCATGCAATCCAACGAGGATAGTGGCAATCCCCCCGCGGCAAGCGCAGCGCCGCCAAATTGGCCAGAGCATAGTAGCTCAGTACGGAAAAAGCACTGAAGGACCAGGTGGTTTTGACATTGCCCAAAAGCACCAGTAAGGCGATCGCCCCACCCATCACCAGAACAGCCCGCCCCGGCGTCGTTTGCGCCGCATTCAACTGGGCCAAACTCCGGGGCATATCGCCCCGCCGCGCCATCGCCAAAAGCACCCGCGACAGCCCCAGAATTAAGTTCAGTAATACCCCCAGCAGGGCCGTCATCGCCCCCACAGCCAATACTTGTGCCCCACCGGGTACCCCAAACTTCTGCACCACCCGAACCAAGGGTGCTCCACCTAGTGCCGCATCCCCTAGGGCCGGACCACCGACTACCCCCACAGCGACAATTGCGATCGCCAAATACACCGCCATCGTGAGTCCCAGACAAAGAATAATAGCGCACGGGATGGTCTGGGCGGGAATTTCACCTCCTCCGCCATTGTGGTAATACGGGCATAGCCCCCATAGGCCACAAACAGCAGTGCCGTCGCTTGCAACAGACCCGCTGGATCGGCACCGTGGGGAAACATCGGCCTGAAATTCGTCATCCCTTGGCCGATCAGGAGCGGTACTCCTGCCATTACGAAAAAGCCAAGGGCCGCTAGGGTGACACAGACCAGTACACCATTGGCCCGCCGAGACTTTTGCACCCCACCATAGGCAATCAGCGTCAAACCGAGGACCGTTGTCAGCGCCACGGGCACCAACCAACCCTGTGCCGTCCAGCCCACGCTACTCAACAAGTACCCTGCAAACCCGAGGGCCGCCGTGGCCGCTGAAGCCGACTTTGCCAGCAAAAATAGCCACCCCGCCGTGAACCCCAACTGCGGGCTCAGATAGCGATAACCATACTCATAGGTGCCCCCACTCACCGGATGGGTGGCCGCCAGTTGGGCACTACTCAAGCCATTACAAATGGCGATTAGGGCCGCTAACACCACCGCCACAATCACCGCTGGACCAGCAATGCCCGCCGCCACGCCCAAACTGACAAACACCCCAGTACCCAAGATTGATCCCAGGCCCATGACTACAGCGCCAAAAAGATCCAACTCGCGCTTTAATGTCCTCCCACGCTTCTCAGTCCGATGATTCACAAAAAACACTCCTGATGCGGATCCCGCGCTTGGCATTGCTTCCCATCATCCCTGGGGACCGCGCCGTTGGACAAGTGCGCGTCGTCATCCGTCTAAGGCCGATCAAGCCTATAAAACCCATTAAAAAAAGCTGCAATTCTTCCCAGAAAAATTGCAGCTCGGACAATTCATGCCATTCTATGAAGCATTGCGGACAATGCTGTGATTTGATCATTCCCCGGATTTTTCTGAGCTACCGGATGTTTTTGCGGATACTTTGGCCAGATCTGTCGCTAGAATCAACAAGGCAAGAAGAAATTGCGAGGAAATCACGGATAACAGATGCTCCGATGAGCGCCTAGTTTTGTCGAGCCGCCTTGCGCCCGGATTGGATACGAGTATTGAGTGAATTGAACCCCTGAGATCACCTATGGATAGCGTCGAAATCAAACGGCTAGTGGACGTGTTGGCTAATCGCCTGGGTAAAACCCAGGACTATCTTTGACGTCCCTGCCCTCAACGCCAAAATTCAAGATTTAGAGCAAATTGCTGCCCAGACTGGCTTTTGGGATGATCAAACAGCAGCCCAACAAACCCTGCAAGAACTCACAGACCTGAAGTCCCACTTGCAGCAATTTGACCAGTGGAAAACGCACCTAGAAGATGCCCAGGCTGTGCTAGAGCTGCTGGAGCTAGAACCCGATGCCAGTCTCATCCAGGAAGCGGAGACAACCCTAACTCAACTGGGCAGAGACTTAGACCAGTGGGAACTAGAACAAATGTTGTCTGGGCTATACGACTCCAAGGGGGCAGTCTTGACAATCAATGCTGGGGCTGGGGGCACCGATGCCCAGGATTGGGCCGAGATGCTGCTACGGATGTATACCCGCTGGGCAGAGGATCACCGCTACAAGGTGCACCTCATGGAAATTTCTGAGGGTGATGAGGCGGGGCTCAAGTCGGCCACCTTGGAAATTGCAGGGCGCTATGCCTATGGCTACCTCAAGTCCGAAAAGGGCACCCATAGGCTGGTGCGAATTTCGCCATTTAATGCCAATGATAAGCGTCAAACCAGCTTTGCTGGGGTGGAAGTGATGCCACTGATTGATAACACGGTGCAGTTAGAGATTCCAGATAAGGATTTGGAAATTACCACCACGCGAGCGGGCGGCAAGGGCGGGCAAAACGTCAATAAAGTAGAAACAGCAGTGCGGATTGTCCATCTGCCGACGGGGATTTTTGTGCGCTGTACGGAGGAGCGATCGCAGTTGCAAAATAAAGAAAAAGCGTTGGCCATCCTCAAAGCCAAGCTGCTGATTATTGCCCAAGAGCAAAAGGCCCAGGAAATTGCTGAAATTCGCGGCGACATGGTGGAGGCGTCCTGGGGCAACCAGATTCGCAACTATGTGTTTCACCCCTACCAAATGGTTAAGGATCTCCGAACTGGGGAAGAAACCACCGCGATCGCCGATGTCATGAATGGCGAACTTGATCCCTTTATCCAATCCTACCTGCGCAAGGAAAATCAATTAGTCGAGCCCTAGGGCACAGCCGGATAAATTAAACATGCTCTTTATTTTACGGGTGGCAGAATTCCAATTCTGTCCAGCCAAAGCGGAGGCGATCGCCCCCCTTTAACTGCACCATCGGCTGAATAATTTGGCCATTCACCACCGATCCATTCCGGCTCCCCAAGTCAATCAAGCAAAATCCACTGGCTGGGGAACACATCAAAATGGCTTGCCGCCGGGAGACCAACGGATCCACCAGCACAATTTCGCAGGATGACTCCCGCCCAATCGTCCACCGCTCAAATTCTACTAAAGGGAAAAAATACTTCCCCGTCCCTGTCCGTAAAATCAAATGAGGCGTCGATCGCAACTCCTCCCCCGCCCGCTTACTCCAGTTCAGCCTTAGCACATTCACCTACCCATATCCAAAGTTTCTCTGTCCGCTCCCTGCTGCTGAGCCAGCTATTGTGCCGTCGGCCCCAAGAACACGCCCTAGAACTGATTCGGCATCGATCCCTGTTCCCTAATATTCAGAATGCCCAAAATTCCCACCCCCTCCCTAGGGGGCTGGAATTCACAGGTTGCAGATCAAAAAACCTGCTTTGCCGCCCCATGGGGCTTCGTTTCTGGCCGGGGCTCCGTTTAATTGGCAAAGTTCTGAAGACTTTCCTGGGCCAGTAAAAAACCTGTGTAAGAGTTTAAGTCGCACGTTAACGGCGCATTTAAACTCCCTATGGTTGCTCCCTGAAATGTCCTCCCCATTGCTTTCGGTCCCTGGCTCCTTCCTAAGCCCGATCAGCCTGCACAGCGATCGCCCTGTTCGGCCTTGCCCTTGTCAGCCCCCGTCCTCCACGCTCAAATCATCTCCGATGGCAGCCTCAACGCCACACTCAACGTCAATGCCGACAACAGTCTGGTGCAGATTACCGGCGGCACCCGCGCTAATACCAACCTCTTCCACAACTTCGACCTACCTTCATGCCATCCTTGCCACTACTGTCTGATTGAGCGCTGATGTCTGATGCGCTGTCTGATTGAGCGCTGTCTGATTAAGCGCCAGTCCTGTTAAGAGTAAGACTCGTTAAGGACTTCTGCACACTGATTAACATCGAGTTAACGTCAAGAAACAATATGAAATGAATGTGAAACGTAACTTCAGGAGGCCGCACCCCCAGCGCCTCGCCAAAATGCTAAGGCTCTGGAACAGTGATCAGGCTGGCCGATTCAGCAATCTGGTCATCCGAGTATTTTGGGCATCAATTGGGCTGGGAATTGCTTTCAGTCTCGCGATCGCCCCCGCCCAAGTCCATGCCCGCTCTAGTACCCCAGTCAATAGTCAAGCCAACGCCCACTCTAACGTCGCAATTGAGCCATTGCCGCGTCGGTCTTCTCAAGCGCAAGCCCTTGCCACCCCATCGACAAACAATCCTGCAGCCTTGAATCAACAAGGTGAGGCATCCTTGCAACAGGGTAACCCCCGCACAGCCCTGGATCTTTGGCAGCAGGCAGAAACCCAGTATCGCGCGCGCGGCGATCGCCTCGGCGAACTGGGCAGTCAGATCAACCAATCCCGAGCCCTGCAAGCCCTTGGCTTTTACCGTCGGGCTCGGATTCAGTTGCAACGGGTGGCCACAACCCTTAATACCCAACCCGACTCGCCGTTAAAAGCCCTAGCGCTGCTGAATCTGGGGAATGTTCTCCGCGTTGTAGACGACCTAGAAACCTCCCAAAAAGTACTGGAACAAAGTCTCAGCATTGCGCAGAAATTATCTTTGCCAGCAGACATTCAAAGCACAACCGTAAGTTTAGCCCACACGCTCTATGCCCGTAACAAAATCAAAGCAGCCTTAGTCCTGTATAAAAAAGTAGCGGCTGAAACCGGTCCCACCCAAATCATCGCCCAACTGGGGGAAATTGCCTCGCAGATCAAATCCAACCAACCCGAAATCGCACGAACGTTGATTGAAAAAACGCTTAAAAATATCGAGAGCCAATCCGTCAGCAGAATTGTTGTTTATGAAAAAATTGAGCTTGCTGACCTTTGGAAAAACCTCGTTTTCACCCCTCCCGAAACTACAGCGGATTTCGACAGCACTCTTCTGGAAAATCAGGATTTAAGCGACGTCAATCCTCTGTCCCAATCAACATTACCGACTCCAGTCAATCCGCTAGAGCTACGGGCGATCGCCCAATTGTTAAGTACAACCTGGCAACAGGCAGAACAGCTTGCTGATCGCCGCGCCCAATCCCTAGCCCTCGGCAAACTGGGGCACCTCTATGAACAAACCCACCAGTGGCCAGAGTCCGAACGCCTCACCCAAAAAGCCTGGGCCATTGCCCATAGCGAAAATGCCCCAGACATTGCTTATCAGTGGCAATGGCAACTCGGTCGCCTGTGGGTTGCCCAAGGCGATACCCGAGGAGCGATCGCTGCCTACACCCAAGCCTTCAATACCCTGCAAACCCTGCGCCAAGATCTCGTCGCCATCAATCAAAACATCCAATTCTCCTTCCGCGACCAGATCGAACCCGTCTATCGGCAACTGGTCAGCCTGTTACTTCAAGAAACACCTGCATCCCAGGCTCCCACCGCCGCATCCCAACCCCGCATCCAACTCGCCCGCCACGTCATCGAATCTTTGCAACTGGCCGAACTAACCAACTTCTTCCGCGAAGCCTGCATCGACACCCAACCCCAGTCCGTTGATCACGTTGATCCGCAGGCGGCTGTGATTTATCCCATTGTGCTCAGCGATCGCCTAGAAGTCATCCTCAGCCTGCCCCACCAACCCCTACGCCACTACGCCACCTATCATCCCCAAGCGGAATTGGAAGCCAACTTTCACCAAATGCGCCAGTCCCTGCGGTCTACTTCCTTTGAACCCGAACGACTCGCGATAGCCAAAACCCTCTACAGCTGGTTAATTCAGCCCGCGATCGCCGATCTCCAGCAGGCCCAGATCCACACGCTCGTTTTTGTCCTCGACGACACCCTGCGCAACCTGCCCATGGCCGCTCTGCACGACGGGAACCAATACTTAATCGAGCAATACAATATCGCCCTTACTCCCGGGCTGCAATTTTTCCCAACCCGCCCCTTTCCCCACACCAAAATCCAGGCCCTCGTCGCTGGCCTCAGCGATAGTCAAGCCAACTTTGCCGCCCTGCCCGCTGTCAGCCAAGAAGTTATCCAAATCAGCCGCACCCTGGCCACCCAGCCCCTGCTAAATCAAGCCTTTACCCTACAGGCCATCCAAACCCAACTGAGTACTCAGCCTTTATCCATTGTGCACTTGGCCACCCATGGCCAATTTAGTTCCAAGGCTGACCAAACCTTTATCCAAACCTGGGATGGGCGCTTAACCCTGCCCGCCCTAGGTAATTTGTTGGCCCAGCGCACCTTGAAAGATCTACCCCCCATTGACCTCCTGGTGCTAAGCGCCTGCAAAACGGCACAAGGCGACAAACGGGCGGCTCTAGGACTGGCAGGTGTTGCTGTCAAATCCGGAGCTCGCAGCACTCTAGCCGCCCTCTGGCAAGTCAATGATGAAGCCACAGCCACCTTCATGACTCAGTTCTACACGCACTTAATGCAAACCCGCGTCACCAAGGCCGAAGCCGTCCGTCAAGCCCAACTCCAACTCTTACACCACCCCGAATTTAGCCATCCTTACTATTGGTCTGCTTTTGTGCTGGTGGGCAGTTGGCAATAGCCGAAATGTGTCGATCGAGATTTACTTTTTAGAGATCTTTCTTTCCGCCATTTGGCGGACCCAGCGCCTGTATAAATTGCCATACTCAAGGTGGGTGTATGCAGTATTCACACCACTTGGAAATTCCTGATGATCAATCCCGCTTCCCGAAGCTCCAGAGCTCTCTTGCTTCCGTTACTGGTGCCCTTGTTAAGCGCCGCCCAAATTAGTGCAACCAATGCCGCCATCATTAATGCCACTCATTCAACCCATGCCACTGGCATTAATGCAGCGAATACAACTCCCACTCATGCCACCCAGATTAATACAATCCACGCCACTGGTGTAGCCATTTCTCCAGTACCTACCCCCGCAACATCTCCTCAGGTCGCTGCTGCGATTACCCCTCCCGGCAAAGGCAAACCTTCTGGCACCAAAGGCGGTGGCTCCCGGCCTGCCGAGAATGCTTGTCTACGGCCCACAGCGTCTAGGCCCAATGCCCCCAACGTCGCCACCCTCGCCACCCTCAGTCCGACAGGTTACAGTTCCGAGATTCCTGTTGGCCGCACGAGCCGCGATCGCCCTATTTTCACGGTATATACTCCCACAACCATCGCCCAGCATATTGAATTTAGCCTGTTAGATGACCAGGGAAACGGCATCTTCCAAACCACATTTCCAGTGCCCAAGCAATCTGGTTTTTTGCGCATCCCCTTACCTGCAACAGTCCCGCCCCTGAGCGTCGATAGAACCTATCAATGGAGTGTTGTCCTGATTTGTAATCCGCGCGATCGCACTGAAGATTGGGTCACCCAAAGCACCATCCAGCGCATTGCCTTGGCCCCATGGCTAGAACAGAAATTGGCCCAGTCCAGTCCAATGGAACGTCTTGATTTATATCGAGCCAATGACCTCTGGTATGACGCGATCGCCACAGTCATGGAGCTGCGTCAAGCCAATCCAACCCATACAGTCCTGCAACAACGCTGGACAGAACTGTTGCAACTGGCTGGATTCAACGCGCTAGATCAGCCCCGCGCTCCCATCACCACACTGAAACAATAAACACGCCCAATCAACGCGCCAAAAGCCGCTTAACAAATTGCCCCACAGCCTGTTTTAATTTTGACAAGACCCATGGCATCATAGCGGCATGGGCAGACCACACACTGGATCGGCTCCTGCCGAAACTCTGGCCAAATCGCCTCTGCGCCCCATGTCCATGGCAGAATTCTAGTAACGCTCCCGGGTAGGTCATGCGGCAAAAGATCACACAGCAGCTTCGTCACGGGCAGAGCATCGGCATCACCCTTGCCGTTACCCTCGGAATGACGACAGTTGTTCTGGCCCTCCAAGCCACAGGCATCCTACAACTCCTGGAGTGGGCCGCCCTAGACCAATGGTTTCGTTGGCGGCCCCTAGACCCCCGCCCCGCCCGCGTCGTGATCGTCACGGTAGACGAATCCGATATTTCCCGCCTGGGACAGTGGCCCATCTCCGATGCCGACCTGGCGCGTCTGCTGACTATTCTCAAGCAATACAAACCCCGCGCCATCGGCCTCGATCTGTATCGCAACCTGCCCGTAGAACCCGGACACCAAGCCCTCCGCCAAGTGTTTGCCACCACCCCCAACCTAATTGGCATTGAAAAAACGGTTAATGATGCCAGTGGACCTGTGGTCGCTGGACCACCTATACTGCGCGATCGCGATCAAGTCGCCGCTAGCGATCTCGTGATTGACGATGACGGCAAAATACGCCGCAATCTCCTCTCCATTGGCGATCGCTCCCCACAGCCCATCCTGACCCTGGGGGCTAAACTCGCCCTCATTGCCCTCAAAGCCGACCAAATTTCTCCCCAGCAACAGGACGCCCAACTGCACTTGGGCAAAGCCACCTTTACCGCCCTCCAACCCAACGAAGGCGGCTATGTGAACGTTGATATTGGCGGCTATCAGACCCTCTCCAACTACTACCGCCCCCAAACGGGCATCCTCTTGATCTCGCTTTCCGATGTGCTCGCCCACCGCATTGCGCCAGAACTTTGCCGCAATCGCATCATTCTCATTGGCTCCATTGCCGAAAGTCTCAGCGATCGGTTCTACACCCCCTACACCAGTAACGTCCACACAACCTGGTCCGGCGTCGAAATCCATGCCAATATTGCCAATCAACTCCTGAGTGCCGCCCTAGACGGACGCCCTCCCCTGCGCGGCCTTCCCGAACCCGCCGAATGGACGTGGATTTTATTATGGGCGGCAATCGGTAGCACCCTTGGGTGGCGACTCACCACCCTCCGAACTGCCCTCCCTATGTTGACCCTAGCGGGAGGCGGCCTTTTCAGCGTGACCTACCTCAGTTTTCTGGGGGGCTGGTGGTTACCCCTCATTTCTCCCCTGCTTGCCTGCGGCGGGTCTGGCATCACCCGCCGTGCCTGTCTGCTGTGGGCTAATCTGCGCGCTGCCCACCACGATCTCGCCATCTACGCCCAAACCCTAGAATCCAAAATCCAAGAACGCACCCAACAACTTCTCAGCCAAACCCTCAGTCTAGAGCAAGCCCGCCAAGCCGCCGAAGCCGCCAATCAAGCCAAAAGCAGCTTCCTGGCTAACATGAGCCATGAATTGCGAACCCCCCTCACGGTCATCCTCGGCTTCGCGGAACTGCTGGCAGGAGATCGCACCCTTACCCCCACCCAAAGGGATCGCCTGATCAGCATTAGCCAGAGTGGTGAGCACCTCCTGAGCTTAATCAACAGCGTGCTGGACCTCGCCAAGATCGAAGCCGGAGCCCTGCCCCTATCCCTCGCGGCTGTCAACCTATCCCACGTCCTCACGACCCTAGAGGATATGTTCCATTTGCAGGCCCGCCAAAAGCACCTCACCCTGACCTTCACACAAACGAATAACCTGCCTACCCTCATCCAAACCGACGAAAGTAAACTGCGTCAAATCCTGATCAATCTGCTCAGCAACGCGATCAAATTCACCGAGCAAGGTCATATTACCCTGGATGTCCAGCCCGTCACCGCTCCCCCATCCCCTGGCGATCCCTCGGACGGGGCTACCGCTGATCCGGTTCACAATCACCGACACTGGCCCCGGCATTCCCGCCCATGAGCTGGATCTCATCTTCGATGCTTTTGTCCAAACCGACGTCGGGCGCAACGCGCATCAGGGAACCGGCCTCGGCTTAGCCATCACGCGCCAATTTGTTCAGATCCTTGGCGGCACCCTCACCGTCCAAAGCACCCTCGGCAGAGGCAGCCAGTTTACCTTCACCCTGCCCCTACGGTCCGCTGTTGCCGCCCCGCTCCTGCCCGCTGCCCCACTCCTGCCCGCCGCCCCACTCCCCGACAGTTTCACCCGCCTAGTTCTACCCGTCCCGGTTCCCCGGATCCTAATCGCCGAGGATGTTCCAGAAAACCGCCTCTTTCTGGTCAACTGCATCTCCCAGGCTGGATTTGAGGTTGTCGCTGTCGAAAATGGCGAGGCTGCGATCGCCCAGTGGCAAACTTGGTCCCCCCACCTGATCCTGATGGATTTGCGAATGCCCCTGCTCGACGGCTACCAGGCCATCCAACATATCCGCACCCGCGAAGCCACCCCCCTCGAACGTGCTGCCCCCACCGCTATTCCCCGCACCAAAATTATTGCCCTCACCGCCAGTCCGTTCCAGACCACGCCCATGCCCCTGCTCACCAGTGGTTGCGATGACATCCTCTATAAACCCTGCAAGGCAAGTCTACTGATCACCAAAATTGCCCACCACCTGGGTATTTCCAACTCAGCAGCCATCCCGGCCAGTATGGGTGCCAGCGGCCCCGCGCCCCGGAACACCCTCCGCCCTGCTGGGGCGATCGCCCACAGTGCCAGTGCGCCTACGCCCGCCCTTCCCACCCCCTGGCTCACGGATCTGCACACCGCAGCCCAGCGCCTCAACGCCGATCGCTGCTTCAAACTGATTGAACAGTTGCCGAAAGAATACGATAATCTAGCGAATAGATTAGCCGCTCTCGTTCACGATTTTGAATTTGACGCGGTCATCAATATCATCCAGGCTCTACCCAGATCAGACTCTCCCGGCACAATTCCCCCTCTCTAGAACTCGCCCAGCAGGACTTGTCCGCATATGCTTATCCACAATGAAGGCCTAGGGATTAACGCCTTACCCCTCCTCCAGGCATTGCATCTGCCGCCAATGACAATGTTTTACCTGCGTAAGTTGGTGCACCACAATCTCGATCGCCTCATCCCCATCCCCCCCTGGACGCCGCTGCCGCAACGCCCCTAGCCCCTATCACCCCGGCCTCGCCTGACCATGCCCAGCCCACAGTTCATGTAACCCGGCAATTGGAACATTTAGTATTTCAGCACCAAACCCTCAGTAGCCAGGGAGCCAAGCACCGCCCCACCCTACACAACACAGAGCAGGAAATCTTCCGGTTGCTGGGGCTCAAGCCTATTTCAACTCCCCCCAAGGCCACCATCCTGATTGTCGATGACACGGCTGAACTGCTCCGCCTCCTCTCCACGGCCCTCAGCCAACAAGGCTACGAAGTATCTATCGCCAGCAGCGGCAGCCTAGCCCTCAACCGCGCCTACGACATTCAGCCCGACCTCATCTTGCTCGACATTATGATGCCAGGAATCGACGGTTATGAAGTCTGTGAACGGTTGAAAGCTGACCCACGCACCTGCACCATTCCCATTATCTTCATCACGGCTGTCGATGGGGTTTTGGACAAGGTCAAAGCATTCAACCTGGGAGGGGTTGACTACGTCACGAAACCCTTTCATATCGAAGAGGTGCTGAGTCGCATTGAACATCAACTCCAAATCCGCAATTTGCAAGGTCGTCTGATCGCCCAAAACCTCCGCCTCCAGTCCGAAATCGAGCTGCGTCAACAGACCGAAGACCGCTATCACAACCTCTTGGATAGCGCCCGCGTGGGGACCTATCAAATCACATCCGATGGCCGCTTCCTCAGCGCTAACGTGGCCCTCGCCCAAATCTATGGCTACAGCACCCCCACCGCCCTGATGCAGCAGGTCAATCATGTCGCTGAGACACTCTACGTGCGCCCTCAGCGGTGGGCCGAATATAGTGCCTATCTCAACCAGTATTCCACCCTGACCCAATTTGAATCAGAAATTTATTGCGCCGATGGCAGTACGCGGTGGATCTCTGAAAATGCTCACACCGTTAAAGATGCCCAAGGCAACCTTCGGTTCTATGAAGGCATCGTCCAGGACATCACGGCTCAAAGACATTCCTGCGTCAGCGATCGCAGCTCTAACACCCGCGATCGCTTTCTTCTGGTCTTCCTGCTGCACCAACTTTTGGCCCCCGTTTCAGCCTGATTCAAAGCCGGATGCCTGTTCCCTAACCCATGAGCAACTATAGTTACCAAGTTGGCGGTAGCCTCAAGCCTGAGACCCCCAGTTATATTGTCCGACAAGCCGACCTCGAGCTTTACGCCGCCCTGAAGGCCGGTGAACTCTGCTATATTTTCGATGCCCGTCAGATGGGAAAATCCAGCCTGCGGGCCCGAACGCAACATCGCCTTCGTCAACTGGGAATGCACTGTGCCACCCTGGATATGACTGGAATTGGTAGTGAAAACATCACTCCAGAGCAGTGGTATAAAGGCATTATGTTTGACCTATTGCGTAGCTTTAATCTTCACAATCAAGTTGATTTCAAAATCTGGTGGCAACAGGTTAGCAATCTGCCTCTGATTCAACAACTGGTTATCTTTATTGAAGACATCTTATTTGTTGAGCTTGTCAACGAAAATATCTACATTTTTATTGACGAAATTGACAGCGCCCTGGCCCTCGATTTTTCCATTGATGATTTCTTTGCCCTGATCCGCGCCTGCTATGATAAACGCGCCGACAATCCCACGTATCATCGTCTGAACTGGGGGCTATTTGGCGTTGCGACCCCGACGGATCTAATCCGTAGTCCTCGAAGCACGGCTTCGCCGCCCTCTCGTACCTTGCCACCCTCTCGTACCTTGCCGCCATCGCGTACCTTGCCACCCTCGCGTACCTCTCTGAATATTGGGCGCACCATTGAACTCCACGGCTTTCAAGAACATGAGGCGCTCCCCCTCGCCGATGGCTTAATCGGCAAAGTCAACAATCCACCTGCCATTTTGCGGGCAATTTTGCACTGGACCGGGGGACAGCCGTTTCTCACCCAAAAGCTCTGTCAATTGGTCGAATCCGCTAGCCAATCTAGCCCTAGAGGCAGCCTCACCCTGCCACCCGGCACCGAAGCCTTCTGGCTAGACCAACTGGTGCGATCGCACATTCTGGACCAGTGGGAAGCCCAGGATCAGCCCGAACACCTGCGCACCATCCGCGATTGCCTCCTGCGCAATGCACACCAGGCCCCCCGCCTGCTGGGACTCTACCAGCAACTCCTAGCCCAAGGCACCCTCCCCGTTGATGACAGTCCTGAACAAATTGACCTTCAACTTTCCGGCCTGGTCGCCCCCGTCAAAGGACACCTAATCCCCAAAAATCCCATCTACAGCGCTATTTTCACACCCGCCTGGGTGGCCCACCAACTGGCCGAGCTTCGCCCCTATGCACCCGCCTTCAATGCCTGGATCGCCACCAATGGAGAGGATCCAACCCAACTCCTCCGGGGCACTGCTCTGCAATCCGCCCTGCTCTGGTCCCAGAACAAAAGCCTCAGCGATGCCGACTATCAATTTCTGAACGCAAGTCAACAGCTAGAACGTCACGCCCCACCCGACAGTCCCCCCGAGATTCCTCTCATCAACGCCTTGCAGACGGAAGTTCAGGATCTCCGACGCACTCTGCGTCAGGTTCAATCCCAACGGCAGCTTTTGGCCATCCTGAGTTTGGCTTTGGGAGTTTGCCTCGTCTTCCGTCTAATGGCCTAGAAGGCTGGGGCGTGAGTCTATTGCGATCTATTGCTGGGAAAGCCGTTTTACCGTCTCCCCACCCAGCAATTGATGAGCCTCCATCAGCAGTTCTGGAATGCGATCGCGATGGGGACTGCGGTGCAAACAGTCCCATAAGTCATCCGGATGAAACGTCTCGGCACGGGCTCCCGGAAACCAGTGACTGGCCTGACCTAGGAGGTTGTACCGCATCTTCGCGAAGTCCACCATGTCGTAGGCGATCGCCAAATTCCGCAACCATAGAATGATCGGAATATTCAATCGCCCTGGGGTATCCTCAGGACTGGGCAAGCCAATATGCCAGGTCTTATACCACTCCTCACCCAACCGCTCCACAGCCGCCTTTTCCAACCGTGCCAAAATCTGGGGAAGGACCTGATCAGACTGTTCCACAAACTCCAGCACCTTTAGATGTTCATCAAAATCACCGGGTCGCGCCGCACCAATACTTAACGTATGCACCTGCGAGTGACTCAGACAAAATAGATCATTGAACACCATTGGACTCAATGGCGCACACAGTTCTATCAATCGGGGTGACGGTTCATATAACAGTCCCCCCTTGTTCGATGGACTAATAATAAAAACCCCCATGTCATGGCGATTAGCCGCCTCAATCGCCCGCCAGTTCGCTTGATAAATATAATACCAATGCAAATTCACGTAATCGAATTGATTGGTTTCAATGGCCTCGACAATCACGTCTGTGGGGCCATGGGTGGAAAAACCAATAAACCGGACCTTGCCCTGGGCCTGAAGTTGCCGTGCCACATCCAGACAGCCACCGGGTCGCAGGGTTTGATCCAACAGTTCTGGCGTATTCACACCATGAATGCCCAGCAGGTCAACATAATCAAGCTGCAAATACTGCAAGGACTGTTCAACAGTTCTCCTAAATTCCTGGGAATCCGCCGTTGGGGAGACTTTCGTTTGCACAATCAGGCGATCGCGGGGCAACTTCGGCAGGATCTGTCCCAGTTGCATCTCAGAACTCCCGTAGCCCCGGGCCGTCTCAATGTGGTTAATCCCCAACTCCAGCGATCGCCGAATCGTCGCCTCCAAATTGGCCTGATTATCCGCGGGCACATCTGACATCGGCAGATCTTGCCACCTGTGCTGATACCGCATTCCTCCGCAGGAAAACACCGGCATTGCTAACTCGGTACGCCCAAAACGTCGATACAGCATAAAAAATTTGTTCCAGAGGTCAAGACGAGTTCCACAGCTATCCTAGACCAATCTGCCCAGAACCTCCACTCCCTGGCCAGTTGTAGCTTTGAGGGACTTGGCTTCAAGAAAGACTTCGGCCTTGTCAAACAATCAGTTCACAGTTTTCAGTTCGTTGAGCGGAGTCGAAGCAAACTACTGACCGCTCCCTTCGACTCCGCTCAGGGAGCTATATCTTCTCCGCCCAGGGAGCTATATCTTGATGTGATTACGTGACAATGCTTTAACTTCAGCGTTACCAACCTAGACACGCAAAAGGTTTAGAGGGGCGTTAAAAACCCTGTCCGGCCTCTTGGATTAGATCGGTTGGATAGAGAATACTTTCAATCATCCCTAGAAACGTTCATCTGTGACGTTCAATATGACATTCAACCTGATGAGCACTCAGATTTGGCCATAAGATCACAACTTATCCCGTATATCTGTATAAATAGCTATATATCTGTACGAATTAGAGACAGATGTAGCAATCTTTATGATTTAGCCCGCAGGAGCAAAACGTAACCCCACGGCAAATTTCTACGGTCACAGTCTCAGCAGCCTTGCAGCCGAACGTTGCGACCTATGGCATGGCTCCACTCACCACCCCGACGACAAATCTGGAACTTGTTTAATTCTCTTTCCTTCGCTACGCTTTGATATAGTGATTATCTACGAAACACTCAGCTTGGCGAGATACTTTTTGGGCACGATTACCCTGAGCGGCCAGCCAAGCAACACGCTGATGCTACGTGATCATTCTTGATTAGCCGTGCTGATTCTTTCATAAGCTGCTATGGACTCTACATTTTTCCAACACAAACTTAATACGTTAAGGGCACGTATCACTAATATACGAGAGTTTCAGAAGCAATATGAAAAGGAATTGCGACTCGCAATCGGATCGCCAGCCGCTGAGTCTCGATGGAAAGAACTGATAAAAGGCTTGAAAAGCCAGCTTGAGGAACTTTCTGAGGAGCATGAGCTGTTCGTTCAGCAGGTAGCCAGCATCCAGCAGGAATCCTTAAAGGTAGAGGCAAGTGAGCACCTCTCTCAACTTAGACATGATATCAAGCGTTTACAGAATGAACAAAATGCTCTTCTCGGAGACAATAGTGCGATCGCTCCAGCAATTCCCCCGATCACTCTGCATGAGCAACCTTTATCGAGTCAAATATCGAGTCAAAATCCACCTGATCAGGGACAGGCATTAGGGGAGACAGACGTCCAGTTAAAACTTAATGCGTTACGCCAACGTATGCAATCCTTGGGTACACCTGTCGATAGTGATCCAATCCATACTGACCCAATCCATGCTGATCCAACCCATGCCGATAGTGCCCGGGCTAGTCAATCAGAAACAACATCGCTTGATCCACACATACCGGAGCTAGAACCCGATCAAGCTGCCTCTGGGCTTCTATCAGAGTTCAAAACACAAATCACTCAAAAAACTGATAATCCTGCCATCCTCATTGAGAACGTTCAGAAATGGACCGATAATCAACCATTCCTGACCGATGCCCTTTGCAAGCTAATTCTCGAACACCCCTCGCCTATCCCTCCAGGGCAGGAAGAACCTCTAGTAACTCAGCTTGTACAAGACGAAATTATTAACGATTGGCAAAACAAAACGGCCTCCAACCACCTAGAACACGTTCAGCAATCGATTCTGGGCAAAAAGGAAAGTCCTAGCCTTTTGAATCTATATACAAAAATACTGCAACAAGGCAAACTACTAAAAGATGATAGTGATCCATACCAACACACATTACTAGAATCCGGATTGGTAAAAGCAGAGCTGGGAAGCCTAAAAATAGCCAACAATATTTATGCAGCTATTTTCAATCTAGAGTGGGCGTCACGCAACCTACCGCCCAGCCCCAACCCAACCATCACGGATCGGCCACCTCCTCGGATCAATGACAGCCAGGTGGCTCAATCTACGAGACTATGGTCCTTGGGAGTACTTTTACTCATTCCTATTTTTGCCGTCGTATACGCATTTCTTCCGAAGGCAACGGTTACTCCATCGCCCTCATCAATTTCAAAAACTACGACTGTTGGTCCAGACGAATCTAATCTATGCACAAGTAATGCAGCCGATCAAGAAAGTCAGTTGAATCAATTAGTGCAACGCAAAGAACAGGAAAAGCAACGTTTTCCTCAAGACTGTCAGTCTAAATTAGACGAGCTGTTTTACGTAACGGGTATGGGCAAAGCTAAAGGGAATAATGGCGTCGAGAGTAATTTTAATGAAGGAGTACGACGGCTCTGTAAAGTCTCTGAAAGCAACTCTGATTACTTCATAACAGCCCGTTCTCAACTCAACGCTTGGTACAGTAGCGAACAACAGCCAGAGTTTAAGAAGTTCATCGCCAACTATTTGAATGTTTTGAAATCTGCGGGCCAAACCTGCCCCGCAGCAAAAGATATTCCTCTCAATTAGGCGGGTTTTAGAAGAAATTAACTGGCCAAGATTGCTCCCTTCGACTTCGCTCAGGGAGCAATCGAAGAGACGCTGGCTGAGCGGAGCCGTAGTTCGCTTCCCAAAGGGTAGCCAGCAAGGTCTATTATTTGTCAGAAATCGCCTCAAACAACAGTTCAGTAATGGTGAATTAGGCCACGATGGTTTCGTCACTTCCTTCTTCTTCTCTTGCCAAAGAAACCCTGATCCCATGCCTACCAATGTGAAACAAATTAGTTATCCATCCCAATGGACCATAGTTTTGCTCAAGGCGATGTTGCTCAAACCGATCATCTATCCCCATCATTTCTTCGCCATCAAACGTCTTCGACCTCTTTTCTAGATAGTACAAAAAGACACCAATTGATAGCCAAGCCAATAGACTGCATAGTCCAACAACAACGATTACACTACTCCAACCCAAAAATTGATAGAAAATCTGTGTCAGTCGATCGTACCCCTCCAGCTTATATTCTTCTGAATTCGTGCTGGCAAAAAATCCTACAGACAAAGTCCCCCAACCGCCACAGAATAGGTGGACAGGAACAGCACCGACCGGATCGTCGATTTTAAGGAATTTCAGCAGGCTTTCTCCGACCAAAACCAGAACCCCACTCACGGCTCCAATAATTCCTGCATTCACAATATCCACATAGGCCGAAGACGCGGTAATTCCAACCAACCCCCCCAAGATCCCATTAATTATTGAAGAAAGACTAACTTTCTGCGCCGTTAAAGCTGGGCTTAACAGAACAACTGCCACCCCACCAATGGACGCCGCAAATAGCGTCGTAGCAACAATGTGTGGTACGTAGTCTAACCGAGTTGTTGACCCACCATTAAACCCAAACCACCCTAGCCAGAGGATGAAACAGCCCAGGGTGGCTAGTCCCAAGTTATAGGCCCTGAAATCATCCGGATCTTCCTCTATGGAAAAGCTATCGTCCGTTGGGTCATACCCAAATCGACCTTTTCTTGGTTTTAGTAGCCAAGCCCCGACGAGAGCAGATATTCCACCGACAGAATGAACAACCGTTGATCCAGCAAAGTCTCTAAATCTTATCGGATCAGAAAATAGCCATCCACCGCCCCAAATCCACTGGCCAACTAAAGGATAAACAAATCCAACCAGAGCAAAGCTGAATAGTATGAATGCCCAAAACTTAATCCGTTCAGCTACAGCGCCAGAAACGATGGTTGCCGTCGTACCTGCAAATACCAACTGAAAGAAGAATACTGCGGCAAAAGAACGCCCGGGCCAAGCCGCTCTTAATTTTTCAAATCCCGCAGGAAAGGGATTTAAATTATTCGTAGAAGGGAAGGGGAGGTCAAGCAAAAAACCTGCTTGGCTAAAAGTCTCGGCAATGCTATCGCCAAACATGAATCTGAATCCAAAAAGCCAGAATGCAACCGTCGCAATGCAAAAAACAATTAAATTTTTAGCCAAAACGTTGATTGCATTATTGGTTCTACAAAATCCGGTTTCTAACATAGCAAATCCAGCATTCATAAAGAAAACTAGAGCTGCAGAAATGACCAGCCAAATTGTCCCGATATCGGTAAAACCTTTTTGAACCAAATCCTGGGCGGTGGCTCTATGGGCCCATAGTAATAGCAAGATTGACGTAACAACCGATAGTAGCCAAAACCGCCATTTTTTTGAGAATTTGCTGATCCTATTTTTAGAGATTCTCTGTTTGTGGGGAGGCATAGGGATTTGCTGTTCTGACATTTTGGCTATTAGGGTTGATCATGTTAATTCATATATTACGCTAAATTACCCGCAGCAATCTGTGGCATCCGGGGA
>CAVYAN010000003.1:0-11005 GCA_963766075.1 uncultured cyanobacterium | reverse complement strand
ATTTTATCATTACTGGAACCATCGTATTGCTGTCGATGCGATCGCGCCAAGTCTGCCACTGTTGATACTCCTCTAGGAACTCGGCTGACGCTAGCCAGGGTTGGAGCGGAATGGCTTGCAGACAGTCCTCTAATAATGAATCGGTGATTTTTGTGGTGAATGTACTGGGCAAGGGGGTGTGCACCACAATTTCGGTTAAGAGATATTCCGAGAAGTGCCGCAGTAGCGTGGCTGGGTCATACAGTGCCGTTGTGGTGGGGCGATCGGCAAACCCGGCCACACCGCTCAAGGGCATCAATTCGGCGTAGTGCTGGATCGCGGCTTCGTAGGACTCTGAGGTGATTTCCCACGCGGGATAAATGGCATCGATGGCGGGTTGAGCCTTGGCGGTGGAACTTTTGGCGGTGGAACTTTTGGCCGTGGTGCGCTTGGCTTTGGCGGGTGGGGGCATGACCGGATTCGCAGAGCTGGAATGTATTGATCTTTGAGAATGACCTGCTTTAAGACGTGGGTGTAGTGATGCCAAAAGAGCAGATCGGCCCCGAGCTGCACTTCGGCCAAGCTGTGCTGGGCGATGAAGTGAATATCATGGAGCAGTTTAATTACGTTAGGGACTGGGGTTTGGTCAATCCAGGCGTTGGCCTCGTAGCAATCAATTTGCCAGGGCTGAAGGTCAAAGGTTTCGGGCAGGTCTTGTTCCAAATAGCGGGCTAGTTCCAGAGAAGGCAGGGGTTGCTGGTCAGCCGTGGGGAGCAGGAAGTAACACGGAAAAACCTCGGGTTCTAACGTTTGCGGTGGCTGTTTGCCGTAGGTGTCGGGTGGTTTGATGCCCAATTCGGTGGTCAAGAATGCGGCGAGTTCGACCTGGGTGAGGTGCTGGGGGTGGGCATCGGTGGATTGGGAGGAGCGCTGATGCTGGGGTTCTGTGGTTTCGACCCAGAGGTAAAAGCCACCGGTCTGAACAAATGCGTCGGTGGATTGAGGAATCCAAGTCCCGTGAATAATGTTCATGGATTACGGTCTACCCTGAAAATACAGCGATGCATTTGCTCATAAGTATACGCAATTGTGATTGTGCAATCGCGATCTAAGGCGATTTCCAGGAAAAATCATACCGACTGAGATTGCTCCCTGAACGAAGTTGAAGGGAGCAATCTCAGTCGGCATTAGCCATCCGTAATCAAGACCCCAGCCATTGTAGAAAATATCACCAGAGGCTGAACCACCAGGCTGAACTCTTGTCTTAGCCTTTAATCCCTGGCTGCAAACTCAGAACTCCAAGCGGAGAAAGGTTTTATTCATGACTTCAGTAAACCGTCAGCGTCAACTGTGGGCTATTCTCTACGGCTGTGCATTCTTCGTGACCCTGGTTCTAGCGTATATGGGCAAGTTGCCCAGTGCTTTGACGGGAAATGATAAGCTCGGCCATGTGGTGCTGTATGCGATCGCGACGTTCCTGGGACATCGTGCTCTAGGAGGGCGGCGCTGGCGCAGAAGCCTGAATGGCTGGTATATTCCCCTATTTCCGGCGCTGTTTGGCCTCTTTACGATAGTTGAGGAATCTTGTCAGAGTCTATCGCCGAATCGCACCTTTGATTTGGGGGATCTTGTGGCGAGTTTCTTGGGAATTGCGATCGGCTGGGGCTGGGCTGAGTGGCGGCAGCAGGCCGAGCGCAGATTGGCAGAATCCAACGGGCAGAGGCCAGAAGGTTAAACTCTGCATGGGGAAGGTAACCTGAACTCACCGACTCTCGGTAGTTGTACGAAGTGCAGCCCGGTCGAGTACAATGCGAGTGCTGTCCGGTATGGGTAGGCTGTCCTGCATGGGCAACTTGTCCTGTATGGACAACTTGTCGCGAGGAGTTTAGCGGGCCTATGGGGAGTAGTGTTTTGGAGTCCATTTCGATTCTGGGTGTGCCGGTTCATGTGGTACCAGATTACCTAGACTGGCTGGTATGGCGAGCAGAGCAGCGTCAAGGGTGCCATGTAGTGACCCTGAATGCCGAAATGACCATGAAGGCAGAGCAGGACTCCAAACTCACTGATATTATCCGACGGGCCGATTTGGTCATTCCTGATGGAGCGGGCGTGGTGCTCTATCTCAATTGGCTAGGGCAAAGGGTCCCTCGATGTCCGGGAATTGAGCTGGCTGAGTCATTGCTGGGAGAATTTGGTCGGTCGCAGTTGGGTTCAGTGTGTTTCTTTGGTGGGGCTCCGGGGGTAGCGGATCGGGCGGCGGCAGTTCTAGAAGCGAAATATCCGGGATTGGCGATCGCCGATGTGCAACATGGCTATCTCGCCGATCATGAGGCGGAAGCAGCCTTTCTGAGACATTTGGAACAGGTGCAGCCCCGCTTAATTCTGGTGGGCCTAGGCGTCCCTCGGCAGGAGTTTTGGATTGCTCAACATCGCCACCTTTGCCCCCAATCGATTTGGATTGGCATTGGCGGTAGTTTTGATATTTGGTCCGGCAGCAAAGCGCGAGCGCCGGAATGGTTGCGCAACAATCACCTGGAATGGACCTATCGTCTGTATCAGGAGCCGTGGCGCTGGAAGCGGATGTTGGCACTGCCCCATTTTGCATGGCGGGCGTTTTGGTATCGCCTCAGCCATCGGCAAGTGGTCAGCCAATAAGCACCGTCAATCAGCCCGGTGCAAGCATTCTATGGGTACGGAGAGGGGGGGATTCGAACCCCCGTTAGGTTTCCCTAAAACAGATTTCGAGTCTGCCGCATTCAACCGCTCTGCCACCTCTCCAAGGGCGAATACGAAAAAGGATCATAATCCTAATGCGTGTTTATAGCGCTTATTTATATTACAGTGCGGCGGCGGCGTTTTCACCAGAATTAAGGCCGGAATTAAGGGTCGTTTTGAAGCCCGCTTTGGGACTCCATTGCAGTGCGCCATCGCGCCCTGTCCAATAAAGTTGAGTCCCCTGTGCCCGCAGGTCGTCGATTGTTTTAGGGTTGACCCGCTGGGCCGAGGCGATCGCGACCTTGGGCTGGACCGCTTTAATCAATTCGGGATGTAGGCGTTGGCCTGACCACCACAGCACCTGCACGGGAGCCAAACGTCCTGTTTTGAGCAGTTGTGCCTGCGCTTCTAAATTGGCAGGTTCCAACCACAGCCATTGCTGATCCGGCATTTGGAATGCCACCACGGCGGGTTCCCGACTGAGCACGTTCATTTGGATCGATCCGATTTGAGTGGCTTGTCCGGGGTGCAGTTGGGCTTGGTTTTGGGGACGATGGGCCGCCTTGGCATGCTGCCAGAAGTCATTGGGTTTGTTGGGCAAGGCGTAGGCCGTCCGAATGGGTAACTGGGCAGCCAGTTTTTCCCAGGTGCTACTCTCGGGTGCATTATTAGCAGGGAGGGAGATAGCCGGGGGCGAGAGTGGCTGTCGGCTTTGCAGAGGTAAGGCCCAATCCAGATGGTTGACACCGGCTTTCTGTAAAAAGGGCAGCACCGTATTTATGGCCGTGTGATTGGTTTGAATCAGTCCGGTGCGTCCAGCATCCTGGACCACCAGGGTCGGGTGGCTGGCAGTGGCTAGGATTGTCACTTGAAATTGGGCCAGTCGGGTTTGCCACGCGGGAATGCTGACTAAGCCAATCCCGATCAATAGGGCCAGCCAGCCCCGCTTTTGCCACCAAGCCTGAAGCCAGTTCAGGCTCAGGAGGCCATAGAGGGCGATCGCCATACCTGCCGAAATTGTTCCCAATGCCCAGGCATTTCCCGGCAATTGCCCAAACCCATGCACAATGGCAATTAACCACTGGGCGGGAAATTTCAGCAGCCATGCCGATCCACTGCCCAAGGGTGACCAGACCAATGCCGCTAGGGCACTGGCCATGCCGCCTAAACTCAGCACGGAAATGAGTGGCGTTGTTACCAGATTGGCGATGATGCTGTAGGGTGAAACGATGCCAAAGGCATAGAGGCACAGCGGTAATGTCCAGGCATAGGCGGCAATGGGTACGGCAATCAGGGGGGCGATCGCGCTGGGCAACCAGGTTAACCGCTGCGTGATGGGGGGCACCGCCACCAATAATCCCAGGGTGGCCAAAAAGCTCAACTGAAATCCCAGATCCCAAATCCATAGCGGATTAAACAAGAGCAATAGCGTCGCGGTGACTAACAGCGAACCCAGGGGCCGAATTTTCCGGTCCAGCACCAGCGCCACCAACCCGCCAAATCCCATGAGCGCCGCCCGCAGCACGGCGGGCTGGGCTCCGGCTAGTCCCACAAATAGCAGCAGCGCACTGGTCCCCACGGCAAACTGAGCCCGTTCTGGCCAACGGCGGCACAGGGCTAAGACCACGCCCAAAATCAGCGAGGTTTGAAATCCGGATGCGGCCAAGGCATGGGCCAGACCAACGCGCACAAATTCATCCTTGACTTCAACGGGCAAGTCCACCGCCCGTCCCCCCAGTACCATGGCGCTAATCAGTGCACCCTCAGCGGCGGGAATCCATTGGGCCTGCGATCGCACAATTCGCTGCTGCACCTGCCACAATCCCCACCGGGCTTGGGCATCGATGACTTGAATTCGGTTACTTCGCAGCGCGGCGAAACAGCCTTCCTGCTGCAAATAGGCCCGGAAATCGAATCCGCCGGGATTCGTGGGGGGCTTCGGTAAAGACAGGGTTCCCTGCAGACGAATCCGCTGTCCCGGTTGCAGTTGAGCGGCTACGGTGTCCTGCAATGCGGTGACATAAAGCTTGCCGGCGATCGGCTGTTGGGGAGCAGGCCCGGGGAAGTCCTCCATCTGGCGGATCTGGAGCCAAAACTGCTGGCTGTCGTTGCGGGTCCGGCGCGGCAGGCTGTCCACGTCACCTTGCAAACTGACTTCTATCCGCTCTGCGCCCGCCGCCGAGATTAACCGGCTAATGTCATTTCCAGGGGGTTGGGGGATGCGCCATTGCCAGTATAGGCTGGCCAACAGTCCGACTAAGCCCGCTACTAGCCAAAGGCGCGATCGCGGCCCTCCCCGCCAGTAGCGCGGTCCTGCCCACGACAGCACGCCGCCCCCCAACAGCACGAAGAAGCCGCCTCCCGGCAATCCCGTAGACAGCAGGCCCAAAATATAGGCCAGACAAATTACTGTAGTCGTTATCGCCACGATGCACCCCTGGTCCAGATCCGGAGAAGCCTGAATGATTCCAGGTTGCCCCAAGCCGTGGCAGGTGTATCAGTTCTGAGTTTCTCAGCCCGATTTTTAGGTCCGATTTTCAAATTGCGTCTAGGGGAAATTTGGCGGGATTTCCGCTCAACCCGGCCCCATTTCTCGCCAACATATGGCAGGATCAAAAAGCTTTTCGCTCAAGGCTTTGGACCCAATCCCCATGCTGGTAGACACTCCCGTTAAACCCCTCGACTTCCTCGGTGCCGATGTGGCTGCCGCCTACGACACCGCCCGCGTAGTCATTTTGCCCATCCCCTTTGAAGCCACGACCACCTATCGGCGCGGCTGCGAGCATGGCCCCGAGGCGATTTTAGAAGCCTCCCAACAGGTGGAATTCTATGACGATGAGTTCGATCGCGAATTCTGGGATGTCGGGCTGTATACCCATCCGGCGATCGCGGACACCCGCCCCAGCAAAGTGCCCTCCGAGGACATGCTGCGCGTCACCCAAGCCATCGTTCACCAACTGGCCGCTGCCGGAAAATTCGTCATCGCCCTCGGCGGCGAACACAGCATTACGGAAGGCGTCGTCGAGGGGTATCGCCAAACCTATCCCGGCGAAGCCTTCACCGTGGTCCAAATCGACGCCCACGGTGACCTGCGCCATGAGTACGAAGGCTCGATTCACAACCATGCCTGTGTCATGCGCCGCGTTGTGGATATGGGCTTGCCTACCCTGCAAATCGGCATCCGCAGCATCTGCCGCGAAGAAGCTAATTTAATCAAAGAAAAACAGTTGGCCGTTTTCCGGGCGCGGGAAATGGTGCAGCAGCCGGATTGGATGGAGCGGGCTTGGGCCACGATTAAAACCGAGAAGGTGTTTATCACCATTGACCTTGATGGCATCGACCCCACCCTGATGCCGGGGGTGGGCACACCGGAACCGGGCGGATTGAACTGGTATGCTCTGCTGAGTTTCTTGCAGCACATTTTTAATCATCACGATGTGATCGGTGCCGATGTCATGGAATTGGCTCCCGTGAGTGATTCTGTGGTTTCGGAATTCACATCGGCAAAGTTAGTCTATAAATTGATTGGATATCAAGCGATCGCGAAAGGCTGGTAGCTAGAGTGCGGGGTGCCTGCCAGCGCCCCGAGTTCCGGCGAGAGCACTAATTTAGGGTGATAAAAAGACCATGACAGGCACGGCAATTGGCGGTTACGCACCAGACTTTGAACTCCCCGGAGTGGATGGCACGGTCCATCACTTGGCCAAGTATTTGGAACGGTTTCAGGCGATCGGGGTGGTCTTTATGTGTAACCATTGCCCCTATGTCAAGCTGTATCTGGATCGTCTGAAGCAAATTCAGACAGACTTCCAGGGGCAACGGTTTACCTTAATTGGCATTAATCCTAACGATGCGGAAAAGTTCCCGGAGGACAGCTACGACAACATGAAAAGCTTTACATCCCGCCACCAGTTGAACTTTCCCTATTTGCGGGATGTCACCCAGGATGTCGCGCTGAGCTTTGGGGCCGTGAAAACCCCCCAGGTGTTCCTGCTCAACCAGCAGGGGATCGTGTGCTACAGCGGCGCTATTGATGACAATGCCAATACGCCCCAGGCGGTAAAGGCAGGGTATTTTCGCACGGCGATCGCCCAAGTCCTCAATAACGCCCCCATGACTCGAACCACTACGGATCCCGTAGGATGTTCGGTGAAATGGGCTGAATGAGTTCTGGTTGAACGTGGTGCGCGTGGTGCGATGGGGATAGATTCGGGGGAGCAATCTCCCAGGGAATTTATCCAGAGGGACGGAGGTACGGGTGCGGCTGAGTCATCTGGCTGAGATTTCCGTTCGCCTTGGGGTGTTATCTTAAGTTGGACACAAACTAGGTAGAGAGAACTACGCATTACATGGGACTAACTTACCACCGGGTTCTGCTTAAACTAAGCGGCGAAGCGCTGATGGGCGAACAGCCCTATGGAATTGATGCCAATATTGTGCGGGACATTGCCGAAGAAGTGAAGGCTGTCATTGCTAGTGGTGTGCAAGTTGCGATCGTGGTCGGCGGTGGCAATATTTTTCGCGGGATGAAGGGCGCGTCGGGTGGCATGGATCGGGCCACAGCGGACTACATCGGTATGTTAGCCACGGTGATGAACTCAATGACTCTGCAAGACGCGTTAGAGCGCTATGGCGTGCCGACGCGAGTACTGTCGGCGATCGCCATGCAACAAATTGCCGAGCCCTACATTCGGCGTCGGGCCATCCGCCACTTGGAAAAAGGCCGGGTCGTTATTTTTGCGGCGGGGTCCGGCAATCCTTTCTTTACCACTGACACCACCGCCGCCCTGCGTGCCGCCGAAATTGGAGCCGAAGTTGTCTTCAAAGCCACCAAAGTGGATGGTGTCTACGACTGCGATCCCCACAAAAACGCCAATGCGAAGCGCTACACTACCCTCAACTTTGGGCATATTTTGACCCAAGATTTGCAGGTAATGGACAGTACTGCCATATCCTTATGTAAGGACAACAATATTCCCATCATTGTCTTTGACCTGTTCGGTAAGGACAATATTCGTCGCGCAGTGATGGGCGAACCAATCGGAACTTTTGTCGGAGGCAAGTGTGAAGTTAGCTGACGTTGAAGACCATATGCAGAAGGCAGTTGAAGCCACTCAGCGGTCTTTTAATTCAATTCGGACGGGCCGTGCCAATGCAGCCTTGTTGGATCGGGTAACGGTGGAATACTACGGTACCCCCACACCCCTCAAGTCCATGGCCAATATCAGTACTCCCGATGGCACGACGATCGCCATTCAACCCTACGATCGCACCAGCATGTCCAGCATTGAAAAGGCCATTTCGCTGTCGGACCTGGGCCTCACCCCCAATAACGATGGAACGACCATTCGGCTGAACATTCCGCCCTTAACCAGCGATCGCCGCAAGGAATTGGTCAAGGTTGCTGCCAAATATGCTGAAGAAGGCAAAGTCGCTATTCGCAATATCCGTCGCGATGCCGTAGATTCGGTACGCAAACAGGAAAAAGCCAGCGAAATTTCTGAGGATGAAGCGCGCGATTTGCAAGATAAAGTCCAGAAAATGACGGACCAATACGTGGCCAAAATCGATAAAGTTCTCGCTGAAAAAGAGAAAGACATTACCACCGTTTAGGGGATTCCCCTCAGTAGGGACGGCCCAAGTGATTTATCGTTAGATCTGTACGCTACAGATCTATGAGGTAGAGCACTTGGGTCTTGTGGCTTAATGGTTCCGCGACCTATGAGATCAGACGTAAAGATAGCTTTATCAAAGCTTTGACATTATCCAGGGCATTTACACGGAATTTTCTTGCTGAACTCATAAATTATCTCTAATAATGATAGAAGGGGTTCGTCTATACATTGTGAAGCGCTGAACTTTCGGCGATATTCGGAGATGAAATTGGGTAATCTAAGTATTTGAAACTTCCGCAGTAATCACTAGAGGAGAGTCTTGGCATGTTTGATTGCGTTGTGATTGGGGCGGGTCCAGCCGGTGCGAGTGCGGCCTATCACCTGGCAAAACGAGGTCGGTCGGTGCTGATTCTGGAAAAGCAGTCCCTACCACGCTATAAACCATGCAGCGGTGGTGTATCCCCCGCGATCGCCCAGTGGTTCGACTTTGACTTTAGCCCTGCTATTTCCCGCAAGGTTGAGACGGTCCGTTACACCTGGAAACTCGAAGATCCCGTTGACGCCAAGCTGACCACTCCGGAGCCGATGTGGATGGTCCGGCGCGACGTGTTTGACCATTTCCTGGTGCAGCAAGCCCAGCGTCATGGGGCTGAACTTAAGGATGGTGTTGAAGCCACCGGAATTGAATTCAAAGGGGATCACTGGCAAGTCAACACCGCTAATGGTCCAGTGGCTGGACGGTATTTGATTGCCGCCGACGGAGCCAAGGGGCCTGCCCGCAAATGGCTGGGGTTCAAAGAGGCTAAGTTTCGCATGTCTGTGGCCCTAGAAGCGCCGGGAAATGGGGGTGAGAATAGCGCGATCTTTGAAATGGGTCTGCTGAAAAATGGCTACCTGTGGAATTTTCCTAAGGCGGATGGGTATTCCCTGAGTGCGGCTACCTTTCGGGGTGGGGAGCCCAAGGATTTGCAAAAGCAACTGATGGATTATGCTGTTCAGTCTGGCTTGGATGTGAGCCGGTGCCACACAACTCTGCACCCCTTGAATCTCTGGGATGGGAATCAGACACTACATACTCAGAACGCGCTATTGGCTGGGGAGGCGGCCTGCGTGGCTGATCCGATGACGGCAGAGGGCATTCGCCCATCGGTTTTTACAGGCGTGAAAGCGGCTGAGGCGATTGATCAAGCACTGGCGGGCAGTGCAACTGCCCTGGCAACCTATACCCAGGTGATTGGGGATGAATGGGGTGAAGATATGCTCTGGGCGCAACGACTAGCGGGCCTATTCTATCGGGTCCCCGGCGTAGCGTATAAGGTGGGGATCAAGCGTCCCTCGGCTACGCAGCGTTTGGGGGAAATTCTCTGTGGCGAGCTGCGGTATGCCGATGTCGCCAATTTTGCCATTAAGCGGCTGAGTAGTAGTTTGATTCCCGGCATGGGCTAGGGGAGTTTGTTTGGAATAGGGCCTGCGCTGATGAACGGAAGGATATCGCAGGCCGGGTTGGGGGCCTAGTGTTTGTGCCCTGTTTGAGCCTCCGCTCAGCCAGCCTGCACTCCGCTCAGCTAGCCTGCACTCTGAGCGGAGTCGAAGGGTAGAATCTTTGCCGGAAATCTCCTAGACCGTAATTATCGCCAGCGATCGCGTTCCAAATCAAAAATCACCTTTTCGCAATACCAATCCTCAGATTTTCCACCATATTTCAGCTTTGCCTGCTGGATAAGGCGTTCTGCGCCTTGGTGATCGCCATGCATCAGCTTTAATAGTTTGGTTTGTAGATGACGACTGGCCCGACTAGGACGATGGGTTACCGAGCTGCGATCGGTGCGGCGGGAACCCCGAAAGGGCTCACGGGCGTAGAGCACGAGCAAGATGATTAGGGCAAGGGCGATCGCCACAGTAGCCAATCTCACCATGAATTCATGTTCCTGTCAGATAATAATTTAGATAACTCAGATAACCATACTCAGATAACAATTATGAGCAATTGTATGAATATGAGCAATTGATAAGTAGCTGCTACAGCTACGGTAGCTACGGGCTTTACCGCTAAGATTTCCCAAAGCTGTTACATTTCAACATAAAGTCAAGTTGCGATGCGTGTGATGTATCTAAGTTTGCGATTCATGCCTCGTGTGTGATTCATTCCTTGCACCGTCAAGTTAAGGCGATTTCCCAGCAATAATATGCCCACTGGGAATACATCTGCTGGCTGAGCGGAGTCGAAGCCAGCAGAGTCGAAGCCAGCGGAGTTGAAG
Source organism: uncultured cyanobacterium (assembly GCA_963766075.1). Classification (GTDB taxonomy): domain Bacteria; phylum Cyanobacteriota; class Cyanobacteriia; order Leptolyngbyales; family Leptolyngbyaceae; genus CAVYAN01. Next base: position 438 of record CAVYAN010000003.1, on the reverse strand, counting down.
CCAGCAGAAGATTGCTCCCTTCGGCTCTGCTCGAAGGGAGCAATCTGGCAGTAGATTCTTTCACAGAAATCTTCTAGGGAGAGCCAGCAGCAGTCGCGCTCAGGGATTCTTGGTGCACGATGTGGCGAATTTTCGCAATCCAAGCCTGCACATCATCGGTATTGAGGCGATAGCTCTGGGGATGGGCAATTAAGCGCGCCGTGGTTTCAAACAGCACATCGGTTTCAATCAGGCCATTTTCCCGGAGGGTGGTACCCGTGGCCACCAGATCGACAATGGCCTCCGACATGCCGGTAATCGGTCCCAGTTCCACCGAGCCATACAGGGGCACAATTTCTACAGGTAAATCCAAACTGTCAAAGTACTCCCGGGCACAGTTGACAAACTTGGATGCCACTCGGCCATAGAGCGGCAGATCTAATGCAGAGCGATAGGGAC
>CAVYAN010000002.1:0-26344 GCA_963766075.1 uncultured cyanobacterium | reverse complement strand
AATTCTCTGTGCCCACGGGTGGCTCGGCAATTTCAACACGCCGTTGATATTCAAAATATCTTCAGCCGCGTTACCGGCGGCAGTGCTTAATATTGATGGACTAATTCGTGCCAATGGCACCGCCAATTTGGTTTTCTTCTTCAATCCCAATGGCCTTTTGTTTGGGCCAAATGCGTCGTTGAACATTGGCGGTTCCTTTGTGGGAACAACGGCAAACAGTATCAAGTTTGCCGATGGCGTAGAGTTTAGTGCCGTCAATGCCAATGGGACACCGTTGTTGACGATGAGTGTGCCGATCGGCTTGCAGATGGGTGCCAATGCTGCTGTAATTCAGAATTCAGTGTGCCGCGGCACCGAATGCCTTGTTCCGCCCTCCCGACCCTAACTGTTGCACCCACGCAGACGCTAGCACTCGTGGGAAATCGAAATCGATATTAATAGCGCCACTCTCACGACTCCCGATGGGCGGATGAGTTTGGGCAGTGCAGAATGCTCAAATTGCGATGAATTTTAGCCCTGGCAACTGACGAGCGCAGCAACAACACCCAACTGGGGCACCATTCCCCTCCAGCAAGCTTCTTTAGTCAATGCCAGCGGTACAAATGGTGGAGCCATTAACATTCGTGGACGCGGACTGACTGTGCAGGATGGATCAAACATTAGCTCTATTACCTTTGCTGGGCAAGGTAAAGGAATCACGGTTCAAACGACAGAATTTGTGGATCTGCTGGGAGCTTCTCTGCCAGGTCAAATTGGTCCTGGTATTAACACTAACGTGGGTGTCTCTTTTGGACCTCCAGGCAGCGGGCGGGCTGGGGATGTGACCTTGAAACGGGATTCGCTGTTACGGCTGGCGGCTGGCGCTCAGATACAATCATCTTCTCCCGGAAACAATTCGCGCTCGGCGATCTCACCGTTCGGGCGACCGATGTGGAGGTCGTCAATGCATAATCCAGTTTCTTCACCCCGACCGCATTTTCACCATACTCTTTAGTGGTAAGAACAATCAGAGTGGCACGATTACCGTCGGGGCCGATCGCCATCCGAGTGTTAGATGGTGGACTTATCAGTTCAGCCCTGGTATCCCTTGATCCAGCTACTATGCTCACGGGCAAAGCGGGAGACATCTTGATCCGCGCCACCGAGAGCCTTAGAAATATCGGGATACACACCTTTATAAATTGCTGTCTGGTGTCGGTACAGGCATTAGTCACGCAGAAGGGCAAGCGGGCAACATCACCATTGATGTGGGTCGTTTGTAACTCTCTAACGGCGGGACGATTCGGACGACTCTAACCGGAATCGGGAAAGCCGGAAATATCACGATTCATGCCACAGACGTGACAGTGAGCGATCCGGTTGTGGATGTGCTCAGTCAATTACCGGGTGGTATTAACGTTGCTGTAGGTGCCGATACCGTTGGTTCAAGTGGAAATATCACCCTAACTGCTAACAGTCTGCGGCTCTTTAATGGAGGTAGATTGCTTCTTCCAGCGAGGGGCAAGGCTCTGCCGGCAATGTTATCTTGAACGTCAATACCATTGATGTCCAAGGTGCTTCTCAGTTCTTGGTGAATGGACAATACCTACCCAGCGCCATTACAGCTTCCTCCTCCACTGCTTTCGATGCTGGATCAGTCAATATCACTGCCAACGCTTTGCAAGTGCGGGATGCCGCCCAAATTACTGTCAGCAACACTGGAACTGGGGATACAGGCAACCTCAATATCAATAGCCGCAGCATCTTTCTGGATAATGGAGCCAGCTTACGAGCTGAAGTGAATGGAGGAGAGCTCAGGGCAATATCAACCTGCAGGCACGAGATATTCTACTCCTGCGCCACGGCAGCAATATCACTACGAATGCCCTCGGGCGCTTCGACGGGAGGCAATATTGCGATCAACGCTCCCGTCATAGTTGGCGTAGAAAACAGTGACATGATTGCCAATGCCGTTCAAGGTCGCGGTGGCAGCATCAACATCACCACCCAAGGAATCATTGGTTTAGCATTTCGCAATACACTGACACCCAGAACCGACCTCACCAATGACATCACCGCCAGTTCCCAATTGGGGGTCAATGGGACAGTGCAAATTAATAATATTGGCGTTGATCCAAACTCTGGATTAGTTAATCTGCCTGTGGATCTGGCCGATCCCACGCAGCAAATTGCCCAGGGCTGTAGTGGTACCCAAGGCAGTAGCTTTGTGGTGACGGGCCGGGGTGGGGTGCCGTTGAGTCCAATGGAGCAGATGAGGAGCGATCGCCCCTGGGCCGACACCCGCGACCTCTCCGCCTTGCGTGATCACACTTCTCTTACGGCTCCAGCCCCAGCATCAGTAACTCCCACCGCCGCACCGCTCGTCCAAGCCACGGGTTGGCGACGGAACGCCAATGGCCAGGTGGAACTCTATGCTGAAACTGGAGCAACGGCTGTCCCAGTGCCCCCAGGGGTAACTTGTGCCGGGGCAATTCCCGCCGAAACCTCAAGGTTGAACGTGGGGTTGAACGTGGGGCCTTAATTCCCCGTCTGGCGCAAAGCTTGAATCTCGGCAACGGGTAGACCCGTGGTGGCAGCGATCGCGGCATCATCTAAAACGGGAAGGAGACGTTGGGCGATCGCCAATTGAGCCTGTTGGATGCCCTGTTGGATGCCCTGTTGAATGCCCTGTTGAATGCCCTGTTGAATGCCCTGTTGAATGCCCTGTTGGGTCGCCTTAGTAATCGCCCCGCGTTGGTCCTGGATAAAAATTTCCTGATGCTCCAACTCGTCCAATTCCTCCGGAGTCAAATTGGCTTGATTAGCCAAGGCAAAGGCTTGCTGAATTTCCGCCACCTCACCCATCGTCGTGGGCACTGTACTCAAATCCCGGGCATGTTGCAGAAAGTAAATCCATTTCTCCGTTAGCGTCGGCAACTGCTCCAAAGGTTGCTGAAACTTGGGCAATTCGACAAAGACCAGTTCTAAGTCATCCACCGGATAGTCGATTAAATGCTGTTTCTCCTTAAGAATAAAGCGACTAATCACCGCTTCAATTTCAGGAAACATGATGAAGTTTGTCACCGTCAGCGCAATCACCGGATTGAGGAGGGGATAGTCCTCGCCAGCCTTGAGTTGAATAGAATAGGCTTTGGCCGCGTTGTAGAGAATCCGTTTCTCAAACCCGGCCACATTCAGCACTTGCATTTCAATAATAACGGTTTCGCCTGTGGCTAGCTTGGCTTTAATATCCAGGTAAGTATTCTTTACTCCCAGAATTTTTGGGGCTTGATAGGGATTCAGAATAGCGAGGTCTTGGATGGTGGGCTGCCCTGCGTAGAGCATGCCATTCAAAAAGCTGATCAATATCCCATGACTCTGCTCAGAGCCAAAAATCTTCTTGAAGGCAAAATCGGTTTTGGGGTTAATAAAGATCATCGGAGTTGGAGCGGGCTCTGGGTGTAGACTTTGGGTAAGCAACTGAGCGATCGCAGCTGCTCTCATTGTACCCAGTTCTCCCGATCTCCCCTAACTCGCCCTAGTACACTGCTGAGTTGAGAAAGATCGTCTCCTGGGCACTCTAGCAGTAACCTCTCATCCAGGACTGCGACCATGCGTAAAACCGTCCCTCCAGCCTGCTGCACTATCATCGCCGGATTATGCACCGGGTTCGTGATGCTTTCGGGGAGCGCTATGGCCCAAGTCAGCCCTGATGGTACTCTATCAACCACAGTGACCCAAACAGGTAATGCCTTTGCGATCGACAATGGCACCCGTGTTGGCAACAACCTCTTTCATAGTTTTAGTCAATTTTCCGTCCCTACAGGCGGGGCAGCAATTTTTAATAACGCCGCTGATGTCCAGAATATCTTCAGCCGCATTACGGGTGGGAACGCCTCCACCATTGATGGCTTAATTCAAGCGAATGGCAGTGCCAGTTTATTTTTATTAAATCCCCATGGAATTTTGTTTGGCCCCAACGCCGCCTTAAACATTGGCGGTTCCTTTCTAAGCACCACCGCCAACAGCATTCAATTTAGTGATGGTGTAGAGTTTAGCTCAGCAAATCCGACGGTAGCACCATTATTAACCATCAATGTCCCTGTTGGCTTACAAATGGGCCTCAATCCAGCCCCTATTAACGTTCAGGGCATGGGACATCGATTAGCAGCTTCAGGCTCGCCGATCGCGCCTTACGCACCCTATGCCCCCTATCGTGGCCTTCAAGTTCGTCCCGGCCAAACACTGGCCCTCATTGGTGGCAATCTTGATTTGGCCGGTGCTATTTTACAAGCTCCCGGTGGCCGACTGGAAATCGGCAGTGTAGCCCAACCCGGACAAGTCACGTTACAACGGATCAATCCAGGATTCTCAGCCAACTACTCCAACATTGCTAATTTTGGAGCCATCAATTTCACCCAACAGTCCAGCCTTGAAGTTGGCAGTTTACAATCTGGCAGCATTCAGGTTCAAGGAGGACAAGTCAGCCTACAGGATAGTTCGCTGATATCCGGCACCAACTTTGGGCCACGAGCCGCCGGCACGATCAATATCTCGGCCACTCAAGGTCTGACTCTCGGTGGCGCACTGCCTAGCTTGAACATTCTGGGGGGAATTCGGCAAGATAATTTTGGCCCAGGGCATGGCGGCAACATTGTCATTGAAACCCCCAATTTGCTTGTACAATCCGGTGCCACCATCTTCAGTCGCAACTACGGCTCCGGCCCAGGGGGAACGGTTACACTCCAGGCCAAAAATATCCAAGTTGTGGGATATGCAACCAATGCCCCGGACGTTTTTAGTCGTGTGGGCACCTTGGCCACGGCACGGGGAAAAGGCGGCAATCTATTGGCTTCAACGGAAACCTTATCATTACGCGAGGGAGGGTTCATTGGCTCGGTCAACTTTTTCGATGGCATTGGCGGGGGCGATGTCGTTGTCAATGCTGACACCATAGACGTTCAAGGCATTTCTCCAGCCCAGATTTCCAGTGCGATAGGAGCCTATAATTTAGCCAAATCAGGGCGATCGGGTGATCTAACAGTGAACACCCGCACCTTAAGAGCGCGGAATGGTGGCGTCGTCAGCACTTCGAGTATCAGCGCTGGCGATTCGGGGCAATTAACCGTTAACGCCAGCGAGTCCATCGAAGTCAGCGGTTACGGCAGTCGTGACTCCTATCAAAGTTTAATTGCCTCAGCAGTGCCTCGACCACTCGTTATTTATCAAAAATTGTTTGGGCTCCCGGCCATTCCCTCCGGTGCTAGCGGCAATGTGCAAATTAACACGCCCTATCTAAACATTAGTAATGGCGGGGCCGTCAGTGTTTCAAACTATGGGACAGGTAAGGCCGGAACACTCGATATTAATGCCAGTAAGATTCAATTAAAGGATGGTGCTTTAATTGGCGCAGTGACATTTTCTGGAGACGGCGGCAACATTGATATTCAATCCGATCAAATCATCATGGTCAACAATACAAGAATTTCCGCTGCTGCTCTTGGAAACGGCAATACGGGCAATGGGGGAAATATTAAAATCGCTGCCACTGCGATTGTCGGGGTCAATAACAGTGATATTTTCGCCAATGCCAGTCGAGGGCGTGGCGGCAATATTGACATTGTGACCCAGGCAATCCTTGGACTAAAGTTTCGACCTCAACTGACCCCAGAGAGTGATATTTCTGCGAGTTCTGATTTTGGTATCAATGGTAATGTTCAGGTGAACATAATCGGCAGTGATTTTAGCCCTGGTTTAATTAATCTGCCGATGAATATCGTGGACTCCAGCCAAAAGATTGCTACAGATTGCTCAAAGCAATCAGATAGTCGTTTTGTGATTACAGGGCGAGGTGGGGTGCCGTTGAGTCCGATGGAGGAGATGATGAATAATCGCCCTTGGACTGACACCCGCGACCTCTCCGCTTTGCGTGATCACACTTCTCTTACGGCTCCAGCCCCAGCCCCAACAGATCCCACCGCCGCACCGCTCGTCCAAGCTACGGGTTGGCGACGGAACGCCAATGGCCAGGTGGAACTCTATGCCGACACTGGGACAACGGCTGTCCCAGTGTCGGCAGGGGTAACTTGTGCCGGGGCAATTCCCGCTGAAACCTCAAGGTTGAACGTGGGGCCTTAATTCCCCGTCTGGCGTAGGGCTTGAATCTCGGCAACGGGTAGACCCGTGGTGGCAGCGATCGCTCCATCCTCCATCACCTCCAACAAACGCCGCGCAATCTCCAATTGCACCTCCTGTCGTCCTTGTTGAATCCCTTGTTGAATCCCTTGTTCATTCGCTTTGGTAATTGCACCCCGTTGATCTTGAATAAAAATGGATTGATGCTCTAGCTCATCTAACTCTTCCTCTGAGAGATTAGCTCGATTAGCAATGGTAAAAGCCTGTTGAATCTCTGCCACATCCCCCATAGTTGGCGGGACAACACTTAAATCTCTTGCATGTTGCAGGAAGTAAATCCATTTCTCAGTTAATGTATGCAACTGCTCTAAGGGTTGCTGAAACTTGGGCAATTCCACAAAGATTAATTCTATATCATTGACTGGATAATCAATTAAATGGTGTTTTTCTTTGAGAAGAAAGCGGCTAATCACCGGTTCAATCTCTGGAAACATGGTAAAATCTGTAATTGTCAGGGCGATCACGGGATTGAGTAAGGGATAGTCTTCTCCAGCTTTTAACTGAATTGAATAAGCTTTTGCGGCGTTGTATAAGATGCGTTTCTCAAAGCCTTCCACATTCAATACTTGCATTTCAATAATCACCGTTTCTCCCGTGACTAATTTGGCTTTGATATCCAAGTATGTCGCTTTCACCCCTTGGATGCGGGGAGCCTGATAAGGATTGAGAATTTCTAAGTCTTGGATGGTGGGTTTCCCTTCATAGACCATGCCATTCAAAAAGCTGATCAATATCCCATGACTCTGCTCAGAGCCAAAAATCTTCTTGAAGGCAAAATCGGTCTTGGGGTTGATAAAGATCATCGGAGTTGGAGCGGGCTCTGGGTGTAGACTTTGGGTAAGCAACTGAGTGATCGCAGCTATCTCATTGTACCCGGTTCTCGCGATCGCCCCTAGCGCCCCCTGTCCACGGCTGCGTTGAGAAGGATCGCCTCCTGGGCACTCTAGCGGTACCCTCTCATCAAGGACTGCGACCATGCGTAAAACCGTCCCTCCAGCCTGCTGCACTATCATCGCCGGATTATGCACCGGGTTCGTGATGCTTTCGGGGAGCGCTATGGCCCAAGTCAGCCCTGATGGTACCCTATCCACCACAGTGACCCAAACAGGCAACGCCTTTGCGATCGACAATGGCACCCGTGTTGGCAACAACCTTTTTCATAGTTTTAGTCAATTTTCCGTCCCTACAGGCGGGGCAGCAATTTTTAATAACGCTGTTGATGTCCAGAATATCTTCAGCCGCATTACAGGTGGGAGCGCCTCCACCATTGATGGCTTAATTCAAGCGAATGGCAGTGCCAGTTTATTTTTATTGAATCCCCATGGAATTTTGTTTGGCCCCAACGCCGCCTTAAATATTGGCGGTTCCTTTATCGGCACCACGGCCAACAGCATTCAATTTAGTGATGGTGTAGAGTTTAGCGCCAACCATCCAGGCTCTTCGCCGTTGTTGACGATAAGTGTGCCAATCGGATTACAGTTTGGGCAAAATCCTGTAGCTATTCAAGTTCAGGGCACGGGGCACCGATTAGCGGCTTCTTCTTCCCTGATTGATCCCTACTTCCCCTATGCACCCTATGGTGGACTCCAAGTCCAGCCCAATCGAACCCTAGCCCTAATTGGTGGCAATATTGACCTAATCGGGGGTATTCTGCAGGCACCGGGTGGACGCATCGAACTTGGGAGTGTTGCCCAGTCAGGAGCGGTCTCACTATCCGCGATCGAACAAGGATTTTCGACGAATTACGCAGGCATGACGGGCTTCGGGACGATTAATCTGGCACAGCAGTCGAGCATAGAAGTTCGGGGTCTAACGTCTGGCAATATCCAAGTCCAGGGTGGCCAAGTCAACATTCAGGATGGATCGTTGATCTCAGGCACCAACTTTGGCACGCCTGTGGCTGGAACAATCACAGTATCCGCGGCGCAAGGTCTCACCCTGAATGGCACCGGACCTATTTTGAATGTTCTGACGGGCATTTTAGAGGACAACTTCGGTGCAGGCAGTGGTGCTAACATTGCAATTCAAACTCCCACCCTGTTAATTCAATCGGGGGGCGCAATATTTAGTCGAAATTATGGCTCAGGCCCCGGTGGCACGGTCACGCTCAATGCCGAGAATCTTAAGATTGCTGGGTATGCGGCAAATGCACCTGACGTTTTTAGTCGAGTGGGGACGCTGACAACCGCCGCAGGCAAAGGGGGCGATCTTTTTGTTGCAACCCAAGCGCTGTCAATACAAGCGGGAGCTTTTATGGGTTCAACCAACTTATTGGATGGCAGCGGCGGTGGAGATGTGGTGATAAATGCGGACACCATTAACGTCCAGGGTATTTCACCCGTTAATATTTCCAGCATCATCGGAGCGAATAATCTGGGCAGGGCCGGACAATCGGGAAATCTAACGGTGAATACACGGCTATTGTTCGCTAGAGACGGAGGTCTATTAGCCACTTCAAGCATCAGTGCGGGTAAAGCTGGTAACTTACTGGTTAACGCCAGTGAGTCTATCGAAGTGAATGGCTATAGCAACAGTAACTCTTATACCAGTGCCATTTCATCTACGGTATCACCGCCTCCACCCATCTATCAGCAACTGTTTGGTCTCTCTAAAGTCCCCTCTGGCGCAGGGGGAAATGTGACGATTAATACACCCTCTTTGGTCGTCAGCAATTATGGCACCATTAATGTTTCCAACGATGGCATCGGGAGAGCAGGCACCGTCAGCATTCATACTGGAAAGCTTCTACTGAAAGATAATGCTTTCATTGGGGCCTTAACCTTATCCGGAGACGGTGGCAATATTGCGATTCAATCCGATCAGATTGTCATGGTGAAGAATGCCAGGATTGGCGCGGCGGCGTTTGGCAGGGGCAACATTGGCAATGGAGGCAATATCAGCATCGATGCTTCGGTGATTGTGGGCGTTAACAACAGTGACATCGTCGCCAATGCTAGCCAAGGTCAGGGCGGCAATATCCAAATCACAACGCAGGGAATTTTTGGCCTGAAATATCGGGATCAACTAACACTGGAAAATGACATTAGCGCGAGTTCTGAATTTGGCATTAATGGCACCGTCGCTATCAATACTCCCGGCATTGATCCAAATGCAGGGTTACTGCCGTTGCCAGTGGATGTTGTTGATGTGAGCCGACAAATTGTCCCGACTTGTGCGCCCCAAGAGAACAGCAGTTTTGTGATTACAGGCCGAGGTGGTATTCCTGAAAATCCGACCTGGCAATTGCGGGCTAGCTCTGCCTGGGTTGATCTACGCGATCGCTCCGCCTATCTTTCCCCCGTCCGGCAGCCCATCCATCGCCCATCCGCAACTCCTGCTGCCAGCGCATCTGCCCCCAATCGCTGGGTCGAGGCAACAGGCTGGCGACATAATGCCGACGGCACCCTGGAACTGATTGCCGATCCCGCTGCTGGCATTACTGCAGCGCTGCCCCCTTGCGGCGGGCTACAGCAGTCCCAACCGAGCCATAGATAAGCCATAGAAGGCTACAGAAACAGACAACGGCATCGATTAAAAGCGCTATCCGTTGCGTCGCCGCAGGACCTCCAGGAGGGTTGTAAAATGCCCTGGAACGGGGGCGATCGCTTCGACCCATTCCTGACTGACAGGATGCAACAGCCGCAACCGCCATGCATGCAGCGCCTGTCCCGGCAAATTCACGCCCAGCGATCGCCCTCTGCCATACTCCGGATCGCCGACAATGGGGTGCCCCATATGCATCGCATGCACCCGAATCTGATGCGTTCGCCCCGTTTCCAAAGCAAAATTCAGCAGGGTATAGTTCCCCAACCGTTCCTGCACCTGCCAATGGGTCACGGCAAGCCGTCCCCCCTTTTCCGCCGGGACGATAGCCTGCCGCTTGCGATCTACCGGGTGACGGCCAATGGGAGCATCCACCGTGCCACTTTCCGTTGCCGGTGCCCCATAGACAATGCCCAGGTAATCCCGTTTGGCGGTTTTGGCTTGAAACTGCTGCTGCAAATTTTGGTGTGCCCGATCGGTCTTGGCAATGGCGATCGCCCCACTGGTATCCTTATCCAACCGATGCACAATCCCCGGACGCTGCACCCCGCCAATTCCTGACAAACTGGTGCCGCCATCGGCAGTGCGGCAGTGCGCCAGCAAGGCATTCACCAATGTGCCGCTGTAATGCCCCGGAGCCGGATGGACCACCAAGCCCGTGGGCTTATTCAAAATAATTAATTGATCATCTTCATAGAGAATATCGAGGGGAATCGCTTCGGGCAAAAGCTGAAACGGAGCCGCCTCCGGAATTAGCAGGTGAATCGTATCGCCCTCCTGCACCATGGCTTTTTTGGAGGCACAGACGGCCCCATTCACCTGCACGTTGCCTTCACCAATAAGCTTTTGAATCCGCGATCGCGACAAGTCCGGCACTTGCTCTGCCAAAAAAGCATCCAGCCGCTCTCCCGAAAATTCTGCCTGTAATTCTATTGCCGCCGCCATGTGCTATCCGTGCAGTGCCTTCTCACCCTACTACAAATCTATCCGGCGACTAAATCTATCCGGCGACTCAATCTATCCGGGGGGCACAGGCCGAGGTGCTGGGGGCGCTGCCAATAGTCCAGACAACGTGACCACCTGCCCAATCACGGCGATCGCCGGAGCGGCAAACTGGGTCGCTTCCACCTGCTGCACGATGGTCCCGAGGGTGCCTAGAAGTTCTTCCTGCTCGGGGCGGGTACCCCAGCGCACCAGGGCAATGGGAGTGGCATCGGATAACCCTGCCGCTTGCAAATGGCCAATGATGATCGGCAAATTGTGCATGCCCATGTAAATCACGATGGTTTCCGAGCCTTGGGCGATCGCCCCCCAATTCACCGCAGGTCGATATTTCCCGGCCTCCTCGTGGCCCGTGACAAAGGTGACCGACGAGCTATATTCCCGATGGGTTAGGGGAATGCCGGCGTAGGCAGGAGCGGCAATTCCCGACGTGACCCCAGGGACCACCTCCACAGCCACGCCCGCCCGCACCAAATCCGCCATTTCTTCGCCCCCCCGGCCAAATACAAAGGGATCGCCTCCCTTCAGGCGCACAACGACGGCGGCGCTGCGGGCTTTTTCGATCAGCAACTGAGTAGTATCTTCTTGGACAATCGAGTGCATTCCCCGCCGTTTGCCCGCATTAATTTGCTCGGCCTTCGGGTTGATCATCTGCAAAATCAGTGGACTAACGAGGGCGTCATAGACCACAACATCCGCGCATTCCAGCAGCGTTTTGCCCTTCAAGGTGAGCAATCCCGGATCTCCAGGTCCGGCTCCTACGAGGTAAACTTTGCCTACATGATCCATAGAAACAATGCCCAGAGTAGAAATATCTCAAATAGAACTGTCTAGCATAGGACTTCTAGCACTTCCCGGCGACACCTCCCGGCGACAGTGGAGGCATCCGCCGACGATCGCGCCCTTCCCTAGGTCGGCTTAACCCCGTCTTTAACCTCGTCTTTAACCATGTCTAGCAAAACATCGACTAGGGCCGGACTGCCATCGAGGGGGCTGGCCTGATGCAAGGTGAGGTCGGGAAACCGCTGGGCGATCGCCTCCACAGACTGGGCGATCGCGTCCGTAATGCCGCCGCTAAACAGGAAGTAAGGTAGAATACCAATTTTCTGACAGCCCAGTTGTATCAGCTCTGGCAAACGGTCTTCCAGAGAGGGGGACACTGACCAATAGGCCGGTACAGCGCCCAAATCCTCGGCAATGGCTGCGATCGGTTGATTGCCCTGGGCCCTGCGACTGCCATGGGCGAGCAAAATCCAAGCGGCCATGGGCAGTGTCGCCATCTGCTCCCGCACTAGTCGCCGGAGTCCGGGCTGGGTGCCCAGATAGGGACAGACTGCAATTTCTACGGCTGAACCCAATGCCTGCTGGGCCAAGGCGATTTCGGCGGGCAAATCTTCCATGACATGCACTCCAGGTAGCAAAAACAACGGTAACACGACTAGACGCTGGGGAGGGGCTTCCCCACGAAGGTGCGCCCGTTGGGATGGATCCGTCCATTGGGATGGTTCAAATTGCGATTGACTAAATTCCACGATCTGCTGATGCAGGGGCAAGGCGGCACACTCTAACTGAGCGGTTCCGACCCGGCGGGCCTCTGCGATTGGCAGTACTGTCGGCGGTGAATCCCCATCCGGCACAGCAAACCTCTCCCGGAAACGAATCGGGATCTCATCTGGGAAGTTCATCCTGGCTGCGGGTTGCAGCAGTTCGCCCAAACGCGCTGCCAGTTGAGCCGCCGCCGCTTGGGGACGTGGATCCCGACTGCCGTGGGATACCAGTAAATAGGCGATCGCGGGCGACAAAATCTCAGGTGAAGTCTCAGGCAAAATCTCAGAATTGTGAAGGACATGCCCAGGATCATCTCCGGTTTCAACCATAGCAATAGACATTCCAGCCTCTTTCATCCAGTCCAGAGTTCATTCTGTCAGGGCGCTGCCCATGCCGCAACCTGGCAAGTCTGGATCGACAGCAACCCTGCAAATTTACCCCATGCCGTCCTCTGAAGGGAGTTTCACAGTAACAAAGCCCCCCGCTCGTCGAGAAGTTCTGCTTCGGCGATCGCGGAAGCTAGGTGTTCAAGCACTTCATAAACCCTCATTCGCCAGCCACGGACACAGGGCTTACCACTGCGTTTCCCAAATTAGAACGCTGGAACGGGTTTGCGAAGGAAGGAATTGACCGAACTCAGTAGGCATGGTTTTGCGATCATGCGTAGTAGCCTGCCGTCCCGTGCGGCAATTGCTGGAACTTCTGGATCTTTGATCCCCTCAAGCTCTGCTGCATTGGCTGAGCGAAAATCCAGATTGGGCTTTCTGCGGATTGTGCCAGTCACCATGGCTTGCCTAAGATCGGCATCGGCTTGAAATCGAATTTTTGTCATGCTGCATGTTGCTTCTGGGCTTGAGCCGCTTTCAATGTTTGATGCAGTAAAGGATTCTTTTCCTCACAAGACTGTTTCAAAGGCTTGAGATTTTTTGTGGGCGGTGCCACCCTACTTGCTTATTTTGTAAATAATATTATTGCCCATGCGATGGCAAATAGTAGTGGAAACGAGTACCAAGGATAAAAATATTTTTCGTTCCATTTGGATTTACGCCCTACAGCTTTCGTTATAGTTGGGTTGTTCAATAACTCTTCTATTGCATTTGCACCTCCCCACAACACAAGTGCAGAAGAAGCAGACGTGAGTATTCCAAGGATGCCTAATATGATAATCAGATTCTTGGCATCTGTCTTGCCCCATGAAAAACCAAGTGCTGCGAAAAGTAGTCCTTGTAAGGTTATGAACCATGTGATTCGATGATTCATCAAATCATTTTCATGCATAACTCTACGCAAGTAGAATTCCTCATCGTCAGATAAAGCCATGTTGAATCCTCTAATCAAGGTTTTGGCATTGGGTATTGTCTGTCTAACGATTGAGTTCAACGGCGGCGAGTGACTTTGGCATCTCAACCAACCATCTCAATTCCGCCGTTGCAACGATTTGTTAGACCGTGGCAGCCATTATAAACATCAACTTGCTTTTGCTAAAGGGCGAACCGTTAAAATTTCATCCGGACGCAAAACTTCTACTACAGAGATGGGGACAGCGATGACTGCGAAAGATTCACCGATCGCATTAAAAACTTCCAGCACACAGCCCGCTTCGCCATCGCTCGGATGGGGGACGAAATCCACCAATATTGCTATATCTCCAGCTCTCAGCCCATATTCTGGTAAGTCGCGAGTTAATGAAACCTCTTGATATAACTCCATCGTCATGTTAGAACTCCTTACGAGGTTTGAGGGTGCACAAACTGAAATTTGCCATCGATCCGTCTTTGTAACCAGACTGTAACCACTGATAAATTCACGCCATTGGTACCGACTAGATCGCCTTCGACTTGGTAAAAAGTTCCATATTCATTGCTTCTGTCTTCAACGGCCTCCCCGGCTAAAGCCTGTTTCTGGATGGCTACTTTCAGGGCTTCTGAGGTTTCCTGCGTAAATCCAGCCTGAGCTAAAAACTTCGATTTATCATTTCGGGCTTTCTGTACCAATAAATAGTGCGTAATTTTAGCGTCCGGAATAATTATATCTTCAGGGATCTTCACACCGAGACCTCTTGCCTACACTCTCTTTTACTAATTATCCAACACAAAGCCTAGAGGTGTCTCAAGTGGATCGCCACAATCTTGCCATGATTGCCTTCCTCGACTTGGGAGTGAACCTGAGATTCATAAATCTCATCGCCACGTCGAGCAAACTCTTCCTTGCTGTAGCGGGGTTGTCGAACTGTCATTGCCTCGACCTCGTTTTACTGTGCCCCTCTATTTTAACTTGAAAGAATTGTTCAACTTACTCGCCCTGACTGCCGAGTACTCGGGGAATGGCTAGGCGAGACGGGAGGGAAGAAGCTGCGAAGATCAAGGAAGGAAGAAGTGCGATCGCGGATCTTGTAGGGTGCGTTGCGACAAGCAAACGCACCATCACTCCCATCGCCCATCCAGCCCAAACTCAACTGGGCATTCACCCCAATTTGGCGGATAAATTCCTTTGGTAATCAACCGATGCACACTTGAAAACTGCCATTCTGTTGGCACTTGGCACAATTAATATGAGTAATATGAGTTCTCGAATATTGAATATGAGTTCTCGAATATTGATTACGGGTTCTCGAAACTTGATCTCAAGCCATTGGGGGATAGCAACCCCGCAGAAATGCCTGTCCACCCCAAATTTGCTCAAAATAGGGCTTGCAAAGTGCGGCGCGATTCGGTATTCTCTTGCGTTAAGGTGAGTGCGCCTAGGTTTAACTGCGCTCACCCAGACGCCCAAAAGCCTCTGCCATAAAACGCGATCGCCAAGTGCGGCAAACACTCTGCGATCGCTAACCCCCAAGCTGATTCGGCCAGCATGGCGGCTTGTCACATTTTACAAGCCACCCTGCTCTGCAACGCATCGGGGTGGCTTTGGTTTTTGGGTTTCCCTCCCCCACAAAAAACACAAGGAGACCCATCATGACCACTCAACCGCCGAGTGATAGAGGCGATTGCCCGTCCGTCTAACGATCCGGCCTCACGCGATCCAGAACGCGCGCTGTCGAAGGAGATCGCGGCGCACCCGAGATCGCGACTTCATCACCGACCTCACCACCCTCGGCAACGAATGGGTCAACATCACCCTCACTGGCTCCCGCCCCGCCGTCCGGGCCATGGTCAACCTGCTGCATCAAGTCAACGTGATTGGGGCCAGTGAATGGAGCAAAGCCATTGCCATCAAATCTACCCCGGTGATCATTCGCGTTGCCTCTCGGGGCATACGCACGGAATAGGAAATCAGCCGCCCTGAGGATCATCAAGCTACAGTGCTCTCCGAGGCTGGGGAGTTGGGAATAGCGCCTTGAACTGGGATTGCCGATCGCCCACCGATTCTGCCCCCGAATTCCACAGACTCTCGAAAAAGAAGAACGACACCCCCAGGTTGCGATCGCGGGCAGCCTGAACCTGCGCCGCAACGGTGGCGATCGGCACCGGACTCTGCCGCAAACCCGTCAGAATCCCCACCCCCGTCGGGATTTTTTTCTGAACCGCTTGAATCTCTGGACGGCTAATTTGCTCCACAAAGCGCGGCAAATCTTGGCGATACACCTGCACAATCAACTCATCCACAATTCCCCGCTGCACCCAGCCCAGCCAATCCTGCAAATGGACCTTGTAGGCAAAATCGTAGGGATTCGGAGCCACGGAAAAAATCGCTGTGGGTTTGCGGGCTTTGACCGCCCGGTGCAACCGCACCATAAACGCCGTCAGCTTATCCGCCCGCCATTTAACCCAGCCCGGATCCTGGGGATTCGCAGGTGGAGACTTGCCCCCATGCTCTTGCCGATACAGGTCCACCGTATAGGCATCGTAGCCAAACTCATTGGGCAAGCCCATATTGTCATCAAACTGGATACCATCGGCATCGTACTGGGTGACAGCCTCCACCACTAATTGGGTAATCAAGTCCTGCACCTCGGGATGGAACGGATTCAGCCACAGCACCTCGCCCGGTGCCCCCACCCAGGATTGCGTACCATCCCGTCGTTCCGTCATCCAGTCGGGATGGTTCAGCGCCAGTTCCGACGTCACCGGAGCCATGAAGCCAAATTCAAACCAGGGAATCACCAGCAGGCCCCGGCGATGGCTCTGGACAATCAGGTCGGCGAGGATATCATGGCCCTGGTTGCCCGTGCGGACAAAGGGCTGAATCCCCGCCGACTGGGCGATCGCGCTAGGGTACAGCACATACCCCGCATTCCAAATGACGGGATACACCGTATTGAAATTCAACTGTGCCAATTGGCTCACGGCGGTTTGCACCTTGCCCTGATCCATGAGCACATCGCTATCAACGCTGGTCATCCACACCCCCCGAATTTCGGGCCGCAGTGGGCTAGGGGACAGTTGGGCCTGAACCGGTGCGTTTAACCAGAGGACCGCCAGTAAGCCCGCCAAAAACGCCAGCAATACCCGCGATCGCCGACCTAAACCAGAGGAAAACAGTTTCATAAACCCATCATCATGAACGTGGGGCAGCAGATTTTTGTGCAGACAATTTTTGTGCAGACGATTTATATCGGGAAAAGTGGGTTGTATCGGGAAAAGTGGATGCCTTTACAACAGATCACGGGCAAATAGTCTATAGATTATAGAGTCGCTGTCTTGGGCATCGGTTCCGGATGGATGCAGTGATAGAGCTGAATTAAAAAAATCTTTCGCACAGCCGCGCGCGGCACTAGTCAAAATGGCCATGACTTCTTCCATCGTCGATCGCATCCAAAACTTCAACCAAGGCCGCGATCCGGAAATTTTGCAGCTCAAATATCAACGGCTGCGCGAGGATCCCTTTCGCTTTCTGCGGGGCACCTGTCACCTTTTTTACGAAGATTGGCCCGCCGACTCACCGCTGAATCAGGCCCCGCTGGCTTGGGTCTGTGGCGATTTGCATTTAGAAAATTTTGGCAGCTACAAGGGCAGCGATCGCGTTGTTTATTTTGATATTAATGACTTTGATGAGGCGGCCCTCGCCCCCTGCACCTGGGATGTGGCGCGCCTGCTGACGGCAATCTGGGTGGCCGCCATTCCGCTGAAACTGGCCCCAGACGATGCCCGCAGCCTGTGCCAAACCTTTTTAAATACCTATACCAGCACCCTACGGCAAGGCCAACTGGGCGTGATTGACAAAAGTCTGGCCAAGGGCCAAGTGGCCGACTTGCTAGACACGTTGCAGAAACGCGATCGCGAAGACTTCCTGGACACCCGCACCGAACTCGATGGCAAGCGGCGCAAACTGCGCATCGACGGTGAGAAAATCCTCGCTATCCCTAAAGCCCAGCGCACCCAAATCAAAGACTTGATCGAAGCCTGGGGCGCTCAGCAGGAAAACCCTAGCTTCTACACCGTCCTCGACGTGGGCAGGCGGATTGCAGGCACAGGCAGTTTGGGCTGCGATCGCTACATCATGTTGGTCGAAGGCAAAGGGTCTCCCGACAAAAACTACCTTCTGGACCTGAAAGCCGCTACCCCCAGCGCCCTCAACTCCTACCTCAGCACGCCCCAACCCCAATGGAAAACTGCTGCCGATCGCATCGTCACCATTCAAGCTCGCGTGCAATGGGCACCCCCGGCCCGTCTGGCAGCGATCGCCCTCCATGGCCAATCCTACGTCCTCCGCGAACTCCAGCCTACCCAGGATCGCGTTAACCTGAACGATACCGGCAGCAAAGCCAAACGCATGGCCGGAGTCCTGGACATGATGGGTAAAGTCACCGCTTGGAGTCAGTTACGCAGTAGCGGTCGTCAAAATGCCGCGATCGCCGACGACCTCATCAACTTCGCCCAAACTACCCCCTGGCAAACCCAAATCCTGGCTTACGCCCAATCCTACGCCCAGCAGGTTCAGCAAGATTACCAAGACTTCTGTCAGCAGAGTGCCGCGACGCAGAATTAAAAAGGCACTAAAAAGGCACTGCCCCCAGCCGCCGACAGCCTGCCAATCCCCGCTGGGGATCTTCGTGATAGGCAGCATCCGGTACCCATACGCGGACATCCTGGGGCGACAGCACCTGGTAGAGATAGTCCACCGCCCGATTGAATTTCACCCCAACCCGCAGGTTTGAAAAATCATCCTCACAAATTTCAAAACCAAATCGAACCACAATCTGGGCCACAAGACATTCGGGTGTGTCTGCATACTCGCCCAGGGTTTCTCGTTCCTGCCAAAATTTCTGCAAAAACGGTTTTAGAATCGGCAAAATTTTATCGGGAGAACCCGCTCTGCTGGCGTAGATAATAGCCGGGTTGCCCTCGACCAAGATATGACAAGGCGTAGCCATGGATTTCTCGACGCAAAAAACATTCCCATTGTAGGGTGAAGGGTGGCGTGGCGCTGCAAAAGCCGATCAATCTCATGCCCTGACTCAGTAATGCGCTGGTCGGCAAAATACCGATTTTAAGCCTGACTCAAAACAGCCAAAAGCCGCGAAAGGGCAGTGGGAATTCCACCCAGCGGCTTCGCGGCATCAATAACGTTGTGATTTCAACGGTTGAACGGCAAGCAGGCCAGTGCTAGACCGCCAATTTAGACAGGCTGCATGGCATTCGCCCCCGTCCTAAATGTTCTTTTCGCTCAGTTCACGGGTCATATAGTCAAAGGGTTGGTCTAAAAAGCTGGAGTCTGGGATTCCGGCTTCTGCGAGTTTGCCCTTGACAATTTCTTTCATCATTTGGATACCTTGTACCGTCGGACCAATTGGCACGCTGAGGGAATTGTAGGTTTCCCGCAGTCCTTCCAGCACCCGCTCGTCCAGGACATCGGTATCACCCGCTACCAAGGCGTAGCTGGCATAGCGCAGGTAATAGTCCATATCCCGCAAACAGGCTGCATAGCGGCGGGTGGTATAGGCATTCCCCCCGGGACGAATCAGCTCGGGCAGCTCATCAAACAGTTGAAGGCCGGCTTGTTTAACAATCTCGGCGGCGTTGGATGTGATGATGGCAGCCGCTTGCACACGGGCGGAGCCACTGATGAAATAGGATTTCAAATTATCGATGGCATCCCGGTCAAAGTAGCGACCCGTGATGTCATAGTTCCGAATTAGGGTTGTGACTGCATCCCGCATGGACCTTATTCTCCCAACAATCCTTGTAAATTAATGGCTTATCTAATACCCATCGGGACTCAGTCTATCACGGTGCTGAGAGCCACTCCCTGTCTAGATGAGGACAAGCGGCCAGCTTGTTACGAAAGTTTATGTTTGGAGGCATGATGGGGATAAGCACAAAAGGGAGTGCAATCATGCGATCGCACTCCCCTTCACGAATATTTGAACCTGGATCTCTAAGATCTGGATCTCTAAGACCGACCTAGAGCTCTAGTCTTGAATACCTATTTCACAAACAGCATTTCCTGATAGGTCGGGATGGGCCAGAAATCATCGGCCACTTCGGCTTCCAGAGCATCAGCGTATTCCCTCACCTTGTCCATCAGCGGACGGATGGTTTGGGCACAGTACTGCATGTGGGCTTCGGTCGAGTCGAAGTCGTGGCTTCCCATGGCCGCAATCAGCTTGCTGACGGTATCCATCATGGATTTCGTCAATCCGGCTACGGTTTCGGCGGCTTCCTTGTCCATGTCAATGCCAATGTCCTTAAGTTTGGCGATCGTGGTGGCCAGTTCCGACAGATACCGCGCAGCCGCTGGGTAAATGATCGTTTTGGCCATACTCACCACTAACTTTGACTCTACTTCAATGGATTGGATGTACTGTTCGGCGTAAACGTCAAAGCGGCTTTCCAACTCCACGGGAGTGAGCACACCCAAGCGGTTGAAGAGTTCTTCCACGTAATCGGCTTTCAGCACTGGCAAGGCGTCGGCGGTGGTGCGCAGATTGAGCAAGCCCCGTTCTTCCACGGCCATCTTGTGCCATTCTTCGGAATAGCCATTGCCGCCAAACACCACATTGCGGTGCTTTTCCATGATTTCCTTCAGCACGGCATGGGCCGCTGCATCCAGGCTGGCACCGGCTGCCATTTTGCTTTCCATCTCATCGGCGATAAAGGTGAGGGAGTCCGCCAGGATCGTGTTCATGGCCACGAGCGGACCCGACACAGACTGGTTCGATCCGACGGCGCGGAACTCAAACCGATTTCCCGTGAAGGCAAAGGGGGAGGTGCGGTTGCGATCGCCCGGATCCTTGGCAAAGATCGGCAAGGTATCCACACCCAAATCCATCACCCCACCGGGCTGTGAACTTTCGGGTTGGCCCTTGCTAATTTGGTCAAACACCTCTTCGATTTGGGTGCCCAAATAAACCGAAATAATGGCCGGAGGCGCTTCGTTGGCACCCAGGCGGTGGTCATTACTCGCCGTGGCAACCACAGCCCGCAGCAGCGGCCCATAGGTATGCACCCCGCGAATCACCGCACCGCAGAACAGCAAAAATTGCAGGTTATCGTGGGGGGTATCGCCCGGATCCAACAAGTTGCCTTGGGTAGCATTGCCCACGGACCAGTTGACGTGCTTCCCAGAGCCATTGATACCAGCAAACGGCTTTTCATGCAGCAGGCAAACAAACCCATGCTTCTTCGCCATGGTCTTGAGGATGGTCATGATCATCTGTTGGTGATCACTGGCCACGTTAGCCGCTTCAAAAAATGGCGCAATTTCAAATTGGCCCGGAGCCACTTCGTTGTGACGAGTTTTGGCCGGAATTCCCAGGCGGTACATTTTTTCTTCCACGTCTTGCATAAAGACTTGGACCCGCTCGGGAATTACGCCAAAGTAGTGGTCATCAAACTGCTGGCCTTTTGCTGGAGGCTTGCCAAACAGAGTGCGACCGGCCAACAACAAGTCGGGACGGTTGTGAGCAAAGTGAGCATCCACCAAGAAGTACTCTTGCTCAGCACCGCAACTGGAGTTCACGGGGGCAACGTCATCATGACCCAACAGCTTCAGGACCCGGACGGCAGCTTTGCTCATGGCAGCAATAGACCGCAGCAGAGGAGTTTTCTTGTCTAGGGCTTCGCCTGTCCAGGAGACGAAAACGGTGGGAATGCAGAGAGTGACACCATTGTCGGTTTCAGTGACGTAAGCTGGACTGGTGACATCCCAAGCGGTGTAACCCCGCGCCGCAGGCGTGGAGCGAATGCCGCCATTGGGGAAGGAAGAGCCGTCGGGTTCCCCTTGCACCAAGACCTTGCCAGTAAATTCTGTGATCACGGAACCATCGCTTTGCACCGAGATGAAGCCATCGTGTTTTTCAGCGGTGGCATTGGTGAGGGGATAAAAAACGTGGGCATAGTAGAGTGCGCCCTTGGACGTGGCCCAATCTTTCATCGCAGCGGCTACGATCCCCGCAACGGATATGTCGAGCTTACCGCCGGTTTGGATGGTCTTCTTGAGAGACTTAAAGACATCTTTAGGCAAACTTGCCTGCATTTTGCTTAAGGTAAACACATCCGTGGCCCACAGGGCTTCGAGACGTTGGGGCACTTTTGAGGGGAGAGGTTGACGATCAGTGACCTGGGAAATTGCTTGCACGCGCAATTCGTGGCTCATGGGAGTTCTTCCTTAGGAGATGTGCTCAGTGATAATACTGGGTGGGAATTTGGCGAACTGTATAGTGGGTAGCGGAACCGATCAGGCAGCTATGCCTTAGCCAGGGCGATCGCCCTGACAACCATGCTCCAGCGTGGGATCGCGTAGGATCGCTCAAGCGTGGGATCGGTTGTTTCCTCAGAGCGGCAACAACCGATCCCCAAGATTTATCGATAAAGATAAAAATCGCGAAGGCCATTAATAGACTTGCGGCACAAAGAACTGTTCATTGCGCGGCGGGCGCACATAGTCATGGGCGGTTTTACGCGGGGGCAGCTCTAGCGGTGCAGGGGTCATGTCCTCGTAGGGAACTTTGCTAAGGAAATGACGGATGCAGTTCAAGCGGGCACGCTTTTTGTCATCGGCTTCGACGGTAAACCAGGGCGCTTCCGGAATATTGGTGTGGGCAAACATGGCATCCTTGGCCTGGGAATATTCCACCCAGCGATCGCGCGATTCTAAATCCATCGGACTCAGTTTCCAGCGACGAGCGGGATCCTTGGTCCGGGACTGGAATCGCCGCTCTTGCTCATCATCACTCACCGAGAACCAATACTTCAGCAGAATAATTCCCGACTTGACCAACATCCGCTCGAATTCCGGACAGGTCTGCATAAATTCGTCGTACTGGGCTGGCGTGCAGAAGCCCATCACATGTTCCACTCCGGCCCGGTTGTACCAACTGCGGTCAAAACACACAATTTCCCCGGCAGCGGGTAAATGGGGCGTGTAGCGTTGGAAGTACCATTGGGTTTTTTCGCGATCGCTGGGCGTTCCCAGGGCCACTACCCGGCAACCCCGAGGATTCATCGGGTCGGTGATCCGCTTAATGGTACCGCCCTTGCCTGCGGCGTCTCGGCCTTCAAATAAAAGAACAATCCGGGTGCCCGTATGCTTCACCCAATATTGCATTTTCACGAGTTCTACTTGCAAACGCGCCAGCTCTTTTTCATACTCTTTATTCAGGAGTTTAGAGCTGCCCTCGCCCTCAGAAATGTAGTGGAATACCGGTCGTTCTGATTTGTCAATGTCTGACTTATGGGCATCTGACTTGCGGGCAGCCTTGAGGGCCTGCTTAGACTTCTTCTTGGCTTTCTTCAGCTTTTTCAGACGCTTGGATGACTGCGGATCAGGCGGCAAATCCGTTTGATCCGCAACATTCAGGTCAGTCGGGGGAGAACTGCCGTTAACGGTTACGGTTTCCATAATGATTGTTTCGCATGGTGTCTAAGGTTTTTGGGGGGCAAACGGACAACCTGAGGGAAAACGACCTGAAGAAAGTGGCTAGGAAAGGAGCTAGGTGCGCATGAGCGATGTCCTATAGTAAGGACAAAGTAATGCGGGATTTGTATCTCACATTACTTTGTATTTCATATTGCTACCGGGCAATGCCCAAATCTATACATTCGCCACATTTACCCAAAGGCGGTGTTATTTAGGGCATTGTTGCTCTAGGACATGTTGTTCTAGGGCATTGGTGTTCCAGCTTGACTAGGAGCCGGCTGGGACATCAAAATTGTCCTAGCTTGACTGCGAACCTATTTTCTTGCAAGTCCCTGATCTCATCCAGCACTTATAAGGAGTAACCTATGCAGACTGCCCAAGATGTTTTGAAGTACATTGAGGACAATCAAATTGAGCTAATTGATCTGAAGTTTGTGGATTTATACGGTATCTGGCAACACTGTACTTTCCACAAAAGCCTGATCGAAGCAGATTCCTTTGTGAATTCCGGCGGGGTTGCTTTTGACGGATCTAGCATCCGGGGTTGGAAAGCAATCAACAATTCCGATATGGCCATGGTGCCCGATCCCACAACCGCCTGGATGGATCCCTTCATGGAAGTGCCCACCCTGAGCATGGTGTGTTCGATCGCCGAACCCCGCACGGGTCAGCCCTATGAGCGGGATCCCCGAGCGATCGCCCAGAAGGCCGTCGATTACCTGATCGCCACGGGCATCGGCGATACCGTCTACTGCGGTCCAGAACCCGAGTTTTTCCTGTTTGACAGTGTGCGTTACAGCAACACCGGACACGAGAGCTACTTCCACATCGACTCGCTCGAAGGTCCATGGAACTCGGGCAAGGATGAAGTGGGCGGCAACCTGGGCAACAAAATCGGCAAAAAGCGGGGCTATTTCCCCGTTGCACCCTCCGATACCCTGCAAGATATTCGGACAGAAATGCTGCTAACCATGGCCAAGTGCGGTGTGCCCATCGAAAAGCACCACCACGAAGTGGCTACGGGTGGTCAATGCGAATTGGGGATCAAGTTCTCGGATCTGGTGCATGCTGCCGACTACGTAATGACCTATAAGTATGTCGTCAAGAACGTGGCCCGCAAGCATGGCAAAACGGCCACCTTCATGCCCAAACCGATTTATGACGATAACGGTACCGGCATGCATAGCCACATGTCGATCTGGAAAGATGGCCAACCGCTGTTTGCAGGGGATAAATATGCGGGCCTGAGCCAAACTGCACTGTGGTTCATCGGCGGACTGATTAAGCATGCCAAGTCGCTCTTGGCCTTTACCAATCCGACGGTCAACTCCTACAAGCGCTTGGTGCCAGGATTTGAGGCTCCCGTGAACTTGGCCTACTCCTCGGGCAACCGGTCGGCCTCGATTCGGATTCCGCTGTCGGGCACCAATCCCAAGGCCAAGCGCCTAGAGTTCCGCTGCCCCGATCCCTCTAGCAATCCCTATCTGACCTTCTCGGCGATGCTGTGCGCGGGTCTAGATGGCATCAAAAACCAAATTGATCCGGGTGAACCGCTGGATGTGGATATCTACGAGCTGAGTGCGGAGGAATTGGCCAAGGTGCCAAAAGCCCCTGCTAACTTGGGCGAAGCTCTGGAAAATCTGGAGAGGGATCATGATTTCCTCACGGCAGGGAACGTCTTCCCTGAAGACTTTATCTACAACTGGGTGTCCCTGAAAATGGAAGGGGAAGTGAAGCCGTTGAGTAAGCTGCCTCATCCCTATGAATTTGAGCTGTACTACGACTGCTAGGGGCTACGACTGCCCAAGGGGAAGGCTTAGGCGCTAGAGCCACGGTACTTCTGCGCGGCGATCGCCGCGCAGAAGTCTTTTTGCATCTCTTCCCTGCGCTAGAATCCGGGCCTGAATAATGCCACTTAGAATGAGAATGATTGTCTAAAATATTTCTGGAAAAATAATTTACTGCTGTCAGCCCGCGACATGTTGCGACTGCGGCATTACTACTGAACGATGGAGGTTTCCCATGAAGAAATTAGCTGGGGTGGCGATCGCCACCGCTCTTGCAAGTTACGGATTTGTCTCTCTGCTGGGGGCAGCAGGCTCGGCCCAAGCCCAGACCTGTCGTCCACTTGCGGTGGTAAATGGACAGGGCACCAGTGTGGAGAAAAAAATCTCGCCACCGGGATCGCCTTTGCCCTATGGCCAAGCCTTTCGCAACAATTGGAATACAGATTTTGTGGTAAACAATCGGGCTCAGCGCTATATTGCCAAGATTGTTGCCATCAATGGGGGAAAGTATCGGGTGGCGATGCACCTGAAGTATCCCAACAATACGTCGGATAAAGTGTATGAGCAAACCCTGACCCTCACCGATGGCAAGGCGGTCACCATTTCGGGTTCACCGCGTACGGACCAAACACCCTATCAGGTCAATATCTTGGTGGGAGGGGTACCTGTTGTCGGCAATTCCTACCGGGCCTCCGTAGCCGCCTGTAACTAGCCGATCGCTAGGGCACGCTCGACTGGGCGATCGCATCCTTATCATCGCGGTCAATTTTATCGACGATCAATTTTTACAGTGATCTGAACCTGCGATCGCACGGGTGACCCTCGTTGGGTAGCGGGTTCAAATTCCCATTCCGAAACCATGGCCATCACAAAATTGTCGTAGCTGGATGAGCCACTGGACTGCTGAATGCTGATGAATGGACTGGGCGTGCCATCTGCATTCCGATGTTCTGTTCCGGGCTTGCCATCTTCACCCACCTCTAACAGCAGCACTACCGACTGTCCAAACCCAGCCTCAATCCCCGGAGGATAGTTGGGCAGCGATCTAATCCGTTCTCTGGGCTGCGCCGGAGTATCCGGTACATCTGAATTGGCAGTTCCAGGCAATCCTCCGCTGGGTCGAGAATCCAGGACCACGGCCTGAATTTGCGATTGACCCCCATTATTGACGTTTTGCGGATCTACCCCCGGCAGCGTCTCCGCACCGGGGCCAGGGGTAGCATTAGGGGCCGTAGGCAGAGTCCCAGGGGCGGGCAGAGTAGTCCCAGAAGTGGCGGGCGCTTCGTTCTTGGGAACTGGCCGGGTAGGATTAGTGGACTGTTGGGGACTAGGTGGTCTAGGTGGTTGCGGCGTAGGCGGCGGCGGTTGTGGACTAGGCGGCGGCGTAGGCGGTTGCGGCGTAGGCGGTTGGGGACTAGGTGGTTGGGGGCTGGGTGGTTGGGGGCTAGGCGGTTGGGGACTGGGCGGCGGTGGACTGGGCGGTTGGGATC
>CAVYAN010000001.1:0-52943 GCA_963766075.1 uncultured cyanobacterium | reverse complement strand
TTCACAACTTCATCGCGCTGATGCAAGAACTGGGCGTAGAACTTGAACCCGTCACGATTGGTTCTGCCTTGTTTTTTCAAAATGGCCGTCACTTTCTATCCGGTGTCACCATTCAGCGGAATTTTGCGGGGATCCGTCGCTTGACCGAACACTTGCGCCTCGATACCCTCTACGCCCGTTCCGCTGGGCTATGGCTCCGAATCCGTTTTGCTAATCAACAGGAATTCTACAATCAGCCGCTCTCTCACTACTTAAAACGCCCCTGCACACGCAATACGTGGCTTAAACTGTTGGTCATGTACAGTTACTCCATGCCGTTGGAGCAGATTGATGATTTTCCCGCAGAATTGGCGATTCCAGTTTTGCGCGATTACGTTGCCGTCAACTGGGTCAGAGTCAAGGGCGGTGTGTATTCCTACATTGAAAAAATCCTGGCACGATTCACGGGCACGATTTTGTTGAATGCTGAGATTGACCAGGTTTTCAGAAGCGCGGAGGCGGTCAAAATTGTGCATAGGACGGGTGAAATTCAGGAGTTTGATAAAGTCGTTTTTGCAACCCCCCCTGACCAGGTGATGGCGTTGCTTGCTGACCCCACCGATGCGGAACGCCAACGGTTTTCCGACTGGAAGGCGAATTATGTGACCAGCATCGTGCATCAGGATTCATCCCTGTACAGTCGTTTTGGCATTACGCAGCCTTCAGAATTTGATTTCTTTCAGACAGCCAGTCGCTGGGGGTATAACAGTTGCCTCAACCAGCTCTGTGGCATTGTGTCCCCCCAGCGCTATTTCCTCTCGTACCAGCTCGAAGAGTTAATTGATCGCGATCGCCTGATTCACTGTCAGGATCATCACACGCCGCTATACACCACAGCATCGTTTCGATATCGCGATGAGGTCGTAGCCACGAACGGCGAAAACCACACGTACCATGCAGGAGCCTATCTGGGAGATGGGTTACATGAGGGTGCAATTACCTCTGCCTTGCGCGTTGCACAACTGATTGCTTAGGCAATTTCTGTTAACTGTTAAACAAACTACCCGCTGGCTACCCTGCGGGAAGCAAACTACGGCTCCGCTCGGCCCACAGACAATTGCTCCCTGAGCGTAGCCCTGTGCTCCCTGACGTACGCTCAGGGAGCACAGGGCTTCAATATGTTGCCGCAGCCTGAAGATCGGCCAGGTGAACGCCGACCAGATTAGGAAGAACAATCTGGGCTGCACCCACCCGATCGCGGGGTCCCAGACCAATCGTGCCCATGCCCGCGGCGATCGCCGCAGCAATCCCCGAAGCGGCATCTTCCACAACGACACAGTGGGCGGGGTCGAGTCCTAGCTGCTTAGCAGCGAACAGAAATAGATCCGGAGCGGGCTTGGGATGTTCCACGCTGAAACCATCGGCGATCGCATCGACGCGATCGCCGATGCCCAACTTCTCGATCACACTGTGGGCATTTTTGCTGGCCGAACCAATTGCAATTTTAATTCCCGATCGCCGCAGTTCGTCCAATAGTTCGATGACTCCCGGCAATACCGCTTGGGGCGTAATGGTTTGAATCAATTCTAGATAGTAGTTATTTTTGCGCTCCATCATGTCCTGAAGTGCGACTTCTGAATACGGTTTATCCCCGACAATGAGCTGCAACGATTCGCGTCGCGACACGCCCCGCAGGGCTTCATTGGCCTGTCGATTGAAGGGCAGTCCGGCTTCGTCGGCCAGTCGTTGCCAAGCCCGGTAATGAAATTCTGCTGTGTCCGTCAACACCCCATCGAGGTCAAAGATTACCCCCTGGATGTCCGGAGTCAAAGGCTGAGGCGGGTGACCCTGGGAGGGCAATAGATCAAAACTATGCCAGGTGCCACGCCAGTGCAATTTGAATTTGAGGCGGGTCCAGGTGGGTGGCAGGTGGGGCGTGGCGATCGGGCCGTCGTCCTGTAATTGAATGCCGCCAAAGCCGAAAATCACCGCTTGCCAAACTCCGCCCGCCGATGCGGCATGAATGCCGTCGTTGGTGTTGCCGCGTGTATCTTCTAGATCCACTAGGGCGGCCCGCATAAACTGCTCATAGGGATCGGCGGCACCCAAGCAGGCGGCACCCAAATCAGCGGCAAGAATGGCGTGAATGGCGGGTCCTAGGGATGAGCCATAGGTGATATCGGTGCGGGGCGCGTAGTAGTCCCAGTTGGTTTGTAGCACATCGTAGCGATAAGGAAAGGCGTGCGTGCCGCGCATCAGGTAAAGCAGCATCAGCACGTCGGGCTGCTTCAGCACTTGCCGTTGATTGGTTTCGACAATGCCGAGCACCGCTTGAATTGAGCGATCGCGGGGTTCATAGTCATTGAGGTCAATATCCTTGAGCTGGAAAAAACCCTCAAACTGCTCAATCAGTCCTGTGCTGGCATCGTGGGGAATATACATCTGCGCGATCATCGCTTGCCAGCGCCGCTGGCGCTCGGGGGTGATTTTCAGCCTGTCGGCTAAGTCCACCGCGCGATCGGGAAAGCTGTGCTGCAACCACTCATAAACGGCAACAGCCTTTTCGAGATGCCACTGCACCATGCGATTGGTGAAGGCATTGTTATTCACCTGTTCGTGGTATTCATCGGCTCCAATCACGCCGCAGAGTTCATAGCGCTCCTGTCGTGCGTTCCACTCCACTCGGCTCATCCAGAATAGGGCGGTATCCAGGATGATTTCAGCGCCATAGTCGCGCAGCCAGAGGTCGTCGCCTGTAGCTTGCCAGTATTGCCAGACAGCATAGGCCACGTCAGCACTGATGTGAATTTCGCGATCGCGGCACCAAATGCGCACATCTTCCACGTAGGGATCGTTGGGCATTGACCAGCGGGGCGTCACCTCATCGCCGGTGGCCGCACTTTCCCAGGAAAACATGGCTCCCTTATACCCCCCGTGGGCCGCTTTGCGGCGGGCACCGTCGAGGGTGTGATAGCGATAGGTCAGCAAGTTGCGGGCGATCGTCGGTTGCGTCAGGGTGAAAAAAGGCAGGATAAAAATTTCGGTATCCCAAAAGACGTGCCCCCGGTAGCCAAACCCTGACAGGGTTTTAGCGGGAACACTGACCCGCTCATTGTGGGGAGAGGCCCCGATGAAAAGTTGAAACAAGTTGTAGCGCACGGCCAACTGCGCTTGGCTATTGCCGCCAATCTCGATGTCACTGTGCTGCCATACGGCGTTCCACGCCTGCTGATGCGCTTCGAGCAGCACCGCATAGGTAGGCAGGGCTGCCAATTTGGTCTGCGCCGCTGGCACCGGATGCTCCGCTTCGTGGGTGGTGAATAAGGTCACGATCTTTTCGATGGTGACGGTTTGCCCAACGGTGGCGTTAAAGGTGGTCGTCAAGGTGGGATAGCCGGGAGTATTGGTTACCTGGAGGACGGCATCGGTGCCGACGACTGTCATTTTGGCCGCCATGCCCAGTTCGATGCGCGAGCTCCGGGTGCGCACCTGGAGCCAGACACCTTGCACTGGCTGGCCTCGATTCGGTTTACCCGCTGGCTTACCCAGATCTGGCTTGTTCTGATCGAGTTTACCCTGATCGAGTTTGCCCTGATCGAGCCGCTCCCAGTGGTCAAAGCCTTGATTTTCAGGATAGCCATTAATACTGGACTGGACCTCGATCGCCCCATCAAAATCTACGGGTGTAATCTGGCAGCGCACGCCCAACACCTGCGGATCGGCCAAGCTGGCAAAGCGCTCAAACCGTAAATCCAAGGTATTTCCGGCGGGACTGCGCCAGCGCACCGATCGACTCAGGATGCCGTGACGCAGGTCAAGCTGGCGTTCGTAGTGGATCAGATCGCCGCGATCGAGGCGAAACCGCTCTTCATTGACGATCACCACCAAGGACAACCAGTCGGGGCAATTGGCCAGTTCGCTGTAGACCACGGGCACTGCGTCGTAGACTCCATGCACTAAGGTGGCGGGGACCGCGCCGGGATAGCCCTCTTCAAAGCTGCCCCGCGTTCCTAAATAGCCGTTGCCGATTGTGAATACGGTTTCTCTAGCATGCAATTGCGCTGGATCGAATTGCGGTTCAATCAGCGTCCAATCGGTGTAAATCAAGTCATGGGGGGGCGTGTTCATTGCGGGGAAAGGGGGAGAGAGGGGGCTTCAGTTCACCGCTGCATATGGTCTGCTAAAATCTGCTCGGCGCGGGGTTTGTAGAGGAGATAGAAGAGGGCTTCTAAGTAGCCGTGCAGTGCGTCACGGCCATCGGCATCGATGTAGTTCCAAAAGCTGTAGACCTTGGTGAGCAAGAGGATTTGGCGGGTGTGGGTGGACCAGTTGTATTGCTCTTGTATGTGCTGCATGGCGCGATCGGAAATCGCGTGCCAGGTTTCGGGATGGGCCTCGCACTGCTGGAGAAAGTGGAGGATTTTGGCCGCTGTTCCTTCTATGTCGATCGGGTTAATATGAAAGCCGTTTGTGCCATCCTGGATAATTTCTAGTGGCCCGCCAAACTGTGTGGCAAAGGTGGGCAATCCCGAACTCATTGCTTCCAGAATTGTGCGGCCAAAGGCTTCAAATCGGGCAAAGTGGACGAAGATCCCTTGGCGATCGGCGATCGCCCGATAGGCTTCCCCCAGATCGCGCGCGGGCAGTCGCACGCCTAGCCAGCGGATATGTCCGTGCAGGGCATACTGGTCAATCAGAGTGTGCAACTTTTCAATTTCCCTGGCTTCATCCGCATCCATGGCATCGGCCACTGTCAACGCATTGGTGAGCAGAATCAGATTGCAGTGCGCCTGCAATTCTGGGCTGTGCCCAAAACATTCCACTAGCCCCGTTAAGTTTTTAATGGCGTTGATCGGGGCTACGGCCAGCAGCGGGCGTTTGGCGGGCTGGTCGAGATGACCAAAACTATGGGCATCTACCGTCTCAAAGATCAGTGCGTGTACACGCGCCCGGGCTGCTGGATCCTGTCCTGTCGCCTGATTATAGGGAAAGAAGAGTTGTGGATCGATGCCCGGTGGCACCCGGTTGAACTTGGGACTAAACAGGTCAATGCCATGGGTGACATGATAGAAATTGGGCATTGTAAAACACTGATAGGACTCATACTGCCCCATGATTTCCGGTGTGCCCATAATTTCCTGATAGGACGAGGTGATGATGAAGTCGGCGGCATTCATACTGATCAGATCGGCCGTAAATTGGGCGGAAAAGTGATATTGCTTCTCTAGATCTTGCCAATTTAGATTGCTGAAGAGGTATTTCGGCTTTTCCAGGGAATGCGCAATGTTGCACTGGATCGTGTTGAGCCGACGGGACAGCAGGGACGCGACTAGGTTGCCGTCACTGTAGTTGCCAATGATTAAATTGGGGTTGCCGTCCAGCTTGGCCCGCAGTTCCCGCTCAGCATCCACCGCAAAGCTTTCCAGATAGGGCCAAATCTCAAACTTAGAAATCCAGTTCTGCGTGACGGCGGGATTGAATTCCTGGAACGGGACACGCAAAATCCAGGCATAGTCGGTGTTGTCTACTTTTTCCCAGGGCAGTTCGCATTGGGTGCCCGTACAGTTGGGAATCAGACGAGTCAGAATGATGACCTGGGGATGGATGCCCAGCAAGTCCAGCCCTGACTGCTGAATATCGGCGCGCAGTTGGTTTTCGAGGCTGCGCGCCTGTTCCAGCACATAGGCGACTTGACTGCGGGTTTCGGGGCGGCCCAGCACACTTTCCTGCCCCACCCAGCCATGTACGGAAACGAGTACAACGCGAAAAACCGCAGGAACCCGCGCCACAAAGGCTTCTAAAATCGCTGGTTCGGGATCTTCGAGCAGGCGATGCAACAGTTCCAGGGTTTCCCGTGCCCGCGCTACGGTATTGCCCCAACCGGGTTCAAACCCCAGGGCTTGCAGATCGGCATGGACTTTTTCGTAGGGGAGATCGGCGGCCTGTTCGCCTAAATACTTGAGGGCGTGCTTAACTTGGTGCGCCAGTTCGACCCCAGACTGAATGCGATCGCTGATTAAGAGCTGCATGCCGTTTTGTTCGAGCCCATGCAGGGCATTAAACAGGGCCTCTAACCAGTAGTGGAATTCATTCAGTAGCTTGTTGCACAGGTAGCGGTTGAGAAACGCCAGCCCTTGGCCAACATTTCTGGGGTCGTCGATGACGGGGATCCGGCGTAGAACGGCTTAAAGTCCAGGTTGAGGATGTGGGGCTGATAGCGATTTACTTGGCGATCGCGCAGATCCAGGAGCGCCTGGAGCGTCATCTGTTCACTACTGGTTAAGTCTGCGGTGAGCCGCCATACCTGCTGGCAGGCAATCCAAGGCCGCAGCACGAGCCAAATATGGTCCCCGTCCAAAATCAGTTCATGGGTGTAGTGCATCAACTGACTCAACGAAGAGCTGTGATACGCATGACCGGACTGCGCTAAGTCATCACAGGCATCTGCAAAGGTCTGGAGAATCTCGTTCCGTAAAAAGTAGCGCTTGCCGGAGGCGCTCAGGATGCTGATGAGCTGATGCAGAGCCTTTTTTTCGTCGCTGTTTAAGACGGCTTGGATCAGTTTATGCATGGGAATAGCGGTCAGAGCAGACTGGAACCGCAGAATGAGGGGGTGGAGTTCGCGACGTCATGGCTATCAACGTAGAGAACAAGGTCTGGATAATGTGTGGGTGCAGTGGCAGATTCATTGTAGCTTTTATAAGTCGTCCTGTGAGCTTCTGATTCACACAGGTTCATCGCTACTCTAGACACGATACTTCGTTTGCATGGAGTTGTCGATTAGAGAGTCGATTAGAGAGCTGATTAGCCAAATTTTTGCTTTGTCCTATTTTCAGACTGAAGCACTATCTTTAACTCATGCAGAAATAAGTAAAGCTTCACTACGTTTTCATACAAATCATTCAATTCAAACGTTCAAACAAACAGGATTTCAATCCTTTCTATGGCAGAGTAGATTGGACAGAAAACATTGAGCCAAACATTGAGCCGCAGACTATTTTCATCGGTTCCGTCACAGACCGCTCCCTGAGCGGAGTCGAAGGGAGCACTCCCGACTCCGCTCAGGGAGCGGTCTTTCGTTGGCGGAGCGGAGTCGTAGTTTGCTTCCCGCCGGGTAGCCAGTGGATCTATTATTCAGTGGGCATATTATTTCTTGGAAATCGCCTGAGTCAATTAGCTGAGTCAATTAGCTGAGTCAATCTGGCTATTCGTCAATTAGGTGAGTCAAGTCGGTGAGTCCATGCAAAGTAATTGAGGGCGACGGGATGAGTTTGACACTTTATTTGCTCCGGCATGGCGAAACGGTCTACAGTCAAACCGGAGGCTACTGCGGCGATCTCGATCCGAAATTGACAGCAGATGGCGTACAAATGGCCACAGCCTTTGCCGAAGCTTATGGTACCGTGCCGTGGCAAGCGGTTTATGTCAGCCCGATGCAGCGCACGATCGCCACGGCGACCCCCCTCTGCCAAGCCATGGGCATCGAGATGGAATTGCGGGCGGGCTTAAAAGAACTGCATTATGGACTGTGGGAAGGACAAACTACCGCCTGGGTGAAAGAACACTATGCTGAGGACTATGTGCGCTGGCTGACTGAACCTGCCTGGAACCCGCCGACGGCTGGCGAAACTGCCGTGCAATTGGCCAGTCGCGCCGTGCCGATAATTTCCGAAATCGAAGCTATATTCCAGGAGGGCAATGTTTTGGTGGTTTCTCACAAAGCCACGATTCGGATTATTTTATGCAGTCTCCTGGGGATCGACCTTGGGCGTTACCGCGATCGCATCAATGTGTTAGTTGGCTCCGTGAGCGTGATTCGCTTTGAAGTCCACGGCCCTTTATTAGAGCGTTTGGGCGATCGCGCCCATCTAAATGCGCGGCTGCTCACACGTCCCGGCACCTGAAATGATCCCACTCAAACGGGCCATTTTCGATTTCAATTGCCCAATGGGTAATGCCTTGATTCAATTGCCATTGGATAATATTTTGGCAATGTCTTGAAAATATCTTGTAAACATCTTAGGCATATCTTGGAATTATCTTGGCAATGTCTGATGCAATATCAATGCAAATGCTAAACGAAATACTGAACGAAATGACGAATCCTACATCATCTCTACATTCTCAGGAGGCCATGTCATGACGTTCACAACAGAGCTACAAGCGACGGCAAAGGCGATGGTTGCAGCGGGGAAGGGCATCCTGGCGGCGGATGAAAGTTTGGGGACGGCCAATCGGCGATTTCAAACTCTGGGGATTCCACAAACAAGACAGATGCGTCGTGCCTATCGTGAAATGCTGTTTACCGCGCCGGGGATCGAGAATTATTTTAGCAGTGTGATTTTGTTTGATGAAACGATTCGTCAGGCCACCCAAAATGGGGTACCGTTTGTGCAAGTCCTCCAGGATGCAGGCATCATCCCAGGCATCAAACTCGATGGCGGGGCCAAGCCCATGGCGGGAGCTGCCAATGAGCAGATTACCGAGGGCCTAGACGGACTGCGCGATCGCATCGCCGAGTACTACTGTTTAGGCGCACGCTTTGCCAAGTGGCGAGCGGTGATTACCATTGGCCCCGATCGGCCAAGCCAGCGCTGTATTGCCGCCAATGCCGATGCCTTGGCACGCTATGCGGCACTCTGTCAGGCGGGTGGGTTAGTTCCCATCATTGAGCCTGAAGTCTTGATGGAGGGGGACCATACGATCGCCCGCAGTTTTGAGGTGCATCAAGCGGTGCTGCATGATGTGTTTGAGCGACTGTATCTCTATCGGATTCCGCTCGATCAAATCATTCTAAAACCCAGCATGGTGGTTGCCGGAGTGGACTGCCCCCAACAGGCCAGTATCGAGGCGGTGGCCTTGGCGACGGTGTCGTGCTTGCGTAATCGCGTGCCAGCTACGGTGCCGGGGTGTGCCTTTCTGTCGGGTGGGCAAGACGATGCCTTGGCCACGGCCCACCTCAATACGATGAACCGCCTGTACAAAGATCAGCTCCCGTGGACGTTGACGTTTTCCTATGGGCGGGCGCTCCAGCAGGCGGCGTTGCACCAGTGGATGGGGCAGCAGGCGAATGTTGTCGCCGCCCAAAAGGCGCTGTTTCATCGCGCCCAACTGAATGGTGCGGCGGCCTGTGGGCAATACAGTCCGGCCATGGAAGCGATCGCGATGCTTGTGTCTAACCGCTCAGTGGGTAGTTGCAAAATTGGAGCTATCTTGCCGTGGGCATGATTTACCTTCAGGATAATCCCCTGCGGAAGCCGCCCATGCATCGCGATCGCCTGTCCATCACCCTGTCACCGCGTCACCCTGTCACCGCGTCACCCCGTCACTGCCGCCCGTGCCAATCCCCCGCGAGGCCACTCGAATAATCATTCTTTCAAACAAGAGCGGAGCGTGATCTGTCCAGGCAAATCCCAGTAGCGCCCCCATTACCGTTAGTCCTTCCGGATCAGCTTGCAAAAAGGGCATTAGTAATTTGACTTCCTGGATCAGGCTGTCTTTCAAGTTTTCAAGCTCAGACTGCTTCTGGATCAACTGTTGGGACAAATCAGTGATTGCTTGAGAGCCAGTAGCCCGGCGCACCGTTAACCGCTTGACCATACCTGTCCAAACACCTGGTATTGCATTGAATGGACGGAAGGTTGTTCCTCCTGCAATCACATCGGTGCGCGGTGAAGTTTCCTGGCTAAGTCGATAGAGTATCCAATCCAGAATGACTTCTAGAGAAGGCGGAACAGTGATCTCGAATTGCAACCAGATTTGAGGATAGAAATCCTCCTGGACACCCACTGCCAAGGACCGTGGCACAAGAGCGATATTGTTAACAATTAAGTTTTCGGGAGTGTAAGGCACTCTTGCGTTCTCGATGGTGCTGATCTCTGTTCTCAGTTGCAGGATGTCAGCCTCCAGTTTCTGAATGTTCTCCAGAGTTGGGTTGAGTGAATCACTGCCGGTGGTGGATTTGTCAATCAGCGGCAGGGTAATGCTATCAGCCACCTGCGCTAAACTCCCGACACGGGAAACGGCGAAATCCAGCACCGCAATCTGGTTTTTGGCGGGGTCAGTTGAACCTTGAGTGGCGGGATTGGCGACGGTCGCCACTGCCAGCATGACACGGGCATTGCGTTTGATCGGCTTTTTCTCGATCGCGGTGTAGCCCGTTTCAGCCTGTTCTTGCTGATAGTAGAGAAGGGCAGTACAGCCAGTGGCGATCGTCCTGCCAGCAATGCTAAAGCTGAAACGGCGAATTCCCGGATGCTCACCCACGGGAGCGGTAGAGTTCACCCACAGGGCTTTGGCGGCTGTCATCTGCTGCTGCTTGAGTTCCTGCTGTTGCCGTTGCCATTGTACGAGTTGTAATTGCTGCGATGTGAGCAGACTTTCCTGTTGTAAAAGTTCCTGCTGCAAGGTTGCCAGTTTTTGCTCTGCGGCTTTGGCATCGGGTGAGAGCAATCGCCAATAGTTCTTGCCCAACAAGTCCTGCACGCTAACTTCCCCTGATAACCTAGCCACGCGCCCTCCCTGCTGTTGAGATTCCAAGTTCAAGCGTTGAATGTCGGACTCAATCTGAATAAGGGCGGTGGGATTGAGAGTGAACAGTTACCCATGGTTGGCCGCATCGGTTTGATCGGAAATCACCGTGCCAGCGCCCTCATCCATGCGCCAGTAGCCGACCAACTCCGGCTCGTTGCCCACCAGACGATAGTGCATCTCTTCGGTCAGTTCTCTGGGCGATCGCGCCCGACTCCAGATCCGCACTTCATCGATTTGCCCTGAGAAGAATTTTGCCCTGCCGTTCTGGCTGCCCACAAATAGCCAGTCCTTGGTTGCCACGTTGCCGGTGTAGGTGTCCGTGGTTTTGCCAACGTCTTCTCCATCCAGATAGAGCACAAGTTCCGCACCTTGCTTAACCAACGCACAGTGGTGAAATTTCCCGTCGTTTAGCGATCGCTGGGAGACGATCGCCATCAGGTTGGAGCCATCCGATCTCTCAACTTGCACCTTGCCCGCATTGATACCCGCATTGATGTAACGAATCGCATAGGGAAATGCCCCGTCTCCGGTTCCGGCGTCTACAATGCTGCGCGTATCGGTCTGAAGCTGCATGGCCACAGGGGTCGCCTTCAGCCAAACTTCAACCGTGAAGTCTTTTTGGGTAGTGGCTTTGAGGTGGTCGGAGGCCGGAATCTGTCCATAATCATCCACGCCATCAAACTGCAAGGCAGATTCTGCAAACCCAGACTCACTCACGAGCGGAATCAACGGCTTGTTGGTAAATGGACAAGTCCCCGCCGGATTGCGTTCATACACATCCTTTTGATGCTCTAGAGCAGGACTGGTGTAGTAGCGAGTGCCCTTGGTATTGAACAATCCATCTGGCGATCGCTCAATATTGAAGGAATCCATGCGCTGAGTCTTGCTGTTATAAGCAAAAAATTGCCAGCGCTGGACATCGGGTAAATGAGTTGGCACTAGCAAAGCACTAAACTTGCCACCTTCCAGGTTGCGAATAAAATCCAGCTCCTGAGTCGGTTCATAAAATGGCTTTTTCTCCAGACCCTCATAACCCAGAGCATCTTTGCGGTTGGCCGGAATATCTTTCTTGCGGCTGCGCTGATACCGCACTTCCAGCTTCAGGTTCAGCATCCCATTGCGATAGACAAACCGATCCAGCAACAGCGTGTTATTGACAATCGCCACATTGTTTTGTTTGGCCATTCTCGGATCGTTGTCGGCGATCGATTGGCGAAACACATACACATGCTTTTCATCAGACAGGACTTGAAAGGGCACATTCGCCGTTAGTCGTGCGGTGGATAAAAGAAAGGGATCGATTTCTCCAGTGCCCTCCGTGCGGACTGCTGGCATGGCGTGAACACCCGCTGCTCCGTAGCCAATCTGAGCAATTTCCTTGGGAAAGGGCAGTCGTTGCGGTTCAATTGTCCAACAGTCCGCATCGAGGGTATCGATCGCGCTTGCCTGTTCCATATCCAGCACTGTGTAGTAGATTTGCTGCTGATTATCCATGGCAAACGCGATGACCGTTCCCTGGTGACGCACCATTGTCGTGTAGGTAAAGTCTCGCTTGGTCGCCGATAGGTCGTAGGTTTTCGTGAAGTTGCGATCGAGAACTTGCATGAAAAAATCTCCTGCAATAAATGGAATCAATACAGAACCATGAGGTTCCTGCTGCTTTCTGCGGGCAGTATTCACTCTTTATGCACGATCGCCGCCAACTAGTTTTTCATGCAGCATGAGAACCGTTCAGTCAGAAAAAAGGTGAGGCAGCCAAGGTTATCTCACCCAGATGAATTAATTCAGAATTGGAGATGCAATGGCTTCTAAGAAATACTCTGCTGGCTTTAAAATGAAATATCCGAGTTCCCACCATCTCGCGACTTTTCCCGCTCAAACTGCGACTGCTCCTAGTCAAGCTAAAGACAATTCTGCTTGCAGTAAGAACCGTTCTGTTTGGGATGAGCACATTCCTGCGGAAAATGAGAATATTCCTACCGGAAATGAGAACAGCTCTGTTTGAAATGAGAACGTTCCTACGGAAAATGAGAACGCTTCTGAAGGTTTTTTAAGTTCGAGCGATTTTTAGCGGCGGGTTAATGGCGGTGTTCAATTTGCTTCTGAAAGTAAGTCTTCAGATCGGCTGCCAAAGCCGGCACCTGAATGGCACGGCGGATTAGATCATCATTCGCTTCATGCACGTATATTTGTACGATGTCAGCAACCGTGATGTTGTTTTCGTCGCGCCTCACCAGTTCGATCGCGTCGCCTGTACCCACTTCCCCTTCTTGCACCACTGAAAAGTAAATGCCGCTCAAACGGCTGTCCAGAAACCGTTTAACCATATCATCGCGCTCAAACTTGAGGTTGAGTTTGAAGCAAGGGAACCGGGGCTGCGTCACCATGACTTCGGCGGTGCCAATGCGAAAGCGATCGCCGATATTCACCGTTGTTTCTGACAAGCCCTCAATCGTCAGGTTTTCGCCAAACGCACCCCAAGGCAACGTCTCATTGGGGAGTTCCTGCCGCCAGTAGGCGTAATGCTCCATGGGATAGGCGTAAATCGCTTTCTCGACACCGCCATGGACCGTCAAATCCGCCTGCCGATCGCCGTCTAGATTGAGCGATCGCATCATCACTCGGTGATCAATTGGCTGTTTAAAAATACCAGTCGTGACCGGCTTTCCCTTCCAGGTCACCTCACGCGGTAGCCCAACACAGACCGAAATCAATTTCATAGAGGAGCCTCGATAGCACGGCTTGGCAAAGGATTGATCAGATAATAGCGGTTCTCAGGTGGGTGAGGGTACAGTATGAGCTAGAAATGGGGCAGGTACTACCTACCTCATTTCTGGACTAAACGCTCTCAAGGATTGCGGCTGCCACTCTTGCTCGAATTTCCTGATCCCGGCGGATTTGTCCGAACACCAGGATTTAAGCAAAGCCTTGTGCGAGGGCCACTGGAATTAATTCCCCCATGAAGTAGCGTGAGCAGGTAAAAAGCGGCGAATGTGGGCAGCGATCGCTTCACCTTCTTCATCCAGGACAAAATGCCCCGTATCGAGGAGATGCACCTCAATCGTTTTCAGATCCCGCTGGAATGCTTGGGCACCCTCTGGACCAAAAAACGGATCATTTTTGCCCCAAACAATTAGCGTGGGTGGTTGGTGGGTGCGGAAGTACTCATGCCATTGGGGATATTGCTCCAGGTTTGCCCGATAGTTGTAGAACAGTTCCAGTTGGGCCGCTGCATTCTCTGGGCGATCCAAGAAGGATTGATCGAGATTCCAGTTGTCGGGGTTGATATTCTGGCGATCGCGCACCCCAGCCGTGTAGAAGAAAATGGTCGTATCCCGCTTGAGGAAATCGCGCACTGGGGCTTCGGTGGCCGCTGACCTTTCGCTCCACAGATTGCGAAAGGCTTGCCACGCTGGAGTCAATCCCTCTTCATAGGCATTGCCATTCTGGACAATCAAGGCTTGAATCCATTCGGGATGGCGGGTGGCGATCCGAAACCCCACCGGTGCGCCATAATCCTGTACATACAAACTGAATCGAGTCAATCCCAAGGCTTGGAGGAAATGCTCAGTAATGTCAGCAAGATGATCAAAGCTGTATTCAAATTCAGAGATCGCGGGTGTATCACTGTTGCCAAAACCGGGATAATCGGGCGCAATTAAGTGAAACTGATCAGATAACTCAGTGATCAGCTCTCGATACATGTGAGAGGATGCCGGATATCCGTGCAATAGCACAATGGTGGGATTCTCCCTTGAGCCTGCTTCCCGATAAAAAATATTCAAACCGTCAATCGAAATGGTGTTGTAGGTCGTCATGATGTTGCTCCTTGTGTTTACTTGTGTTTTGACCAGAATGTTTTGACCAGAATTTGCTTTTAACCAGGCTGTTTTGGGGCTGGGTTCGCCACTGATAGGGGTACAGTCTTCGCCTGAGCCTGCTTGCCTGCGATGCATTAGATTGCGGCTGCAAAGCATTCTCGACTTTTTGGTCTTGTTCTGTTTTACTTTACCAAACGTTCGGTATAAATCTAAATTACCGAACGTTTGGTATACTGTCAAGGAGGAATGCAAAACTTTTTTGAGGTCAGTCCATGGCAAAAGCAGAGGTCATTCCTCAGTTGATGGCGGTATTTCAGCAATATGGGTATGAAGGGGCTAGCATTACCCGGTTTTCTGAGGCGACTGGGTTGAAGCGGGCGAGCCTTTATCACTATTTCCCGAAGGGCAAGGAAGAAATGGCTGATGCCGTTCTGGATTACATTACGCAGGCGTTGAAGGAGCAGTTGCTGGCCCCTTTACGCAGCGATCGCCCACCGATTGACCGCATCCGTGGCATGAATCACAATGTCGATGCATTTTATCGGCAGGGTCAGCAAGATTGTTTATTAGCACTCCTCAGTGTTGGGGAAGCGCATGAGCTATTTCACGGGCGGGTGCAGCAAGCGCTCAATCTTTGGATTGGTAGTTTGGCCACTGTTTTGGAGGATGCCGGAATTACACCTCCGACGGCTCGTCAGCGGGCTGAAGAGGCGATTTCGCTGATTCAAGGCGCACTGGTGTTGAGCCGGGGGTTGAATAATACGGAAATCTTTAAGCGCATTCTGCATCAAATGCCGGAGGCGCTGCTGCGCCCTGAGTGAATTGTGGGTGGGCGATCGCTTTATGCCTTAGCTCGCTTGGTTGGGGTTGAGGCAATTTGTCAGTAATCATTGCTGAGCGCGTGGCATCAATGGTTGTGGATCATGAAGCCACTGCCCGGAAGCGCGTATTTTTTGAATGTCTTGGCCCCCATAACCCAGGGGGCACGCCTTGTTCCGTTAGGCGATCTTTGCGATGCTTGGCAAAACCCGAGAGGTTGATTTGCTTTCCAAAAGCTACGCTAATCTTCTGTGGCAGTGGGGCGGCCCATAGGAAGTGGGTCGCCCCGCAGTTTAACGCGCACTCACAGTCATCCCATAGCTCCGGTCCTAGGCCAGAGTCGGCGGTAGGGTAATTCCGGTGGGATTTGCCGTGTTAGTCAACAGTGCCGTCAACTGGGCAGGCGTCAGGGTTGGCTTAGCGCTGAGTAGCAACGCCGCTACCCCCGCAATATGGGGCACCGCCATAGACGTGCCAGTGTTGAACCCGTAGGTATTGTTAGGGGTGGTGGAAAAAATGTTCACCCCTGGAGCAACCACATAGCTGACCGGAGTGGCCCCCGATCGCGCCGAAAAACTGGGCATCTGATTATAGAGATCGACCGCTCCGACGGCAATCCCGACTTGACTGGCCAAGGAGGCCGGAAACAGCGGAGAAACACCGCCGTTATTCCCAGCGGCAGAAATGACTAAGACCCCGCGATCAGTAGCGTATTGAATGGCGGCTTGGAGTTGGGCAGAGTAAGTGGTCCCCCCAATACTCAGGTTAATAATGTTGGCACCATTGTCTACTGCGTAATACACGCCTTCGGCAATTCTGGCGTAACTGCCGTTGCCATTAGCATCCAATACACGCACAGGCATTACTTTTGCACCGTAGGCAACTCCCGTAGCCCCAAAGGTATTCAATTCAGCGGCAATGGTTCCGGCAACGTGGGTACCATGTCCAGTGCCATCCAGGGGAGAGTTATCGTAGTCTACGTAATCCCAACCTACGATATCGTCGATATAGCCGTTATGGTCATCATCCAGACCATTGCCCGCGATTTCTCGGGTATTGACCCAGATGTTATTTTTGAGGTCAGGATGGGTGTAGTCTACACCGCTATCCACCACTGCCACGACAACCCCCTGGCCCGTGTAGCCCTTGGCCCAGACCTCCGGGGCATTAATCGCTTCCAGGGACCAATTGCCTCCCCCAACTTCGGTTACAGCAGGCAGCGCTGCCAGACCCAGAACATTAGCCACAGCGGCGGCGGCATCCACTAAACCGTATCCAAAGATGCTGCTGTAGGGGGGAGCAGTGCTCTGGGCGACGACGGGCAGCGCTAGGGATATCGAGGATACTGAAGATTCTGGAATGGCATTGGACACTGGAGCAGCAACCGCATCAGCTAATGGTGTGGCGACCTTAGCCACCGGGGCCGCAATGGCGTCGGCCACTGGGGTTGCAACAGCATCAGCGACCGGAATGGCAATGGTCTCGGCCACTGGGACCGCAATGGCATCAGCCACCGGAGCCGCAACAGCATCAGCCACCGGAATGGTAATGGCATTCACCACAGTTGTCGGCAGGAGTTCGCTAGATTGTGATTGAACCCCATAAGGCTGATCGAAGTAGCTGCGAAGGCTCAGACGGGTAGACGATACACTAGTACCCGCAAGGGCCTCTGTCGAGGCTGGGGCCAATGGAGAAGTTTGGACAGGAGAACTCAGCGATGAGCGGCCCCAGTAGGTTCCTAAATGTTCTGAAAGGGGCGCTGAGTCTAGAGGCGATCGCAAGCTTGGACCAGCATGAGCGATCCCATTTGCTATAGGGTAACACGTGCTGTCCAAGCGGTCAGAGGTCGAGTCCGGAAACCCGTGGGAAAAACGAAGCATTAGATTTTAGATTTTGGGATGAGGAATTTGAAAAGTTCCAACATTAGCCCACCACTACAGACTGACGGATCAGTACCCAGGCGAAACCTATCGCCTGCCACAACGTAACTTAATTATTCCGCCCTCGACCGTAATGGCCCACTGCAAAATCAGCCCGTCCAAAGTGGAGACAAGGGGAGCGGTCCTAGAGAAAACTGAACAAATTTCCCATCAGAGTACGAAAAGATTGTCCGCGTCTACAGAAAAATTGCTCAACGTAATCT
Organism: uncultured cyanobacterium; assembly: GCA_963766075.1. Classification (GTDB taxonomy): domain Bacteria; phylum Cyanobacteriota; class Cyanobacteriia; order Leptolyngbyales; family Leptolyngbyaceae; genus CAVYAN01. Next base: position 35,648 of record CAVYAN010000001.1, on the reverse strand, counting down.
TTATGATTACGTAATCCTTATGACCACTCAGCGCCATGCATTAGACTCCTGATTTGACAGAATTCCTGCTTGAGACAGTTTCTGCTTGAGGCACAACTCAGTAAGTCGTGGCTAAAATAGCAACGATCCAGTGAGGAATTGACGTGTCTTTGTGATGTTCAATACTCATTATCCAGAGTAGATGCTGAATGGATAACGAGTAGATGCAGGCCGGTCGATATTGTTGATACTAGTGGTGACTCAGTATTGGAAAATCAACATTGGCAAAGTTTATGTAGGAAAACATTGCCCAAAATCTTTGTGGGAGTAGGATTTGAATTAGCCCAATGGATGACCATTGCTGGTATATCCTAAGACACTTCCCAGCAAAATGGCAACTCCAGCCCCGATCAGGGTATTGAGAACATTTACAATTTCATTCGTTAACCATCGGAATTGAGTCTGGAAGGTGGCCCCAATGACACTTTCTATATTGGTGGCTACAAAGGCGGCTAGGATACACAGGCCAATGCCGAAGGGATGAATTAAGCCCACGGCCCAGCCCAGGAGGGCGATCGCCACCGAGGCCACCGCACCGGCCACCGTGCCCTCCACACTCACTGCCCCTTCGGTGCCCCGCGACACCGGCTGCAATGTTGTAATCAAAAAGGTGCGCTGCCCGTAAGCCTTGCCGACTTCGCTGGCGGTTGTATCCGACAATTTGGTGCCGATACTGGCGACATAGCCCAGCAGCAAGAGCGAAATCTCTGGCCCTGAAGTTTGGCTCAGCCCCATCATCAATGCGCCCATGGCGCACAGTGCCGCTACCAACGCTGAACCCCAAACATTTTCGGGGCCTCTGGCTCCTGATCGCTTTTCGGCAATGCCTGCGGCTTCCTTCTGCGCCTGCCCCAGTCGGGTCACCGCCGATCCCGCTAGGAAATAGACCATCATTACTACGTAGCCGCGCCATCCCAGGGTGCCCCATAGCAAAATCCCAAGAATCCAAGCGTGGGCGAGTCCGGCGGGGGTGAGGAGCTTTTTAGGGGCGAGGAAAGCGATCGCGGCCAGTCCCGTATTAAGCGCCAAGGCAACGCCCCAAGGCATGAGCATCGGGACTCCGGGCGGAAACGGCGGCGAGAACGCCAGCCCAAACGTTAAAGAAGAGGAAAGAAACATAGAGCAACCGAATCAGGGAACGGTAGACTCATTTTGACATTGATCCATCGCGTCTACACCCACCCCGTCCCCTCTAAGTTCCCCCGATGACACCAGTAATTTTTCATTTGGCCTTTCCCGTCCGCAACATTCCCGACACTAAAGCCTTCTATGCTGATGGCCTAGGCTGTACCGTGGGGCGCGAAAGCCCTGACTCAGTGATTCTCGGTCTCTATGGGCATCAGTTAGTGGCCCATGTGGCCGAACCCGCTTCTGCACCCCAGATCGGTATCTATCCCCGTCATTTTGGGTTGGTCTTTGCCGTTGAAGCAGAGTGGGAAGCTCTGTGGCAACGGGTTCAGGCACAAAAATTAACTATCCATCAGGGCGCGAAACGACGGTTTCCGGGGCTGCCTTTGGAGCATCGGACGTTTTTTCTGAAAGATCCGTTTGACAATTTTTTGGAGTTCAAGTTTTACTGTCATTCTGAGGCTATTTTTGGCAGTCGGGACTTTAATCAAGTGGGCGATCGCTCCTAAAATCCGACGGCTAAGGCTACAGGCATGGGCCATAGATCGCAGGCTACAGACCATAGTGAGTATAGACTTCACTAGCAGCCCTGTGCAGGAGAGAGTGACGATAGACCAACGCGGTCATGTCCTCTGCATACCCGCCCCCAATCACACAGGCCACGGGATATTCCTGGGCCACGCAGGTGGTTAAAACTTGCATATCGCGGCGATACAAGCCCCGATCCGTGAGGGCTAGCTTACCCAAGCGATCGCCTCCGTGCGGATCCACGCCAGCATCGTACAACACTAAATCCGGTTGGACCTGCGTTAATAGATCGGGCAAATATTTTGCCAGGGTCTGCAAATAGTCGTCATCCTCCATTCCAACCGCTAGGGGAACATCTAGGTCACTGCGTTGTTTTGTGCTTGGGAAATTAATCTCGCAGTGCATGGAAAATGTAAACACACTGGGATCATTCTGAAAAATGAAAGCCGTCCCATCACCCTGATGCACATCCAAATCGACAATTAAAATTTTCTGCGCCAGTCCCAAGGCTTGGACCACGCGGGCCGCGATCGCCAAATCATTAAAAATACAAAATCCTGATCCATAGCTGGGAAACGCATGATGTGTCCCGCCCGCTGTATTGCAGGCCAGTCCATACTTCAGCGCCAACTGAGCCGCTAAAATGGTCCCGCCCAAAGCGGTGCAGGTTCGGGTAACTAAGGCCGGACTCCAGGGGAGGCCAATCCGCCGTTGGGCCTGGGGATCCAGGGTGCCCTCACAGTAAGCCGTCACATACTCCGCCGTATGCACCAATTCCATCCAATCCCGAGGGGGTGGTCCGGGCTGATGAAACTGATCCGCCCGCGCCACGCCATCGGCAATCAACAGATCATGCAATAACTTGAACTTGGGCATCGGAAACCGGTGGCCGACGGGCAGCGGTACAACATAGTCTGGGTGGTAGGTGATGGGCAATGGCATAGACGGGCCTAAATAAAATCCCAGGTGTTGAAGGTGGCGGCTTGGCCAATGCGATCGCCCTGTTCATCAAGGACCGTCCACAGCACCACGTCGCGAATCCAGAATCGTTGGCCCGTTTTGGCAATCCGAATCCCCGTATAGTCATCAATAAAGCCCTGGATTCTAGCCCGTTCTAGCAGTTGTTCCCGCTGGGGGCGTTCGTCCGGTTGGGCCGTGTGGCGAGACGGGGTTTGGGTGAATTCTGGCCAATCCATTTGCCAAAGGTCCAAGGCGGTTTGGTTACCGTAGTTCAAGATTGGATCCGCTTGGGTGCCGTGGGATACCACCACCCAGGGCACACGGAAAAGGGCTTCGGCGATCGCCTCTGGAGATGGACTCTCTCCAGAGGGGCCATCTTTAGGCTGGACTTTGCTAGACAGCAGCGATCGCCCCGTCCAATGCTGAAAACTGTGGTACAAGCGTTGACTCTGGAGGATCACCGCTGCCTCTTGCCAAACGTGGGTTGCCATTGTTGTATGCCTTCGAGTCGATTGGCTGTTTCCGGGGTGATTGCTACGGGTGCCCTATCTTTTGCTCTATCTACTGCCCTATCTACAAGGTTGATTGATCAAATAAGGCGGATTAATCAACCAGACCACCCAGACAGGCCCAGAGATAGACCCAGATTGCCGGAATATCCAGGGAGCAAATCCCCCAAAAAATATTATGATAGGGGAGTTAATGATTCTTCATAAACCATTCTTTATAAATTACTGTGACTGTACAGCAACTCGACCCTACCCTTGACCCCCAATTTACCCTTGAAACCACGACTTGGACCTGGAAGGGGTTTCGGATTCAGTGGGCTGTGATCGGTGCGGGACAGCCTCTCCTTCTGGTCCACGGGTTTGGGGCCTCCATTGGCCACTGGCGCAAAAATCTGCCCGTGCTGGCTGCCGGGGGATATCGGGTGTTTGCCATTGATCTACTCGGGTTTGGCGGGTCTGAAAAGGCACCGATTGATTACAGCATGGAGTTATGGCAGGAATTGCTGCGGGACTTTTGGCAGGCTCACATTCAGCAGCCCACCGTATTTGTCGGCAATTCCATCGGCGGGCTGCTCTGTTTGATGATGTTGGCCGATTATCCCGAAATGGCGCGAGGGGGCGTATTGCTGAATTGTGCGGGTGGCATGAACCATCGCCCGGATGAGCTGAATGCGCCCTTGCGCCTGGTGATGGGTGCCTTTGCCCAACTGGTGAAATCCCCGGTGACCGGGCCGTTTGTGTTTAATCAAATTCGGCGACGATCGCAAATTCGGCGATCGCTGCTCCAGGTTTATCGCAACCGCGAAGCCATTACCGACGAATTAGTCGATATCCTGTATCAGCCCTCCTGCGATCCCAATGCCCAGCAGGTGTTTGCCTCAATTATTACCGCGCCGCCCGGTCCTACGCCTTCGGAACTGCTCCCCAGAGTTCAGGTTCCTTTGCTGGTTCTGTGGGGCGAAGCGGATCCCTGGACTCCCATTGCCGGGGCCAAAATTTATCAAGACTATGCCACGGACCATCCCCTGACCTTTGTGCCCATCGCCGATACAGGCCATTGTCCCCATGACGATCGCCCAGAATTAGTCAATGCCTACCTCTTGGATTGGCTAAAATCTGCCTTCTAATAACCTGAGCCTAGATGGGTACGGGTTTCTGCCTAGGCGGCGTTGGTGGACACCAAAACAGGTTTTTGCTAGATACTCCCAGGGAGTCAAGGATACTGCGCATAATCGCCGCACAGTACCGCCAATGCCCCTCATCTTCGTACATGCGATCCGGATTGAACTCCAGGTTGTAATGCAACACTTGGGGCAAGTCGGCAAATAGGTCAGAGGCTTGGGGCGATAGGAGCAGCAGATGAAAGGGCTTTTCTCCGCACTGGGCTTTCAGTTTGTCGATCAGATCCATCACGCCGCCGCGATCGGCCACACCCGTGCGGACAAAGAGCACCTTGTCGCAGTGCTGGAGGGCGTACCAAAACCGTTCAGACCGAGCCGTATAACGCATTCGCATGCGCTCATAAACGGGATACATGTAGCGCTCTGGCTCGTCGGTTTCCTCGACTTCGTGGGCAAAGGATAGCCCGGTCCATTTGCGATGGTAGATTCGGCCTGCTTCCGGACTGTAATGCAGGAAGTCCGGATTCCACATGTCCCCAAACCGATTTTGGATCATGTCCGCAATATCCCCAATGTGGGTGGTGCGGGTCAGATCAAACGGAAAAGCAGGGCCATCGTATTCCATTTTGTATAGCATCATGCGGACGGCGCAGCGATCGCCCAGGGGCAAAATGGCTACCCGGCGAATATCCGACAACGGGCAGGTGTATTGCAATACCATGGCGGATCGCGGCGGAGCCTTCACCCGACTTTCCACGCCATTCGGACCAATCATCAGCGTCCGAAAAGGGGCATCGGGAGCGAGCGGATCCTCATAGACCCCTGAGGGCATTTCCTTCAGCGCGCGACTGACCTCTCGCCACATGGGTTGAATGTTGTACTCATGATTCGCTTCGTTGATGATCCGGATATGCTGATCATCCTCCTTCAAAATGCCCAAATGCCCGTCATAGAACAGAAGCTGGGCATGGTGGGGCGAAAAGAAATTGAACGCCGCGCTGTATTCCAGAGTGGCCCCAGGGGGAACTTCCAGAGTGGTTTCAATCCGGCCATCTTCCTGAACTGCAAAACAGGACAACGCTGCCGATGGCGCGGGCTGGGCAATGTAGAGTCCCGGCAGGAGGCGGGCTTGCACCTGGAGGGCCGCTTGTAGCTCCTGCCAATAGGGCGCGATCGTATAGGCGTGCGGCGAAGGATTCCGAATCCACAGCCGTTTCTCTTCTGAACAAACGGTAATCTGGAAACCTGCGTCATCCTGGTAAATCAGGGCGTGATGGGGCGATTGGAAACATTGCCTTTCGCGGTCTAGGTCTTCTGGGCTGATGTGAAACTGACTGATCTCGATCGCCGCATACATCAGGCGGTGGCCGATGGTGTTGGGATGGGAAGGATCAAAGGAAGCTCCAGCTTTCCAGCGGCCCTGGCCATCATTTAAAGCGGCCAACCAGTCTAGAAGCGGGACACCCCAATCCACCATGCGGCGGTGGGTATCTTGCAGCAGCCAATGATGCTCTGGGGTGTAGTCGCCATGGGGGTAGACCGCGCCCAAAATGGGCCGTGCGCCCAAGGCCCGCGTCATTCTCACCAATTGTTGCAGGCCACTTTCAAAGCGACGCTGTACCGCCCGTCGCTCATGGGGGGGACAGGCGGCTAAGCCCTCATTGCCCAGCGATAGGGCAATGATCACCACATCGGGATTTTCCGGAGCTACCACCGTGGGAAACCGGGCAATGGTACGGCTGACGGTGGCCCCCACTTCCGATACATTCACCAGTTGATGACCGTATTTTTGCTGAAGGGTATCGCCCAGTAGCGTAGACCACCCTTGGAGTAACCAGGCTTTGTGCCCGCAGGCAACGGAACTGCCGATGACCAAAACCTTGAGCCCCGTGGCTTCAGGCTGAAAAGGCAGGGTGGAACAAGGCTCTGGCAGAGGATAGCCAAAGGGGTAGGGTTGCCCATAGCCAAACCCGCCATCATCGATAACAATTGTGCGCGATTGGTCCGCTGGGGTTATGGGAATCCAGCGGTTGGCCGGAATTGATTCCCACTGGACGCTCCCGTCGGGTCCCAAACGGACGTATTTATATTCAACCTGAGCATACTCGACCGCAGCGGGCTCGACTGAGGTCGGCTCCGCAGAGTTGGCTACTGGCAAAGGAATATGAATATCCCCGGCGGTTTGCCATAGGGGATAGCTGGCCGCACTGGTTTGGAGACGGATACATTTTGCGATATCCCATTGCCCCAGGGCAGGCATGGAACCGACCAGACCAATGGATTCACCTGTCTGTGTGCGTGCGCTGATCTGGAACCGATACATAGCGTTCTTCTGAGTAAGACAATTATCTGAGTGAGACAATTAATGGTGCCAAACAATTAACTGTGCCCAACTGTGCCAGTAACTGTGCCAGACAATTAACCGTGTCAGACGGAAGGCTACATCCTCAACCTCGTTTATGACCGTATCATATCGAACGGTTAACGTCTGTTTTGGAAATCACGTCTGTTTTGGAAATCACTTGAGATTGGAACCGGGCCGCTGGAATTCGGCAATGGTCCCTGGAATTGGCGCGTTAGCCACCGCTGATTGGGGTATAGCCCTCTGCTAGTCCATTTGTTCGTGCAGGTAAAGAAAGGCATCGACTTCTGCGGGGGTTGGCTGGGCAGCGATCGCCCCAGCATGGCTCGTGGTCAACGCTCCTACCGCACTGGCATAGCGCACTACAGCTCGTGCCCCTTTGGCCTCCTGTAGACAGCGCAATCCCTTTTGACACAGTTGGGACAAGAACCCCGCCACAAAGCTATCCCCGGCTCCTGTTGTGTCTTCTACATCCACAGGGAACGCCGGCCAGTGCCCGACATGGCCATTCAGACAGTAGGCACAGCCTTGATCGCCAGCGGTCACTAACACCCCTTCCAAACTATCGACTTGGTGAGCGATCGCCCCTGGATCGGTAGTGCCAAACAACCACTCCGCTTCTTCTTCAGACAGTTTGAGGAAGTCGATGCGTGGCAACAGGGCCCGAACTAGCTCCAGAGCCACCCCCGAGTTTTTATCGGCATCTTTCCAGAACACAGGTCGCCAGTTCACATCCAGTAAGATTTTCAGATAATACTGGTCCGCCAGGTTGATCGCCCGCGCGATCGCCCTGCGACTGTCCGCATAGGCCAACTCCAACGTGCCCAGTACTAAGTATTCCGCCGTAGCAAAGCGCTCAACAGGTAAGCGATCTGCCTGTAGGTAGCAGTCGGCAAAGGCTGCGGCGTCCCGCTCCCCAAACCCCGCAAATTGGCGATCGCCCGTGGCTGTCCGCACCACATAAACTCCCCGCGTGGGCGCTGCCGGATGATACTGCACACCCACAGTATCCACCTGGGCGTTGTGCAACACCTGAACCAGTTCTCCCCCCGCAGTATCCCGCCCGATACAGCCAATAAATCCTGCCGATGTGCCCAGTTTTGCTAGCCCACAGGCCACATTAGCCGGTGCACCCCCCGGATAGGCGGTCCACGATCGAACAAAGTGATAGGCCAATCCAGGTTGATCGGCCAGGTAGTCCCATAACACTTCCCCAAGACAGAGAACGCGAGGTTGAGAATTGGGCATTGCTTCAGACATGTAAAATCACAGAACAATTAAGGGTAGAGCGTCAGGGTAGAGCGGGGAAAAGCAGGACTTACAAACAAAAAATCATCCCAGGAGGTTGGGTTACCCTGCGGGTTTACGGGCAGTTTATTTTCATGGAAGTCCTTTATGGACCACTTGATAGACCACTTGGTTATAGACAACTTGTCGGGGAAACGCGAATCATGGGGGCGATCGCTTCACAGGTTCTTTATTATGTCGCGAGACCGTGACACTGGCTGAAAGGGAACTCCTGCCTCCTTTCAGCCAGTGTTCGCCCCATCATGAGCTGGATTCTCCGTAAATTCCCTTAATGTTTCCATAAAGGCTCAGGAGAATCTCCTGAGTTTTACAGTAGAGTCCTGTTTCTTAGATCGGTTATATCAGGACATCTCCGGTTGAGAGGATACTGTTATGTCTTCCGAATTACATTTAACAAACCAAGATCGTCGTCTGCTTCAAAAACACCGATTAGAACGATTTCGCGCGCTGTTCCCCAATTCATTAGCGCCCAGCCTGTTGACGTTACGAACCCGACATCAACTCACCATCCATTGCGCCGAAGCCTGGATGGTTGACGAGCTTCTCAGCGAAGTGGATCGCCTTCGGGAATACACCTGGTTGGTCTTGGGCATGCGGCAAATTGCCATCTGTTTTGCCGAAGAAGAAATTTATTCGACCCCGACGCAGTGTTTGGTCGAGATTGGCTAAAGCGCCAGTGGGCGAAGGGCCGGTCTGGGAGACGAAGCGGACCAATCGTTCCTTTGCCCGAGAGGTGGCCTGCCGCATTTCCGGTGCACAGTTAATTTTCTGGTATTGTCTGGTGACTTCCGTGGCCTACTGAAGCCGGAGAATTCCTTTGGCTCACTGAAGAACGATCATAGAACGGCTATAGCTCAACAGTAAACTCGGTCCAGCCTTGGGCACTGGTGACGGTAATTTGTCCCCCCAACTCAGCGATTAATCGCTGCACCAGCGTTAAGCCCAGCCCGGTACCCCCCTGTTTCCAGCGATCGCCATTGGGCAGCCGATAGAACTTATCAAACACCTTCGGGAGTTCTGTCGGAGGAATATCAGCTTGATTTCCGATGCGGATCAGCACAGTTTTTCCCACTGTTAAACCCGACGCCCTCACCTCGAGATGAATTTTGCCTGAGGGAGAAGTGTATTTGCAGGCATTATGCAGCAGTTCCACGAGCACCCGCTCAAATCCAGCTTTGTCCGTATGCAAGATTGGCAAGTCCTCGGCTAAATCGAGGGTCAGGACTTGTTGACGGGCACCTGTGCGCTCCTGAAAGGGCTGGATTAAGTCCAGCAGAGTATCCCGGAGATCCAAGGGCTCCAGGGAAACATGGTAGGACTTTGCTTCCAGACGCTGTAAATCCAGTAAATCGTTAATCAGGGCAATTTCCCGACTGCACTCGTTTTCTAGAATATCGAGGTAGGTGGTTTGGCGATCGGGCGTAGGAATGCGCCGCAGCATGTGAATCGCCATTTTCATGTTCGACACAGGGGTGCGCAACTCATGGGACACCGTACTGAGAAAGTCGTCTTTAAACTGATTTAATTCCTCCAAGGCGGCCACCTGGGCCTGGGCCGCCTGATACAGCCGCGCTTGCCGAATCCCGATCGCACATTGATTGGCCACCTGTTGCACCAGTCGAATTTCCAGCATGGTAAAGGCATGGTGCGTGGGTTTAAATACCCACAGATCCCCCACTACCCCCTGATCATCCATCATCGGGCAGGCCAAAATGGCGTGGTTACGGGTAATTGTGGGGCGAATCAGATTATATTCAGCCGGACAAAATTGGAAGCATTGCCCACTCAAAATTTGTCGATACACTTCGGGCATATTCGCCATTTCGAGACAAATCCCCGCCGCCGGAGACATATTTGCCCGAATGTGCTCGTAGCAAATTGTTGAGGTTTGCTGCTCGGCATTGTGCAAAGCCGCATCACAGGCATCGGCACCCAGCCCATCCGCTAACTCTTGCACCGCCGCCTGCAAAATTTTGCCTTCGTCTAGGCTGTCGCGAACGGCATCGGTAATCCGCTTCAGCATGGCCTCAAAGTCTAGGGCCTGCTGCAATTCGGCGGTGCGTTCCCGCACTTGCGCTTCAAGATCGGCATTGAGCTGTTGCACTTGGCCGTAGCGTTCCGACTGCTGTAGAGCGATCGCCACCTGAATCGCTAATTGCTCCAACAGATCAATCTCGAGGGCCTCCCACTGTCGCACCCGCGTGCATTGGTGGGCCACCAAAATGCCCCAAAGGTTCCCCCCATGCACAATTGGCAAAGATACCCCAGCCCGCACCTGCAACCGTTGCCAAAATTTGCGAAGACCATCGTGCGGGTCCAGCGCCTGCACATCCGGCACAATTAAACATTTTCCTTGACGGTAGTCAGAAAGGCGCTGTTTGAACCAGGTGGCGTTTAGGGTGATGCCCACGAGCGATCGCCAAGGCGCATCGACCGATTCCGCCGTGACCGTTCCTTCCCCAGTGGATTCAAACCGATAGATCACCACCCGATCCGTATTCAGAAACTGCCGTACTTCCGATACGGTCGTGTTGAGAATATCCTGCAAATCCAACGATTGCCGAATCCGCTGGGCAATCACCCCCATTAAATGCTCCTGTTCCGCCTGTTTCCGAAGCTTTCCCAGAGCGGTAGAGTCGGGGGACTCCAGCAGCGCGGTGGCTTGCTGATTGAGATACATCAGTCGCCCGGACGCATCCAGGGCCAGCAGCGTCTCCGTAGCACTGGCTAGGAGTTGCAGCACCTGACGTTCGGTAGGCGGAGTCTCGACAACGGCTTGGTGCAAAATTTGCCGCATGCGTTCAAACACAATAGCGCTTGAGCAACCTTCCTGGGGGGTCTGGAGGGATTCAGGCTTCATAGGCTCGGTCCAGCTTAACTTGGGCAACTTAAAACTTGGGCAACTTAAAACTTGAGCAACTTAAAACTTGAGCAACTTAAAACTTGAGCAACTTAAAACTTGAATAACGTTAACTTCGACAAGTTTACGGAGTAGATTCCCGACGCTGCTCAACCCTACTGTAAATTCCCTGCTGTACCAACATAGATCCTACGGAAGGGAACTCCGTCACCCGGACTATTTTCCGTACAAACACGGGGTCAATCCCCCTGGCAATCCCCCTCCCATACGATCGCGAAATTTCTCAATAGAAATACAGAGGCCATGAAACCGCAGCGAAAAAGATTCCGAGATCCTTACCAGGGAATTTCCGGATGTTTCTGGCATGGTCTATATAGCGATTCTTGCAATTCATGGTGGTAAAGCTCCCCTTGAGGGCACACTCAAGCCATCATGCCCGCAGTTGTCCAACCAGCCCCACTGCCCGATTGATCCACCCCTACATCCCTAGTACTTTTATGTTTTCCAAGAACACTTTAAATAAATTTCCTTTCTGGCAATATCTGAATCAGCCCCTGTTTAATGTTCACTATCAGCCAGTATTGGACCCCCGGCGATTTTGGTACTTGTACAGCATTACCCTACTGGAGCGCTGTCTGGATATGGACTGTGCCCCGAAGGATCACCATCGCGATTAGCCGTTTCTGACCGCTCATTTCCGACAGCTCATTTCCGACAGTCCATGGGCTTTTTTAGCGGTGGAATGTATTCCTTCGCTCTGGCTCCGAGTCAGGCATCATCAACAGGGGACTCCCGGGACTCAACATCTGCAACCCCGTCCCGGCAAGCATTTACCATAATTCAACTGCTCAGCCTCTAAACCGTTCAGCCTCTAAATTGCTCAGTCTTGATGTGCGCGGTGTTCGACCGAGCACTCCCAACTCTCCTAAATCTAAAGTCCACTAGATTTACCGATCTTGGCGCACATCATGCCCACTTGTAAGGCCAGAATGCCGAGGCTAGCACTGCCCAGCCAGTAGAGGCCAGCCAGCCAACGACCGTGGGTGCGGAGCAGGCTCACGGTATCTAAGCTATAGGTCGAAAAGGTTGTGTAGGACCCCAGAAACCCAGTGGTCAGCATCAGGCGAATTTCCGGCGACAGCGACAGCCGTTCCCCAGCTAGGGTGGCGATCACACCCATGAAAAAACAGCCGCTGATGTTGATCCAGAAGGTGCCGTAGGGCAGGGCGGCTCCCCATTTTTGAACGGCCCAAAGGGTGAAGTAGTAGCGGCTGAGCGCTCCCGCGATCGCCCCCAGGCTGATAGCAAGCGGTATCCGAACTGTGGGATCAGAAAACATTCAGGATTCACGGCGGTAGAATTCCGAGCAATTGAGGCCAAGGCGCAGCAGAGCGAATCATCCGAACCCAGGAGTGGAGTTTTCCCCCCTGCCATCTGCGATCGCGCCCTATCATAATAAAGGTAGGCTCCGGCTTTATGCCCCCTTTTTACGTCCCCTTTTAGGGAGGAGATACCCATGAGTTCTGATCCTTCTCACGATCCGGCAACGCCCGATCCGGCTACCCTAGTGGTGCCGGACAATCAACCTTTACCGACCGATCGCAGCACTTATGTGATCCAATCCGAAACTGAAGCCCTGATTGAAGCGATTAAGCGACGGGCCCAAGCCGAAATTCAGGCAGCAGGGGACTTGTCTAGAGAAACCTACCTGAAGGCCGTGCGGCAAGCCCGAGAGGCCCTAGAGCAGAATCAGTTAATTGAACGCGATCGCATTGAGCAATCGGTTCAGCAGATTCAGCAGGAAGCCGAAAAGAACATTCAATCCGTGATGGGTGAAATCGAATCCTTTGGTACCCGACTGACGGAAGCCGCCAAGGTCGCCTGGACCACGCTGACCCAGCCCAAGGATGATACACACTGACGGCTGATTGCTGATTGAAGCATTGCGACGAGAAATGAAGGCCCCCGAGATTTTCAAAAATCTCGGGGGCCTAAACTGTGTGTCCATTTAAGGAACACACAGTTTAAAAGCACACACAGTACCTAGAACGAGGAGAAATAACCGATAACCTTATAGCTTCACCAAGGAGGATGGCACGCTTGCAGGTTGACTCACTGGCATAGGGTTCACTGCCGCCAAGCCCTCAACGGCCACGCTTTTGGCCACAATGCCCGCCTGTAAAATCGGCGTTTTAGCTACCGCCTCATTGGCCAAAGTAAACAAAGGATTAGCCAGGATCCCTGCCAAGGACGTTGCCACCACGGACAGGATCAATCCCACCTGCAGCGGCCGCATTCCCGGCAAATCCCAGCGAATCGGCGGGTAATCCTTCACCGAATCTGACATTTCCTGCGGTTCTTTGACTACCATCATCTTGACAACCCGGATGTAGTAGTAAATCGAGATAACGCTGGTAATTAAACCCAGCAGCACCAGGCCATAGGCTCCTGCCTGCCAACCCGCCCAAAAGAGATAAATCTTGCCAAAAAATCCGGCCAAGGGGGGGATGCCACCTAGGGAGAGCAGGCATAGACTCAACACCAATGTCAGCAAGGGATCCTTCTGGTACAGCCCCGCATACTCGCTAATTTGGTCCGTCCCGGTGCGCAACGAGAACAAAATCACGCCGCCAAACGCGCCCAGGTTCATGAACAGGTAAATCAGCAAGTAGAAAATCATGCTGGCATAACCGGCATCGGTGCCAACCACCAGGCCAATCATGACAAATCCGGCTTGCCCGATCGAGGAGTAAGCCAGCAGCCGCTTCATGCTGGTTTGGGCGAGAGCGACCACGTTGCCCAAAATCATGCTGAGGATGGCTAAAGCAGTCAGCACAAAGTGCCACTGCTCCGTCAGTAGGGGAAAGGCCGTGACCAGTAGCCGAATGGCTAAGGCAAAGCCTGCGGTTTTGGAGCCAACGGATAGGAAGGCTACCACGGGGGTGGGAGAGCCTTCGTAAACATCGGGGGTCCATTGGTGAAACGGCACAGCCGCGATTTTGAAGGCAATGCCTGCAATGACAAATACCAAAGAGACGACCAAGCCAATTGACTGATCGGCCCCACTGCTGGCAATGCTGGCTGCAATGCTGCTTAGGTTGGTTTGTCCGCCAGACAGGCCATACAGCAGCGACAAACCGTAGAGAAAAATGGCGGAACTGGAGGCCCCAATCAGCAAATACTTCAGCGCGGCTTCGTTGGAGCGGGGATCACGCTTGGTGTAGCCCGTTAGCAAGTAAGAAGAAATACTCAGCGTTTCCAGGGAAACGAAAATCATGACCAATTCATCGGACCCGGCGAGAAACATGCCACCGACGGTGGCCGAAAACAAAATAGCGATAAATTCCGCTAGGGAGGTACCGGACTGCTCGACGTAGCGGATGGACATGAGGAGGGTGGTAGCCGCCGACAAGGCAATGATGCCCCGGAACAAGACGCTAAGAGCATCGCCATTAAAGCTGCCCAGAAATGAAATGGGGGTGCTGCTATCCCACTGGTAGCAGAGGGCGACGATCGCCCCCAGTAATCCGGCGATCGCCACATAGGGCAATCCACGGGAAGCACTCCGTCCGGCAATCAGGTCCACGACCACGACCAACAGCAACGTCAAGATGACGATGCCCTCTGGCAAAATGGCTCCGGCATTGAGTTGACTAGCAAGGGTGGCAAAGTCCATGAAACGCTAACCTATGAAAAAGTTCAAAATCTGCCCCAGGTTCGGCAAGCCACACCGATTCGGATGAAGCGTGGCACAGACAAATCCTCTAGAGTGGATTCTACCGCGCAAACTCCGCTACACTCGCAGCAGATCGGAAAGAAATCTTGATGATTCCTATTGAGTCATGCCCCAATGGTTCTCTGGGACCGGATGGAATTGAGCACGGTGCAGGTGATGGTGGGCGATCGCGATCCACCCCAGTTACACGCAAACCCGGATACAGACAGCCTGTTATATGCAAATCATGTGCAAATTTTTGAAAACACTTTTGGGAAATTCGGGAAACTTTTTGTGAATATCCAGTACCAGGGCCAATATTGGCTATAAGTAAGATTCAGGACGTGGCGCAGCGTTCCTGGCGGGTGGTTCACCTGGGAGCAGGGCTTTTATCACAAATGCTGATTGATTTACCGCTTGTACATCGATTTTTCTCTATGATGATTAGATTTTGCTCGATAGATTTTGCTCGATAGTTATAGAAAAGGATAGATTCAGAATAGATCTAGAGCCGCACCGATTCTGAGTATTCCTGGCCCGATGGTGACTTTGCATCGAAAAATCGGGAATGCTGCTTTAAAGGTGTTAAACCTAGTTTTAGGAAGCCGAACCTGTGCCAATCCCTAGTTTTCCAAGCTGCTCTTGCTTTTGAAATCCCCCTTGTTTTTAAATTCCATAGTTTAACGCCAACGATTCATGCCAAAGCTCGTCATTGTCGAATCCCCCACTAAAGCAAAAACCATCCGCAACTACCTGTCGCAGGACTATCGTGTAGAGGCGTCGATGGGGCATGTACGCGATCTGCCGCAAACGGCAAAGGACATCCCTGCCAGCGTCAAAGCTGAAAAATGGGCCCAGTTGGGGGTAAATGTCGAGGCAAATTTTGAGCCTCTCTACATCGTGCCTCAGGACAAAAAGAAAATTGTCAAGGAATTAAAAGAAGCTCTGAAAGCCGCCGATGAATTGATCCTGGCCACTGACGAAGATCGCGAAGGGGAAAGTATTAGCTGGCATCTGTTGCAGATTCTCCAGCCGAAGGTCCCGATCAAGCGCATGGTATTTCATGAGATTACCGAGGAGGCGATTCAGGAGGCGATCCGCAACTGTCGCACGGTGGATGAGCGCTTGGTGCGAGCTCAGGAAACCCGCCGGATTCTAGATAGGCTGGTGGGCTATACCCTATCGCCACTCCTGTGGAAAAAAATTGCCTTTGGTCTATCGGCAGGGCGGGTTCAGTCTGTATCCGTACGCTTGCTGGTGCGGCGCGAGCGTGAGCGGCGCGCCTTTCGCCAGGGTAGCTATTGGGATTTGAAGGCCCAGTTGGCAACGACGGGTGCCGCCGCCCCAGGCCAGAAGGCCAGTAACGAGTTTGAAGCCAAGCTCGTTACCCTCAGCGGCATGAAAGTGGCGACGGGGGCAGATTTTGATGAATCGACGGGGCAGATTTTGGCGGGGCGAAATGTCGTGCTGTTGAATGAGGCCCAAGCCTTGGCCTTGCAGGAGCGTATCCGCGATCGCCCTTGGACCGTCTCGACCTTGGAAGAACGCCCGGTGACCCGCAAGCCGTCGCCGCCTTTTACAACGTCCACACTGCAACAGGAATCCAACCGCAAATTGGGACTCTCAGCCCGTGACACGATGCGGGTGGCCCAGAATCTCTATGAGCAGGGCTATATTACCTATATGCGGACCGATTCGGTGCATCTGTCCCAGCAGGCGATCGCGGCGGCCCGGGCTTGCGTCGAAGAAAAGTACGGCTCTGAATACCTCAGCCCCCAGCCCCGCCAATACGCCACTAAGTCCAAAGGGGCTCAGGAGGCCCACGAAGCCATCCGTCCGGCGGGGAACAGTTTCCGCACCCCCCAAGAAACCGGCCTCAAGGATCGGGAGTTCCGTCTGTATGACCTGATCTGGAAGCGGACCGTCGCTAGCCAAATGGCTGAAGTCCGCCAGACTATGGTGACCGTGCTGATCCAGGTTGAAGATGCGGGCTTCCGAGCCAGCGGTAAGCGTATCGATTTCCCTGGCTTTTTCCGGGCCTATGTGGAAGGCTCCGACGATCCCAACGCCGCCATTGAAGATCAGGAAGTGATCCTGCCTGCGATGCGGGGGGGCGATCGCCTCGCCTGCCGCGATCTCGATGCCCTGAAGCACGATACTCAACCGCCCGCTCGCTACACCGAGGCATCCTTGGTGAAAATGCTGGAGGGCGAAGGCATTGGCCGTCCCAGCACCTACGCCAGTATCATTGGCACCATCATCGATCGCGGTTATGCCCAACTCCAGGGCAATGCCCTGGTGCCCACCTTCACCGCCTTTGCGGTCACCGCGCTGCTGGAAAAGCATTTTCCCGACTTAGTGGACACCAGCTTCACCGCCCGGATGGAACGCACCCTGGATGATATTTCTACAGGCGAAGTGCAGTGGCTGCCTTACCTGAAGAACTTCTATTTGGGAGATGCTGGCCTCGAAACCCAAGTGCGTGAGCAGGAAAGCCACATTGATCCCACGGCTGCTCGCACGGTGGTCCTCGAAAACCTGGATGCCAAAGTCCGCATTGGCCGTTACGGGGCCTACATCGAGGTCGAAACCGACGGCGAAATCGTCAAAGCTACGATCCCCAAGGATTTAACCCCTTCCGATCTCGACCCCGAGCAAGTGCAAACGCTGCTGCGCCAAAAAACCGAAGGCCCGGATAAAGTCGGCTTCCACCCAGAAACGGGCGAACCAATCTATATTCTTTTGGGAACCTATGGACCCTATGTCCAATTGGGTGAAGCCACGGAGGAAAACCCAAAACCCAAGCGAGCTTCTTTGCCCAAGGGGGTCACGCCTGCCACCCTCACGTTGGAGTTGTCTGTGGGGTTGTTGTCGCTGCCCCGCACCCTCGGGGTTCATCCGGAAACGGGAGGGCGGATTCAGGCTAGCCTGGGTCGGTTTGGGCCCTATATTGTGCATGACCAGGGCAAAGACGGGAAGGATTATCGCTCGCTGAAAGGGGGGGATGATGCGACAACCATTCAACTGGAGCGGGCGCTGGCCTTGCTGGCAGAGCCCAAAGTGGGCCGAGGCAAGCGGGCGGCGGCGAAACCCCTCCGCGAAATTGGCTTGCACCCGGACGATGAGCAGCCGGTGAATATCTACGATGGTCCCTATGGTCCTTATATTAAGTACGGTAAGGTGAATGCGTCCTTGCCTGAAGGCGAAACGGTAGAGGCAATTTCCATGGCGACAGCCCTGGAGGCGATCGCGGCAAAAGCGGGCACCAAGAAAGGTAGCAAGGCGACCACCGCAAAAACCCCTAAAACGCCTAAAACAGAGGCCAAAAAAACGACCACCAAGAAGGCCACGACTACAAAGAAAACGACCACGAAGAAGACAACCACCACGAAGAAAACCCCCACTTCCACCTGATCTGTCTGCTGTCTCAGAGGGCTCTAGGCGGCTGGAAAACTGCTGGCTGGGGAACTCTCTGATGGTCCAGGCGTCTCTGGAATTGGATGCTCTTGTTCGTTCATAATTTTCTCACCCTGTCGTATAACTGCTCTAATGATGTACTCTGCCCTGAAGTTCTGCCCATTGGCTGGGGGGGCGATCGCCCTAGCCAGTTTTGCTGCGATCGTCATCACCGCTCCTGCCCGGGCCCAGCGGGCGATTAGTCCCGGGTTTTCCCCGAATCCCATAGTTTTGCGGGGTACGGGCGGTGGAACTGTGCCTGCCGCAAGTGTGGCGGGAGCAGCCACCACCGCCACTGGGGACTGCACTGGCTATGTGGAAGGCAATCCCGATCAAACGCTCGTTCTCGGGGCTTTTTTTAATTCCCTGAGCCTAAAGGTGCAAAGCCCGGAAGATACTTCTGTTGTGATTAAGGGTCCCGGCGGGGTCTGGTGCAATGACGATGATGAGGACAAAAATCCTGGCATCACGGGACAGTGGTTAGCGGGGACCTATCGGATTTGGGTGGGCTCCTACGCCAAGGATCGTCGTCCATCTTATACACTACGCCTGCGGGAAAATCCCTAGGGTGCGCACAGGGGAATTCTGGGGGACTATTCGTTGCCATGGGCGAGGATGGCGGGTGGCGGAGCCGTGATTGTCAGGTCATGGCCCCGGGGATGCACAAAGGAAATCTGCATGGCGTGCAGGTGATAACCACAGTCTCCAGGAACCGGCAGCTCTCCGTTGGCGGCAGGTTTATCGATGTGAGGGATGCCACCGATCGCATACAGCGGATCCCCCATCAGGGGAAAGCCCGCCGCCGCTAAGTGAATGCGAATTTGGTGGGGTCTGCCTGTGTGGATTTGGACCGCCAGTAGTGCAGTCTGGTCATCGCGGCGCAGCACGCGGCAATCGCTTTGGGCCGGTAGGCCATCGTCCTGGGCAGCGTAGAGATAGCCTAGAGTGGCATGGGGACGCTTGCCGATGGGATGGGTCAGGGTGAAGCAATCGGACTCAGGCACACCCGTCACCACTGTTCGGTAGATTTTTCGCAGGGGGCGATCGCTGCCCGCCCGCGAGGCGGTGTGGTCGCGCATTTGCTGGCTTAGCCATGCCCGTGCCTGTCGATGTTTGGCCAGCAGCAGCACACCGGAGGTGCCCCGGCCCAAGCGATGAATTGGGTAGGTGTTGGCATAGCCCCACTGGTGTTGCAGTTGCCACCACAGGGTATTTTGCACAAAGCCACCTCCAGGCAGCACGGGCAACCCTGCTGGCTTGGCGACAACTAAGACATCAGCATCGTCATGCAAAATGTCGATGGCGAGGGGAACCTCCGGCTCCTGCCAAGGAGCGCGGTGATAGGTCAGGATTTGTCCCGATTGTAGAACGACATTGGGAGCGGTGGGGCGGTGGTTGAGCTGGATTTCGCCCGCCATAATGCGGTCTTGCCAGAGGGTGCGACTGGAGTGGGCATAGCGATCGCAGTAATACTCTAAAACAGTTTGCCCCTGAGC
Source organism: uncultured cyanobacterium (assembly GCA_963766075.1). Taxonomy (GTDB): domain Bacteria; phylum Cyanobacteriota; class Cyanobacteriia; order Leptolyngbyales; family Leptolyngbyaceae; genus CAVYAN01. The sequence continues at coordinate 16,166 of CAVYAN010000001.1, read as the reverse complement.
CGTAGCAGCAATGCGATCGACATAAATCCAGCCATTATTCATGGACAGTCACTCGAATTTTATTTTACTTCAGTGATTCTGATCGTATTCATTGCGGACCTATTCATTACGGCCAGTTCGAGACAGCCAGATCGAGGACTGGTGCTGACCAACGGCTTAGCCTTCTATTAGCTTAGCCTTCTATTAGCCTAGCCTTAAATCACACCTATTAACTCTAACAGCCTGGGTGATCAGCGGTCTCTTGAACAGCCATGTTCTATGACGTTAGCGATAGCAAGAAAGCCAACTAGGACTTTAGTCCCACAAACATCGGGACGTTTGCATCAGGTGGTGATCTTAGCCATGGCCTAGGATAAGACTATCGAACCAAGAAGCGTTCGACAAAGCACATTCAATCACGCAATACTCTCTAGGAGCTACTATGGCTGTTCATTTAACGCCCCTCTTCAAAAAAAATGATATTGCTGCTAAGGCTTTACCGCTGATGGCTGCTGCCGCTTCGTTAGCGATCGCCGTAGGGACCATTGTGCCGGCCTTGGCACAATCGGCACCCCCCGCCACCCCGACGGGAGAAATGCACCATCGGGGTGGCGGTAACAAATTAAACCTCACGGAGGCGCAAAAAGCGCAACTCAAGAGCATTCGAGAAGCGAGTAAGGCCCAAATCGATGCTATTCTGACCCCAACCCAAAAAGCGCAATTGGCCGCGGCGAAGGGCGATCGCAAACAGCATCGCCAAGTTTGGGAATCGTTGAACTTGACAGCGGATCAGAAGGCTCGCATGCAGCAAGTCCGCACCGAGACTCGGCAAAAAATGGATGCCGTGCTCACGCCCGCCCAACGGCAACAGAAGGAACAAATGCGCCAGAACCATAGGACCCCCTCTTAGGTAGGAGGCAGGAGGCAGGAAACAGAGGACGTTCGGTGCGTCTCTTGTCCACTGTTCTTTGCCTCAGGCTGCTGCCGAGAAAAGGGAAACCAGATTTCCGGTTTCCCTTTTCTTGGTGGGTTAGGGGTTGGCCGGTCAGGAGTTGCGGATCAGGTTGGCGGCATCGCGATGTCACAGGTAATTCCCCTGTCCTCCTTAACACGATTTAAGTTGAACATTGCGTAATATAAGAAGCGGTCTTTCACTGCGGAATTGGGCGTGATGTTTTTTCATAAAAATGAGGCATTGGAGCACTGGGGCGATCGCATCCTGGAAACCACCTGGGCGGCATTTCCTAGTCTTGCCCGGAACCAAATTGCCCTGACTTGGCTGGTCTACGATGCCCATGCCCCCATCAATACCGGCGGTGCCATTACACCAGCGGAATTTTGGAAATATTCACCCCGTGGCTTCAGCTATCGCGGGGTGGAGCTGATTTATCCCGCCAGCGTGGTTAAGCTATTTTATTTGGTGGCGATTCATGAATGGCTGGAGCAGGGCATGGTGCAGCCCTCGCCAGAACTGGAGCGGGCCATTCGAGATATGATCGTCGATTCCAGTAATGATGGGACGGGATTGGTCGTGGATGTGCTAACGGGCACGACGAGTGGGCCAGAGCTGCCTCCGGAGCCCTTTGCCACCTGGCAGCGCCAACGGCAGTTGGTTAACCAATACTTGCAATCGTTCCAGTGGCCCGAGTTCGCGACGATTAATGTGTGTCAGAAGACCTGGGGCGATGGTCCCTATGGGCGGGAACGGGCCTTCTATGGAGAGCATTTCGAGAATCGCAATATGTTGACGACGATCGCGACGGCGCGGTTGCTCCACGGCATTGTTGGTGGGGTAGCGGCTTCGGCGGGCCGATCGCAGAAGATGTTGGAGTTAATGCGGCGATCGCTCAACCCCAAGGATCTCGCGGCGGATCCCGAAAATCAAGTGACGGGCTTTATCGGCGCTGGGGTTCCGGCCAGCGCCCACGTCTGGTCTAAGGCAGGACTGATGAGTCGCGTGCGCCATGATGCCGCCTATATCGAATTGCCCAACACACTGCCCTACTTGCTGGTGGTCTTTACTGAAGGCGAGGCGCATAGCGCCAATCCGGAAATCCTGCCCTTCGTTTCCAGTCAGGTGGCTGCGGCCATGGCAACACTGGGCGCTTAATTGCGATCTGGTAATTGCGATCTGGTAATTGCGATCTGGTAATTGCGATCCTGGTAATTGCGACTCTGGATAGCAAGCCAATTCACGGTAGCCTTTCTGCCCCAGCCAGCGTGGCGTTGCTGCGTGATCTGACTTAGCTATCTTGCCCCCCTTGCGGCACCGCATCGCCCAAAGCCGCATCCCCCTTGGAAAACACAACCCGCAGCAGTGGCGGCGCAACAAACGTTGTCAAAATCACCATGGCAATGATCGCGGCATTTAGCGACTTTGATAATACGCCGCTGGCTGTCCCCACTGCGGCAAACACTAGCCCCACCTCACCGCGGGGAATCATGCCGACCCCGATCGCCAGCCGATTAATTCCGGCTTGGCCAAACACCGCTAACCCAGTCACCACTTTGCCCGCGATCGCCACCAAAATCAGAAACGATGCAATCAGCAACCCTTCCCGATTTTCCGGCACAAAGGGATTCAGCACACCCACATCGGTGCGTGCCCCTACCACAATGAAAAAAATCGGCACCAACATATCCGCGATCGGCTTAATCTGTGCCTCTAATTCCTGACGCTTTTCGGTTTCCGCTAAAATCAACCCCGCTGCAAAAGACCCCAAAATCGCCTCCAGGTGGATAATTTGCGCCACATAGGACAGCAAAAATGCAAAAATCAGCGAGGCCAGCAGCAATTTTCCGCGCGTCTGCAACCCATCCACCAAACCAACAAACGCCGGACTCAGCAACCGCCCTAGCCAAATTGCCCCCACCAAAAACACCGCCGAACTGACAATTAAGTAAATGACATTGCCCACTTCCACCTGGCCATCCCGTGCCAAACTTGCTACCACCGCCAGCACGATAATTCCCAGCACATCATCCATCACCGCTGCACCAATGATGATCTGACCTTCCCGCGACGTCAGTCGGCCAATTTCCGAGAGGACCTTAGCGGTAATGCCAATGCTGGTGGCCGTCAGCGCCGCCCCCGCAAAAATCGCCGGAATCGTGGGGACGTGGAAAATCCCCATCAATCCCGCCGTACCCATCACAAAGGGCATCACCACCCCCACCACCGCCACGGTCGTCGCCTGGGGACCTACGCGCAGCAGTTCCTTCAAATCCGATTCCAAGCCAATTTCAAACAGCAAAATCACCACGCCCAATTCCGCCAGGACGGAAATCACTTCGCCCTGGGCCTGAAATACATAGTCAAAGGCTTCTGGACTCAAGTGGGCCGAGGTTTGCAGAAACTGCATCAGGGCCGAATCGCTGCCGCTAATGGCACCGCCGTCTGAAAAAATCAGCAGGTGCAAGGCGGAAATGCCAACCACCACCCCAGCGACCAGCTCGCCCAGCACCGGGGGCAAATCAATTCGGGCGCACAGTTCTCCCCCCACCTTGCTGGCAAAGAAGACCACTACTAAACTGAGCAAAACACCCGCTAGAACGAGCGGGGCACTTTCTGCTTCCACCGTGGCCAAGACTGGGGCACAGTGTCCCCCCAGGGGCCCTGCCCCCCCAGACACCCAACTCGACGAGGACAGCAACCAATCCATCGCACTTATCCAAAAAACACCTTTTACACTCTACACAAGCTTGCTCAACCCGCTACGTGTAATTGGGTACAGCACCTCTCCTGATGGGGACTTTGCCCACTTTCAGGGTTAATTTTGCCTGTGGCCTACTGTTCAGGTGTTTTGGGGTAGATGTTTTTGGGGACTTAAGGGCAGGAGAGTATTCTATTTTTATAGAATAAAATTCTTCTGGCGGAGCGGGTTCAATACTGTTTCTTATAACTACTTCTTATAACTACGCTGTAGCCGATCTAGGATAGCGTGCTCAAAATCCGATAATGGCGTTGTGTGGCAAGAATAAGCGCTCAAAAGGTGGATTGGCGCGATCGCGTATCAACCGAAGCGAATCGCGTACATCACTCACCACTAGACTTCCTGCCGCTAGACTTCCTGCCGATTGTGAAATTGATTTTGTTGTAGAAGTCATCGGAGAACACAAGCATTTTGAGAAAGAGTTCGTTAAGATATGTCAAATGCGTAAAATCGGGCCGTACAGGAATTCCTGGAAAGCTGAACTGAAACTATTTTTGAATTCTCCACTGTTTTTGAATTCTCCGCTATTTAAGTTCTGCACGATTTGAAACCCCAGGGTTTGGATCGTCTGCGGATAATGCCCCTTATTCAGTAGACGTTTGTCGTCCAACTCCCACAGGCGATCGCTGATTCGCCTCTGTCCAGTTCTATCCAGAACGGTATCGATTGCTACTTCTCCCATTCTAAATATCTTCCATCCTAAATAAATAGAGGTGCCTGTGGCTTTATATGCGGAACTTCACCGCCACCTAGGCGGTTCTGTTGTACCCAGAATTCTGTGGCGCTATTTGCAGCAGCATGATTCTGATTTGATCAGTCGGTTTGTGGACTATCCGGATTTCGAGGACTTCTACACGCGCCCGCGCAACACCCTGGACGAATACTTGGAGCTGCATACCCTGGTGGAAGGGGTGCAAACCGCCGAGGCGTTGCCCTACTTTATCTATCGCCTGATGCGGGGAGCCTACATCTTTGAAAACCTGGCCTATTTAGAACTGCGCTATACCCCCTACCTGCGCACACCGGAGCATTTGGGACAAATAGAGCGGATTGATCGCATGGCCGAAATTGTCGAAATTGTTGGCAAAGCCAGCCAATTGATCGAATATCCGATTGTCACGAGTCAAATCCTCTGCATGCACGCCCGTTTGCCCTATGCGGTGAATCGGGCGATCGTCGATTTGGCAGCCCAGTCGCGGCAGTATGTGTGCGCGATCGATCTGGCGGGGGGTGATAACCACTATGCCGAGCGCATGGATGAATATGTGGAGTTGTATGCCTATGCGCGATCGCTGGGCCTTAACACCACAGGCCATTTGTACGAAACCCCCGATGGCTGCCATGAAGCGCTGCTTCCCTACCTGATGCGGATTGGCCACGGCATCCAGATTCCCCTGAAACAGCCCCATTTGCTGAAGCAAGTCGCCCAGCGGGGCCAGTGCCTGGAAGTTTGCCCCTCGACGTATCCTAAAACCGGCACGATGAAGGATATTTCCGAGTTGAAAGTTGTGTTCGATCGCTGCTTTGATGCCGGAGTTGATATTGCTATTTGCACCGATAACGCGGGCCTGCATAATGTTCGGTTGCCCTTTGAGTACGAAAATCTACTGACCTACGACATCATCGGCTTTGCAGAACTGGAAGCCTGTCAGCAATCCGCCTTTCGCCATGCCTTTGCTTGGCCCCACAAGGTGCCGCCAGCGACTATGCTGAATGGCTTACTGAAAATTGAGGGCGATCGCTCCGGTTTCCCCACTGCCGAATTGCTGGGCGATCGGCGGCAATATGTGCGTCCCTAAACCGACGCCGTCCCTAAACCGATGCCGTCCATTGCGTACCAGGGCAGGCGAGGGGCTTGAACCGCATCCGGAACAACCCTAAAAATTCTAGGGTTAAACGGACCGCGAGGCGGAGTAAAGTGCAATCGCCGCCCCTGTGCCCAGCAGTGCGATCGCCGGAGCGGCCAACGGCACCCAAACGTGCTGCATGAAAAAAAGGCCAGCTCCAGCACTGCCCAGCAACCCGAGGGCCGCTATAGCCACTAAACCCGCCATCAATGGGTGTCGTACCCGTCGAACCACTAGCCCTGTTGCGATCGCCCATGCGCCGATCCACAGCAGTTCTAGGTCATCGGGCCACACTGCCAGCAGCGATCGGCCATCCAATGCGGCACTCAAAATTTGGCTCAGCATCTGGGCATAGACCGTTACACCAGCCATACGGGGTGTCTCCGGCTCAATGGCACTGTACGGTGTTAAAAACAAATCTCGCCCGCTGACCGCCGTAGTGCCAATGAGGACAATTTTGTCTTTGATCTGTTCGGGGGCCACTTGCCCTTGGAGCAATTGGGTGAGGCTAACCTGGGGGGCAACAGTTCTGCCCCGATAGTGCATCAGAATTTGGTAGCCTCGCGCATCCAGATTTTGGTAGCCGCCGCCATGGGTTTCCAAGGGCCGAAACGTGGCTTTGCCCAAACGGATCGTATCGGGCGTTGCGGGATGATTGGACAGAGTGACACCCGCAGGTGCGAGGGCCGCGAGGGCTACCTGCAAGGCAAAGGACGAGACCGTCATCACTTGTCCTTGGTCCAACGTCACATCCGCAAACAACAAGCTTCGCCGAATGACACTATCCGCATCAGGTAGAACGTCATTAAAGCCAATACGCTCCAAGGGCAGGCCCAAGGGCGGCGTTTTTAAGGCTGTCGCTGTGGTGAAATTGTTGGCAATGATGACGGCGTGGGTGCTCTGAAGCGCAGCTTGTAATGCCTGACGACCGGGGGCCTGGGGTACGTCTCGCAGCAGTGCCAAACCAATGGCGCGCGGCTGGTATTGCTGCACGGTTTGTAGGGTGCGGGCTACGACCTGGTCCGAGAGGGGGAATTGCTTCTGGACGGCAATATCGGCATCGGTAATGCCGACGATTAATAGGCGCGGGTCGGGACCGGGATCGGCACTGATTTGCGCTAGTCGATCCCAGAGGGCCAATTCCAAGGGCTGCAACCCACCGAGGTGCCGCAGTCCTCCCACTAGGCCCGTGATCACGATGCTGGCGACACCCACAACCCACCAGGGTGCAGGCGCAGTGGTTTTAGGGATGGGGTTCGGCTGTGTCTGGGTTAGCTGCTCGGCGCTCAGTTCGGTTAAGGGGATTTGGCTGTGGGGGATTTGGGTGCTGTCCGTGGGGATAAAGGTGGCGTCGAGGGCTTGCAGCACGGCGGCGACTGAGGGGTAGCGCTGGCTAAAATGGCTGCGGACCATAGTGTCTAAAATGGCGCGGAGCTTGGGGCTGGCGATCGCCTGATCCTGCCAAATCACTTCCCCCGTATCAGGATGGGTGGGCAATTGGGTGGGCTGTAATCCTGTTAATGCCTGAATGGCCGTCATCCCCAGGGCATAGATATCACTGTTGTAGCGAGGTTTGCCCATCAACTGCTCACTGGGGCCATAGCCCTTGGTGCTAATGCCGATGGTGTGATCGGTTTGGCCAGCGGTGCGGGTAATTTGAGTCTGAATTTCCTTGACAGCACCAAAATCAATCAGCACAAATTTACCGTCTGATTGTCGGCGAATAATGTTGCTGGGTTTCACATCCCGGTGGATCACCTGATGGCAATGGATAAAATCCAGCACCCGCAGCATATCTTCGATCAGGACGATTACCTCGGCTTCAGGCCAGGGAGACGTGCCTAAAAGCTGACTGAGGGGTGAGCCGGGAATATATTCTTGGACCAAATAGAATTCCTGGTCCACCTCAAAGTTGTCCAGTAGGGCCGGAATTTGATCATGACTCCCCACTTTTCGCAGGGTTTCCACTTCTGTGCTGAACAGCCGCCGCGCGATCGCCAGAAATTCGGGATCCTGGCGGCTGGGTTTCAGGTGCTTCACCACGCAAGGTCGCAGCGGCGATGACTGGGTATCCTCGGCCAAATAGGTTTGCCCAAACCCGCCACTGCCCAGTACTTGGATGATTCTGTAGCGTTGGTGCAGCAGGGTGCCTAACATGTCTCTTACCGTAGTGTGGCTCGTGGCTTGGCTGGGGGTGTGGCTGGGGGCGTGGCCGGTGATGTGACCTATCGATTGTGGCATAGGGGACTATGACTGTGGGGGCCTTGGGTGCTAATCGCACAGCGGCGATGCCCTCACAATCCACGCTGTCGCCCGATCCATTTGCCTCCAGCCCGCCTCGACGCCGGAATGCCGGGACCATGATATTAAGAACTTATTAAAAGATGCATGCTCTAGAAATTCTCTAGTTACGCTAACCACTGAGATACCTCCTAACTGCGTCTTTAGCCCCATTAATTCTGCCTAGTTTGGGTAAATTACTGGGGCTTCTATCTGATTAATTTTTGCAGGGTGACTTTTGCGTATGTCTTATCCGCGCGACATGGTGGGGTATGGTCGGCAAACGCCTGACCCGCAGTTTCCGCAGCGATCGCGGGTGGCGGTGCAGTTTGTGATCAACTATGAGGAAGGGGGCGAAACCTCTATCCTGCATGGCGACAGCGCCTCGGAAACGTTTTTGTCGGAAATTGTCGGTGCGGTCCCGCTGGAGGGGCTACGGCACATGAATATGGAATCCTGCTATGAGTATGGCAGTCGGGCCGGGTTTTGGCGTTTGCACCGCCTCTTTACCGAACGGGGAATTCCGGTGACGGTGTACGGCGTGGCGATGGCCTTGGCCCGCAATCCCGAGGTTGTCGCGGCCATGAACGAGGCCGACTGGGAAATTGCTAGCCATGGTTACCGCTGGATTGACTACAAATATTTTGGTGAAGCGGCGGAGCGAGAGCATTTGGAAAAGGCGATCGCCATTCATACCGAGGTGACGGGCAGCCGGCCCTTGGGGTGGTATACCGGGCGGAACAGTCCCCACACCCGTAAGCTGGTGGTCGAAGCGGGCGGCTTTCTCTACGATGCCGACAGTTATGCCGATGATTTGCCCTACTGGGTGCATGACTACGGGCAGCCTCATCTGGTTATCCCCTATACCCTGGACAACAACGATATGCGGTTTGCCTCAGTCCAGGGCTTTAATTCTGGCGACCAGTTTTTTGCGTATCTGCGGGATGCTTTTGACGTGCTGTATGCCGAAGGGGAAACGGCCCCCAAGATGATGAGCGTGGGGCTGCATTGCCGCTTGGTTGGCAGACCTGGACGCGCCGCCGCGTTGGCCCGCTTCTTGGATTATGTGCAGCAACGCGATCGCGTGTGGCTGTGCCGCCGGGTGGACATTGCGCGCCACTGGCATGCCCACCATTGGCCAGGGGCTAAGAATTAAAAATTGAACATGCACTGGGGTGATGTTCTGGGCCGTAAAGGTTAGGGGGCGGAGGGTGATGCCTGTTTGGGCGGGGGCTGTCTGCAAGAGGGAGCGAGCCGCTTAATTTGGCATTTTTAATTTTGCATCGGAATCGTCCAGAATAGGATGGCGACTGTTGCCCATCCTTTTTCCGTTGGAAAACTTGATCATGTCCACTCCTTCGTCCTCCAGCCGGATTACTAAAGTTAGCCGGATTGCCAAAGTCAGTATTGTTGGCTTTTGTTTGGTGATTGTGCCGCTGTTGTTGCTGTTTCTGGCCCTCGGGCCAGCCGGGGCGCGGTCGGCCCAGTCAGGATTAGTCCCGGCCCCAGTGCCTAAACACTATACTGAGCTGACCTTTCCCCCACTGCCGGAAATTCGGTTGCCGGACTATACCCGGTTTCGGCTGGCGAACGGCCTGACGGTGTATCTGATGGAGGATCATGATTTGCCCTTGGTGGGAGGGAGGCTACTGATTCGGACGGGCGATCGCCTGGAACCCGCCGATAAAGTTGGCCTTGCGAGTTTGACCGGCACGGTGATGCGGACGGGCGGTACCCAGAAAACTTCGGCGGCAGACCTGAATAATTTCCTGGAGCAACGGGCGGCTTCGGTGGAAACGGGGATCGGTGAAACGTCTGGCAGTGCTAGCTTTAGTGCGCTGACGGAGGATCTGGATGCCGTGTTCAATCTGTTTGCGGAGGTGGTGCAGTCTCCGGCTTTTGCTGCGGACCAAATGACCTTGGCCAAAACCCAACTGCGCGGGGGTATTGCGCGGCGGAATGATGACCCCAATGCCATTGCTGGGCGGGAGTTTCAGAAATTAGTTTACGGGGCTAGCAGTCCCTATGCCCGCACGCTGGAATATGCCACCCTGGACAAGATTTCGCGATCGGATGTAGTGCAATTCCATCAGCAATATTTTCAGCCCCAGAACATGCTGCTGGGAATTGTGGGGGATTTTGATAGTCCAACGATGCGCCGTCGCATTGAAGCGCAATTTGGAGCATGGCAGCCCACGGGGAGTCCGGCGGCCATGCCCACGTTGCCCTTGGTGCGGCAAGCCGAGTCCCAGGGTGTGTTTTTCGTCAATCAGCCCCAGTTAACCCAAAGCACGATTCAAATGGGGCACCTGGGCGGACAGTTGAATAGTCCGGACTATGCGGCTCTGTCGGTGATGAACGAGGTGCTGAATGGATTTGGCGGACGGTTGTTTAATGAGGTGCGATCGCGCCAGGGCTTGGCGTACAGCGTGTATGGCCTGTGGAGTCCTCAATTTGATTATCCAGGACTATTTGTGGCGGGCGGCCAAACCCGGTCCTCGGCTACGGTGCCCTTTATCCGTAGTCTCGTAGCCGAAGTTGACCGCATTCGGACCGATCCCATCACCGAGGCGGAACTGACCGTCGCCAAGGATTCGGTTTTGAATTCCTTCATTTTCAATTTCCAAGAACCGGCCCAAACCTTGGCACGGCTGATGCGCTATGAATATTTTGGCTATCCTCCGGATTTTATTTTTCGCTATCGCCAGGGGGTTGAGGCCACGACTCGGGCCGATGTCCAGCGGGTAGCCAAAACCTATCTGAAGCCAGAGAATTTGGTGACACTGGTGGTGGGTAAGGAGCAGGATATGCAGCCGCCCCTGAGCAGTTTGGTGCCTGCGGGGAAGGTGACGGCGATCGATGTGACAATTCCTGAGCCAGTGCAAAATAGGCCCACGCGAAAATAGGGTATCTGGAAGAGTGACTGGGAGCGGGAGGGAGAGTCTGAGCGGATACATGGGATTGCATAACCGACGAAAGTCTTCCCTATGGATGCAGTGAACGGGGTCCACACCCCCACCTACACGCCTCAATAAGGAGACTTTTTATGCAATCTCGTACCTGGTTAAATCTGGCCCTGACGCTTTCCCTCTGCGGTGCGGTGGCCTTGCCTGCGGTGGCTGAACCCACCGTTATGGTGAAGGCTCAATCCGGTGTCACCATTCCCCAAACTGCGGGTGTCGTGATTAGCTTGCCTGGTAACCTCACAGTAGATGTGGGGCAAAAACAAGATTATCCGTTGACGGTACCCCTGGCTCAGCCACTGTTTGACACCGCAGGCAATGAAGTTGTTCCCGCCAATTCTCCGGTGGTGATTAAGCTGAAGCCGGAGGATCGGGGGGCGCGGATCGTGGCTGAGTCGATTGTAGTGCGGGGCCAAATTGTGCCGATTCAGGCGATGACGGCGGTGATTCCGGGCAACACGATTACCCAAGCAGAAGGGGCGGAAGTGGCCCGGCCAGGGTCTCTGGGCTCGCATCGAATTGGGTTGCGACCGACGGTTCAAGCCCCTCATGTGTACGCAAGACTGCGGTAAAGGCGTTCAATTCGGTCCACCGCATTAGCAGTTCCGGTGTGCGTACGAGAATGGGTATTTCCTTGCCAAGGAGCTTGAACTGGAAACTGTCGTAGCCGCCCGTGTCGCTATGCAGCAAGCTGAAGCCTGATACGCCGCCGGAAAGAAGACCGACGACAGCTGTCTTTATCCCGCTGAACTCGTCCCAGCTTTGAAGTTGATCCCCGAGCCAGAAGAGCGTCGCGTAGCTGGGACTGCGCGTGAAGCCGGAGCGATCGAAAAATAGGATCTCGTCGCCCCGTCCCAATTCTTCGATCGCCTCGCGCGCCACGCGCGCCCACTCCTCAGGGTAGCGGTTGTGCCATACCGCAGGGTTGCCCTCGTGGATCCTGCCGTCGAAGGGCATTGCTTCGCCGAAGTCGTTCATCCATCCTGAGGCACCGGCCTTTCCAATCATTTCCGTCTTGATGACGTTCTTGATCCAGGTCCGCGTCTCCGGGTTGCTGAGGTCGAGCAGCGCCGCGTAGAAATTCGAATTCTTGTTGAGAAATGGCGTACCGTCGGCATTCTTGACGAGATAGCCTTTTGCTTTCGCCTCGGCGAAAAGTGAATCGTGACCCGGCTCGGTGCTGAGAAACGGGTTGATGTAGATGAGCATTCGGCCGCCTTGGCTTTCGAGGTCGGCCACGAGTTCCTTCCAGCCAGGATAGTAAGTTTCGTCGAGCTGCCAGTTCCACCACAGCTGCGTGCCAACCGGCGTGATGCGGATGCCGACCCAGTCCTGGATCCAAAGCCCAGCTACGGGGATGTTGGCCTTACGCGCGTTATCGAGCTTAGCCCGCACCGCAGCAATGCCGCCGACGACACCGAGGATGACGCCCGAATGCACCCAGTCAGGCAACGCACGCATTCGGCCAGAATACTCGGTATAGGACTCGATGAGGTCGAGTGGTGTCTCTCCGTAGAGAATTTTGCCGGTCATGGTCCCCGACCAGACCTTGAGGACGACCCGATCGAATAGCCGCATATCAAACGTGCTGTATTCCGAGTTCTCGAGATACATCGACCGCAGGCGACTTGTTATGAAATGCGGGGCCGGTGCTTCAGTGATGTAAGGACTTCCTCCGCCCTGACTGGCAAACAGATCGACAAGCTGCGTGACGATCGGCCGACCTCGACCGACACCATGCTCCTGCACGACGACCGGCAGGACGTGACCTTTCTGATTGAAATACGTGAGTTGTTCACCGAAGCCGAAAAATCCCTCGTCCGCGACCGACGCGGCTTGCAGAGTGATGCGGTTTATATTCGACGCGTTCGATCCATCAGCGCTGATGATGAAGCGTAAGCTTGTCGTCGAGAGGGCTTCGAATCCGAGCTTGTATTGAACGCTGCCCGCAACGCCCGCCAGCTTTCCGGATACCGTGACTGTGTCTCCCACGACCTCGATCTTATCGATCGTTGGTTTCTCGTAAGTAGCTGACACCGAGTCGGTGATCGAAAAGAAGCCCATCGGCGTGCCGAAATCCTTGATGTCGGCCATCGCGGTCTCGGCCGTGATGAAGGTGCCGTCTGGCACGGTCTCCCAAAGGATCCGGTCAGATTTGTCCTTGTGGAGAATTTGCAAGCCGTTTTCAGTGCGTCGCAGAATAAAGTCGCCGACAGAGTGGTCTTCGCCGGCGGCGGCTTGCTGAGCGGTTCCATCAACTGACAGCACGGCCGCAGCCGCGGCCGTGGCACCTGCGGTCAGGAACTCGCGACGTCGCATCGTCATCGTTTTTCCCAGTCGCTTGGGTCGGGCGAGCCCGCAAACCTGTTCGACATCCATCCCGCGGAGTCTTTGTTTATCTCCCGCAATCGTCGGGAGGTGATTTACCGTCAAATCGGTCTGTCATCCAATCGACTGCCACAAGCGCGCTGGCTTGGGCTGCCCTGCCATGGCCTATGTTCGGTAAGGTAAGCATTCTTACCTTGCTGCCGGCGCTGCAGAGTTTGGTGACATAATCCCGCGTAACTTTCGGGCGAACAATGAGATCTCGCGCCCCTTGCGCAACAAAAATGGGTATCTCGGGGATTAATGTGTCGGGCGTGTTCTTGGCCAGCAGCGAATGCCAGGGTTCCAAATCGCCGGGACCCTTCGTGGCCAGGAAATACTGCTCTAGTGGCTTTTCGGTGCGCTGGCGCATGACTAGGTCGAAGGGCCCTTCGACGCATTCCTGAGCAAGGCGATTGATCACGGGCACGGCGCGGATGTCGACAATCTTGTCCATGGCCGCACCATAGACCCGCTGCCATGACCAAAGTGTCATGGCCGTGATGTTCCTGCCGCCGACTGTAACGATGTCGTCGTTCATCAAGGTCGCAAGATCTGTGGCAGGTGCAGCAGCGGCGACGCCGAGAAGCGCAAGTTCGGGTGCATAAGTCTTAGCGATCATTCCGGTGAAGAGCGACGCCTGCCCGCCTTGCGAATGGCCCCAGACCACGAACCTTGTCCCGCCGCCCGCGCCGGACAAAGTGCCCGCAACGCGCACCGAGTTCGATCACCGCGCGCGCTTCGCTCACCCCGACAAGGTAGGGATGGGGTCCCGGCGTACCCAGCCCCGGATAATCCGTCGCCGCGACCACGTAGCCGCGTTCGACCATGGAGCGCAGGCCCTGGATCTGCTGGAAGATAAAGATCGCAAGCGAAGGCGCGCAGCGCGGCACGATCCCGGAAGTCGGATGCGCCCAGGCAACGATCGGGCGGCCGCCAGGCGGCGGTGGACCTGGCGGCACTATTACGATGCCTGAGACCAGGATCGACTTGTCGTCCAGCCGGGTCGAGCGGTACAGCACGCGATAGGCCGTAGCGCCAAGCGGCGCGCCACCGATCGGCTCCTGCCGGACGAGCGTGCCCGGAGCGCCAGCGACGGCCGAGGGCGGCGCCCGATAGAAAGGTGTCTGCGCCATTGCGGCGCTCGCAAAGCCAACGATAACGCAGAGGGCAGCGACCAGAGCGAATCCGCAACGGTGCGGAAGCAGGTGAAGCTTGGCGCGGCGCAACGTGGCAACACGCATGAACATCAGAGTCCGTATAGGATTTTCAGTTCGCCGCTGGCATGAAGCGCGATGTTCAAGCCATCACCGAGCAGCAAGACCTTCTCGAGTTTCGCCGACGTCAGATTTCCTTCCATACGAAAACCGTTCTTCAAAGGTCGGGTCAGCCGCTGGTTCGCGGCAATCAGCAGGTTCTGATAGGCGGCGCCGTAGCTGATATTGGTCATTTGTTGCAACTGCCCGAGCAGATTGTCGTCGCCAAGCATTGCGCCGATAGTGTTGACGTCCGCGCCGTCCGCGGCGAGATCGGAGAGCTGAACCGTCTGCTTGTCCAGATCGATATTTGGTGTGCAAGAAAGATAGGTCCATTCGCCTGTGCTGGCGTCAGTATCGGAGGAATTTGCCATTCGTAATCCGACCACCAGCTTGCCCGACGACGGATAGATTTGGACCTCCCGGATGGTTTTTTGGCCCTTCGGCGCGGCGGCAGCAATCACCTGCATGATCTTGTCGCGCAGCGTGTCGTAACTGATGCGCACTGGCAGGATGACGTCGAATGAGCCGGGCGCGTTGACGCCCGTGCCAAGCGGCGGTAGCGGCGTCGGCGTGACGGCGGGCGGTGCTTGGCCAATGAAAGTCTCGGCCGAGCCTAAAAGCTCGAGAGATCCTGAAAGGACTTTTGCGTTTGCGCGCACGCCGGCAAACGCGGCACTTTGCGGCGTCAACTGCAACCAGACTTGCGGCTCGTCGACGAGCTTGATCGGCTCGAATGCTTGCTGCCAGGCGGCTGCCGCCTTGCCGTGCAGATCGAGCCGCCGCGCCGCGGCGTCGGCCCGCGACCGGACCTTAGCCAATTGCGCGCGAATGCGCGGCTCGGCATATTTCGCAAGCGCGATATCACGGCCGAGGACGTGGAGATAAGGTGGCTCGCTCCAGCGAAAGCCGTCGCTGAAATTCAAGTCTAGCGACCAGTCGCGGCGCAATTGTGGACGCGCTTCTGCCTCGACGATAGCGCTGGCTTCGGTCTCGCCGCGTATACGGGCGGTGAAGCGGTTGGCGCCCTGGCCTTCCGCGGCGCCGGAAATGCGAGTGGCGCCAATGACGTGGTCACCACGGCCATACAGCGTGACCGGCCCGGTCCGTTCGATATAGCCGTAGATGTCGCAATTGGCGTTGACCCTGAAGCCCAGTACTCGCCGATGCACGCATCTGACCTCTTCGTCGATGGTGGCGAGACGCCGCGGGACTTCGCGCTCGATCGCGGAGGCCAGCGCGGGCAGGCCGAATTCTATGGTCGCCGAAACCCGCGATGTCGTTGTGAGCGACGACGGCGGATCAGGATTTAAAGGCGGCTTGTCCGCTGCAAACGCGGCCGGGCCAGCACATGCGAGGCCAAGGGTCGCGAGGCAGACCGGAGCAAGATACTCGAAATACGCGCGACCTGCCCGGCGTCGCGCTGTCTGATGCGGATCCGTCATTTTCATTTCCCCTGCCGGCCAGGATGCACCGAAAGGCCCGTGGCATTATAGAAGGCAAAGTGCGGCGTATCCGCGACCGCGTCTGAGGCTGCCTCAATTGGCGGTCTCTTTCATTATGTCGAACCGCAGGCGTGATGTCTTTTTATGGCCCATCGCGTCATTTCGCGGCAACGCACCATTTCGGTCGCTTTTGGAGCGAAGCGGACATTCAGCGAGCCGCGCATACAGAACCGAATTTGGCGCGTTCCTCCTCTTTATCCATTGACTCGCGCGCACGAGGTCGACAGCGCGACCCGCTGGGGCCGCCACCTGGCCGCCG